>NZ_CP117866.1:4869230-5477884 GCF_028736035.1 Streptomyces sp. T12
CCTGGCCGCTGCCCGCGGTCGACGAGCCTGACGGGGTGGCCGCATCGCCGGCCGGGGTGGCGGACGAAGAACCCTGCGCGGCGCCGGCGTCCGTGGCCTTGTCCGTGTCCGTGTCCTGGCACGCGGTCATCAGCATGGCACCGCCCACGATGGCTGCGGAGACGAGGAAGGCCTTGCGACGGTTGCCGGACATGAAATCCCCTTGGTCATCGGTCGGTTGAGGCCGAAGCGGTTTCGGCTGCTCGGTGCTGCTCGATGACTATGAGGGGGCTGCGGGACGAAGGGATCCCGGTGCCTTCGTTCCAAGACAGCGTTGTCACAGGCTGGTGACATGATCACGAAGAGTTGCGGGAGCCGGTCGCCGCATTCCGACGGGGCCCTCGTGCAGAGAGAAACCCCCTACCCGCAGAAAGACCGCAGGTAGGGGGCTTGATCAGCTCAGGCTACTTCTTCTTGCCCTGGGTCTTGTCGGGGATCTTGGTGAGCTGGGTTTTTGCTGGTCAGGGGCGGTGGGGTCGGGCGCCTGGTGGTCGTCGTTGGTCGTCATTGGCCACTGTTTGGCGGCGTCGGACGGCCCAGGGACGGCCCAGACAGCCGACCGGCTCAGACTTCGCTCATGCGGTACGGCTCAGGCAACGGCGACAACGGCACATTCAGCACGCGTCCCAACAGCGCTCGCGCAACAACGTCGCGCTCGCAGTCCGGTTGGCCTGCCCTCATGGAAAGAATCACACGGTGGTCCCGGGTAACCACGGCAGCACCCGTGAAGTTTGGGTCGGTAATCGAAGACTCATCCAGCGTGACGCCCAGCTCCGAGAGAAGATCGGGCAGAGGGGCGTTGAAAAGGTGTTCAGGACTCAGCACCAACTGGGCGTAGCCGGTTGGCAGCTTTGACGTCTGCACTTGATCGAACTTCGTCACGGGCCTATCTCCTCAGCCGGCCGTTGATGGGTCGCCAGAGTGTGCCGCCATAGGGCCGGGGCTGGTGCAACGCCACGCTGAACGATCTCCCCGTCACGGTGAGGACCAAATCACCAGTGCGAGGACCAGGCGGAGTACATCAGCTTGGGAGGCTGCGATCATTTGGAGCCAGTTCTTGCTCTGACCTCGGTGAACGCTTTGAACGGGTCCTTGTTGCCGCTGCCTGCTCTCACCGTGAGTCCCCGCTGTTCCCCGCTCGATCTGGTGCGCTTGTGGTGCGACCATCGTCAGGGGTTGCAGTGCGCATCAGAGGCCCTCCCATCGCGGCCGGGCTTGCACAGCAAGGGGTTCACTTCTTGCGACGCCTGCTCGCCCTCTTCTTGACTTCGGCCTGGCCGCGTTTCGTCCAGACACCTTGATGGAGGTAGCAGCGCGACGTGCCCTTCATCGTCTTGTTCTGGCAACGACCTCCGGCTCCAGTCGGCCAACCGCACTTCCCTTGCTTCCACTCACCCACCGCCCACCCCCCGGTAGTTCGTCTCAAGGGTCGGCACCCAGCGTGCGCTACAGGCCAAGGACCGGGGTAGGGCGCATGGCCGGCGGTACGGAAGCTCCACGCGTACGCGAGTCAGTACATCCGGCGCGCGGTCTCGTGTGCACCCAACTGTGTTGGTGGGGTTCGTGCGCCGGTGCTGCTATCAGTGAGTGCCGTCAGGACAGAGGCTCTCGACCTGGCAATGGAGCTTGAACTGCTGGCCGGTATAAGGAGCACCTGCCAGAAGCAGACCATGACTGCACATTTTTTGCTGTCGGGTAGGCGTAACCGCATCATGGTGCATCATGTAAGAGCGCCGAGATGTTGCGATGCATCAGGAGGGGGATCGTTGGGTGTCTAAGGTTGATGACGATTTCGAGTACGAAGTATCGCTAGGCCTACTACCCGAAGATGAAGAGATCGAGATATCGCTGTCTGAGGAGCAAGTGGCGGCGATTGACAAAATCGTCAAGTTCGGATTCCGCAGAGCAGGTCACTACAGTGACGGTATGCACTTCGTGGACGAGCGTGATGGTTCGTCTTCACGAGGACAAGGGGGACTCCTCAGGAACGCCGATATCCGTGTGACTGACCTCCCGGCCGCCGCTTCGGGGTTGGATACATATAGAGATCACACTGAGTACAGGGGGGTAATTTCTCACAATGGGGCTAGCGCCGAGTTTCTGATCGGCAACTCTAGCTCTACCATTCCTGCTGGGAAAATCATCGAGTCATACTCCTGGCGGTATGCTGAACCTGATTGTGGGCACACCTTCGAGCCCTATGTAATTAAGCAGAAATCACGGACGCACGAAGTAGGGTTTCACCTCCGAAGCCCCAATTTGAATGCCTGCGTCGAGATTTCCCCCATCAGTCCAATTGCCACACTCCTCGCCTATGATCTCGGATATTACACGGCGGACAACTTCAGTGAGCACACGCTAAAAGTGATGCTGGGATCGTCTAATGACGTCGCCGCCAATTCCATGCAAGTGCAGCAACTTGCGCACGATCTGCTATTCGAGCTCGATGCTAAATATGGTCTTGTTCTCAGTCTGATACCACGAGAGCGTGGTCGGCTACCCTTCTTGTCGAGGAAGCCGACGACGGAGTGGCAGTCGATCAGCTTCCCCTCAACGCGCGTACCTCGCGAGGTTGCGGCGATCTTCTCTTTCGCCGGCGAAGCTCAAGATAATCCGCCCTTTGCCTTCCTCTCCTACTATCAAGTGCTTGAGTACTATCTGCCGTTCGTGGCGCGTCGAGATGCGCTAAAGCGTGTCCGCCGCGAAATAAGGGACTTCGCATTTGATGTTTCGGATGACGCTTCTGTGCTTCGAGTACTAAACGTCGCCGAGCGAGCGAGGGGTGTGGGCGAAGAAGAAGCTTTGAAAATTCTGGTACGGGACTGCGTCCGAGAGGACAAGCTAATAGAGGCCCTAAAGGGTGACGGATTCATTGAGCACTTTTCTCGTAAAGGGCCCATAAAAGGGGTTCCTGGCATAAATCTCAGTTCCACGTCGGAGACCGTGCAGGTTCAAGTTGCTCGTAGGATCTACGCACTCCGAAATAGGATTGTGCACGCAAAGGATGATCCGAAATACTCTGAGACGCCGCAATTGCTGCCGCGCAGTAGTGAAGCGAATCTGCTCGGCCCGGACATCCTCCTAGCCCGCTTCCTGGCGCTTGAGACCATTATTGATGCGCAGGACTAGCTAGCGTTCTGTTGGTCAAGCTAGCCTCGCGCTTTCACGAGGCTGGCTGTCCTCCTGGTGCTCTCGGTTGCCATCGTTCGGCCGCGAAGGGCCTTGGACGGCCCAGCGACCGCAACACCGGCGACCCTCATATCAATCGGATGCTCTACATCTACCCTCCCAGGCCGAAGTAGCTAAGAACTAGTTGCGTGACTACTCCGCCTGCGACTCCGGTGCCGACCGCCTCAGACGATCGGGCCCCTAGGGCCAGAACCCTGCCCAGCCACCCCTGCACACGAGGACCAGGCTCTGCCAGTTCTCCCCCCGCCTCGGCGCGGTCCTCGGAAATTGCTACGGTTAGCGATGTCAGCAGCTCTTCATTGACGCCAGCCTGTCTCAATCTGTCAACCAGCTCACCTTCTGTCTTTGGGGGACTAGCGTAAGAATTCTGAGTGAAGTTGTTTGAGTTTAGCGCTACGTTTGCTCCAGGGCCATTAATCACTGTATGAAAAATCTCGTTCCCTTTTTCAGGTGTCACGAGAGACTCCCCTGATTTCTCCCCAGCCTCCGGGTTTTCTGCCTCAAGTTGAAGTGCGAAGTCGAGGATTCGTGTGCGAACTGCATCGAGAATGGCGCGCAAGAGCGACGGTGAAAGTTGACGCCAAATGCGCGTGGCGCCCATTCCTTCGTACATGGTGAAGTCGCCACGAGTGTGATAGAAGTTGAATTGGGCCACCATGTCTGCGGTCCAAGGAACGCCAATTCCATTTCGAAGATCGCCTTTGAGGAGATCTTCGATTTCGGAAACGCTAGAATTTATGCTGGTCTTGCCAAGTCGAGAGGGGTTGAATCTTTCGGGTAGCATGGAGACGGCCACAGGAGCATTGCTCATCCCTGAGCCGAAGGGTCCTGCAAAGTTTCCAAGTGTGTGCACAGGAAATGGCCCGCGATAGGCTGGTACGTCCTCGTCGGGGTATCCTGTTAGTTCTCTATCGATCCAGTCCAATGCGTCGGAAATTCGTAGACGTGTTGCCACAATTCGAGCCTGTCGAAGAAGGCTTGCGGTAGAGACTTCCTCGCCAGCCGCATCTCTAATCAGATCTTGCAATAGTGCCACTCGCGTCTCCCGCTGTAATCCCCTGGTGCCTTCGATCTCGCCAAATGTTAGCTACACACTGAGTGACATGTCCTGGGAATTTAGGTTTTGGCGGTCACCAAGGGAACGCTGCGATGCTTGGAAGCGCGAGGTCGGTGGAGCGGCTTTGGGGTGGCGCTGCTTTGGCGCGAGTGATCATGGCCCCGTAAGCTTCCGGCGAGTCGGGCAGGTAGTGAACCTGCCCGGTAAAGCACGACGTTGGGGCCATGATCTGCGAGGCTCGCGCCAAAGTGGCTCCGTAAAGCCGTGGAGCCGACCGCCCCAGCCACGATGTACCCCTTCTCTGACATCAGGCGGCTGCATGCTTTGAGCGCGGTACGGGCGCCGGCTGGGCTGGAGCGGGGCGGAGACAGGAGCGCAGGCCCGGCCGGGGGCCGGGCCGCGCGCGGGGAGCGGAGCGAGCCGCCTTGAACCAGTAGAGAAAGTTGTAACTCAGTCGTTCGCGTGGGGCTTGTCTTGTCTCGGTTGATGCTTGACGCTGTGGCCTCACCTGATGCTTGACACCGCTTGCCTCGGCTTGGCTGTGCGCCTGGATATGGCGCATGGGGAGGGTCGGGGCCGTGCTGGTGGAGTTGAGCGTGGTCGAGCAGCGGTATCACGCGGTGATGGAGGTTGCCGCGGGGGTTCCGGTCACTCAAGTCGCGGCCAGGTATGGGGTGTCGAGACAGTCGGTGCATGCCTGGGTACGCAAGTACGAGCGGTCGGGCCTGCCGGGCCTGGTGGACCGTTCGCACCGTCCGGTCTCGTGTCCGCACCGGATCGCCGGGGAGGTGGAGGCGGTGGTGTGTGAGCTGCGGCGCCGGCATCCCACCTGGGGTCCGCGCCGCCTGGTGCACGAGCTGGACCGCAGGGGCATCACACCGGTCCCCTCCAGGGCGACCATCTACCGGGTCCTGGTCCGCAACGGCCTGGTCGAGCCCGGGGTCCGCAAGCGGCGCCGGTCGGATTACCGCAGGTGGGAACGGTCTGCGGCGATGGAACTGTGGCAGATGGACATTGTCGGCGGCATCCTGCTCGCGGGCGGCGGCGAGTGCAAGATGGTCACCGGGATCGACGACCACTCACGGTTCATGGTGATCGCCAAGGTGGTCGAGCGGGCCACCGCCCGCGCGGTCTGTCGGGCCTTCGGGGAAGCGCTGATCCGGTTCGGAGTGCCTGAGGAGGTGCTGACGGACAACGGCAAGCAGTTCACCGCCCGGTTCGGCTCCGGACGGCCCGGGGAGACGATGTTCGACCGGATCTGCCGGGAGAACGGCATCACCCACCGGCTCACCCGACCGCAGTCCCCGACCACCACCGGGAAGATCGAGCGGTTTCACCAGACACTCAGACGCGAACTCCTCGACGGCTGCGGCCCGTTCGAAGACCTCGCGGCCGCGCAGGCGGCGGTGGATGCCTGGCTGGAGGACTACAACCGGATGCGGCCGCACCAGGCCCTGGACATGGCCGTCCCGGCGAGCCGGTTCGTCCCCCGGCCGCGGGCCGAGCAGGACGTGTTGCCGGTGGTCCTGCCCGCCCGCCTCGACCTGGTCACTCCTGCGGCTCCGCCGGATCCGCCGCCGCTTGAACCGGCGCCGGTGGCCTGGCCGTTGGCCGAGGGCGAGATCGGTGCGATCGAGGTGGAGCGGCAGGTTCCTGCTTCGGGGAATCTGAGCCTGCGCGGGCAGCAGATCTGGTTCGGTCCGGCCCTCGCCGGCACCACGGTCACGTTGCGCATCGACGTGAACCGGCTGCATGTGCTGATCGGCGGGGCACGGCACAAGACGCTGCCCTCGAAACTGTCCGGCCGGGACCTCAAAGCCCTGCTGGCCAGCGGCGATGCCCGTCCAGCCGGACCCTGGCCCGATGATCCCGGCCCGGCCGACGACTCCCCGAAGGCGGTGGAGGTCGATCGCACCGTCAACGCGGTCGGCTACGTCGGCCTGGGCGGCGACAAGGTCCTCATCGGCTGGCCGTTCGCCGGACAACGAGTCACCCTGCGGCTCGACGGACGGATCCTTCAGGTCCTCGACGAACAGCGGGTCCTCAAGGCCACCCTGCCCAGCCCGCTGCCGCCGTCGGCCTGCAGTCGTCTGCAGGGCGGCCGTCCGGCCGGCCCTCCACCGCTGCTGCCACCGCCCGGCGAGCAGATCGCCGAGCGCACCGTCAGCAGCACCGGCGGCTTCGTGGTCGCCGGACAACGCATCCAGCTCGGCCGCGGCCATGCCCGCCAGATTGTCACCGCCCACCTGGACGAGACCAGCATCCGCATCTTCCAGGGAACCGAGCTGATCACCACCGTTCCCCGCGTCACCAGGAAGGAGGTGGTGGTCCGCAACTCCGGCGAACACAATCGCCGAAAGATCGTCTAGGGCAGACGTCAAGCATCACCCGACGCCAACCCGTCAACCATCAACTGAGACTCGACACGGCCGCGCAGGGCTTGAAGTCATATGCGCAGCCTGGGAGTTCGAATCCTTGGCGGTGGGCGAGCGGCACGAAGAGCACCGGGCGGATCGTCCATGTGATGCGAGTGCGGTCCTGAGTGATCGACACGGTGCAGGGCTCTGACTTTAGGAGGGCTCGCCGCGTCTCAATGCGGCCTTCGTACAGCCAGTCCCACGCCTCGTCAGAGGTTTCGGAATCCAGCGCCGGAGTGATCGCACGCAGGGCGACCGCAACCCACCTGTCGGCCTGGGCCGCCGAGTACGCGTCGATCGATGCCAGAAGCGCCGGCCTCCGCTGCTCGTCCAAGTCCTCGGTCCAGCACTCACACCAGTAGCCCCACTGCGGCTTGTCCATCAGCACGGGTGGCCTCCTCGGCGCGGGCGGGCGAAGAGCTCCGCGGTGACTGTGTGACCGCCGTCGGTCTCGTGGACCACGACCCGGTGCGCGATGACGCTGACCATGCCCAGGCCCCGGCCGTGCTCGGCCTCCTGGTCCTGGTGCTCGACCTTCGGGCCCATCCCCGTGCCTCCGTCGTCCGTCACCGACAAGGCGATCACCTGCGCGGATACCGCGAGCGCCAGATGGAAGCTTCCGGACTCCCGGCCGCTGGCCGTGTGCAGGATCGCGTTCGCGCTCAGCTCGCTCACGATCAGCTCGGCGTCCTCGGCTAACGGCGAGCCACGCAGGATGTCGCGGGTCCATCGGCGGGCCCGGCTCACCTCTTCCGGAAATCCTGGGCAAGTGAGCCCCCAGACCCGTGTATTACTCGTATACTCGTGCATACAAGTTCCTTCGTGCTGGTAGGCCGCCATGTGTAGCGGGTTCGGGCTAGACGAGTTTCACGCCGTCGTGGGCGCGGATGGCCGGCGGAGACGCCGCGTCCATAGCGTCCAGGACGCGGATCGCGTACGCCTCGTCGGCGAGTTCGGATACTTCTTCGCGGGTGGCCCAGCGCAGCGCGCGGGTCTCGTCACCGGTGGTGGGCGTGCCGTCGGCGGCTTCGCAGCGGAAGACCAGCGAGACGATCAAGCCCTTCATGTTCTTGTAGACGCCGGTCAAGGTCGCGGGAAGCTTGATCTTGATGCCGGTCTCTTCGAGAACTTCGCGCTGGAGAGCCTCGGGGATGGCTTCCTCGCGTTCGAGGACTCCGCCCGGCGGCTCCCACTTGCCGTTGTCGCGGCGCTGGATCAAGAGGGCCCGGCCCTGGCCGTCTACGACGACCCCGGCCACGCTCACGGAGTGCGGGCGTTCTGTGCTCACGTTCCTCGGCCCTCTCGGCTGGCTAGGCTCTCCACCGTAGCAACAACACTCGCCCACTCGTCTAGATACCTAAAGGAGTACAGGTGCCGTCTCTTCCTTCCGGCCTCCTCGGCGATCTCGACCCCACGAGCGATCGTGCGGTCTTCCGGCAGATCGCCGACCAGCTGCGTGAGGCCATCGACCGTGGGCGGTTCAGAGAGGGCGACAAGCTGCCCTCCGAAGCTGACCTTGTCGAGCATTACGGGGTTTCCCGGATGACGGTCCGGAACTCCTTCTCCATCCTGCAGGGGGAAGGGCTCGTGCATGCCGAGCATGGCAAGGGCGTCTTCGTGCGGCCCCGGCCTCCCGTGCGGCGGCTCGCCTCCGACCGGTTCGCCCGGCGACACCGAGAGCAGGGCAAGTCCGCCTTCATCGTCGAGGCGGACGCCGCCGGCAGTCACCCCCAGGTCGACAGCCTTGAGGTCAAGGAAGAGAAGGCCAGCCAGGATGTCTCCGCCCGGCTCGGCTCCGTGCGCCGGGTACTGGCTCGCCGCCGTCGGTATCTGCTCGACGGGCGGCCCGTGGAGTTCGCCACCTCCTACCTTCCGCTCGACATCGCGCGAGGTACGCCGATCGCCGAGCCGAACCCCGGACCTGGCGGCATCTACGCCCGCCTCGAAGAACTGGGCCACCGCCTCGACCACTTCGAGGAGGAGATCCGTGCCCGGATGCCGTCGCCTGCCGAGGTGAAGACGCTCCGGCTGGCCGCTGGCGTGCCCGTGATCCACCTGATCCGCACCGCGTACGACACCGAGGGGCGAGCCGTAGAAGTCTGCGACACGGTCATGGCGGCGGACGCGTACGTCCTGTCGTACCAGCTCCCGGCCACGTGAGGGCCTGACCGGCGGTGGTGCGCGGGGCCGTTCTCCCGAACTCGTACACCCCAACAGGCATACTCGTATAGACGAGTGGGCAAGTTGTGTGGCAAGGTGGTTGGCGTTCCCGGAGATCGGGTTCGAAGGCTGCATCTTGTATAGACGAGTAGATGGGAAGAAACCTTGCGCACCATCCGCGTGGAGACCTCGGCCGCAACGATCCTGCTGACCGAGGCGCCCGAGCCCAAGGTCCGCGACCGGCAGACCGGCGAGATCGCCAAGGACGCCGTGAGCGGCGAGGCACTGATGACGATCGGCGTCGTCTACATCGAGGAGGGGGAGTCGTCCCTGATCAAGGTGACCCTTCCGGAGAGCGGGGTGGCGGAGGGGCTCGCGCTGGGCGCCCCGGTCTCTCTGCCGGGGCTCGTGGCCCGGCCGTGGGAGAGCGTGTTCAACGGGCAGCAGCGGCACGGCATCGCGTTCCGCGCCGCCGCCGTCACTCCGGCTGCGTTCCCCGTCGCTACTGGGGCCGCTGCCTGATGACCGACATAGCGACGCTTCTGGAGGTGGGTGGTCCTGTCGCCGCGCTCGGCGGTGGGGCTGCCTACGCCCGGGCCAAGCACCCCGGGATCTACTGGTCGACGGTCGGCCTGCCGATGTCCACAGCTCGGCTGCTCAGCTCGTACGGCTCGGTCATGGAAGCCTGCGGCCTGACCGTGGCGCCCTCCCGGCTCCGGGTGCTGGCGGTCAAGGCCACCACCCGCCGCGAGGTCCGTCCCGTCCCGCCGCGTCGCGGCATCATCCGCCCAACCATGACCGGGCTACGACTCCGCCTGCGACTGGCCCCGGGGCAGGAACCCGCTGACGTCGCCGCCTCCGCCGAACGGCTGAGGCACGCCTGGGGAGTTCACGCCGTCTACGTCACCACGATCAAGCCCGGCGTTGTCGAGCTTCGGCTCGTCGGCTTCGACGTACTCCGGCGGGTCCGCATGCCGCGCAAGACCACGACGGAGTTCCTGAGGGTGCCGGTCGCCCTCAGAGAGGACGCCACCCCCTTCGTGCGCGACTACCGCACCGTCCCGCACCAACTCACCCTCGGAGCAACGCTCTCCGGCAAGTCCATGTACCTGCGCCATCTGGTGGCCGGACTCGCCCGACAGCCCGTCGCCCTGGTCGGCATCGACTGCAAGCGCGGCGTCGAACTGGCCCCCTTCGCGCCACGTCTTTCGGCGCTCGCCACCGACCCTGACCAGGCCGCCGACCTGCTGCCCGTGCTCATCAAGGAAATGGAGGACCGATACGACCTGATCAAGGCCCGACAGGGCATCGCCCCGAGTACACCGGACGAGGAGATCACCTCCGACATCTGGGGCCTGCCCGAGCACGAACGCCCGGTCCCCATCGTGCTGTTCGTCGACGAAGTGGCCGAACTCTTCCTCGTCGCCACGCGCAAGGACGAGGAACGCCGGGACGAGATGGTCACCCAGCTCATCCGCCTCGCCCAGCTAGGCCGCGCGGCCGGTATCTACCTGGAGGTCTGCGGACAGCGCTTCGGCGCTGAACTCGGCAAGGGCGCCACCATGCTCCGGGCCCAGCTCACCGGCCGAGTCTGCCACCGCGTCAACGACGAAGCCTCCGCCAAGATGGCCCTCGGCGACATCGCACCCGAAGCGGTCGCCGCCGCCTGCGCCATCGCGCCCGAACGACCTGGCCTGGCCGTCGCCGGTGATACCTCCGGGGGCTGGTCCCGCATCCGCACGCCCTACCTCTCTCTCGGCGATGCCGCCGAGATCTGCCAGGAATCGGCCCACCTGACGCCGCACCTGCCTGCGCTCAAGCCCTTCCGCCCTTACATCCCCATACGGCCGGTCGACGCCTCGGCGCCGGTCGTCCACCCGCGCCCAGTGACCGACTGAGCCACCGTCCCTTCCCTCGGCCGGCGTGACCGCCTCGCGCCACGTCCTTACCTCTCCCATGCCTGAATCCGGAAGGAGCCGCAGCATGCGCGCCCAACTGGCCCGTATCGATGCGGTGCTCGTCCAAGCCGTCATCGCCGCCGCCCTGTCCTTCGCCCACCTGCACGACATCGCCTCGGCGGCCGGACAAGACGGGTGGAAAGCGTGGGCCTATCCCATCTCGGTCGACCTGCTGCTCGTCGCGGCCTGGCGCAGGCTGCGGACCGGCGACGCGAAAGCGGCCGGGTGGTGCTGGTTCGTCATTGCCCTCGCCGCCTCCCTCGGGGCGAACGTCGCCACCGCCGGAATGCTCGACCTGGACGCCGTGCCGGCCTGGCTACGCATCCTCGTCGCGGGCTGGCCCGCGGTCGCATTCCTCGGCGGCACGCTGCTGGCGCACTCGACACCCACCCTCGCCGAGGAACCAACGGCGGACCAGGAGGAGGACGCCGGTGGTCCCGTGCCCGAGCCTCCTGCTGAGCAGGACATGAGCCCAACCCCTGCCCCGCCTGTATCCGTCCCGACCGCTCTCGTCGAACACGCCCGCAAGGTCGCCGCCGAGCACCACACCCGCACCGGCACCCCCATCGACACCCCCACCCTGCGCGCCCGGCTCGGCGTCCCCGCACCCATGGCCGACGCCATCGCCGCCCACCTCTGAAAGGAGCCCGCATGACCGCCAACCGCCGCTTCCGCAACGTCACCCGCATCGGCCCCGTCCAGGTCGGCACCGCCTACGACGGTCGCGGCCGTGAGAAGCACACCGCCGCCTGCACCGCCCCGCGCTGCGGCTTCTCCTCCGACTACGACAGCCGCGCCGCCGCCGAACTGGCCGCCCGCACCCACCGCTGCCCCGTCCGCTGAAAGGACCCGCACCCCGTGACCCTCAGCCTGCCGCTCGTCCTCGTCCTCGGATTCTTCGCCTGGGGAGCGGTCAAGTTCCTCGGCGTCCGCACCTGGATCGTCGTCCTGGTCGCCCTCTTCGGCTTCTGGCTCTCGCACACCTTCATGGCCCCGGCCATCGAGTCCGGCACGCGATCCGGCGTGGACGTCATAAACGGCTCACACGACTAGACGAGTAGATAAGGAGAACTCCGCCGTGTTCCTGCCCAAGTACCCCGACAGCCCCACTCCCCCGCCCGTGCACACCCACGCCCCCGCAGACCCCGCCCCGGTACAGCGCACGCTCCCTCAGGTCTCCATCAGCACCGGCGCGATAGCGACCGTGATCGTCGGCGGAGTCGTACTGACCGCGCTCCTGGCCGCCGTCGCCGTCACGGCCATCTCCGTAGCCGTCGCCGCCGTGGTCCTGCGCTCCATGCTCCGCGACCAACACCGGCGCTGAAGGCGCCCGGCTCCCGGGGCGGCTCGACACGACCAAGCATCCGCCGCCCCGGGAGTCCGTCACTCCTGACCGAGCCAGCCAGAAGGAGAGAGCCATCCTGTCCCGCGCCACCCCGGCCCCACTCCCGGAACTCGCCAAGCTCGCCTCGCACGGCACCCTGCCAGGTATCCTCCGCCAGCTCTCCAGCCTCGGAGGCTGTACCAACCCCATCCGACTCGACGGCCACCGCACCGAATACGACGTCAACACCCGCACCGGCGAGATCGGCAACGTCCTCCACCGCCTCGACTCCTCGACCCTCCCCACCGGCCACCTCCTCGTACGCTGCAACAACCGCCGGACGACCCGCTGCGCGGCCTGCGCAGAGGTCTACCGTCGCGACACCTTCCACCTGATCACCTCCGGCCTGCGCGGTGGCAAGGGCACCCCGGAACGCGTCGCCGCCCACCCCCGCGTCTTCGCCACCTTCACCGCACCGAGCTTCGGCCCGGTCCACAACCGCCCCACCGGCCCGGCCGGTTCAGTCCGCCGATGCCGCTGCGGCACCCATCACGACCAGGACGACGACGCACTCGGTACCCCGCTCGACCCCGACACCTACGACTACGAAGCCGCCGTCCTCTGGAACGCCCACGCCGGACCGCTCTGGCGTCGCTTCTCGACCTACCTGCGCCGAGAGGTAGCCAAGCGCGCCGGCCTCACACAACGCGCCTTCCGCCAGTACGCCCGGGTGTCCTTCGCCAAGGTCGCCGAGTACCAGAAGCGCGGCGCTGTCCACTTCCACGCGGTTATCCGGATCGACGGCCCCGAGGGCGGCAACACTGCGCCGCCCGCCTGGGCAACCGCCGAGCTGCTCACCGACGCCATCCGCACTGCCGCTGCCCACGTTCGTGTGGACGGCCCGATTGTCGACGGCCGCCCGCACGGCTTCACCTTCGGCCGTCAGCTCGATGTCCGCACCATCCGCAGTGCCGACCTCGATGGCGGCCAGGAACTCACCGAGCGGGCTGTCGCCGCCTACATCGCCAAGTACGCGACCAAGGGCGCCGAGACCACCACGGGAGCTCTCGACCGCCCGCTGAAGTTCCTCGCCGAACTCGCCCAGCTCGACATCAGCGACCACGCCCGTCGGCTGATCCGAACCGCCTGGACCCTCGGTGCACGCAAGGACCTGGAACGCCTCCGCCTGCGCGCATGGGCCCACATGCTCGGCTTCCGCGGCCACTTCTCCACCAAGTCCCGCCGCTACTCCACCACCCTCGGCGCCCTCCGCAGCGCCCGCGCCGAATGGCGACGAGCCCAAGCCGCCGCCCCCAACGGTCCGGAGCACGACACGACATACGTCCTCGCGCACTGGGTCTTCGCCGGAACCGGCCTCTCCGACACCGAAGCCTGGCTTGCCGAATCCCTCGAACCCGCCCCCGGAACAGAAGGAGAGCCCACCCGTGGGTAACCGACGCCTCGCGGTCGCGGAAACGGCCGACGTACCGCGTGCTCTGCCTTCGCGGTACCTGACTCCTCTGGACGTTGCCGAGATCCTGGGCGTGCCGGTCGAGACGGTCTACCAGTGGCGCCGGAAGCGCACTGGGCCGCGTGGCTTCCGGGTTGGCCGGCATCTGCGCTACGACCCCGTGGACGTTCGGGCCTGGGTCGAGTCCCTGATGGAAGGGGCTGCTGCCTGATGGCCGGGCACATCCAAGACCGCTGGTACAGAACGGAGCCCGGGCCGGACGGGAAGGATCGCAAGGTCAGGACGGAGCGGTACGGCACGGGGCTTCGTTACCGGGCTCGGTACGTCGGACCGGACGGTACGGAGAAGTCGAAGAGCTTCCCGGATCGGCAGAAGCGGCTCGCTGAACAGTGGCTGGCGCACACCGAGGCGGACATGGCTCGCGGGCAGTACATCGACCCGCGTGCGGCTCGGATCACCTTCGAGCAGTACGCCGAGAAGTGGGTGACGCACGCGCCGGACCCGAACACCCAGGCGTCGATGGAGTCGCAGCTTCGGCTGCACGCCTTCCCCTACTTGGGGTCGCGTCCGCTCGGTTCCTTCCAGCCTGCTCACATCCGTGACTGGGTGGGACAGCTTCAAGAGAACGGCGTCCGGGGCTCGTACGCCCGGACGATCTACTCCAACGTGCGGGCAGCGCTCAGTGCGGCCGTGGACGACGGGCACCTCCCCCGGAATCCGTGTGCTGCTCGCTCGGTCCGGCCGCCGACGGTGGATGCCAAGCGGATCGTTCCCTGGACGCCGGAACGGGTCTTCGCCGTCCAGGCCGCCATGCCTGAGCGGTACCAACCCATGGTTGATCTGGGCGGCGGCTGCGGGCTTCGCCAGGGAGAGATCCTCGGCGTCGCCGATGACGCGATCGACTTCGAGTCGGACACGCTCCACGTGGTCCAGCAACTGAAGCTGAGCCGGAGCAAGGCCGTGTTCGCTCCGCCCAAGGGCGGCAAGCTGCGGGACGTACCGCTTCCTGGGCCGGTCGCCGATGCGCTGCGGGAGCACATGAAGCGGTTCCCGCCGGTCGAGATCACCTTGCCGTGGAAGGTGGCGGACGGGCCTCCAGTGACCAAGCGGCTGATCTTCACCGGGCCTCGTGGTGGGCACGTCTGGCGTACGTCCCTCAACGAGGAGGTGTGGAAGCGGGCACTCGCCTCGGCTGGGGTGATCCCCGAGCGGAAGCCGGGCGAGTCGTATGCCGAGTCCCGCGAGAACGGTATGCACGCGCTCCGCCACTTCTACGCCTCGGTGCTCCTGGACGCCGGAGAGAACATCAAGGCCCTCGCCGAGTACCTCGGCCACTCGGATCCAGGCCTGACGCTCCGCGTGTACGCGCACCTCATGCCTTCCAGCCAGGAGCGTACGCGGAAGGCAATTGCAAGCACTTACGAAAAAACGATGCACTCAGGGGCTAAACAAGGAAAGCGCAAAGCATAAGCCGGAAAGCGCAACCTGGACGCTTAGCCGGAAAGCCAAACCGGAGAGCTAAGCGGGAAAGCCAAGTCGGACAGCTAAACGACTAACGAATCGCTTCTCTCACAAGGAAAAAGGGTCCCTTACTAACCTGCGACAGCAACACCCCGGAGAACAGGGCGACACAAGGTGATACAGGACAGCACCAGACAGCAGGGTGCGACACCAGGCAGGATGGAGCGGCATGGTGCGGCACAGGGCGACACGGAGCGGAACGAGGCGACTCCTGGAAAGATTGGAGAGTCTGGAAAGTATCCAAGGAATGTTGGAGTTCCGTAGCTGCCCACGATCGTGGGCAATCCGTCCACGCAAGCAAGCAAGGCGGCCTTTAGCTGCACGTTTGTCTGGCGCGTGATGACTATGGGAAAGTTCCAGCGGCATGCGAATGCCGCCCGGCCAGGGGCGGCATTCGTCTCCATTGCCACGTCCCAGAAATCACCTTGCCAAGTGAACCGAGCACAGCTGGAGCGCCCCATGGTCCCACGCATCGGCGTGACCGTCGACATCCACCCCCGCGATCTGCCGATCGTGCTCATCGGCACAGCCGGTGGTGCGCTCGCCCTCTGGGCCGACGCTCCCGCAGAGATCGCCGTCCCCGTGGCGCTCCTGATCGTCCTCGATATCCGCGTCCGGCGCTGGCGTCGTCACACCTGACGGCCCAGAGACGGCCCGACCCCACCAAAAAGCCCCCGACCTGCCAAGAAACCGCAGGTCGGGGGCTTACTGGCGTCGAGTTACTTCTTCTTGCCCTGGTTCTTGACCGCCTCGATGGCCGCCGCAGCAGCCTCCGGGTCCAGGTACTTCCCGCCCGGCGTCACCGGCTTGAAGTCGGCGTCGAGCTCGTAGTACAGGGGGATGCCCGTCGGGATGTTCAGGCCCGCGATGTCGGCGTCGGAGATGCCGTCGAGGTGCTTGACGAGGGCGCGGAGGCTGTTGCCGTGGGCGGCGACGAGGACCGTGCGGCCGGACAGGAGGTCCGGGACGATGCCGTCGTACCAGTACGGGAGCATGCGGACGACTACGTCCTTCAGGCACTCCGTGCGGGGCCGCAGCTCCGGGGGGATGGAGGAGTAGCGCGGGTCGTCCGACTGGGAGAACTCCGTGCCGTCCTCGAGCGGGGGCGGCGGGGTGTCGTACGAGCGGCGCCACAGCATGAACTGCTCCTCGCCGAACTCGGCCAGGGTCTGCGCCTTGTCCTTGCCCTGGAGGGCGCCGTAGTGGCGCTCGTTCAGGCGCCACGAGCGGTGGACGGGGATCCAGTGGCGGTCCGCCGACTCCAGCGCCAGCTGCGCCGTGCGGATGGCGCGCTTCTGGAGGGACGTGTGGACCACGTCGGGGAGGAGGTCGGCGTCCTTCAGGAGCTCGCCGCCGCGGACTGCCTCCTTCTCGCCCTTCTCGTTGAGGTTGACGTCCACCCAGCCGGTGAACAGGTTCTTCGCGTTCCATTCGCTCTCGCCGTGGCGGAGGAGGATCAGCTTGTACGGTGCGTCGGCCATGCCTCAGAGCGTAATCCACGCTTTCGCCCCCTCGCGTGGCTGCCCGAAGGCCGGACAGTTGACGGCATCTGTTAATTGAGTGGCCGACGTGGAGTGGATCTCCGTAAGTTGTGAGCGTCGCCTGAGCCGCTTACATCCGTGGGGGATCCCGATGTCACTCGCCAGCCTGAGACGCGCCACCCGTGAGAGCGTCTCCGGGCTCCCCCGCGAGTTCTGGTGGCTGTGGACCAGCACGCTCGTCAACCGGCTCGGGGCCTTCGTCGCCACCTTCATGGCCCTGTACCTGACCCTCGACCGCGGCTACTCCGCCTCCTACGCCGGTCTCGTCGCCTCGCTGCACGGACTCGGCGGGGTGATCTCTTCCCTCGGTGCCGGGGTCATGACCGACCGGCTCGGGCGGCGGCCCACGCTCCTCGTCGCGCAGGCCTCCACCGCCCTCTCGGTCGCGCTGCTCGGGTTCATGCACGATCCCGTCGCGATCGCCGCCGTCGCGTTCCTCGTCGGCATGGCCTCCAACGCCTCCCGGCCCGCCGTGCAGGCGATGATGGCCGACATCGTCCGGCCCGAGGACCGGGTCCGCGCCTTCTCCCTCAACTACTGGGCCATCAACCTCGGCTTCGCCGTCTCCTCCATGGCCGCTGGTTTCATCGCCGAGGTCAGCTACCTCGCGGGCTTCCTCATCGAGGGCGGTATGACGATGGTCTGCGCGGTCGTCGTCTTCCTGAAGCTGCCCGAGTCCAAGCCGGTGGCTGCGGCCAAGGCCGCCGAGGCGGAGGTCGGGCTCGGCACCGTGCTGCGCGACCGGCGCTTCATGAGCGTCGTCGGGCTGTCGTTCCTCGTCGCCGTGATCTTCCAGCAGGGGTCGGTCGGCCTGCCCGTCGCCATGGGCGAGGCCGGGTTCACGCCCGCGGACTACGGTCTCGTGGTCGCCGTCAACGGCATCCTGATCGTCGCACTGCAGATCCCGGTCACCCGCTTCATCGAGCACCGCGATCCCGGGCGGCTGCTCGTCGTCTCGTCCGTCCTCGCCGGGTACGGCTTCGGGCTCACCGCCTTCGCCGGGTCGGTCGGCGTCTTCGCGCTCACCGTGTGCGTGTGGACCCTCGCCGAGATCGTCAACGCACCCACCCAGACCAGCCTCGTCGTACGCCTCTCCCCCGTCCACGGACGCGGCCGCTACCAGGGCATGTACACCATGTCCTGGTCCGTGGCCGCCCTGGTCGCCCCCCTGATGTCCGGCTTCGTCATCGACCGGTTCGGCGCGGAGTGGCTGTGGGGGCTGTGCGCGGTCGTCGGGACGGTGGCGGGGCTCGGGTACGGAGCGCTGATGCGGAGACTGCCGGCGGAAATGGAAACGGAGACGGGGATGGAGACGGAGACGGAAAGGGAGGCGGGGACGGGGTCAGAGGCTCCCCCGGCCGCCGAATCCCCGGCCGGAGCTCAGGCGGAGATGGGCGCGGCCTGACGCCCACCGCCCTGCCTGCCGCCCACCCACCGCCCTGCCTACCGCCCTGCCTACCGCCTGCCCCCCACCCTGCCGGCCGCCTGCCCACCTCACCGCCCACACCCCCGCCAGCCGCTCCGCCAACCGCCCCGCCAGCCGCTCTTCTCCGACTCCCGCCTCCGTCGAGGCAAGCGCGGGGTATACAAGAAGTCGCGGTGCGGGGGCCGTTGGGGCCGCTGGGGTGGGAGACAGGCATGTCCGACAGTTCTGAGGTGATCTTCGTCAGTCATGCCGGGCCCGACGGCCAGTGGGCGGAGTGGGTGGCATGGCACCTCCAAGAGGCCGGGTACGAGGTCGAGTTGGACCTCTGGCACTGGCGTACCGGCGACGACTTCGTCAAGAAGATGAACGAAGCCCTCAAGCGGTGCTCCGCTGCCGTCGCCCTGCTGTCACCCGCCTACTTCGCCCCGGGCCGCTACACCGAGGAGGAGTGGACCGCCCTGGTCGCCCGGCGCGATCGCTTCATCCCCGTGGTGGTCGAGCCGTTGCAGCAGGACCATCTGCCGGCCGTCCTCACCCCGCGGCTGCGCAAGGACCTCCACGACCTGGACGAGGCCGACGCCCTCGCGGCGCTCCTCGAGGCGGTACGCGGACCCGCCCTCCCCACCCGCAAGCCCGACTTCCCCGGCAAGCGCACCGCGAAATCGAGATCCCGACGGCGTAAGGCTCCGGTCGGCCCCCAGCCCCGTTTCCCGTCCGACACCTCCGACCCCGAGGTGTGGGACGTACGGCAGCGACGCCGCAACCCGCACTTCACCGGCCGCGACGTCGTCATCGAAGAGGTACGCCGCAAACTGCTCGCCGAACGCCAGGCCGCCGTCCAGGCGCTCAACGGAACCGGCGGCATCGGCAAGACCCAGGTCGCGCTGGAGTACGTCTACCGTTTCGCCGGCCAGTACGACCTCGTCTGGTGGGTGGACGCCGAGCAGGGCGAACAGGTCCCCGCCCGCTACGCCGAACTCGCCGCCCGCGTCGGCGTGGCCAAGCCGGACGCCGGTGTCGAGGTCAACGCGCGGTACGCCATGGAGTACCTGCGCACCCACGACCGTTGGCTGATCGTCCTGGACAACGCGGAGGATCCGCAGCAGCTGCGGACCTGGCTGCCGGAGGGGCAGGGGCATGTGCTGATCACGGCCCGCAATCCGGACTGGCGCAAGGTCGTGCCGCGACTCCAGCTGGGGGTGTTCAGCCGCGCCGAGTCACTGGACTACCTCACCGCTCAGCTGCCCACCCTCAACCCCGAGCACGCCGACGCACTGGCCGACGCGCTCGGCGACCTGCCGCTGGCGCTGGCGCAGGCGGCGGGCGTGATGAGCGAGGGGATGCCGCCGGAGCAGTACGTGCGGGTGCTGCAGACGCACACCGCCAAGCTTCTCGATCGCGGTGAGGTGTACGACTACCCCGCCTCGCTCGCGGCCACGGTCACCATCGCCACGGACCGCCTCGACGCCGACCACCCGGAGGCCACCGCTGTGCTGCGGCTCGCGGCCTTCCTTGGGCCCGAGCGGATTCCGACGGCTTGGCTGGTGGCGGGGCGGGCGGAGCTGACGACGGTTCCCACAGACCCGGACGACGTCCTGTGGCCGCAGAGCGCGCTCAATCCACTGGCGCGGTACGGGCTGGCCGTGGTGGGCCCGGACGCGTTTCAGGTGCACCGGCTGACGCAGGCCGTGGTGCGTGACAGGACCGGCAGCGAGGCGACGGGTGCACTGCGCGACGACGTGGCCGTTCTGCTGACCGCCCTCGATCCGGGTGATCCGGAGCTGCCCGAGACGTGGCCGGGGTGGACGACGCTCACACCGCATCTGACGGCAACGCTCCACTTCACGAGTGACCGGGCAGAGCTGCGCCCCATGCTGCTGAGGGCCGCCGTGTACCTCGTACGAAGCGCTCAGCCCCACGTCGCCCGCGACCTTGCCACCACGCTTCGCGAGGCATGGGCCGCTTCCCTGTGCGAAGACCATCCGGACACACTGCGCGCCGCTCACATGGTGACCTGGGCTCTGGACGGCATGTGGGCCCATGAGGAGGCCCTCCCCCTCGTCCAGAACGTCCTGGAGCGGCGCCGCAGGGTTCTGGGCGACGACGATCCGGAGACGCTCAGTTCGGCGCATGACCTCGCCGTCACCCTGGGGCACCTGGGCAGGAACGCCGAGGCGTACATGTTGCACGAAGACCTCCTGGCAACGCGCAGGGCAAAGCTCGGCGAGGATCATCCCGACACGCTCGCCTCCGCTCACGGTTGCGGTGGCACCCTGGCCGAGCTCGGTCGGCATGACGAAGCCCGCCGCACACTGACGGACGTCCTGGAACGACGCCGGAAAGTTCTCGGCGACGACCACCCCGCCACCTTCCACACCGAGGTGAACGTAGCCGTCGTTCAGGGCCGCCTCGGTCGGCATGACGAAGCCCGCCGCGCACTGACGGACATCCTGGAACGACGCCGGAAAGTTCTCGGCAACGACCACCGCGACACCTTCATCTCCGCTCGTTTCCTCGCCAGCGCTCTGTTCTACCTGGGCCGGTACTCCGAGGCGGAACGCCTTCAGAAGTCCACGAGACTCCGCGTTCGCGAAACCCTGGGAGTCGACCACCCCCTGCACGGCAGGCTCACCGGCGACCTGATCGAGACGCTCCAAGCCCAGGGCAAGACCCACGAAGCCCAGAAGCTGACAAAGAAAGCCCGCCACCACTGACCCCCGTCACGGATGCATCCGCGCCCCCTTCACCACCTTGTCCACCGCATTCCGCGGCCCGTACACCGCCAGCCCCACCAGATCCAACTCCCCCGTCGACACCGCCCGCACCGCCGCCCGGTTGTCCCGGTCGTTCCCCGTGCCGAACAAGTCGGAGGTGAACACGGCCCGCGGCAGCGCCCGCGACAGCACGCGCGCGTGCGCCGCTGTCAGGGTCTCCTTCGTGCCCTCGAAGACCAGCACGGGCTGCCGGAACATCGGCAGATAGCCCACCCCGTCCGCGTCCTCGTACGGCTCCCCGATCGCCTCGGGAACCTGAGTCCCCAGCCCGCTGACCAGGAACGCGGTCACGTTCAGCCGCTGCCACGGCTCCAAGTCCTCCCGCAGCAGTACGGCGATCTTCGTGTCGAATCGGATGGGTTCGGTGCTCGTGTCGCTCGGGTCGCTCGTGTCGCTCATACGACGAGACTGCCGACCGCCGTACGACCTCGTCTTGTACGTTCTTTGCATGGCCGCCGCACGGAACCGCCAGGAAGTCTCCGCGTGGCGCCCCTCCGTCCCGGGCGTCACCGAGGTCTTCCACGCCCACTTCACCGAGTACGCCTACCCGATGCACGTCCACGAGGCCTGGACGCTGCTCATCGTCGACGACGGCGCCGTGCGCTACGACCTCGACCGGCACGAGCACGGCACCCCGCACGACACCGTGTCCCTGCTGCCGCCGCACGTCCCGCACAACGGCTCCCCCGCCACCCCGGACGGCTTCCGCAAGCGGGTGTTGTACCTGGACAGCAGCCGGCTGGGCGAGGACCTGATCGGCCGGGCCGTGGACTCCCCCGACCTGCGCGACCCCGTACTGCGGCTGCGCGTCGGCCGGCTGCACACCGCCCTCGCCCAGCCCGGCGACGAACTGGAGGCGGACAGCAGGCTGACCCTCATCGGCGACCGGTTGCGCGCGCACCTGCGGCCCGAAGCCGCCACGCACGTCCCACGGCGCGACCCCGCCCTCGCCCGTCGGCTGCGCGAGCTTCTCGACGAGCGCGTTGTGCAGGGCCTCGCCCTTGAGGAGGCGACCGGGCTCCTGCACGCCCATCCCGCCCATCTCGTACGGTCGTTCAGCACCGCCTACGGCATCGCCCCGCACCAGTACCTGATGTCCCGCCGTGTCGACCGCGCCCGGCGGCTGCTCCTGGAGGGCCGGTCACCGGCCGACGTGGCCACCGCGACCGGGTTCTACGACCAGGCCCATTTCACCCGGCACTTCAGGAAGCTGGTGGGGGTGCCGCCGGGGCGCTATCGCAGCAGCGCGCGCTGAGCGCCGTACATCAGAGCGCCGTACAGCACCCGAGCTCTGAATTCAGTCGGCGGGGCGCTGGGTCAGGTGGGTGAACGCGTCCAGGTTGCGCGTCGACTCGCCGCGCGCCACGCGCCACTCGAACTCCTTGCGGATCGCGGAGGCGAAGCCCAGTTCGAGGAGGGTGTTGAAGGCGCCGTCCGCCGCCTCCAGGACCTGGCCGAGGAGGCGGTCGATCTCGTCGGGGGTGACCGCCGACAGCGGGAGCTTGGCGGTGACGTAGATGTCGCCGAGCCGGTCGACGGCGTAACTCACGCCGTACAGCTTGAGGTTGCGCTCCAGGAGCCAGCGGTGGACGCCGGGCTCGTTCTCGTCGGGGTGGCGGATGACGAAGGCGTTCAGCGAGAGGGAGTGGCGGCCGACGAGCAGGGAGACCGTCGTCGACAGCTTGCGGGTGCCGGGGAGTTTGACGACGTAGTTGCCGGGGGCGGGGCTCTCCCACTCCAGTTCGGCGTCCTTGAGGGCTCCCTCGACGATCTGCGCCGCCTTCTGTGCGTCAGCCATGGTGGGAGCGTACGCGACGCCGGTGGGCGTGGGTCGCGGCCACGTAGACGTCCGCCGTGGCGGCGGCCGCGGTGTCCCAGCCGAAGGACAGGGCGTGCCGGGCCGCGGCCTCGCCCATCCGGGGGGACAGGTGCGGGTCGTCGGCGAAGGCGTGCAGCACGCGCGCGTAGTCGGCCGGGTTGTGGCCCTGGACCAGGAAGCCGGTACGGCCGTCGCGGACCGCCACCGGCAGGCCGCCCACCGCTGCCGCCAGCACGGGTGTGCCGGCCGCCTGTGCCTCGATGGCCACGAGGCCGAAGGACTCGCTGTACGACGGCATGACCAGCAGCGATGCCGCCCGGAACCAGTCCGCGAGCTGCTCCTGGCCGACGGGCGGGCGGAACCGTACGACATCCGCGATGCCCAGGCGGGCGGCCAGCTTCTGCAGGCCCTCCGGTTTGGCGAGGCCGCTGCCGCTGGGGCCGCCGACGACCGGGACGAGGATGCGGGAGCGGAGGTGGGGGTGCTCGTCCAGGAGGACGGCCACGGCGCGCAGGAGGATGTCCGGCGCCTTCAGGGGCTGGATGCGGCCCGCGAACAGGGGGATCAGGGCGTCCTGCGGGAGGCCGAGGCGGGCTCGGGCGGCGGCTCGGCCGTCGGCGGGTGAGAAGCGGTCGAGGTTCACGCCGGGGTGGACTACGGCGACCTTGTCGGGGGCGGCGGCGTAGTGCCGTACGAGTTCGTCGGCTTCCTCGGCCGTGTTGGCGATGAGGCGGTCGGCGGCCGTGACGATCTGGGTCTCGCCGATGACTCGGGCGGCGGGTTCGGGGGTGTCGCCGTCGGCGAGGTTGGCGTTCTTGACCTTGGCCATGGTGTGCATGGCGTGTACCAGGGGGGCGCCCCAGCGCTGGGCCGCCAGCCAGCCGACGTGGCCGGAGAGCCAGTAGTGGGAGTGGACCAGGTCGTAGTAGCCGGGTCGGTGGCCGGCCCAGGCCTGCATCACGCCGTGGGTGAAGGCGCACAGCTGGGCCGGGAGGTCCTCCTTGTTGAGTCCCTCGTACGGGCCCGCATCGATGTGGCGGACGAGGACGCCGGGGGCGAGCTCCACGACGGGCGGGAGGTCTGTGGCGGTCGTGCGCGTGAAGATCTCGACCTCGATGTTGATCGCGGCGAGGCGCTGCGCGAGCTCGACGATGTAGACGTTCATGCCGCCGGCGTCGCCGGTGCCGGGCTGGTGGAGCGGTGAGGTGTGTACGGAGAGCATGGCGATGCGGCGGGGGCGGCGGTGCAGGCGCAGCCGGTGGGGGGCGGCCTGGGAGCGACGCCCGAGCCTGCCGACGTACTGGCTCACGTGGCGTTCCTCCTCGCTGCGGGCATGCCGGACGGAGGGTGCTCGCGCCCTCCACGGCGGTGCAACGCTGGAGGGAGGGGTTCCCATTCCTGGTGGGGCGGTTTTTGCCGAGGTATTACCGGGGGTCGCTCAACTGTTCGGTGGTGGGGGGCGTTGTGCCTTCGGCGATTGGGCCGGGGATGCCTGCGGGTGCGTTGTGGGGCAGGGCCGTGCCGGGGGGTGGCATCCCGCCTGACGACGACACTTACCCTCGTATGCATGACCTCCCGTGCCTCCGCCCGACCCGTGGGCACCGTCACGCGGGGGACCACCAATCCCAATCGGCTGCGCCGTATGGACCGCTGGATCGCCCACGCGCACGGTGCGGAGCTGCGGCGGGCCGCCGATCCTGTCGCGGTCGATCTCGGGTACGGCGCCGCTCCCTGGACTGCCGTGGAGTTGCTCGGTCGGCTGCGGTCCGCCGCACCCCGGGTGCGTGTGGTCGGTGTGGAGATCGAACCGGCGCGGGTCTCGGCCGCGAAGCCGTATGAGCGGGAGGGGCTCGTGTTTCGGCACGGGGGGTTCGAGATTCCCGTCTCGCAGCGGCCGCTGCTCGTGCGGGCGGCGAATGTGCTGCGCCAGTACGAGGAGGGCGAGGTCGCCGGGGTCTGGGAGCGGCTGTGTGCGCGGCTCGCGCCGGCCGATCCGGGGGCCGGATCCCGTGGGGGGCTGCTCGTCGAGGGGACCTGCGACGAGATCGGGCGTCGGCATGTGTGGGTCGCGCTCGGGCCGGAGGGGCCGCGTACGGTGACCTTCGCGACGCGGCTGGGCTCGCTGGAGCGGCCCTCGGACCTCGCCGAGCGGCTGCCGAAGGCGCTCATCCATCGCAATGTTCCCGGCGAGCCGGTTCATGCCTTCTTGCGCGACTTCGACCGCGCCTGGGCCGCTGCCGCGCCCTATGCGTCGTACGGCGCACGCCAGCGATGGATGAGGGCGGTACGGGATCTCGCCGTCGACTGGCCGGTGGCGGACGGGCCGGTGCGGTGGCGGCAGGGTGAAGTGACCGTGCGGTGGGAGGCGTTGGCGCCGCGCGTCTGACTCCGCGAGATGGAGGGGAACGATCTCCGGGAGTCGTTCGTCACAAAGGCGGGGAGATCGTCATGACGGGGAGGAACGGGGGGAAGTAGACCTCTGTCACTTTGCGCGCCGACATGGCACGATCCCCCGGACGCTCGTAAGTTACTGACGGGACATCAGTTTGGGGGCAACAGGTATGGGTTCGGGCAAGCGCGGCCTGATCACTGCAGCTGTGACCGTCGTCTGTGCGGTCACCGTGCTCGCGGCGCCAGGCACGGCGTTCGCGGCACCCTCCCCCTCCCCCACCCCTTCACCGAGCGCCTCGACCTCCTCGGCCTCCTCGGCCGCCGTGTCGACCAAGGACCTTGAGGCCGTTCGCCAGCGGCTCGAGGAGCTCTACCACGCCGCGGCCGTCGCCACCGACGAGTACAACGCCGCCGAGGAGGCGGCCGAGAAGCAGTCCGCCGAGATCGTCGCGCTGGCGAAGAGCATCGTCAAAGGGCAGGAGCGGCTGGCCGAGTTGAAGAAGCGGGCCGGGGCCGCGGCCGCCGCGCAGTACCGCTCCGGCGGGCTGCCCGACGAGGCGAAGCTGATGCTCAGCGACGACCCGCAGGCGTTCCTCGACGGCACGGGCCGGGTGCTGCAGGGCCAGCGCGCCACCAAGGGGCTGCTCGCGGAGATGACCCGCATCCAGCAGGACTTGGAGCTCTACGCCAAGGACGCCTCCGCCCAGTGGAAGAAGCTGGAGGCGGGCCGCAAGGCCAAGGCCGCCGCCCAGAAGAAGATCGAGAAGCAGATCAAGGCGGCCGAGCAGCTCGAATCCCGGCTGGAGAAGGAAGAGAAGGAGCGCCTCGCCGAGCTGGAGAAGGCGGCCGCCTACAAGGCCCAGACGGCCTGGCTGGACTCCGGCATCCTGCAGGACATCAAGGGCGAGGCATCCGAACAGGGGCGCAAGGCCGTCGAGTACGCCACGGAGCAGCTGGGCAAACCGTACGAATGGGGCGCCGAGGGGCCGAAGACGTACGACTGTTCCGGGCTTACGTCACAGGCCTGGGCCAGCGCCGGGCAGGGGATTCCGCGGACCTCGCAGGAGCAGTGGAAGCAGCTGGAGCGCATCGACGTCGAGGACATGCGCCCCGGCGACCTCATCATCTACAACGACGACGCCAGCCATGTGGCCATGTACATCGGCGACGGCGCCATCATCCACGCCCCGCGCCCGGGGCGGACGGTGACGGTCGCGGGGGCCGGCTCGATGCCGATTCTCGGGGTGGTTCGACCCGATGCGTGAGGATTCTCCGGCGCACGAGGATTCCCTGACAAGTGAGGATTCAGGGCACCTTGTGACACCTGCCGCGACACCTGACGTGACCCCGGCCACGTGACCCACCGCACGTCCCTTCGACCCCCAAACGCCGGCCGAACGTGACGTTCGTCATCCCTGGCTCTCTTCCGCCCTGTCCAACTGCGGTAGGGAACGCGGCATATGACAGTGGCCGACGCCCACGCGGCGTGGCCCACACCATTCCGTTGCGCCGCCGACTACCGCTATGGTCCCCGTCGGTGGATCGAGGTCCCTCGTTCACACCATGCCCTCGGGGGGAGGGAAGGAACTCAAACGATGCCCCTACCCATACCGCGGCAGAGAGCGATCCCGGCCGTGGAGAGTGGTCAGGCGAAGGCCGCGCCCCCAAGCGGCGGCACCCTCCGGGAAGAGGCCCCGCGTAAGGAAGAGACGGTCGAGAACACCACCCACACCAACCTGACGCTGCTGCTGATCGAGGACGATCCCGGCGGCTCGGCCATCGTGCCCGAGCTGCTCGACTCGGCCGGCAAGCCCATCCGGGTGCGCACCGCGCGCAACCTCACCGAGGCCGAGCGGCTGCTGACCGACGACGTCCACTGCATCCTGCTGGACCTCGCGCTCGCGGCGCCCGGCCGGGTCGCCGAGGACGATGAGCTGGCCGTGCTCAAGCACGTCCTGGAGCTCGCGCCCCGGCATGCCGTCCTCGCGCTCACCGCCTCCGGCGACGCCGAGCGCGGCGCGGAGGCCGTGCGGGTCGGCGCCCAGGACTACCTCTTCCGGGACGAACTGGACGGGCGGCTGCTGAGCCGGGCGATCCGGTACGCCGTTGAGCGGAAACGTTCCGACACGGCCGAGCGGCGCCTTGCCGAGGGCCGGATGCGGGCGCAGGAGAACCGGCGTCTGGAGCGCGGTCTGCTGCCTACGCCGCTGCTGGAGGGCTCCTCGCTGCGGTTCGCCGCGCGGTATCGGCCCGGGCGTTCGCGTGCGTTGCTGGGCGGTGACTTCTACGACGTCGTACGCACCGCTGACGGCACTGTGCACGCCATGATCGGCGACGTCTGCGGGCACGGCCCCGACGAGGCCGCGCTCGGTGTGGAGCTGCGGATCGCCTGGCGGGCGCTGACGCTGGCGGGACTGTGCGGGGACGCTCTGCTGGGCACGCTCCAGCAGGTCCTCGAGCACGAACGGGCCGACGACGAGATCTTCGCGACCCTGTGCACGGTGGACATCGCGCCGGACGGCCGTCGGGCCGGGTTGTGCCTGGCGGGGCACCCGTCACCGCTGCTGGCCCGGCCCGGACGGCCCGCGCAGTTGTTGCCGTACGACAACAACGGGCCCGCGCTCGGGCTGCTGCCCGGGGCACGGTGGCCGCGGATGGAGGTCAAGCTGGGGGCGGAGTGGAGCCTGATGCTCTACACCGACGGCTTGATCGAGGGGCGTGTCGGTGAGGGCCGGGAACGGCTTGGCCAGGACGGCATGGTGGAGATGGTGCGCAGGCAGCTCTCCGAGGGGTTGCGCGGAGAGGCGCTGCTGCGGGCCTCGGTCAATGAGGTCCGGGACCTCAATGGGGGCGAGCTGACGGACGACGTGGCTGTGCTGTTGCTCGACCGGGGGGCCTGAGCGGGAGCGCGCCGCTTGGGTTGTGCCGTTTGCGGGAGCGCGCCGGGAGGGTCGTGCCGTTTGCGGGAGCCCGCCGAAAGGGTGCTGTCGTTCGCCGTCTGCGGGGCGTTGTGGCTGGTCGCACCCATGCGGCGGCGCAGCTGCATATTGCTACAGCCCCGCGCGCCCCTCAGGGCACTGGCTACCGTCCGCCGTTCCAGGGGCCGTAAGGGCCGTCACTGCTGGAGCCCCTTCTGCTGCGACCGCCGCCCGGAAGTCCCTTGATCGCGGGGCGTACGTCCACCATGTACACGATCGTCGCGATGAGGCCGAGGATCGGCAGGAACGACAGGATGTTGAAGATCAGGTTCACGATGAAGGCGAGCCCGAGGATGATCAGCCAGAACGGCTTGGACTGCTTGTCCGCCGCGCGGTAGGCGTCCTCGCGGCGCGTGGCCGCGTCGATCAGCGCGAAGCCGCTGAAAAGGATCAGGGCCATGCTCAGCAGCCACATGAACCCCGCGAAGCCCTGCATCAGCACAACGTCCACCACCTGGTTCGGCTCGTACCTACGCGGTCACCGTACCCGCAACCGCAGGCCCGCTACCCGAACAACGGGCCGAGCACCATGTAAGTGCCCGGCCCGTGTCCAACCGCTCTTCTTCATCCGTCCGTGTTACTTGGCGGGCGGAGTCGTCTTCTTGGCGGTGGTCTTGCGGGTCGTGGTCTTCTTGGCGGTGGCCTTCTTCGCCGGGGCGGCCTCCGCGGCGGGCTGGGTCTCGGCGGGCTTGGCCTCGGCCTTGTCCTCCTTGACCTCGACCGGCTCGGCCTTCGGCTCGACGGCGACCGCGAGCTCCTCGATCTCCTCGGCGGCCTCGCCGCGCCAGGTCTTCACGGCCTGCTCGCCATGCTCGGCGACCTTCTCGTAGGTCTCGCGGGCCTTCACGGCGTACTCGGCGGCGACGCCGACGGTGCGCAGCGCGAGGTCCTGGGCGCTCTCGCCGAACTTCTTCAGGTCGGCGTCGATGCTGCTGCCGAACTTCTTGAAGTCCGCGTCCAGGTTGCTGCCGAACTTCTTGATGTCGGCGTCCAGGTTGCCGATGAACTCGTTGACCTTGGCCTGGATGGTCTCCTGCGCCTCCTTGGCCTTGACACCGGCCTCCTTGGCGCGGGCGGTGGCCTTCTCCTGGACGGCCTTCGGGTCGGTGTTGCGAACGGCCTCGATCCGACCCGGCGCCTCGGCGCGCAGCTGCTCCACCAGGCCGGGCACCTTCTTGGCCTGCTGGAGGGCCAGGTCGGCGGTGCCGGCGGCGAAGTAGAGCGGGGTCGGGTCGCTGAAGGTCTTACGCAGGTCGTCGGTGATGGCCATGGTGATGGTCCTCCCGGGTTGCTTCGAGGTGAGGGTTTTGGTTCCCGCGGTCGGCCTGCCGGTGCGCGTGGTCAGCCGGCCGACTGCTGGGGGTCGTTCGGGTTCTCCGGGTCGGCGTCGTTGCCGTCGGACGTGCGGGGTGTGCGGGGTGTGCGGGTCGTGCGGGTCGCTCGCGTCGTGCGGGTACGGCGCGCGGCGGGCTTGCGGCGTACGGCGGTGTCACTGCCCTGAGCGTCCGCCGCACCGTCGGGGTGCCCGTCGCTCGAGACGGCCTCGGCCGACGCGACGGCTTCCATCGCCTCGGCAGCGTCTGCCGCCTCGCCCGCCTCGGGGGATATCCCGAACCCGTTCTCCTTGCGGAAGGATTCGTAGATCTGGAGCAGCACCTGCTTCTGCCGCTCGTTCAGCGTGGGATCGGCGAGGATGACGGCGCGCGTCTCCACCTCGTCCCGGTCCCGCTCGGCATCGAGGATGCCGGCCCGGACGTACAGCGTCTCGGCGGAGATCCGCAGCGCCTTGGCGACCTGCTGCAGCACCTCCGCGCTCGGCTTGCGCAGGCCGCGCTCGATCTGGCTCAGATACGGATTGGACACCCCCGCGGCATCGGCGAGTTGCCGCAGTGACAGCTGCGCGTTGCGCCGCTGCTCACGCAGATAGTCACCGAGATTGCCGACGTTGAGCGATGCCATGCCTCCACCTTGCCCCACCCGCGCTAACTATTGCAAGCACCTGCTTGCAAAAGTGCGCCACGCCACGTGCCGGGGCTCTGCGACCGGCCGTCAGGAGAGACCACGTCCGGCGCCCGCCCCGTTGGACTGTTCGGCATGAAGACACCGCCGTGTCACAAAACCGACGGGCCGACTCGTCCAAGGTGGTGAGAGGCCAAGGCCTTGAAGAGGGCCTTGAATGACGTCTTCCGGAATCGGGACGGTGAGGGTCATGCGAGTGTTCGTGGCAGGCGGCACCGGGGTCATCGGGCGGCGGCTGGTGCCGCAGCTCGTGGGCGGTGGTCATCACGTGACGGCTACGACGACGAGCGCGGCCAAGCTGGACCTGCTGAAGCAGCTGGGCGCGGACGGCGTCGTGATGGACGGGCTGGACGCCGGGTCGGTCGCCGCCGCGGTGGCCGCGGCCCGGCCGGACGTGGTGGTGCACCAGATGACGGCGATCTCCGTGCCGCACTCCGGCAAGCCCGACATCAGGCACTTCGACCGGTGGTTCGCCACCACCAACCGGCTGCGCACCGAGGGCACGGACCACCTGCTGGCCGCCGCGGCGGCGACCGGCGTCCCCCACTTCGTCGCGCAGAGCGCCGCCATCTGGAACGGCGTCCGCGAGGGCGGATGGGTGAAGACCGAGGAGGACCCACTGCCCGTGGAGACGGGGAAGCTGCGCGCGCTGGCGGACGCGATCCGCCACATCCAGGACGTGGTCCTCAAGGCCGACGGGACGGTCCTGCGGTACGGCGGGTTCTACGGGCCGGGCGCCACCGACGACCAGGTCGAGCTCGTACGCAAGCGGCAGTTCCCGCTGGTCGGGGGCGGCACCGGCTACTGCTCCTGGGTGCATCTCGACGACGCGGCGAGCGCCACCGTCCTGGCCGTGGAGCAGCGGGCGAGGGGCGTGTTCAACATCGTCGACGACGAACCGGCGCCGGCCAGCGAGTGGCTGCCGTATCTGGCGGCCTGCGCGGGGGCGAAGCCTCCGCTTCGGGTGCCCAAGTGGCTGGCCCGGCTGCTGGCCGGGGACGTGGTGGTGACGATGATGACCGAGGGGCGCGGGTTCTCCAACGCCAAGGCCAGGCGGGAGCTCGGCTGGGAGCCGCGGTATCCGTCGTGGCGCCAGGGGTTCCGGGCGGAGCTGGCCTGAGCCGTACGGCTCGTACCCACTTTTTTGTGGGTACTTGGCAGCGCTGCGCCGCCGTCCGACCCTGGATACGGGTGATCGACGAGGCGCAGGACGCGCCCGGCAGTCGTACGACGGACGGAGGTGGCGTTCAGGTCAGGAGGCCGGCTGGGTCTCGGTCAGTCGCTCCAGGCGGCGGTGGCCCCAGTCGGAGAGCGGGCCGAGAGCCTCGGCCAGGTCACGGCCGAACCCGGTCAGGGAGTACACGGTCTTCAGCGGCAGGACGTCGTACACCTCACGGTGCACCAGACCGTCCGTCTCCATCTCGCGCAGCGCCTGGGTCAGCACCTTCTCGCTGAGGCCCGGCAGCCGACGGCGCAGTTCCGCCGGGCGGAGCGGGCCGGACTCCAGCAGCCACAGCAGCGACGTCTTCCACTTGCCGTCGATCACGGCGATCGCGGCGGTCACCCCGCAGACGTTCGGGTCATGGCGCCGACGTGTCATACCCCACCCCTTTTGTCAGCAATTCATCAACTATCGCCACCCTACAGGGAGTTGAGTCATGCCCACCTACGCCGACGAGCCCGCCTTCACCCCCACCGATACCCCCGCCGACACCCCTGCCGACACCCCCACCGTCACCGTCCTCGGACTCGGCCCGATGGGGCGGGCCCTGGCCGGGGCGTTCCTGGATGCGGGAGTGCGGGTCACCGTCTGGAACCGCACGCCGGGGCGGGACCGGGAGCTCGTGGACCGCGGTGCCACGGCGGCCGCGTCCCCGGCACAGGCGGTCGCCGCCGGTGCGCTGACCGTCGTCTGCGTGGTCAATTACGACGCCGCCGACGCCGTCCTGCGGCAGGACGCGGTCACCGACGCGCTCAAGGGCCGTACGGTCGTGAACCTGACCGCCGACACCCCGGCGCGGGCCCGGGACGCGGCGCAATGGGCGGCCGCGCACGGCGTCCGCTATCTGGACGGCGCGATCATGTCGATGACCACGACCATCGGGACATCCGACGCGGTGGTCATCTACAGCGGTCCGGAGGAGCTCTACCGCGAGCACCGCCCCGTCCTCGGCGCCCTGGGCGGCACCCACACCCACCTCGGCGAGGACATCGGCCGGGCCGCCGCCTACGACATCGCCCTGCTCGACATCTTCTGGACGGCGATGGCCGGCTACGCGCACGCCCTGGCCGTGGCGCGGGCCGAGGGCATCACCGCGCGGGAGCTCCTCCCCCTCGCCCAGGGCATCGGCGCGATCCTGTCGCCGCTCTTCGAGGAGTTCGCGGGCGACGTCGACGACGGCACCTACTCCGGCGAACTCAACCCGATCACCTCCGCCGTGTCCTCCATGGCCCACATCGTCCAGGCCGCCGAGTCCCACGGCATCGACTCGGCCGTCATGCGCGCCGCCGAGGGCCAGGCCCGCCGGGTCGTCGCCCTCGGCCACGGGACGGACGGCTTCATGCGGGTCACCGACCTGCTGGGCCGCTCCCGCACCGGCTGAAAATCGGTCGCGGCAGTCATACAAGGAAGCTAGAGTCACGGCCATGACTGCCGGGTCGGCCATGTGCCGTGAGCGAGTTGGGTGTTGCCCGGCCTCTGAGTGAGGCTGCGGCGGCGGGCCAGGAGCCCGCCTCTTTCTCTTCGCCTTCCCTCCGTACGGAATCAGAGAAAGAGAAAGAATTGCCCAACGCATTCAACCAACAGGTCATCGACGAGTTCCGCGCCAACAAGGGCCGCGTCGGCGGCTACTTCGAGGGCGCCCGCCTGATCCTCCTCACCACCACCGGCGCCCGCACCGGCCGCCCGCGCACCGCCCCCGTCGGCTACCTCCCCGACGGCGGCGACCGCGTCCTGGTCATCGCCTCGGCCGGCGGCTCCCCGAAGCACCCGGCCTGGTTCCACAACCTGGTCGCGAACCCCCGAGTCACCGTCGAGAGCGGCGCGTTCACCTACGAGGCCCGGGCGGTCGTCCTCGACGGCGAGGAGCGTGACCAGGCCTTCGCCCGGGCCGTCGAGGCGGATCCGGGCTGGGCGGCGTACCAGGACAAGACGGAGCGGGTGATCCCCGTCGTCGCCCTGTACGAGATCGCCCAGGGCGGCCCCCCGAACATCAACGCGTCCTCCATGGGCGAGGCCATCAAGGTCGTCCATGACGCCTTCCGTCGCGAACTCGCCCTGATCCGCGAGGAGATGAGCAAGAGCAGCGAGGAGGGCGGCAGGGGCGCCGGCACCCTCGGCGCCCAGCTCCGCGTCAACTGCCTCACCTTCTGCGCGGGCCTCCACAACCACCACACCGGCGAGGATCTCGGCATGTTCCCGGTCCTGGCCGACCGCCGTCCCGAGTTGGCGCCGGTCCTGGCCCGCCTCCGCGAGGAGCACGAGCGCATCGCCGCCCTCGTCGAGGACCTGCGTCACGCCGTGAGCGCCGAGCACCCGGACCCGGCCGCCGCCCGCACCGAGGTGGAGCGCCTCACGGCGGAGCTGGAGGCGCATCTGACGTACGAGGAGGAGCAGTTGATCCCGGTCCTGGACGCCGCGTAACGGCCGACGGTGACCCACGGGAGGCCGTCGCCCGCACAGACCGCTAGAACGGCAACGGCCTCCCGTGCACCACCTCCAACCCCGCCACCGCCCGCGTCACCACCACATACAGCCGCTGCAACCCCCGCTCCTCCGCCTCCACGATCGCGGCCGGCTCCACGGCGACGACATGGTCGTACTCCAGCCCCTTCACCACCCTCGCCGGTACGACGGCCACCCGCGCCCGAAGTTCATCCGCACCCCCCGCCTCGATCCCGGCGGCCGCCAGCGCCTCGCGCACCCGGGCCGCGTCCGCGTCGGCGGCGACGACGCCCACGGACCCCTCCCGGCCCAGCGCATCCCGTACAGCGCCCACGACCGCACCCATCAGCTCACCCTCCACCGCCTCCCGGAACCGCAACTCCCCGTCCTCCCGCAGCGACCGCGCCGGCGGCACGTCCACCTCCACCCGCTCCAGCAGCCGGTTGGCCAGCGCCAGCACCGCCCCCGGCACCCGGAACCCCGTCGTGAGCGGTGCGACCACCGCGTCCGGCTTCCCCAGATGCCGCAGCACCGTCTCCCAGGACCGCGCGGCCCAGGGCGTCGTCCCCTGCGCCAGGTCCCCGAGCACGGTCAGCGACCCGAAGGCCGCCCGGCGCGCGATCGCCCGGCACTCCATCGGCGACAGGTCCTGCGCCTCGTCGACGACGAGATGGCCGTACCCCTGCGGATGTTCGATGAGCCCCGCCACCTCGTCGAGCAGCACGAGATCGGCCGCCGACCAGCGCGCCGACTTCCACGACCGCGGCGGCTTCGCCCACAGCAGCGCCTTCTGCTCCTCGGCGTCCAGCAGCCCGTCGGCGGCGGCCGCCAACACCTGCGGATCGCCGAGCAGTTCGGCCACCACCTCCTCCGGCCTCACCCGCGGCCACACGGCATCGACGTACGCCCCCACCGGCCGCGCCCGCGAGACCTTCTGCACCCACGCGTTGCTCCGCACCCCGCTGCGCCGCTCGGCCTGGTCGCGGATGAGCCGCACCACCCGAGTCCGCACCCGCTCCCGCCCGACCGCGTACGGCGGCTCCTCCTCCCGCACCCCCGCCACGATCCGCACGAGCTCGCCCGCCGAGACCCGCCACCGGTACGAACCCTCGGCCAGGACAAGGGAGTCGACCCCTTCCGTGCGCACCCGCGCGTACAGCGCCCGCCGCAGCACCCGCGCCATCCGGACGTCGTGCTTCACGACGTCCGCCCGCCCGTCGTCGGCCCCGGTGACCGGATGCCGGGCGATCTCGTCCCGCAGCGTGGACTGGCGTACGCCACTCTCGCCGAGGGCGGGCAGCACCTCGCAGATGTACGACAGGAACGTCCGGTTGGGCCCGAGGATCAGCAGTCCGCCGCGCCGGATGCGCTGCGGGTGGGTGTAGAGCAGATACGCGGCGCGGTGCAGGCCGACGGCGGTCTTGCCGGTGCCGGGAGCGCCCTGCACACACACCGACAGGGCGAGATCGCCTCGTACGAGATCGTCCTGCTCGGGCTGGATGGTGGCCGCGATGTCCCGCATGGGCCCGACACGGGGCCGCTCGATCTCCCGGGCGACGATGTCGCTGGCCCGGGACTCGCCCCGGTCGAGGTGCTCGTCCTCCATCCCGGTCAGGTCGGCGGACTCCCCGCGGCTCCCCGGCGCCCAGCCGAACCGCCGCCGTACGGCGACGCCCCGCGGGTCGCGGGCGGAGGCTTGGTAGAAGGCGCGGGAGACGGGAGCCCGCCAGTCGACGACGAGGGGCGGCGCGGCGGGGTGCTCGGTGATCCGCAACCGCCCGACGCGGTAGCTCTGCCCGCCGTGTTCACCTCCCTCGCCGAAGTCCAGCCGCCCGAAGAACAGGGGCCCTTCGGGCAGCTCGCGGAGTTCCTTGGCCTGGCTGCGCAGCTGGTACCCGAGGACCTCGGCGTCGGCACCGGAGGCGGAGACGTCCTCGCCGACGACGACCTGTTCCTGGGCGCCGGCGACCATGGCGGCGAGGGCGGCGCGGCAGCGGTCGTGGTGGGCTCGTTCTTCGGCGAGGGCGTGCCGGAGGGCAGGTTCGGTTGACGTCATTCGAGCAAGCGTACCCAAATAACGTAACCGAGTTAAGTTTTTTACCGCATCTCACTCACTTCGACAGGTAGGGCAACCCCTTCGCCAGCAGGTCGAACGCCCGCTCGGCAGCGGCCACGGCATCGGCCCGTACATCCTCCGCCCGCTCCCCGCCCGCGATCCGCCGCCAGTTCTCCAGCGCGAGGATCCGCCGCACGGCGGCGATCTGCCCGGCGGCCAGCCGCGCGTCCAGGTCCCCGCCGAGCGCGTCGGCGAGCGCGGCCTCCGAACGCTCCAGGTAGGCGTACATGCGCGCGGCCAGCGAGGGAGTCCCGTACAGCAGCGAGTGGTAGCGGAGCACCTCGGGATGGTCGTTCAGCCCGGTGACCGGATCACACCGCTCCAGCCCGTCGAGGAAGTGCCGCCGCAGTGCACGAAGAGGCGGGCCCTGCGCGCCGGCCACGATCCGGGCGGCCTCCTGCTCGTGATCGGCGATCCGGTACAGGACGAGGTCCTCCTTCGCCGGGAAGTACCGGAAGAGGGTGGGCTTGGAGATCTCGGCCGCGGCGGCGACCTCGGCGACGGACACGGCGTCGAAGCCCTTCTCCAGGAAGAGGCGGACGGCGGTGTCCGACACGGTCTCGTACATCCGCTGCTTCTTGCGCTCGCGCAGCCCGGGCTCTCCGGCGGGTGTGTCGCTCATGCGAGCGAGCCTACGCAGGAGCCATGGCCGTGCTGCGCAGCCAGCTCACCAGCGCCGCCATGATCTGCGAGCGGGTCGGCAGGTCCACCAAGCCGAGCGGCACGGCTGCGGCGGCCAGGACCCTCTGCAGCTTTCCGGCGGCCTGGGGCAGGGCCACCCAGTCGATCTCCGTGCCGTGGAGAAGAGACAGCGACACGCGGATGACATCGGTGAAGACCGACTGCGCCCTCTTGAAGTCGAGGAGCAACGGCAGGTCGCCCGCCCAGCCGCGGGAGCTTCCGGGGCGGACCCGCTCTGCCGCCCGGCACCATTCCTCGGTCATACGCCGTTGCTGATCCGATGGGTAGCGCATCAGGTAGAGATGCGTGGCGAGGTCATAGAGCGGGTCGCCCAGCATCGCCAGCTCCCAGTCGATCGTCCAGAGCCGGCCTTCGTCGTCGACGATGAAGTTCTCGCGGTGCAGATCCGCGTGCAGAAGGCAGAAGGGGCGCTCCGACAGCCCCACGAGCACGTGCTTGCGCAGGTGGACGAACGCGTCACTGCCCACGCCGAGACTCATGAAGAGGGCACCGAACTGCCTGCTGTTCGCGTCGTGGACCCGCTCTTCGACGAACGCGATCAGGCGCTCCAGAAATCCGTTGGTGTCACCGTCCTCGGTCCGATCCTGGGACAGGCACCGCCGCTCCGCGCTGAGCGACGACGGCGTGATCCGCGCCATCTCCCGGAAGAGGTCGACGATCTGGTCGAGGATCGCCTCCGGAACGCGACGGCCCGTCCAGCGGCGCGCGCCGATGGTGCGGCCTTCGATGAACAGCTGCAGCCCCATACCCGCGATCTCGAGGACCTCGGGGATCCGTGTGATCCGCCCGCTCAACTCGCGCAGCAGCTGCTCCTCGGAGCGGAAGCACCGCCGGTCGAACCACAGGAGCCCGTCGCGCGGTTCCCGGCACTTGACGGCATCCGTCCGGCCGGGCAGCGCAAGGACGTAGGTCTCGTGGTGATAGCCCTGCAGGGGCCCTGTGATCACCTCGGCGGTCCCGGACATCTCCACGGCACGCTGCCCCGTCACCGAAACGGGCTCCGGGCTCATGGGCACCCTCCCCCCACCTCACCGGGCAATGGAGCGTACGCCCGCGGCACGCTCCCGCGCTCAGGACGCGCCGGGTCGGGTGGGGAGTGGGATCGCCGGCTCCGGTTCGCGTGCCGCGTCCCAGAGCGTCTCGAAGAACTCTTGGCGGCGCCTGATCATCATCCGGTCGTGGGCGCCGCCGTCCGGGGACCAGCGGGTCAGCAGGGAGTCGTAACCGATCAGATCCAGGAGACGGCCGTCGGCCGTGTCGGGGCCGGGCTGGGCGGGCGTGCCGGTGGCCCACGGTTCGGGGCGCAGGTCGATCTTGTCGTAGATCCCCTCGTACACCCGGTCGTTGATGAAGTAGAGCTTGAGCGAGGGCGACATGTGCAGCACCCGGAACTCGACGGTCAGCGTCCCCCGCTTGGCGACGGCCATCCGACCTCTCTGATCCTTCAGGCTTCTCTCGTACTCCGCGATCTGGCGCCTCAGCTCCGCGCGGAACGCGGGTGAGTCGGAGACCTTGCCGCCCGCGCCCACCAGGCCCGGGACCTCGATCTGCCGGGTGAAGTCCGGCACCAGGACCCGAATGCTCACTCTGCGCTGCTTGTTCTCGCTCAGCTCCTGGAGAAAGGTCTTCAGCGGGGCGGCGAGCGTCTCCCCCGTGAAGCCCATCGCCGCCAGCCGGACGTCTCTGCCCTCGAGCGCCTCCTTGAACTCGCTCTCCAGCTCCCTCGGCGTGACGACCCTTCCCGAGTTCAGCCTCTGCATCTCGCTGTCCAGGCGCCCGTTGAGCCGCTGCACCTCGGCGTAGAGCACATAGCCCACCACGGTGACCAGCGACCCGCCCAGATAGACCTTGTCCGCCAGCGCGTCCCCGACCGGCTTCACGAACTGCGCCACCAGACCGATGACGAAGACGGCGAAGAGGAAGAGCCGCGTGATGACGGGCTCCAGCCGCCCCCAGCCGGCCGCCAGTCTGCCGCCCCATGACGGCCTTGTGTCCGACACCAATTCCCCCTGCCAGCCCCCGACTTGGATCGAGCCTGCTCATGGTGCCCGCTGGGCCGGGCCGTCAGGAAGGGGCCGTGGTCATCACCACGGAATCAGGGCCGAGAAATCATCGAACCGATGCCTGACGACGGCCACGCCCGCCGCCCGCAGCGCCGCCGCCTCACGCTCGCACGCGCCCTCGCCCCTGCCCCCGCCCCCGCCCCCGCCATCGTCGCCGTCCTCGCCCGGGTCCGGGGCATACCCCACGAACGCCACCCCGGCCGCCCGCGCCGCCGCCAGGTCCGTCGTCGTGTCCCCGAACATCAGGGCGTCCGCCGCGTCGGCGCCGAACGCGTCCAGCGCCCGGAGCAGGCAGTCCGGGTGGGGTTTCAACCGCCTGGGGTCGCCGGTACGGCCGTGGATCCGGCCCGCGAAGTGCTCGTCGAGGCCCATCCGGCGCAGGTACACGGCGACGGCCTCGGGGGAGTTGTTCGTGGTGACGGCGATCCGCACCCCTTCCTTCGCCAGCCGCCGGACCAGATCCTCCGCACCCTCGGTCGGGGGCGCGATCCGCGCCGCCTCCTTCTCGCCCTGGACGAGACAGGCGTCGAGCTCTGCCACCAGCGCATCACCGGGACGCGCCGAGTCCACGGCACGCAGCACGACCTGGGGGTCGATGGACGCCAAGGCCGCGGGCGGCAGCAGGGCCAGTGCGCCGCGCCTCGCGACGATCTTCCGCAGCTCGACGGCGAGCGGTGCCGACGAGGTACCGGGGAACAGCCGGCACAGCGGCCCGTCGAAGTCGAACAGCACGCACCGCCCCAGCACGATCCGCTCCGCCGCGGCCCGCAACAGTGCGGATTCGTCGAGCGCCACGCTCTGCGGTCGCTCCGTCTCCCGCCGTACGGTCATGAAGCGGCCGTCGGCACGGACAGGCTGTGCCACTTCCGCAGGGCTTCCACCATCTGTTCCAAGTCCGGCACCTCAACGAGCCGCAGCGGCTGACGGGCCCGGCCCATGGCTCGGCTCACCCGCTCCGCCGCCGCCTGGAAGTGCCGCTCCTCGGCCTCGACCGGGAGAGCGAGTGCCGCGCGCATGACGTCCGGGAAGACGGACTGCGCGTACTCGAAGGCCAGGTAGGTGTCGAGGTCCTGGTGCAACCCCGCGGTGAGCTCGGCGCAGCCGGCCTCCTCCATGGCCTGGGCCCACAGTTCGACCATTCGGTCCTGTTCTGCCTTCCCATACCCCGTCCGTACAAGGTGAGTGGCGAGATCGTGCAGGGGGTCGCCGTATATCGCCAGCTCCCAGTCGATCACCGCGATCCGTCCGCGGCGCACCACGACGTTGGCGCGGTGGACGTCGGTGTGCAGGAGCTTGAAGGGACGCGAGGTCAGGCCGTGATGGTTCTCCTTGAACGCCGTCATCGCGTCCGGGGGAATCCCCACCGCGTCGAAGAGGTCGCCGAACCGGTCCCGGTTGGGCTGGTGCACACGCTGCTCGGTGAAGTCGACCAGCCAGTGCAGGAACCTGTCGCTGTCGCCGTCGTCCGGCCAGTCCTCGGGAGGCGGCGGGAGCTCCTCGACCGGCACCTGGGCGGTCCTGACGAAGAACGCCGCGAACTCCCGCATCAGCTTCTCGTCGATCTCACCGGCGGGATTGCGCTCGCTGAGCGCCTCGCCCCTGCGGTACCGGTGCAGGGAGCGGTCGCCGACTTCCCCCAGTACGGCGAGACAGCGCGGCACCTCGCGCAGGTACCGGCAGACGACGTCGAGGACATCGGCCTCGCGCGGCCAGATGCGGGGGACGACCTCCACAGTGTTCAGCGGCACCCGGTACTTGAACCGCGTGTAAGGCACCACACCGATGACCAGGGCCAGCAACAGCCCTACCCGCAACACGTAGTTGGTGTTGTGGTGGCCCCTGAGCACCTCACCCCTACCTCGGAGTCGGCGGGACTCCAAAAGGCGGTGCGCGAGCGACGAACGCGCTCCGTGTTGCAGAGGGGGCACGATGGCCGAGATTAGCGCTTCGCGCTGGGCGCCATGCCAACAGGTGCATAACTTTCCGACCCCTGTGGCACGTTGCACATAGACATTCGCGCACGTCCGGGCGATGCCCGCCGGTTTGCCCCAACCTGCTCGTTCCCGACAACGGCACGAACGAGACAACCCGTTCGGCGCTAAGCGGGCGGCCTCCACGGGCGGCTCACCCCCGCTCCCTCACCGCCACCAGCAACGGCTCCAACGACCCCACGATGTCCGTCGCCCCCGCCTCCCTCAACAGCTTTCCCTTGCGCCCGTTACGCGCGTAGCCCAGGAACGGAACCCCGGCCTCGCGGGCAGCTTCGTAGTCCGTGGGGGTGTCGCCGATGAACAGGGCGGTGGACGGCGCCGCCCCCATCGCGGTCAGTGCGCGGTTGAGGTTGCGCGGATGGGGCTTGAGGTACTGGAGGTCCTGGGTGCGGCCGTAGATGTGGGGACCGAAGCAGGCGAGCAGATCGCGGCTGCCCAGGTAGTCGCGGACCACTCTCGGAGAGTTGTTGGTGACGATGGCCAGCCGGGACCCCACCGCCGTCAACGTGCGTATCAGAGGGTCGGCGTACGCGGTGGGCATCGCCGACCGTACGGCGAGCAGTTCCTCCTGGGTGAGACGTTCCTCCAGCTCCGTCACCAGGTCGCTGTCGGGGTGCCGACGGTCGACGGCGCGCAGTACCTCGTGGGGGTCCCCGGTCTCCCGCTCGTCCCCCGTCAGCAGACCACGCAGCCCCCGCCCTTCGAGCCACTCCACCAACTCGGTCGCCACGCGCGCCGCCGAGTGCCCGGCGAACAGCCGGCAGATCGGCCCGTCGAAGTCCCAGAGCACGACGCGGGCATGGGCGATCAGTTCCCCGAGACGCTCCGTCTGTATGGTCACCGGTTCAGTCTGCTTCGTATCAGAAGTCACTAGGAGAGTGTCAGGTCCGTCGTGATGGTTTCCCAGAGGGCGTCGAACCACTTCTGGGATTCCTCCACGAACGCCGCGTCCCGCTGGCCGGCCTGCTTGACGAAGGAGAAGAGGAGGGACTGGGAGCCGAGGGCGTCGTACATCTCCAGCGTCTGGCTCTCCCACTCCTCCTCGCGTTCGGTGAGGACGTAGTAGCCGATCAGCGCCTCGTCGCCGTTGAGCAGGTACAGCTTCACCGGCGGGGTGAAGGGCAGCGCGCGAAAGGTGACGTGGACATCGATGCCGTGGGTGGAGCGGACCGCCTGAAGGTTGTACCGCAGCACCTGCGCCTGCGCATTGCGCATCTCCAGCCAGCGCTTGTGGACCGGATCCTCGTCGTCTCCGCGCCCCTCGACCAGTACCGGAAAGGCGAGGTGGATGTCCCGGGACGGCAGCAGGATACGGACGTCGATCGACTTGGGGTGGATCGAGCCGTCGTGGATCAGGCGCAGCGGCTCACCGAGGGCCAGCATCAGGGTCTCGGAGGTGTGGCATACGACGTCCACGCGCACGTGCGGGGCCGCGAAGGCCTCCGTCAGCCGTGGCGACAGCCCGACCATCGTCGTCTGGGGGGCGCCCCTCGTGGGGGTGGGGAGGGCGATCCGCGGCGGGCTTCCCTTGCTGACGTTGGTCAGGAGCCCGTCTTCCTGGAGTGCGCGCAGGGCCTGGCGTACGGTGCCTCGCTCGACGCCGAACTCCTCGGCCAGCTCGGCCTGGGTGGGCAGGCGGTCGCCTGCCTTGAGGTCACCTACGCGGATGCGTTCCCGCAGGATGTCGGCGATCTCCTGGGGCGAGAGTCTCCTGCTGCCGTTCACTGCCACGTTCTCCTGGGTCACGACCAAACGCTACAACTCTCACCCATCTAAGGGGAGTTGTTTGTAGCTTGTTTCAAAGTAGGGGCCAAGTGGGGACAACTTAGTCAGAGTTGGCGCCAAGTTGGTTGAGTTGGCGGAAGTAATCCTTCCATCCCCAGAAGCCCGAAGGGGGAAACACAGATGCCCGTCCTCGCACTCCTCTCCGCCGTGTTCGTCGTTGGCGTCGAGCAGACCCTCCAGTGGAAGTACGGTGCCACCGGCATCATCGGCCTGCTGTTGCTCACCATAGGCATCAAGGCCAAGAGCCCTGCGGTCAGTTCGATCGGGGCCGTCGTCCTCGCCCTCCTGGTCTCGGGCCCCGCCCTGTGAGCCATGGGTACCAGGCGTGCCCCGCATGCAACGAACACACAGGTCAAACACTGTGGGAGACGATCAGCTCGTGAGCACCAGCTCCGAACTGATCGTCTCCCACAGTGCGTTGAACCACACATGCGACTGCTCCACGAACGTCATGTCCCGCAGCCCGGCCCCCTGCTCGAAGGCGAACAGCAACGACTGGATGCCCGGAGCGTCGTACATCTCCAGGTGCTGGTGGTCGATCTCCACCTCGCGGCGCGACAGTGTGTAGTACGCGAAGAGCGCCTCCGTGCCGTTGAGCAGGTACAGCTTCACCGGCGGGGTGAACGGCAGCGCGCGGAAGCTGACCTGCACATCGATGCCGTGCGTGGCGCGCAGCGCCAGCAGGTTGTGCTGGAGCACCTGGCCCTGGGCGTTGCGCTGGGTGAGCCAGCGCCGGCGCAGCTCTTCGTCGGCGTCGTCGGCCGAAGCGTCCACCGGCGTCGGGAAGGCGAGCGAGATGTCACGGCTCGGCAGCAGGATGCGGACGTCGACCTTGGCCGGTTTCAGCCGTCCGGCGTGGATCTGGCGGAGCGGTTCGCCGATGGCGAGCGTGAGGGAGACCGAGGTCAGGCACAGGGCGTCGATCTCGACGTGCGGGGCCGCGAAGGCGGCGGCGATGCGCGGGGCGAGGGCCACCATGGTGGTCTGCGGCGGGGCTCCGGGGCCGGTCAGCGCCCTGCCGAGGTCGGGTGCGACGGTCGCCGGGGCCCCTTTGGAGACATTGGTGAGCAGGTGCTCCGACTGCAGGATGCGCAGGGCCTGCCGTACCGCTCCGCGCTCGACACCGAACTCGTCGGCCAGCTTGGCCTGGGTGGGCATGCGCTGGCCGGGCCGCAACTCGCCCGAGGCGATCCGGGCGCGCAGCTCGTCGGCCACCTCCCGATGTGACTTCTGTGGCCGCTGTGAACTCTTCCGCCCATTGACGGAGACGGGTTTCGGCTCCACGGCCAAACACTACAACTTCCCGCCATCTTTGGGCAGTTCCGGGGAAGGTGGTTATAGGACGCTTCCAAGCGGTCATAAGTACAGTGAAGTTGGTCGCCAACTTAAGCAACATGGTCAAACTTTCAGAGGGTTGGCCACCAGAGTGGGTTCTGTCGACCATCGCCCCGAAGGAGACCGGCATGCCGCTCGTCTACCTCGCCGTCGCCGCACTCGCCATCGGATTCGAGCAGCTCGTCCAGTGGAAGTACGGGCCGATGGGCATCATCGCCTTCCTGGCGCTGTCCATCGGCATCAAGGCAAAGAACACCATGATCGGCGGCATCGGCGCGGTGATCCTCGTGATGCTGCTCGCCCACTAGGTCCTGTCGTCAAGGACCCGGCGACCAGGTTCGGCCGTCCGGGCTCCCTTCCGGAGGGGAGCCGGGAGCCCGGTCGGTCTGCACCAAAGGCACAGCCACAACTTCACATCGACAACCGAACAGCGAACCGCACAGCCACAACCGCATACAGACGCACAGCCCACAACCACAACTGAACAGCTCGCTACGGATGAGCAGACCCGTCGTCGGCAGAGAGGAGCGTCAGAAGATGTCCGGGCACCAAGGCCGCCTGGACGTACGCAGCAGGGCGTCGGCCACCCGGGCGGCGCCCGCTCGTTCTTCCCGCACCCGCCCCAGCGCGACGAGCCGCACCACGGACTCGTCGCCGAGCCAGAGACGGCCCAAGTCGGCTATGTCGAGGGTGAGTTCGGCGGCAGCCGTGGTCGGCGTGCAGGACGCCCCGTCCGCCGAGGCCTCCAGCAGATACCGCCCGCCGGTCAGCCCACCCGCGTCCACGACCTCCAGCACCAGCGCCCCCTGCCCCTCGTACGTGCGCGCCTCCAGCGCCCGTACGACATCCAGGATCCGCACCCACAGCCAGTCCGCCAGCGTCGTGGCCCGGGCGGCCCGCGGATCGGGCAGGTAGAGGGGCATCAGGTCGTCGGGGGCCCGCCAGCCGCTCTTCACCGTGGTGATCCAGTCGATCGAGCACAGGTAGCGCCACAGGGCGCGCTCGGCGTCCGGGGTCGTCGCGATCAGCCAGTTCACGGTCGCCGTGTTCAACGGCTGCTTGCCGTCGCCCCAGTGGTCGTCCGCCGTGTACGACACCAGCCCCTCGACCTCGCCGCCCGCCGACCGGTACACCGCGAAGAAAGGCTCGGTCCACGGGGACCTGTCCAGGCGCAGCACCCCCGTGTTGACCAGCCACCAGCGCTCGTCCCGGTCGACGGCACCCGGCTGGGCGCGCCGCACCCGCTCGAACAGCTCCGGGCCGATCTTGCGTACGTCCGCCCCGTCCACGATGTCGATACGGCCGCCGTCCTCGGGGCCGGCCCACCTCGGGTCGAGGCCGGTCCGGGGGACGTCGACGGTCCACTGGGCCGTCGACGTGGCGGGGCCGAAGCCGTAGCGGCCGTAGATCGGGTACTCCGCGGCGATCAGGGTCGCGACGACGTCCCCGCGGTCCTTCGCGGCGGCCAGGTCCTGGGCCATCATGCGGGTCAGCAGGCCACGGCGGCGGTGCGTGGGGGTGACGGTGACGTTGGAGATGGCGTCGGCGGGGACCGGGGCGCCGCCCACGGCGGTGATCTCCTGCGGGAACGACCGGAAGGTGGCGACGCAGCGACCGGCGTCGAAAGCGCCGAGGGTGCGGTCCGGGATGATGTACGACGCCCGGTCGGCGATCTCCGTCTCGGCGACGTCGGGGGTGCGCAGGAAGCCGGTGTTCAGGGCCCTGATCCAGTCGGGGATGTCGGCCTCGGCGATCGGGCGGACGTCGATGTGGGGTTCGGGACGGCTCATGGGGCCACGGTAGGCGGGCGGGAGCGGGGTGTCGCCGAATTTTCCCGGCCCCCACCCCGCCCCCGCCCCCGCCCCACCCCGCCCCTTTCTTCCACAGCCTGTGGATAAGGCCGGCCAAGCGCTGAGCCAGGGCCTAGGTCAGCAGGTCGTCCACCTGCGCCTCGCCTTCCCGGTACCGGCGCGTGATCTCCGCACTGCAGTCGTCGGCCGTCCGCTGCAACCGCTGGCGGCGCCCCGACACCTGCTGCTCGTACCGCACGAGACGCCCCATCGCGGTGTCCAGCTCGACGTCCGTACGCGCCTGGAGGTCCGACAGCTCCACCTCGGCCAGCATCTCCGCCGCCAGCCGCCGGTACTCCTCGCTCTGCGGCGTGCCCAGCGTGACATGCCGGGCCGAGGAGCGGTGGCGCGCCGGAGCGTCGGTCAGGATCTCCGACAGGCGCTCCACGACGGACGCCGCTCCCGCCGGAGAGCGCCGGGCCAGCTCCGCCCGCAGGATGTCGATGCGCCCCTGCAGCAGTCGTCGTACATAACTCAGGTCCGCCTCGTCGCGCTGGGCGTCCCGACGCAGGGTGCGCAGCTCTGGCAGGCTGAGCACGGTCAGATCGTGCTCGGGCGGTTCCACGGGCAGCCGCGGACCCGGACCAGGGCCCGGATCGTCGGCGGTGCGCTGCGTGGGCGGCCTGAGGCCGTCCAGTTGACCCGCGTGGGTCCACAGGACAGCCCCGGGCGGCTGCCCGGTACTCGGTGTGCTCATATGCCTCTACCGTCCCCTCGACCGGCTGTGGGAAGCATCGTGCCATCACAACTGGCCACTATGTGACCGAGTGCCCATGAACAGCCCCAGATGGGGGCTTAAGGATCAAAAAAGAAGCCCCTTACGAGGCACTTCCGCGCACACGGCATGATGGCGGCATGCGAGCTGTGGTGCAGAGAGTGGACGGCGCGAGTGTCGTCGTGGACGGTGAGTCGGTCGGGGAGATCGTGGGCGAGGGACTGTGCGTCCTCGTCGGGGTCACGCACGAGGACACCAAGGAGAAGGCGGCCCAACTCGCCCGCAAACTCTGGTCCATCCGCATGCTGCACGACGAGAAGTCCTGCAGCGACATCGACGCCCCGCTCCTCGTCATCAGCCAGTTCACCCTCTACGGCGACGCCCGCAAGGGCCGCCGCCCCACCTGGAACGCCGCCGCCCCCGGCGACGTGGCCGAGCCCCTCGTGGACGAGGCGGTCGCCCAACTCCGCGCCCTCGGCGCCACGGTGGCGACGGGCCGTTTCGGCGCCCAGATGCGGGTGTCCCTGACGAACGACGGCCCGTTCACCGTGCTCCTGGAGATCTAAGGCCCACGGCCTCAGGGCTCTACGACGACCTCCTGCGCCGCAGCCGTGTCCCCCGCCACCAGCGGAGCGTCCACCGGCACGTTCCGCTTGACCAGCGCGAGCGCGACGGGGCCCAGCTCGTGGTGGCGTACCGACGTCGTAATGAAACCGATCTTGCGGCCGTCGGGGCCTTCGTCCGCGAGGTGGAGCTCGGTGCCGTGGGTCGGCAGATGGACCTCGCTGCCGTCGAGGTGCAGGAAGACGAGCCGGCGCGGCGGCTTGCCGAGGTTCTGCACCCGGGCCACCGTCTCCTGGCCCCGGTAGCAGCCCTTCTGCAGATGCACCGCGCTGCCGATCCAGCCCAGCTCGTGCGGGATGGTGCGGTGGTCGGTCTCGAAGCCGAGGCGGGGGCGGTGGTGTTCGACGCGCAGTGCCTCGTACGCCAGGATCCCGGCCGCCGGGCCGGCCTTCCCCGTGTACGACTCCAGGTCGGCGCGCGGCAGGAACAGATCACGGCCGTGCGCCGTCTCGCGTACGGCGACGCCCTCGGGCACCTCGGCGATGGACCCGGCAGGCAGGTACACGACCGCGAACTCGGCGGTCCGGTCGGCGACTTCGACCTGGTAGAAGAACTTCATCGACTCCAGGTACGCGATGAGCGCCTCCTGGGTGCCGGGCTCCACATGGGCCCACACCGTCGTGCCGTCGTCGACGAGATACAGCGCGTGCTCGATGTGGCCGTGCGCGGAGAGGATCAGCGCCTCGGTGGCCTCGCCGGCCGGGAGGTCGCTGACGTGCTGGGTCAGCAGCAGATGCAGCCAGCTCAGCCGGTCCTGGCCGGTGACTGCGACGACTCCGCGGTGCGAGAGATCGACGAAACCGGTCCCGTCGGCGAGGGCGCGCTGCTCGCGGAACAGATCGCCGTAGTGGGCGGCGACGCCTTCGTCCACGCCCTCGGCGGGCACGGCGCCGGGCAGGGTCAGCAGGGGGCTCTTCATATGCCTAAGCCTACGACTCGGTAGTTGAACTCTTCAGAGAGCAGTCCTTGCAGCGACCGAAGATCGCGAAGTGCTTCATGTCGGTCTCGAAGCCGAAGGTCCGGCTCAGCTTGGCCGTGAACTCGGCGGCCACCTGGACGTCCGCCTCGATGACGTTCTCACAGTCCCGGCAGACCAGGTGGATGTGGTGGTGCCGGTCGGCGAGGTGATACGTCGGCGCACCGTGCCCGAGGTGGGCGTGACTGACCAGCCCGAGCTCCTCCAGGAGCTCCAGGGTCCGGTACACGGTGGAAATATTGACCCCCGACGCCGTCTTCCTCACTTCCACGAGGATGTCGTCGGGGGTCGCATGCTCCAGGGTGTCCACAGCTTCGAGGACAAGCTGACGCTGCGGCGTCAGCCGGTAGCCGCGCTGCCTGAGGTCGCTCTTCCAGTCGGTGCTCACCACACTGGAAGTCTAGGTCTACTTGAAGAACGCGATGCCGTCGTCCGGCATGTCGTCGGGCAGGGCCTTGGCCCAGCGCTCGACCTCCTCCGGGGTGACGACCTTCTTCAGGTGGGCCGACATGTAGGGGCGCAGCTCGACCTCGGGGGTCTGCTTCTCGCCGACCCACATCAGGTCGCTCTTGACGTAGCCGTAGAGCCGCTTGCCCCCGGTGTAGGGGCCGGAGGCGGCGGTCCGCGCCACGGCGTCCGTCACCAGGTCGATCTGCGGCTTCTTGTCGGCGAGCTCGCCGTACCAGATCTCGACGACGCCGTCGTCGCGGACCATCGTGACCTCGACCTTGCGGTCGGCGTCGATCCGCCAGAAGCCGTGCTCGGACTCCAGCGGCTTCACCTTGTTGCCGTCGTTGTCCAGCACCCAGGTGTGGGAGCGGTACTCCAGGAAGTCCCGGCCGTCGTGGATGAAGGCGACCTCCTGCCCGAAGTTGCACTTCGCGGAGCCGGGGAAGTCGTGCACACCCGCACCCGCCCAGTTGCCGAGCAGGAAGGCGAGGGGGACGAGGTCCTTGTGGAGGTCGGACGGGATCTCGATCATGAGCAGCTCAGAAGTCTCGTACGTCGGTGATGGCGGTCAGCGCTGGCCCTGGTACAGCTTCTTCACGGTCAGACCGGCGAAGGCGAGAACGCCGACGGCGACCAGGACCAGCAGGACTTCGAAGAAGATCTCCACGGGGTGCTCCTCGATTGAGCGCGGGGAATGCTTTACGTACACAGGGCCGGGCCCCAGCTTACGCGGCCGGGCACCGGCCCTCTGTGTGAGGTACGCCCTCGCGGGCGTTGACTACGATTCGGCCATGGCGAAGAAGCTCGTGATCAAGGTGACGGCGGGGGCCGATGCCCCCGAACGCTGCTCGCAGGCGTTCACGGTGGCGGCGGTGGCCGTGGCCAGCGGCGTCGATGTCTCCGTGTGGCTGACCGGCGAGTCCGCCTGGTTCGCCCTGCCGGGCCGCGCCGCCGAGTTCGAGCTCCCGCACGCGGCGCCGCTGCCCGACCTGATCGACTCCATCCTGGCGGCCGGCCGCCTCACCCTGTGCACCCAGTGCGCGGCCCGCCGGGACATCACGGAGAAGGACGTCATCGAGGGGGTCCGTATCGCGGGCGCGCAGGTGTTCGTACAGGAGGCACTCGGGGACGAGACGCAGGCGCTCGTCTACTGAACCCCCCGGCTGCCCCCACCGCTACTGGGACCGCGGGCGCTTCTTGCCGTCCAGCTCGTCCCACCACTCGTCGGACTGGGGGTCACCGGACGGGTCGTCCCACCAACGGTCCTCCGGCCCCCGTCGGTTGGCGACCATCGCGGCGAGCGGCGGGATGACCATGGCGACCACACACATGCCCACGGCCACCGGAACCGACCACAGGCGCACGACGCCCCAGGCCAGGACGAAGAGCGTGATGCAGGTCCCCATCATGGCGAAGTACAAGTGACGCCGCCGTGCGTACATGGTTCCAGGGTAGGTCGGACACGCGGGCATGCCGAAGGGCCGCACCCCAGGTGTCCAACCCGCGGGGTGCGGCCCCTCTTCGGCAGCTGTTCGGCTGCTGAGTTCGCTCAGACCGCGATCGCGACCTCGGCGAGCGCGCCCTTCTCGGCGACGACGACCGTACGGTCGGCGGTGCCGCCGGGGACGAGTGCACGGACGGTCCAGGTGCCCTCGGCCGCGTAGAAGCGGAACTGGCCCGTGGCGGAGGTGGGGACCTCCGCGGTGAACTCGCCGGTCGAGTCCAGCAGACGGACGTAGCCCGTCACCGGCTCGCCGTCGCGGGTCACCTGACCCTGGATCGTGGTCTCACCGGGCTTGATCGTCGAGGCGTCGGGGCCGCCGGCCTTCGCTCCACACATGTCTTTCTCCAAGAGGGGTCTGACCGGAAGGAAGGCCGGTCGGGATGTGCTGGTGGGGTCTTACTTGTTGGCGCCGAGCTCGATCGGCACGCCGACGAGGGAGCCGTACTCGGTCCAGGAGCCGTCGTAGTTCTTGACGTTCTCCACGCCGAGCAGCTCGTGCAGGACGAACCAGGTCAGCGCGGAGCGCTCACCGATACGGCAGTAGGCGATGGTGTCCTTCGCCAGGTCGACCTGCTCCTCGGCGTAGAGCTCCTTGAGCTCCTCGTCCGACTTGAAGGTGCCGTCGTCGTTGGCGTTCTTCGACCACGGGATGTTGCGGGCGGACGGGACGTGACCCGGACGCTGCGACTGCTCCTGCGGCAGGTGCGCGGGGGCGAGCAGCTTGCCGGAGAACTCGTCGGGCGACCGGACGTCGACCAGGTTCTGCGAGCCGATCGCGGCGACGACGTCGTCACGGAAGGCACGGATGGACTTGTCCTGCGGCTTGGCCTTGTAGTCGGTCGCCGGGCGCTGCGGGACCTCCTCGACCAGCTCGCGGGCGTCCAGCTCCCACTTCTTGCGGCCGCCGTCGAGGAGCTTGACGTTGTCGTGGCCGTAGAGCTTGAAGTACCAGTAGGCGTACGACGCGAACCAGTTGTTGTTGCCGCCGTAGAGGATCACCAGGGTGTCGTTGCCGATGCCCTTCGCCGACAGGAGCTTCTCGAAGCCCTCCTGGTCGATGAAGTCACGGCGGACCGGGTCCTGCAGGTCCTTGGTCCAGTCGATGCGGATCGCGTTCTTGATGTGGTTCTTCTCGTAGGCGGACGTGTCTTCGTCCACCTCCACGATCGCGATGTTGGGGTCGTCCAGGTTTTCCTGGACCCAGTCGGCGTCGACGAGGACGTCGCTGCGGCTCATGCTCTTCTCTCCTCCGGGGCAGTTGCGGCGGGGCGTGCGAGTGCGAGGGGGTGCGCGCGCTCGTGCCGAGACGGCGCACCTGTGCCCTGGTCAGGGCGCGGGGAAACGCAGAAGTCGGAGCTTCCGCTCAGAAGGGGCGACAGAGCATGGCGGCAACGCGGCACAGGTCTACTGCCCGCCGCTTCGTGAGATCCGCCTGTCGCTTCATGGCCACGATCGTAGGGACGGACAGGCGGGCGTGTCACCGGCGTGTCGCATGCTGAGACAGGAATGTCCGGGATACGGGATCGAGCCCTCGCCGAGGGCGCCTTCGCGCGGCTCCCGGGCCGATGTATCGGCGGTCACATCTACGGTACGGACGACGCCGTCTCGCCAGTCGGACACCCGGGTGTTGGGGATCGGGTTCGGTGGCCGTACTACCCGGCCAGGCGGACGTTCGAACCCCGCACCGTGATCTCGACGCCGTTCTTCGCCGCCTGGACCTTGTCGAGCTGGATGCCGCCGGGGAGGCCGTCGATCTTCTGCTCGAAGTCGGTGATGGCGCGGGCCCGGGCCTCGGCGATGGCGGCGCCGCCGAAGTTCGGCAGGGTGTCGGCGTGCACCTTCACGGTGTCGCCCTGGGTGGTGACCGAGCTCAGGACGTAGACCGGCTCGGGCAGCTTGGTGCCGAGGACGGTGGCCTCGACGGCGACCTTGATCTTGCCGTTGCCGCCGTCGGAGAGGCCGATGACGCTGGCGGTCACGCCGGGGGCGACCTGTGTGGGCTCGGACTTGGCGGTCTTCAGCAGCTCGGCGTAGGTGATCGACGCGGTGCCGGTGGCGGTGGCCGCGGTGGCGGAGCTGTAGTCGCCGGAGAAGTCGACGCCCTTCATGTTCGCCGTGAGGTCGTCGATGCGGATCGTCTTGCCGTCGGTGCCGGTGGCGGCCTCGTAGTCCTTGATGCCGACCTCGACGTCGTCCAGCGTGCCGCTGGCGACCTGGGTCAGGAAGGGGAAGCCCTTGATGGACACGTCCGGGGCCGCGTCGAGGTTCTCGGTGGTCTGGAGCTTTCCGGCGGCCTCGTCCTCCGCGAACCCGACGGCGAGCCGGTCGGCCAGCACGAAGAGGCCGCCGAGTATCACGACGACGATCAGCAGTATCCGAAGGGCGCGCATGTTGTGGTGTTCCCCCACCTCGGCGGTCGTGACCGACGCCGGCCACTGACGGCCGGGTGGCCGTCCAGCGCGAGGGTAACCCTGCGGGCGGGGTTGACCGGCGGATTGTCGATCATCTGTGACAGGGGGTGGAGGGGGGATCGGGCCAGGAGGCCGGGCTCAGGCCAGCGCCCGGCCCAGCACGTACACCGCCGGTGCCGCGGCCGCCAGCGGCAGGGCGACGCCCGCCGTGAAGTGCACGAACCGGGACGGGTAGTCGTAACTGGCCACGCGGTGGCCGATCAGCGCGCACACCGCCGCACCCGCACCGAGCAGCGCCCCACCGGACCCCACCCCGGTCATCGCACCGACGACAACCCCCGCTCCCGCCGCCGCGAGCAACGAGACGACCACGGAAACCGGCGTCGGCAACGGCAGCGCCCGCGCCAGGACCGCGACCGCGACCGCCACCGCGCCCACCGTCACCGCGTCCGCCTCCGCCGCGAGGTACCCGGCCGCGACGATCGACAGCGCCGCCGAGGCGACCGTCGCCATCAGCCCGTACATCCGCTCGTCCGGGTCGGCATGCGAACGGAGCTGCAGGACCAGGGACAGCAGCACCCAGACCCCCAGCGTGCCGAGGATCGCCGCCGGCGCGCGGTCGGACGCCAACAGCGCCACGTCCGCCGTCACCGCGCCCGCGAAGGCCAGCGCGATGCCCTGCCGGGCCGGCCACATGCCGTTCAGCCGGAACCAGCCCGCCGCCGTCACCGCCTGAAGGGCGACGAGGGGCACGAGGAGGGCGTACGACCCGATCGCCGCCGTGGCCGAGAGGAGCAGCCCCAGCAGCGCCGTGAGCGCGGCCGGCTGAATCCCCGGCTCGATGATCGGGGAGCGGCCCTCCAGACGGGCCCGCTGGGCGTCGGTGATACGGGCGTTGCCGGCGAGGGTCGCGGGGCCGTAGCCGGCGCCGCTGCCGTCGCCCGCCTGTGCGGCCTGTGCGGCCGCAGCATCCGCGTCGGGCTCGGGAGCCTGAGTCCGCGTCCGGTTCTGCGACTGCGCAGGTGACTGGAACTGGGGCTGAGCGTGGGGGTGTGCCTGGGCGTGGGGCTGGGGCTGAGCGTGGGCCTGCTGCTGCCGGCCCTGGGCCTGCGGCCCGCCGTTCCAGCCCCCGGCCTGGTACCCGGACGGGTCCCCGCCCCGGTACTCCGAAGCAGCCGCCCCCTGGGACGGCAGATACGACGTCTCCTCCGCCGAGGCCGGCGCGACCGGCGGCTGCACCTGCGTCTCCCAGGTCTGCCCCTGCCACTGCTGCGTGTACTGCTGGGCGGCCTGTGGATCGTCGTACGCCTGCTGCCCGGGCCATCCCTGCGGCGCGGGCTGCTGGGCGGGCTGCTGATACGGGTCGTACCCGTCGTACCCGTCGTACCCCTGATACGGCTGGTCGGTCATCGTCACCCTCCTGCGAACGGCGGGAGCACCTCGACCGTGCCGCCGTCGGCCAGCCGTACCGTCTCATGTTCGCGGGTGCCCACGGGGTCACCGTCGACAAGGAACGAGCATCGCTGCAGGACGCGCACGAGTTCACCGGGGTGTCGCTCGCGGGCGGCGTCGAGCGCCTCGGCGAGCGTGGCCGCGTCGAACGGCTCCTCGGCGATCCCGGCCGCGGCCTTCGCGGCGGCCCAGTAGCGCACCGTGACCTTTGGCATGCGGTTCCTCTGTCGGTCGGCTGTGTACCCCGTCAGGCTAGCCCGCCCCACCGACAGCCCAGTCCCCGATCCGGCCCAGCAGCTCGTCGGCGGCCGCGTGCTCGGCGTGCCCCATCCCCTGCTCCAGCCAGAGTTCGCCGTGGTCACCGGCCGCCCCGGCCAGCATGCGGGGGTGGTCGAGGGGGAAGTAGCCGTCCCGGTCGCCGTGCACGATCAGCAACGGCGTGGGCGCGATGAGCGCCGCCGCCTCGACGGGGGACATCGGCACCGGGTCCCACTCCCGGTGGTGGATCCGCGTCCGGAATCCGTAACGGCCCACCAGGCGGCCCTCGGGCCGGGTCACCAGCCAGTGGAGCTTGCGCATGGGAGCCGTACCCCGGTAGTACCAGCGGGCCGGCGCGCTCACCGAAACCACCGCATCCGTGTGCGCCCCTGCGCCCCCCTCGCGCTCCTCGCGCCCTGATCCGTCCGGGCGGCGGTACAGCGCCGCGTGCCGCAACACCACCGAGCCCCCCATGGAGAAGCCGACGGTCGCCACGCGCGCGTGCCCGAGTTCGCGGGCCCATCGCACCGCGGCCGCCAGGTCGAGCACCTCGCGGTCGCCGACCGTCGAACGGCCGCCCGATGCTCCGTGGCCCCGGAAGGAGAAGGTGACGACGGCCCCGTGCCGGGTGAAGGCCTCCGCCACCCGTCGCACATGCGGCTTGTCCGCGTCGCCGGTGAAGCCGTGGGCCACGACGAACGCCAGGTCACCGGCAGGTGGACGGGAGGCGTCGTATACGACCGCACCCGGGTCGTATACGGAATCGATCGTCACCCCGTCGTCAGTGTGCAGAAACGTCCGCAAAGGTGTACGTCTGGTTGTCTCAGAGTGCGGACGAACCGTCGATCGTGCCACATGACCTGCCGGACCGTTGCTCATGTGGGCTATTCTGCTGGGCAGAGGACTCGGGCAGCGTAGCCCCCGGGTCCTTTTGTGCTTTCGGAAGCGTTGTATACGACGCGGGAAACCTCAGGTGACCGCAGGTGTACGGGGCCTTCGGGATCGCAGAGCAGTTCCGCACCGCACACGTCCTCGCAGGGACCGAGGAGGAACCAGACGTATGAGTTCTCTGCTGCTCCTGACCAACGCCCTCCAGCCATCGACGGAGGTGCTCCCCGCCCTGGGTCTGCTGCTGCACAACGTGCGCGTGGCTCCGGCGGAAGGCCCCGCCCTCGTCGACACCCCGGGTGCCGACGCCATCCTCATCGACGGCCGGCGTGACCTGCCTCAGGTCCGCAGCCTCTGCCAGCTGCTGCGCTCGACCGGCCCCGGCTGTCCGCTCATCCTCGTCGTGACCGAGGGCGGCCTCGCCGCCGTCACCGCCGACTGGGGTATCGACGACGTCCTGCTGGACACCGCCGGCCCCGCCGAGGTCGAGGCGCGGCTGCGGCTCGCCATGGGCCGCCAGCAGATCGTCAACGACGACTCCCCGATGGAGATCCGCAACGGCGACCTGTCGGTCGACGAGGCGACGTACAGCGCCAAGCTCAAGGGCCGGGTCCTCGACCTCACCTTCAAGGAGTTCGAACTCCTGAAGTACCTCGCCCAGCACCCGGGCCGCGTCTTCACGCGCGCGCAGCTGCTCCAGGAGGTCTGGGGCTACGACTACTTCGGTGGCACCCGGACCGTCGACGTCCACGTACGACGACTGCGCGCCAAGCTCGGCCCCGAGCACGAGTCACTCATCGGGACCGTCCGGAACGTCGGTTATCGATTCGTTACCCCCGAGAAGATCGACCGTGCCGCCGAGGAAGCCAAGGCCAAGGCTGACCGGTCAAAGTCGGCGGATGCGGACGAGACGGCCGTCCTGGACGACGCCGAAGTGCGGGCCGAGGCATAGAAAGGCACAGCGGACGCTCGGGCGGGGCGTCATCGGCGTTGCTTTCGCACAGCTCGGTGACAGCCGGGCGACAGGGAAGCTCCTTCACGCCCTGCCCAGAGCTGGTCCATCCGCGTAGACTCCGCGCGTGGCCAAGGTGACTCGCGATGACGTGGCGCGGCTGGCAGGGACTTCCACTGCCGTCGTCAGTTACGTCATCAACAACGGACCCCGGCCGGTTGCCCCGGCCACGCGCGAGCGTGTCCTCGCCGCGATCAAGGAACTGGGGTACCGGCCCGACCGGGTCGCCCAGGCGATGGCCTCGCGGCGCACGGATCTCATAGGCCTGATCGTGCCGGACGCGCGCCAGCCCTTCTTCGGGGAGATGGCGCACGCGGTCGAGTGGGCCGCCGCCGAGCGCGGAAAGATGGTCCTCGTCGGCAACTCCGACTACGTCGGCGAGCGCGAGGTCCACTATCTGCGGGCGTTCCTGGGGATGCGGGTCTCGGGGCTCATCCTGGTCTCCCACGCTCTGAACGACCTGGCCGCCGCCGAGATCGAGGCCTGGGACGCCCGGGTCGTCCTCCTCCACGAGCGGCCGGAGGCCATCGACGACGTCGCCGTCGTCACCGACGACCTGGGCGGCGCCCAGCTCGCCGTACGCCACCTGCTGGAGCACGGCTACGAGTACGTCGCCTGTGTGGGCGGCACCGCCGAGACCCCGGCGGTCGGCGACCCGGTCTCCGACCACGTCGAGGGCTGGCGGCGCGCGATGGCCGAGGCCGGGATCCCGACGGAGGGGCGGCTGTTCGAGGCGCCGTACAACCGCTACGACGCGTATCGCGTAGCGCTCGACATCCTGTCCGGGCCCAACCGCCCGCCCGCGATCTTCTGCTCCACCGACGACCAGGCGATCGGCGTGCTGCGGGCGGCGCGGGAGCTGCGGATCGATGTACCGGGGGAGCTGGCGGTCGCCGGGTTCGACGACATCAAGGAGGCGGCGCTGGCGGATCCGCCGCTGACGACGATCGCGTCCGACCGGTCGGCGATGGCGCGGGCCGCCGTGGATCTCGTCCTCGATGACGGACTGCGGGTTGCCGGGTCGCGGCGTGAGCGGTTGAAGGTGTTTCCGTCGCGCTTGGTGGTACGGCGGTCCTGCGGCTGCAAGTGAGGGCCGGGCCAGCTTTTATGAAGCCTGTCTGAGAGGCCTCACCAAGCCGCGAGAACGGTCTTTACATCGGGCATACGACCTTCTGCCGGGCTTCTCAGGGAGCACTCAGGAAGCTCTCATGGTCGGGCGACAAGCTCATTGTCATGACCGAGAGCTTCCGCCGCGACGGCGAGTACGAGCAGTACACGAACCCCCACCAGGGCGCCCAGCAGCACGCCTCCTCCCCCGTGAACCCCGAGTGGCCGCCCCCGCCGGCGTACCAGCCGGCCGCACAGGCCGATGCCGGGGCCGGTACCGGCGTCCCTGCCGGCGGAGCCCCCACCGCTCTCCTCACCGAGCCCGTCGCCCAGCCGCCGAAGACGCGGCGCCGCCCCCGCGGCCCGGTCGCGCTGCTCGCCGCCGTGGCGATCGTCGCCGCGGCGATCGGCGGCGGCACGGCGTACGGCATCCAGGAGCTGACCGGCAACGACACCGTCGCCACCACCAGCTCCACCAGCACCAACGTCGTCCCCTCCAGCCAGAAGGGCACGGTCTCCGGCGTCGCCAAGGCGGTCAGCCCCAGCATCGTCGAGATCAACGCGACCTCGAACGCCGGATCCTCCACCGGCTCGGGCGTGATCATCACCAGTGACGGCGAGATCGTCACCAACAACCACGTCGTCTCCGGCGCCTCGTCGATCAAGGTGCGGACCAGCGACGGCAAGCAGTACACCGCCGAGGTCGTAGGCACCGACAGCAGCAAGGACCTCGCGCTGATCAAGCTGCAGAACGCCTCCGGGCTCACGGTGGCCACCCTCGGCGACTCCTCCGGCGTCCAGGTCGGCGACCAGGTCGTGGCGATCGGCTCCCCCGAGGGCCTGACCGGCACGGTCACCAGCGGCATCGTGTCCGCGCTCAACCGGGACGTGACCGTCTCGACGGACGAGAGCCAGGGCCAGCAGCAACAGCAGCAGGGCGGCGGCGGGTGGCCGTTCGAGTTCGGCGGTCAGCAGTTCAACGGCGACACCGGTTCGTCGACGACGACGTACAAGGCACTCCAGACGGATGCGTCCCTGAACCCCGGCAACTCCGGCGGCGCGCTGATCGACATGAACGGCAACATCATCGGCATCAACTCCGCGATGTACTCGGCCTCCGGCTCGGGTTCGTCCGACGCGGGCAGCGTGGGCCTCGGCTTCGCCATCCCGATCAACACCGTCAAGTCCGACCTGGCGAAGCTGCGGGCCGGCTCCACCGACTGAACCACACTCGCCACACGCCAGAGGGAGTACGTCATGATCCAGCAGGTTGAGCACACCGCTACCCGCGTCGGTCCCGCCGACCTCGCCCTGGCCCTCGCGGTCGCCGACGCCCTGCACACGCCGACGGCCCCGTCCCGGGCTCCGGAGCTGGCGACCGCCGGTCTTGGCGCAGGCCACAGGGCCGCCGCGGCCCGCGGCCGCCGCCGTACCGTACGAGGCTGAGAAGGCCGAGAATCGTGCGAGGCTGAAGGCACCGAGCCGCTCAGCCCCCTGCCCCCACCACACCGAGGATCCCGAGCCCATGAGCCCCGCCGATGGCGACCGTGACCCCCAGCGCATCCTGATCGTCGATGACGAGCCGGCGGTGCGTGAAGCACTCCAGCGCAGCCTCGCCTTCGAGGGGTACGACACCGAGGTCGCGGTCGACGGCGCCGACGCCCTGGAGAAGGCGACGGCCTACCGGCCCGACCTGGTGGTCCTGGACATCCAGATGCCCCGCATGGACGGCCTGACCGCCGCCCGCCGCATCCGTGGCGCCGGCGACACGACGCCGATCCTCATGCTGACGGCCCGCGACACGGTCGGCGACCGCGTGACGGGACTGGATGCCGGGGCCGACGACTACCTGGTCAAGCCCTTCGAACTGGACGAACTCTTCGCCCGGGTCCGCGCCCTGCTGCGACGCAGCTCCTACGCAGCGGCGGCCGGTGCGGGTGCGGTGGAGGACGACGAGGCACTGACCTTCGCCGACCTGCGCATGGACCTCGCGACGCGCGAGGTGACGCGGGGTGGGCGGCCGGTGGAGCTGACCCGTACGGAGTTCACGCTGCTGGAGATGTTCATGGCGCATCCGCGCCAGGTGCTGACGCGGGAGCAGATCCTGAAGGCCGTGTGGGGCTTCGACTTCGAGCCGTCGTCGAACTCGCTGGACGTGTACGTCATGTACCTGCGCCGCAAGACCGAGGCGGGCGGCGAGCCGAGGCTCGTGCACACGGTTCGGGGTGTGGGGTATGTGCTGCGGCAGGGCGGGGCGGAGTGAACAGGGTTCTACGCCGGTACCGATCGCTGCCCATTCGGTCGCGGCTGGCGCTGTTGGTGGCGGCGGCGGTGGCCTTTGCGGTGGCTGCGGTTTCGGTGACGTGTTGGTTCATCGTGCAGGGGCGGCTGGACGACCAGGTGAACGACGACCTGGAGCAGGCCCGGATGAAGCCCGGGCAGTGGATCGAGATGCAGAATGCGCTCAGCAACTGCACTCAGTCCCCGGAGAGCGCGAAACCCTTCCGGAACCTGTACTCGCAGGTCGTCAAGGCGGACGGAACCCCCTGCGTCACCGAGGACTCCATCGGCGCGGTCAAGGTCACCCAGGCCGACAAGGACGTGATCAAGAACGGGATGTCCAGCCGGGGCATCATCCGCGACGGCACAGCGGACGACGGTACGCCGGTGCGCGTGATGACCGTGCCGCAGCTCGCCCAGAACACCGGCACGGGAGAGCAGACCTACGTCGCCATCACCATTGCGGTATCGCTGGAGGGCACCAAGTCCACCCTCAACGATCTCGCCCTGATCCTTCTCCTCGTCTCGGGCATCGGAGTGATCGGCGCCGGAGCCGCCGGACTCGCGGTCGCCCGGGCCGGCCTCCGCCCCGTCGATAAACTCACCGACGCCGTGGAACACGTCGCCCGCACCGAGGACCTCAACATCCGCATCCCGGTCGAGGACGACTCCGAGGACGAGGTGGCCCGGCTCTCCCGTTCCTTCAACTCCATGACCTCCGCGCTCGCCAGCTCCCGCGAGCTCCAGCAGCAGCTCATCGCCGACGCCGGCCACGAACTGCGCACCCCCCTCACCTCCCTGCGCACCAACATCGAACTCCTCACCCGCAGCGAGGAGACCGGCCGCCCGATCCCCGAGGCCGACCGCAAGGCGCTGCTCGCCTCGGTGAAGGCGCAGATGACCGAACTGGCCTCCCTGATTGGCGACTTGCAGGAGCTGTCTCGCTCCGAGGGCCAGCGGGGCGAACGCGTCCAGGTGATCTCGCTGGAGGAAACGGTCGAGTCCGCCCTGCGCCGGGCCCGGCTGCGCGGCCCGGAGCTGACGATCACCGCCGACCTGCAGCCCTGGTACGTACGGGGTGAACCGGCCGCCCTCGAACGCGCTGTGGTCAACATCCTCGACAACGCGGTGAAGTTCAGCCCCGAGGGCGGCGCGATCGAGGTCGCCCTGAACGACGGCGTCCTCACCATCCGCGACCACGGCCCCGGCATCCCCGCCGACGAACTCCCCCACGTCTTCGACCGCTTCTGGCGCTCCCCGTCGGCACGCGCGTTGCCCGGCTCCGGTCTGGGTCTGTCGATCGTTGCCCGGACCGTGGAGCAGGCGGGCGGCCAGGTCATGCTGGCCCGTGCAGACGGCGGCGGTACGGTGGCGACGGTACGGCTGCCGGGTGCTGACACGCCGCCGCCCGGCTCACCGTGACCGCTGGCCACGGCCGCACGTTCCTGTCAGTAGCGGTCTCGACCTGCCACTTGTCCGGGAATCACCCGGAAACGCCGTACGAAAAGATGCTTTTTCTCGATGCGGCGATGGGGGCTAGGCTCGCGGCGATCTTGCCACCCCCCTCACAGAAGGACTCGCATGAATCGCCCGCTTGCTCTCACAGTCAGCGCCTTGTCCGTCATGTCATTGTGCGGCATAGGCCTAATAGGTTCAGCCTCGAAGGCCGAAGCTGCCGACTTCCGGCTCGGCTTCTGGCTGTACGAGCATGACGACTTCGAAGCCAAAGACTGGGGGATGCTCTACCCCAGCACCCGCTGCTACAACGTGCCCGCCTCCATGAACAACAAGGCGAGTTCCATGAACAACCGCACCGACTACGCCGTTTACTTCTATGACAAGAAGGACTGCAAGGGCACGGCTGGCTACGCAGCAGCCCCGGACAGCGTGGACAAGGACCTGACGAACAACGGGTTCGACAACAAGACGTCCTCGGTCAAGGTCGTAAGAGTGAATCCTTGAGTTAGCTGAAGGCCGTTATCGAGATCCCGTCCGGTCGTGTCGACCTGGCGGGATCTTGCGGCTTTCGAGGGACCGCGTCGGGATGATCAACGAGGCGCCCGTATTCCTCGACCGCGCGGGCGGCGGCGTCCTCGGCGCCCCGGAAGAAGGCGCCGACTGGGTCGACGCGGAGCGCTTCGAGCGGCTGGCGCCAGGGCTGGAGGGTGGCGTCCCGCCATGTGGTGTAGCGGATCAAGGCGCCGGAATCCACAGGTCATCGCGGCATTGGCGCGGTTCGGAGCCGCGCATTGCGCTGACGGCAGGTCAGCCGCTCCGCAACTTGAGAGCCGTGTCCCATGGAATGGCCGACGCGCGCCTTAGCGGAACGCATCGAGCAAGATCGCTTACACCACGAAGCGGGACACGACCGGCTGGAGGCATTCTTCCTGGAGCGGCTGGCCACTGCGGAGGAATACCTACGGCTCGCGCTGATCGACGACAACCTGGTGGAGTACGACGACTGGCTGACGCTGCTGCGCCGGGCCGGTCTCACGGGCTGAACCGCCGACGCGGTCTGAACCCGGCGGCGACCTAGGCTCCCTGCCAGAAGATCTCTTCCACCACGATCTGAGGGTCTTCGGTACGGGGCACGAAGACGTACTTCAGCCAGCCGATTCCTTCGTCGAAAAAGAGGATGTGGCGGCCCTTGGGATCAGTGGACCGGTCGGGCCTGACCTTCATTCCATCCGGAAGTTCGGCATCCGTCTCAATACCGCGGAAATACGGGTCCTTCGCCGTAACCAGCTCGGCACGCGCGGCGTAGACCATCTCCCGTACATGCACAGGCAGCTCTTCGAGGCCAGCGCGTGCATCAAGCCGCCAGTCCATCTGCCACGGCGGCCCAATGAACCCGTCAGTCACTCGCCGGGCTCCAGGTCTCGCACGCGGTAGCGAATCTTCGCCGCCTCTTCCAGGCATGCCCTCGCCTCGGCGATGTCGGTGGAGTCCACGGCACGGCGTTCGAGATCGAGCACGTGCGCGTCCAGCTGGGGGTCACGGGCGATGGCGTACTCACCCCACCAACGGGCCATGAAGGCAGGCACGGGGCCAAGATTGAATGCGTCGGCGATGGCCCATTTCCAGTGCTCATCGAAGTCGGGGAGGAGCTGGGGGGCATGCAGGGCGATGGCCTCACGCAGCGCCTTCGGAGTCCGCTCGGGCATGGGGGGGACGACGGGACCGGGTTCCGCAGCGTGGGCAGCCATGATCGATGTCCTCCTTCGACTCGCCGTGTCTACGACCATAACCGCCTCGTACTCCATGGATCAGTCGTTCGTGTCGGGGTCACGAGATCCAGCGTGCAGGCGGGGCGCCTCGAACATCAGGACTTCGGGCATATGTCATCCGAATGTGCGCGGACACGTCTCTCGCTTGACAGCCGCGACCTCGACGCAGTTGTTGTCTCCCCCGTCGCTGTAGCTCGACTTGCGCCATGCAGCGGCGCTGAGATCGGGGGTCACGAGGAGCCCTTCACGTCGTGCACGAACGCGGACCAGGACGACGCGCCAAAGACGAGGACGCCACCGTGAGGGACCTTGCTGTCGCGGACCGGGACGACGCCGGCGTAGCCGTCGGCAACCTCGACGCAGTTGTTGGCTCCCCCTTCGCTGTAGCTCGACTTGCGCCAGTCAGCGGTGCTGAGATCGGGGGTGTGCTTCATGACTTGTGCTCCTCCAGTACGTCCCTGATGAACGTCAGCGAGTCCGACGGGGACAGCGCCAGATCCCGAAGCCGATCGTAGGACAAGCGGCGCCGTAGAACGCTGTCCGGTTCTTCGATCAGCCGACTGCAACCGTTGCCCTCCGTGTAGGCAACGCCACTGCCGTCCTTCTGCCACAGCAGGGTCAGCGATCCGTCCATATGGTGATGGACTCCGGCGGCGAAGGGCAGTACCTGAAGCGTCACGTTCGACCGCATCGCGACGGTCTCGATGTGAAGCAACTGCTCCTCCCAGGTCTTGGGGAGGGCCGCGGGACGCCGGAACGCGGTCTCATCCACGATGATGCGGACGCTCGGCTCCGGCTTCTGCCGCAACAGATATTGCCGTCCGATACGAGCCGCCACCTGTTCCTCGACCCACTCGTCGTCCTCCAGTGTTGTCTGGGGCCCAGACAACACCTCCCGGGCGAAGTCCTCGGTCTGCAGGAGTCCCGGCACACCCGGCGTGAACATCCACATGATCCGTGCCGTCGCCTCCAGTTCCATGAACCGCTTGAACTGGTCCATGAACGCGTCCAGCCGCGCCGCGTTCCAGTGCCGAACCAGCAGGTCACCGGCCCCGTAATACCCGTCCAGGTCCTCCATGACCGTCACCTTGGACAGCCGCTCCCCGGACTCCAGCCGACTCAGATAGCTCTTGTCGTACCCGGTGTCATCGGCCAGCTGCCCCAGCGTCTTACCCGCCTTCTCCCGAAGGAACTTCAGCGTCCGCCCCAGCACAGCACGCCCCGACTCCCGCTCTCCGTCAACGACTTCGCCCACGTCACCCCTCCCCGTTGCCTGGCGCGCCAGACAACACCAAACCTCTTCCGCAGCGTACGCCGCACCTGTGACGATCGAGGCACGAACGGTAATCACCGCTCGTCAGACCCCTGTCATGCCAAGACCCCCGCGACCGATGCAGCTCGGTCCGGGGGCGTGGCCGACGCTTACAAGGAGCGCCGACATGCGCGAACGTACCGCCCGGCTCATCGAATCGCTACTGCTCGCACTCGTTCGAGCGTTACTGCCGCCCCAGGGACGCCACCGAGCAGCCCCGCCGCCCCAACCCCCTTTCTCCCAACGGCCGTTGGCGACTCAGCCCCGCCACCCCACCCACGTGTGCCCCTGCGAGCGCGAACGGATCCTGCAACGCCGCCGCGCTCACTGGATCGCCGCCTACGGCAACCAGGAGGTCTCCGCATGAGCGTCACCGAAGAGCCATCGGCACCGGACAGCTGCGAACTCCGCCTCCTCCCCTGGACCGCCCCCGACGGCAAACCCTGCTACCTCAGCACGGACAACCACGACAGCAGGCTCTCCCGCCTCGCCGACGACGTGGAGGCGACCCAACTGGGCTCGGGGGATCACGTACTCGTCGGCGCCAGAGCCGTCCTCGCCGACGCCAAGGCAGGCGAGTACGCGGTCCGCTTCGCGCTCACTCGCGCCACGGAGTCCCTGGAGGACGTACTCCGTATCGCGGTCAGCCGAGGTGAACGCATCGAGGCGGGTGACAGGTGACACGCTCATCCATCGCCACCGGACACCTCTCGCGTTCTACCGTGGACCTCCGGCCACCACGTCTCACCCCAGCCGGAGAAGAGGAACCGATCATGGCCCATGAGGTGGATCCCCACTCCTGCGAGAGAACCCCCGAGGCGATCCGCGCGGCCCTGCAGCGCCGTCCGGACTGGCTGCAGGCTTTCGAGCAGGACTGGCTCAGCGCGGCGGCCGACTTCGATCAGGCGGCGCTCGACGCCGTGACCGAAAAGTGGTTCCCCTTCGCCTGCGCCTGCGCCACGCCCGGCTATCTGGACGAGGTGGAGCAGACCGTCAAGAGGGTGACCGAGGGCGACACCGAAGGCATGGTGTTCCGCGACGCGGAGGGCAACGCCTACGACGCCGACAATCGGCCCATTGACGCAGGTAGGTGTGGGTGAGCGCCTATGCGATCAGGTATGCCGAACGAGCGGCTCAGCGGAAGGCGGCGCTGAACCCGTCCCAGCGCGCGTCCCTGGACGATCTTGAGAAGCGGCTCAGCCTCAACCCCTTCGGCCCGCCCGCGATCAGCAACCGAGACAACAGCTGGTCAGCTGCATTCGCAGGCGGCTTCATCACCTACATCGTGTCCAACCGCCATGTCGTGATCAACGTCGTCGACCTGGTCGTCCTCTGATCGCTCCGAGGCACCCTCGGACCCCGCCCCCACCCACTCAGGGTCGGCCGATCGGCCGAGGGGCGGCCAGGGGAGCAGGCAGGACCCGGCCTTTCGGCCGAGGCGCATCAAAGGCGAGGGACGCGACAGTTGGTGGTGCGGCGCCCGGCCCGACGCCCTCCCCCCGGACCGGGCCGGGCGCCGGCGCGGAACATGATCGCGAACGCATACGGCAACGGCCACGGTTCCCTGCCGCGCACCCGACGTCCACGGTCGCGGCGAAGGGGTCCGTACCGCCCAGGGGGCCGCGAATTCATGTGAAGCGGCAGCAGGCCAAAGCCAGGAAAAACCCGACAGACACCCCCACCCAGCTGTCGATGTCCTGTCATCCTCACCTGATCCCGACCCTACCCACGAGTTCTCTGCAATCTTCCTGGCTGTCAGACAGGTGCCGGACGTACCAGTCGGCGCCTGTGCACAGCAGACAGGAGTGAGCCAACCCCCATGCGACTCATTCGCAAATCGAAGCTCAGGAAGAGCGCCAGGAACGGCGTCAAGAAGAGCGCCCTGATCACCGCCTCCACCGCCCTCGCCATAGCCGGCGTGCTGGCCGGCACCGGAACCGCGCAGGCGGCCGGGAACGGGCCGGGCGGCGCGTCGAACATCCGGGGTACCGACCCCGGCAACACCGACCTGATGATCGAGCGGCTCTGCAACCAGGAGGGGAGCCTGACCGGCGTCTACGGCGCCTACAACGTCGACACCGGCGAGTTCAAGACGCAGGACGAGTACCTGCGGGACGTCTTCGGGCTGTGGACGCCCGCCGGGCCGTGGGAGCTGTTCCGCGGCTGGTGCGGTTACGCCGAGGCGTCCACCTGGTCCACCAAGGGCGCGACGGTCCGCACCTCGCCGTGGATCGGCAACCGCGGTTCGAAGGACGACAAGGAGACCTTCGTCAGCAGCTACGGCACCAAGACGTTCGCCAAGAAGAGCGTCGGCGGCACCATCGGCCTGTCCCTCGCCAAGAGCATCTTCTCGGGCAGTGTGGGCGGCAGCGCCGGCTACGAATGGGGCTGGGAGAAGGAGTCCAAGTTCGAGCGCCGCAGCGAGAAGACCATCCCGCCGTGCACCCAGGTCGCCGTGACCTGGACGCCGTACCAGCGCGTGGTGCGCGTGAACCCGGTCTTCTACGTCGAGGACTACCAGTGGAACAAGGGTGACGGCGACGTCACCACGCACACCTGGCGCGGCCGGGACGCGAGCTGGAAGACGATCTACTCGTACGGCTACTACATCGACGGCGTCTCCGACAAGCTCCTGCCCAACGGGCAGCCCGACGGCCGCGAGGACAAGGTGGAGGAGAAGCTGGACCCCGGCACCTGCGCCAAGTAGGGGTCCCCAGGCGCCACTTGGCGTACTTTCTCACCCAAGGCGGCCGGGAACGTGATCCACTTCCCGGCCGTTTCTCCTTACGCTTGAGGCGAGGGGGAGCCATGTCGAAGAACTCGTCACCGAAGATCGCCCTGTGGATCACCGCGGGTCTCCTGTTCACGGCCGGAGCCGTCTCGCTCCTCGTCGTGGCGGCGACCTCGGGGTCGCACGGGACTCCTCCCTCCGGGCACGCGTCGACCAGTTGGTACACCACGCAGCCGCCGTACACGGGTGATCCCGGCGCCACCGAGGAACCGACCGCACCCGGTGAACCGACCCCTGTCACCGTGGTGACCCAGACCGTCGTCGCGGTTAACCCGGGTGGCGGCGGAGGCGACGGCCCCGGCTCACTGATCGCGGCCTTCGGCTCCCTGTTGAGCGATGCGGCAGCGGTCGGCACCCTGCTCCACGCCGTCCATCTGAGCCGGCAGAACCGCAACGCCACGGCGAGGGACGACGACACGACTCCGGCTCCGTCCTCGTAGGCGCCGCAAAAGCACGTCCGAGCACGGCAACCTTTCGCTCCACAGCTTCGACAGGCAAGTGACTTGAGCCCCCCACCACTTGACCTGAACGGAAGCAGCCGTGACTGAAACCCGCAACCGGCCCCGGCACCGCAGAAGCAGGAGCGCGCTGGCGGTCGGTATCCCCCTCGCCCTGACCGCTGCCGGCACTCTGGCCTACGGCACGGACCTCGGCCTCTTCGGCGAGGACGCCCAGCAGAAGGCATCCGCCGCGACCACCGCCGCCCCCGCCTGGGCCACCGCCACCGCCGACGGCTTCGCGTCCGTCAACTCGCTTGGTCAGAACGGCACTTATGGTGGCCGGGACGGTCAGATCGTGACCGTGAAGACGCAGGCCGACCTGGAGAAGTACGCGACGGCCGCGGAGCCCTACGTCATCGTCGTCGCCGGGACCATCAACATGAACCCGGTGGGCAAGGAGATCAAGGTCCAGTCGGACAAGACCATCATCGGGTCCGGCACCTCCGGACACATCGTCGGCGGCGGCTTCTTCCTCGGCTCCGGCGTGCACAACGTGATCATCCGGAACCTGACCATCCGGGATGCGTACCAGGGCGTCTGGAACGACAAGGACCACGACTTCGACGCCATCCAGATGGACGGGGCTCATCACGTCTGGATCGACCACAACGATCTGCGGCACATGGCCGACGGTCTCATCGACGTGCGCAAGGACAGCACGAACGTGACCGTGTCCTGGAACAAGCTGAGCAACGACAACAAGGCCTTCGGCATCGGGTGGACCGAGAATGTCGTCACCGACATCACCATCCACCACAACTGGGTGCGTGAGACGGAGCAGCGCAATCCCTCCACCGACAACGCCGCCCACGCGCACCTCTACAACAACTTCCTGGAGGACGTGGCGGGCACCGACATCAAGTCGTCGTACGGCAACTACTCGCGCGGCAAGACGAAGATGGTCCTGGAGAACTCCTACTTCCAGGGCATCAACAACCCCGTCATCAAGGACAGCACCGCGACCCTCGTCCAGCGCGGCAGCGTCTTCTCCGGCACCAGCGGGCGTAATGAGAGCGGGGGTACGGCCTTCGATCCGAAGGCGTACTACTCCTACACGCTCGACGCGGCGGCGAACGTGCCGTCGCTCCTCAAGTCGGGTGCGGGACCGCGCAGTTCCCTCGGTACGACGACCGCGGCGGCGAGCACCAAGGCCGCCACGACCCTCACCGTCGCCAAGGACGGCAGCGGCCAGTACACGACCGTGCAGGCCGCCGTGAACGCCGTACCGGCGAACAACGCCTCGCGGGTCGTGATCGCGGTCAAGCCGGGCACGTACCGCGAGCTGGTCAAGGTCCCGGCCAACAAGCCGCACGTCACCATCCAGGGCACGGGCGGCAGCCGTAAGGACACGGTGATCGTCTACAACAACGCGGCCGGCACGCCCAAGCCGGGCGGCGGAACCTACGGCACCGGCGGCAGCGCCACCGTCGCCGTCGAGGCGGACGACTTCCAGGCCCGCAACCTGACGATCAACAACGACTTCGACGAGAAGGCGAACCAGAGCCTGAACGGCCACCAGGCCGTCGCCCTGCGCACCGCCGCCGACAAGGTGTTCCTCGACGGCGTCATCGTCGGCGGCGACCAGGACACCCTGCTCGTGGACACCGCGTCCAAGGACAGGCTGGGCCGCGTCTACATGACGAACTCCTACGTCATCGGCAACGTCGACTTCATCTTCGGCCGCGCGACCGCGGTGATCGACAAGTCCGTCATCACGTTGAAGAAGCGCTGGGACGGCACCTCGGCGGGTTATGTCACCGCCCCGTCGACCGCCGCGAACCGCAAGGGCATCCTCATCGCCAACTCCACGGTCAACGGCGATGTGTCCAACCGTTCCTTCTTCCTCGGCCGCAACTGGCACGCCGGCGGTGACGCAACCCTCGACCCGCAGACCACGGTCCGCAACAGCACGCTGAGCGCCGCCGTCAAGACCACGCCCTGGTCGGACATGGGCGGCTTCTCCTGGAAGGACGACCGCTTCGCCGAGTACAAGAACACCGGCGCGGGTGCCGGCAGCGCGAGCAGCGACCGCCCGCAGCTGACCGACGCCCAGGCCGGCGGCCAGGAGGTCGCGGACTGGTTGGGGGACTGGACGCCTTCGGCTTCCTGAGGTCCTCCGGCAGCGTTCGGCGGCGTCGCGTCAACTCGGCCCCGGTGTCCTGGCTCAGACACCAGCCGCAAAGTAGGTCGTGGGTAGCGGGACGAGTTCCGCTACCCCGTCCGGGGCGCCGTTGTAGGTCTGATCGAGTGATCGAGGCCAAAGGGGTGGGCGTTCGGCAAGAGTGGTCGCGGACGCGGGCCTGTCACCGGTGCTGTGCGGTGCGCAGTTCGTCGGTGAACCGGGCGAGGGCCTCCTCGGCCGTGGGGACGGGGCCGAACAGCTGCTCCTGGCGGCGGGGGTCGGCGACGTAGCGTCCGGTCTCGAACCAGCGGAACATCGCGGCCATGTCCTTGATCAGGGGCATGAAGCGGCTGGCGACGGCTCCTGCGGCGCGGGCGACGGCGGACGGGACGGCCCACACCTTGATCTTCTTTCCGGCCCGGCCGCCCATCACGTCGGCCACCTCTCGCATGCTGACCGGACGGTCCCAACCGATGTCGATCCGCTCACCGGCCTCGGCCTCGGCGTCGACGGCGGCTGCCAGGTACCCCGCGAGATCGGAGGTGTGGACGAAGGTCAGCGGGACGGTGGCCTTGCCGATCCACACCATGCGGCCCTTGTCGACCGGGTCGCCCGCCATGCTCGCGACCTGGTCGAGGAACGCCCCCGGGCGCAGGGCGACGAACGGGACGCCGAGCTGTTCGAGCTTGTCCTCGGCGAGCTTCTTGTGCCAGAAGTGCGGGACATCGGGCGTCTGATCGCTGGTGAGGATGCTGGTCAGGACGAACCGCCGGATGCCGGTGCGGTGGGCGGCCTCGGCGAGGTTGGCGTTGCCGATGGTGTCGATGTCGTTGGCGTTCTTGCCGCCGCGGGTGTAGCCGGCGGCGGTGGTGATGACGGCGTCGGCGCCGTTCATGGCGGCCACGAGCGAGTCGACGTTGAGCATGTCGCCGCGGGCGATCTCCACACCCCGGCTTTCGAGCCGGCCGGCGTCGCTGGCCGGCCTCACCAGGGCGCGGACGTTCTTGCCGCGCTTGAGTAGTTCGTCGACGACCTTGCTCCCCAGGGAGCCGGTCGCCCCGACGACGAGGACCGGGAGGATGGTTGACTCGGTGACAGGCATGGGAGTCTCACTTTCCATCAGGCTGGTGGGCGGTGGCTGCTTCTTCCGGCAGCGTGCGGCTGCTGATCGCCTCGGTGATGGCGTAGGCGGTCTCCACGAAGGACTCCGCCTGCTGCTGCGACAGATTCCGGGCGGAGGTCTCCTCCAGGGCCTGCCACAGGGCCGCGATGGGCTCGCGCATCGCCCGGCCCTTGTCGGTGAGGTGGACCACCATGACGCGCCGGTCATGCGCGGCCGGCTCGCGGATGACCAGGCCGGCGTCCTGCATGCGGCGTAGCGCCTTGGAGATGGTGGAGTGGTCCACGCCGAGGCATTCGAGCAGCTCGGACTGGGACTGGCCGTCCCGGTCGAGAAGGTGCATCAGCAGCAGTTCCTGTCCGGGATGCAGGTCCATCTCGCGCAACAGGGCGGCGGCGTAGGTGCGGTGGGCACGGGCGAGTTGGAAGATCGCGTAGCTCATCGGTCCTGCGCCGGCCGTCGTGGGGATGCGGGGTTCAGGGGTGGGCATGGTTCGGTTCCTCAGACGGTGTGGGTGGGGTAGTCGGTGTAGCCGGCCGCTCCGCCGCCGTAGAAGGTCGCCGGCTCGGGAGTGTTCAGCGGCGCGCCGGCGCGGAGCCTCTCGACCAGGTCGGGGTTGGCGAGCGCGAGGGCGCCGACGGAGACGAGGTCGGCCGTGCCGTTGACGATGTCCTTGGCGCGGGCGGGCAGGTCGGTGCCGCCCCGGTTGAGGATCAGCGTGTTCGGCCACAGCGCGCGCAGGGTGCTCAGCAGCTCCTCGTCGCCGGTGTGCATCACGTGGAGGTAGGCCAGGTCCAGGGGGCGCAGGGCGTCCAGGAGCGCCGGATACAGCTCGGCGGTGTCGGACTCGGCGATGTCGTTGTAGGGGTTGCCGGGGGATATGCGCAGGCCGGTGCGGTCGGCGCCGATCTCGTCGGCCACCGCAGCGGCGACCTCGACGGCGAAGCGGATGCGGTTCTCGATGGACCCGCCGTAGCCATCGGTGCGCTGGTTGGTGTTGTCGGACAGGAACTGGTGCACCAGGTAGCCGTTGGCTCCGTGGATCTCCACGCCGTCGGCGCCTGCCGCGACGGCGGCCGCTGCGGCACGGCGGAAGTCCTCGACGGTCGCCGCGACCTCCTGCGTCGACAGGGCACGGGGCGTCGGCATCTCCTGGGGCCCGGACGCGGTGAACATCGCGCCCTGCGGCCGGATCGCCGAAGGGGCGACCGGCCGGCGGCCGTGGGGGGTGTTGTCGGGGTGGGAGATGCGTCCGGTGTGCATCAGCTGGATGACGATCCGGCCGTCGGCCGCGTGCACGGCGTCGGTGACCTTGCGCCACCCGGCAATCTGCTCGTCATTGTGGATGCCGGGGGTCAGGAGGTAGCCCTGGCCGTCGGCGGAGGGCTGGGTTCCCTCGGTGATGACGAGCGCGTGCGAGGCCCGCTGGGCGTAGTACTCGGCGTTCAGCTCGGTCGGTACGCCTTCAGGTGTGGAGCGGTCACGGGTCATGGGGGCCATGACCAGGCGGTGCGGCAGAGATACGCCGCCAAGAGTGGTCGGCGTCCACAGGGAATCCAGCATGAGGGGGTCCTTCGATAGAGCGGTGACGGGCCGGTCACCGGAAAGGCAGCGAGTGGTCGTGGGGAGGCGGTGGGCGGGCGTGCTCAGTCGACGGTCAGGACGAGCTTGCCCCGCACGTGCCCGGCGTCGCTGACCTGCTGGGCCGTGGCCGCCTGGTCGAGCGGGTAGGCGGTGACGGTGGTGACGAGCTTGCCGGCCGCGGCGTCCTGGGCCAGGGCGGCCAAGCGGGCGGTCGAGCGTTCCTGGGACCCCTGGGAGAAGGTGATGCCCAGCTGCCGTGCACCGAAGTCGGCGATGGTGACGATGCGCTCGGTGCCGCCCCGCAGGGCGATGGAGTCCTCCAGGGCGCCCTTCCCGGCCAGATCGAACACCGCGTCCACGCCGTCAGCGGCCAGCGCCCGCACCCGCTCGACCAGACCGTCGCCGTACACGGTCGCGGTGGCGCCGAGCGAGGTGAGGTAGTCCTGGTTGGAGGGGCCCGCGGTGGCAATGACGCGTGCTCCGCGGGCCGCGGCGAGCTGGACCGCCAGGGTGCCCACCGCTCCGGACGCGCCGTGCATCAGCACGGTCTCCCCGGCGACCACCCCCAGCAGGTCCAGGACCCGCTCGGCCGTCTCGCCGGCCACCGGCAACGCGAGCGCGTGCTGCCAGTCGAGGCCGGCGGGCTTGGGGGCCACGGTGGTGGCCAGCGCGTACTGGGCGTACGAGCCGGTGTCCGACCAGCCCAGCACTTCATCGCCGACCTGCACGTCGCTCACGCCCTCACCCAGGGCGTCCACCACGCCGGCGAGCTCGCCACCGGGGACGGCGGGGAAGGTCGTCGGGCGGACGGCCTCCAGCATCCCGGCGCGGATCTTGCCGTCCAGCGCGTTCAGCCCGGCGGCCTTCACACGGACTCGGACCTGTCCGGGGCCGGGCTGCGGGACCTCGATGTCCGCCTCGTGCAACACGTCCGGGCCGCCAAACCGGTCGAAAACGATTGCTCTCATGATGACTCCATTCCCTTTGGGCCACCAAAAGCGTGGCTGGCCACATAATCACCGTAACAGCAATCATGTGGCTAGCCAAGTAATGCCGGACGTAGGGGCGAGGTAGCCACCTCGCCTCGCTTCGGGGTGTGTGATCACTTGCGTGGCCGACCACGTGAACGAACGCGGCAACCGCCCGGAGAGCCGGGCAGTCCCTCGACGCGCAGCTCGACTCACTCGCCGAGGCCGGGGTGATGCGCGTCTTCTCGGAGAAGATCTCCACCCGCGCCACCCGGCGCCCCGAGCTGGAGGCCGCCGTGAAGCTTGCCGGGGAGATCCGCTCCTCCGGCATCGCGGTAACCCTGGTCGTCCACGAGCACCAACGGCTCGGCCGCGGTATCGAACTCGCCATGCTCGCCGAAGAGCTGAAGGCCAGCGACGTCGGCCTGGGGTTCCTCACCAGGGAGCTGAAGGATGGAGCGCGAGTACATTCGCGACCGCACCCTCGAAGGCCACGAGTCCGCCCGCCAAGGGAAGTCATGATCGAATCTCCCGCTCCTACCGCCCCTGCCGAGCCCACTGCCGGGATCACCACCCTCAGTGCTCAGACGCTGACGAGCACGGTGCCGCGCGAGTTCGTGCATCGCGCAGCGGTGGCCGAGGTCTTCCTGATCGACTGGGCCCCCAAGAGCAACACTCACTTCACGGTCCGGGCCCAATGGCCCAGAGGACACTCCTTCTTCGTACCGATATCCCGGCACTTCGACCCCATGCTGGTGGCAGAGACGATCCGACAGGCCGGAGCGCTGCTGGCGCACGCGGCCTTCCAGGTTCCGCTCGACTACAAGTTCCTGATGTGGAATCTCAACTACACGGTTCTGCCCGAGCACTTGGCCATCGGAGCGCAGCCGGCGGACCTCGAGCTGGAGATCGTCTGCGACGACATCCGCCGCCGCGGAACCCGACTGACCGGTCTCTCCTATACCGCTGTCATACGGCTCGGCGGCAAGACGATCGCGACGGGCAGCGCGAGCTACGCGTGCACATCCCCTGTCGCCTACCACCGGCTCCGGGCCGGACGGCTCGACGTCGGGGCGGCACCGCTCCACCCCGCCCCCGCCGTGTGGCCCCCGTCCGTCAACCGCCGGCACAGCAGCGATGTCGTCCTGTCCCCCACCGGCCAGCCCCGGCGGTGGCAGTTGCGCGCCGAGACGGACCACCCCGTGCTGTTCGACCACTACGTGGATCACATCCCCGGCATGGTGCTCCTGGAGGCAGCACGCCAAGCGGTCACCGCCCTCACACCCGGCGAGAGCGGTCTCCTGCCGATCGGCGTCGACGCGTCCTTCACCAAGTACGTCGAGTTCAGCAGCCCCTGCTGGATCACCGCCGAGCCCCTCACCGATCCCACCGAGAGCGTCGGGGGATGGCACGTGCGGGCCGAGCAGGACGGGGAGACCGTCTTCGACGCCACGACCACGGTTGTCGACCCCGCCATGACCATGACCGCGGCCATGGCCACGGTCTAGGTCCGCACCGGACAGCACCCAACGACACCGGGGAAGCTCCTCGTCGGCCTGCCGTCCGCACACGGCAGGCCGGCCGCGGACCTCATCTTCGTACCCACCGTCCAGGCACGGGCAACGCGTTGCTGTCGGGAAGGTCAAGGCAGGCGCGGGAGAACACCAAGAGCCGGCCAACGGTCGATCATGAATTCCCCGCGCCCGGCCATGATTCTGCAAGGGGAACGTTTATTTGAAACTTCGAGCGTACGTTCCACCCCGTGAACTCAGACAGATCCGCCGACTCACCGTCGGCCACCACTGCTCACACGCGGTTCGCCCTCCCCTCTCTCGCCCGCCGCGCACTCCTGCGGGCCGGGCTGACCGGGACCGCGGCTCTGGGGGCCACCGCCGCCCTCGGTACGGGCTCCGCCTCCGCCGCCCCCAGCACCAGCGGCTCCCGCCGTCGCCCCAGCACTCCCGGCGAAGCCCTGCGTGAGCTCGCCGCGGGCAACCAGCGCTGGCGCACCTTCTGTGAGCGGCACCCCGACGAGTCGCCCGCCGTGCGGCAGAGTCTGACGACGGGTCAGCACCCGTTCGCCGTCGTCCTCGGCTGCATCGACTCCCGGGTGCCGCCGGAGCTCGTCTTCGACCAGGGCCTCGGTGACCTGATGACCGTGCGCAGCGCCGGTGAGGTGCTGGACGAGGCCGTGCTCGGCAGCGTCGCCTACGGCGTGCTCGAACTGGACATCCCGCTGGTGCTGGTCCTCGGCCACCAGTCGTGCGGTGCGGTGAAGGCCTCCGTCGCGGCGGACGAGTCGGGTGAGCGGCTGCCGGCCCACATCCAGTACATCGCCGACCAGATAGCGCCGAACATAGACCGCACCAAGGAGGGCGACGCCCGCGTCGACTCCACCATCGACGCCAACGTACGGGCCGTCCGCGCCCGCCTCGCCGCGGAGCCCGACCTCGCCGCGAAGGTGGCCTCCGGCGAACTGGCCATCGTCGGCGCCCGCTACGAGCTGGACACGCAGCGCGTCCACCGGGTCGCCTGACGACCACACTCCGGCGGGGCCACGGGCGGGTGCGGGTGCGGGCGGTCAACGTCTGAGGACGAGGGTTTCCTCCGTCAACCTCCCCGCCACCGGCCCCGCCACCGGCCCCGCCAGCCGCGCATAGACCCCGCCCCGAGCCACCAACTCCCCGTGCGTGCCCGCCTCCACCAGCCGGCCGCCGTCCACGACCAGCACCCGGTCCGCATCCGGCGCCAGGCTCAGATCGTGGGTGATCATGATCGTCGTACGGCCGGACATGAGGCGGCGCAACGGCTGTACGACCTGGCGGGCGGCCACCGAGTCCAGCCCGGCTGTCGGTTCGTCCAGGACCAGGACAGGCGCGGCGCGCAGCATCGCGCGGGCGATCGTGATCCGCTTCAGCTGACCGCCGGACAGGGCCGCCGTGCCGGGGGCGACCTGCGTGTCGTATCCCCCGGGCAGCGCGGCGATGAAGTCGTGCGCCGCCGCCGCGCGCGCCGCCCGCTCGATGTCCTCGTCGCTCGCGCCCGGGCGGCCGCACTCGATGTTCTCGCGGATGGTGCCGTTGAGGATCAGTGTCTCCTGGGGCAGCAGCGCCACGTTCTCGCGCAGGAACTGCAGCGACAGGTCCGTGAGCGGCATTCCGTCCAGGGTGATCGCGCCCGCCGCCGGGTCGTAGAAGCGGGTGAGGAGCTTGGCCGTCGTCGACTTGCCCGCGCCGCTCGGGCCCGTGATGATCACCAGCTCTCCGGGGCCGGCCGTGAAGGTCAGGTCCGTCAGCGACTCCCTGGTGGAACCCGGGTAGCGGAAGGACACCCCGTGGAAGCCGACCCAGCCGCGCACCGGCCACGGCGCGAGGGGCCGGGCGGGGTCGGTGACGGCCGGCTCGGCGTCCAGGATCTCGCCGAGGCGCCGGGCGCCGGCGGTGGCGGCGGTGAGGGTGAGGCCGAGCCGGCCGAGGTTGCGGATCGGCGGGTAGAGGTAGCCGACGAAGGCGGCGAAGGCGAGGAGTTGGCCGAGTGTCATACGGTCGGCCGAGATCTCCCAGACGCCCAGGCCGATCACGGCGAGCACGCAGATCGTCTCCACGACCTCGACGAACTGCTCGTACATCTCGCTCAGCCGCGCCCCGCGCACGGACGCCTTCATCCACGCCCGCGCCTCGCGGTCGAGCCGCCGCTCCTCGTCCCGGCTGCGGTTGTAGGCCTGGGTCAGCACCACATTGCCCAGGGACTCCTCCACCACCGAGGTGATCGCGCCGTCCGCCACCCGCTCGTCCTGGGACGCCGTGCGGATACGGCCGGAGAAGCGGCGGGCGGCCAGCAGGAACAGGGGCGCCAGGACGAAGGTGGCCAGGGCCAGGTCCCAGCGCAGGTACAGGGCCGCCGCCGAGTAGAAGACCGCCGAGAAGGCGGCGGAGACGGTGCCGACCACGCCCGACACGACCATCTGCTCGATGGCCTCGACGTCCCCGGTGAGCCGCTCGACCAGGTCGCCCTGCCGGTGTTTCTGGAAGAAATGCGGCGGCAGCTCCTGGACGTGCCGGAAGACCTTCGCGCGCAGCCTCAGCACAAATCTCTCGGCGGTCCAGGTGGCGAGCGAATTACCGAGATAGCCGACGAACGCGCCCAGCACCGCGACGCCCAGCCAGGCCGCCGCCGGGCCCCAGAAAGCCGCCAGTGAACCGGCCTTCAGCGCGTTGTCGGTGAGCTCGGCGAACAGCAGGATCGAGGCGGTCTCGGCGAGCGCGGCGACGACGACGCAGGCCACGATGGCCGCCAGCCATTTCCGGTCGCCGCGCGTCAGCGGCCAGAAACGCCGGAAGGCCGTACGCACTTCCCTCATGCTCAAGTCCCTTTCCCGGCACCGGAGAAGACCTCCGGGCATGACGGAGGCGGGGCCCCGAAGCCGAGCGCTCCGGTGACCCCGCCTCGTCCGTCGGCCTCAGCCCTTGTGCGCGACCGGGCGGCGCTTCGGGGCCGCCTTCTTCGGGGCGGCAGAAGCCTTCTGCTTCTTGGCGGCCGGGGCGGCGGTCTTGCAGTTCTTCTTCACGGGGGCGATCTTGTGGAAGCTCATGCGGATTTCTCTTTCCTGTGAATTACTAGGATTTACCTAGGTCGCTTGCTTTCATGTCGTTCGCTTTCGACATGGAAAACATTACGGGACGCCGGAGCCGGAAAAAGCCAAATCCGCTGAGACCTCGATGAATTACACCTGAGACCATTCTCAGGGAGATCCGGGAACCGAACCGGAATTCACACAGGATTTATTTCCGGACCTTTTTCCCGCCGACCGCCAGCCCCGCCCCTTCCAAGCGCACCCTGATCCCGTCCTTCTCCACCCGCACGTCCCGCAGCCGCAGCGCCCCGCTCGGCGGCTCGGGCAGCCGGAAGCCCAGGGACAGCTGGTCGGCGAGGACCGGGCGGGTGAGGCGGGGCAGGGCGTCGAGGAGGGCGGGGTCGAAGCCCAGGCGCTTCAGCAGGGCGGGGTGGTCGAGGGCCAGGTCGATGAGGTTGAGGCGCATGGCCTGGCGGAGGAAGCGCGGGGTGCCGGTCAGGTCGGTGAGCTTGGACTCGTTGCGCAGGGCCTCGCGGACGACGGAGTCGGGCACTCCGAGGCGCCGTACGACCGCCGGGATCGACAGGAGCTCCTTCGCCTTGCGGGTCTCGTGGGCGAGGCGGGCCGCCGACTCACGGCTCAGGTGCAGGCCGTCCGCGGCGCGGGCGCCGGGGCGGTAGGTGGCCAGGTCCCCGATGTCCAGGCGCATTCCGCCGATGTGCGTGGCGATGCCTCGGTCGCCGTCGCGCAGGATGCGGGCCTCGGCGCGCAGGCGCAGGTCGTGTCCGGCGACCGGCAGGGTGCCGCGGGCCCGGACCCGGTCACGGCCCTCTCCGGTGAACGTGACCTGGGAGGCGCCGAGTTCGCGGTTCAGGTCCGCGAAGGAGAGGAGGACGTCGCCCTCCAGCCTCGGGACCTCGGCGCCGCGCACCGCCGTCGGGCCGTCGGTGTCCAGCCGTACGTCCCGTGCCGTCGCCGTCACCTGCGCGAGCGAGATCCGGTCGGCGGCCACGTCGGGGACCGTCACCTTCACCGAGTCCAGCCGCTCGTCGGCGAGTTGGGTGAGGAAGGGGAAGCCGCCGATCTCCACCTCGGGCGCCGCGGCCAGGTCGAAGCGGTCCTTGAGGGTGTCCGCCGCTCTGCGCTCGGCGTACAGCAGGGCCCAGCGGTCGCCGAGGGTGAGGAAGGCGGCGAGGACGACGAGGGCGACCACCGCCTTCAGCGCGAGGGGAAGCCCCGCGAAACGACCTCGCCGGCGGCGCCGGCCGTTGCGGCGGTGGTTGGGCGGGGCCCAGGGATCGTCCTGGGCCGCCGCCTCGTCCTGCTCGGTCTGCTCGTCCCGTACGTCCTCGTGGAGGAACTCATCCAGCGGACCGTCGTCCAGGCCGGCGAGCTCCTCGTAGGGGTTCGTATAGGGATGCGTGGTTATGCGGTGGGGGGTACGCATCGATCCATCCGACCATGCGCACGCCCCCCACCCGCAACCTCTACCGGAGGTTTGCGATCTAGTTCACGCCGGTTCACGCACTACTGCACGACCGTGATCCGCTTCGCCGCCGGCGGCGCGATCGGGTTCGTCGCCGAGGAGTTGGCCGTCAGGTACTTCTCCAGCGCCGCCAGGTCGTCCGAGCCGACCAGGTCGTTCGTGCCCTGGCCCAGCGTCGGGATGCCGTCGCCGCCGCCCGCGAGGAAGCTGTTCGTGGCGACGCGGTAGGTGGCCGTCGGGTTGATCGCCTCGCCGTTCAGCTTGACCGAGTCGGTCACCACCCGGTCCGCACCCGACTCCGTCAGGTCCAGCGTGTACGTCAGACCCGACGAGACCTGCAGGATCTTCGGCGAGGCGGCGTTCGTCCCGCTCACCTGCTCCTTGAGCACCTGGATCAGCTGCGCGCCGGTGAAGTCCTGGAGGTTCACGGTGTTGGAGAACGGCTGCACGGTGAAGCCCTCGGCGTACGTCACCACACCGTCGCCCTCGCTGCCCTTGGCCGCGTAGGTCAGCGGTGCCCGGATGCCGCCCGGGTTCATCAGCGCCAGGTCCGTCTCCGGGTCCAGCTCCTTGCCGTGCGCCAGCTGGGCGTCCGCGATCAGGTCGCCGATCGGGGACTCGGTGCCGGTGTTGGGGATGTCGGCCGATATGTAGCCGATCGCACGGTTGCCGATGGGCGCCGCGAGGGTGTTCCACTTGCTGATCAGCTCGGTCATGTCGGGCGCCTTGGCGACCGTCCGGGTGACCACGTGGTTCGCCGACTTCACGGACGTACGGGCGATGTCGCCGGTGAAGCGGTCGTACGTCAGCGTCGTGTCGGTGTAGAGGCGGCCGAAGGACGCGGCCGACGTCACCATGCGGGGCTTGCCCGACGGGTCGGGGACCGTGCAGACGTACGCGGCGTGCGTGTGGCCGGTGACCAGCGCGTCCACCTGCGGCGTGATGTTCTTGGCGATGTCGACGATCGGGCCGGAGATGCCGTCACCGGCGCCCGGGGAGTCGCAGTTGTAGTTGTACGAGCCGGAGGCCGGCAGGCCACCTTCGTGGATCAGCGCCACGATCGACTTCACGCCCTGCGCCTGGAGCACGCGCGCGTACTTGTTGATCGTCTCGACCTCGTCCTTGAACTTCAGGCCCTTCACGCCGTCCGCGGAGACGACACCCGGCGTGTCCTCCAGGGTCACGCCGATGAAGCCGACCTTGACGCCGTTCTTCTTCCACACCCAGTAGGGCTTGAGGATCGGCTTGCCGGTCTTCTCGTCGAGGACGTTCGCGGCGAGGTACGGGAAGTCGGCGCCCGCGAACTCCGTGTCCGTGTAGCAGCCGGCCGTCGGGTGGCAGCCGCCGTTCTGCAGGCGGGCCAGTTCCTTGGCGCCCTCGTCGAACTCGTGGTTGCCGACCGAGGTGACGTCCAGGTCGAGCTTGTTCAGCGCCTCGATGGTGGGCTCGTCGTGGAAGAGGCCCGAGATCAGCGGGGAGGCGCCGACCATGTCGCCGCCGGCCGCGGTGATGGAGTACTTGTTGCCCTCGCGGGCCTGGCGCAGGTGCGTGGCGAGGTACTCCACGCCGCCCGCGTCGATGGTCTTCGTCGTGCCGTCCGCCTGGAGCTCGGTGACCCGGCCGGAGGAACCGGCCGGCGGCTCCAGGTTGCCGTGCAGGTCGTTGAAGGACAGCAGCTGCACGTCCTGGTAGCGGTTGTAGCCGTAACCGCCCCCGTGCTTGGCGGAGCTCTCCTCCGCCGTCGCCGTCGCGGGGAGCGCCGCGGCCAGCGCACCGGCGGTGGCGAGACCGACGGCTCCGGCGAGGAGAAGGTGAGTACGGCGTCTGCGGCGCTGGTGCGCCCGTGACTCGGCTGGCATACGCCCCCCTGTGGGTCGAAAGTGACATGGCCCCGTCGCGCGCAGCCTAGAGTCAACGCGCGTAGCGCGACAGGGGGTTCATGGTTACTTTCTGGTTTCCCTTTGCCCGCCCCTTTGCCGCCACATTGCCGGACGCTCCCCTTACCCTCGTACGCATGACCAGCGACGACACCGCACACCCCCTCCCGACCCGTTCCATCGAGACCCACTCCACGCTCTCCCCGGAGCAGACCGAGGCCGTACTCGAACTGCTCGCGGAGGCCGCCCGGAACGACGGGCAGCAGGCGGTGTCCGAGCAAGGCCGGTTGCAGTTGCACGGAGGCGAGCGCGAAGGCGTGTCGCATCTGCTGCTGACCGTCGCCGGCGAACTCGTCGGTTACGCCCAGCTGGAGGACACCGACCCGGTGGAGGCCCCGGCCGCCGAGCTGGTCGTCCACCCCTCGCACCGCGGCCACGGCCACGGCCGCGCGCTCGGCTCGGCCCTCCTCGCCGCGTCCGGCAAGCGGCTGCGGGTGTGGGCCCACGGCGGCCACGCCGCCGCCCGGCATCTCTCCCAGGTCCTCGGCCTCACCCTGTTCCGCGAACTGCGCCAGATGCGCCGCTCGTTGGCGGACCTGAAGCTGCCGGACCCGATGCTCCCCGAGGGCGTGACGGTCCGCACCTTCGTGCCCGGCCAGGACGACGCGGCCTGGCTCGCCGTGAACGCCGCCGCCTTCGCCCACCACCCCGAGCAGGGCTCCCTCACCCAGCGCGACCTCGACGACCGCAAGGCCGAGCCCTGGTTCGACCCGGCGGGCTTCTTCCTGGCGGAGCGGGCGGGCGAACTCATCGGCTTCCACTGGACGAAGGTCCACGCGCAGGAGCGGCTGGGCGAGGTGTACGTCCTCGGTGTGCGACCGGGCGCGCAGGGCGGCGGGCTGGGCAAGGCCCTGGCGACGATCGGGCTGCGCCATCTGGCCGCACAGGGGCTGCCCACGGCGATGCTCTACGTCGACGCCGACAACAAGGCGGCGGTGTCGGTGTACGAGCGGCTGGGGTTCGTGACGTACGAGACGGACCTCATGTACCGGGCCGAGACGTGACACCAAACCGCACATAACTCCCAGAAGGGGCGGCGACCTTGACGCCGCCCCTTCTTTTGCACCACCCTTTCACTACTCAATTAGTGAAAGGGTGGTGGAACGGATGGTCGAGTACCGCATCGACCGGCGCTCCGGCGTCGCCACCTACGTGCAGATCGTCCAGCAGACCAAACAGGCCCTGCGCCTGGGCCTGTTGGAGCCGGGGGACAAGCTGCCGACGGCCCGTGAGGTCGTCGAGGCCACCGCCATCAACCCCAACACCGTCCTCAAGGCCTACCGCGAACTGGAACGCGAGGGCCTGGTCGAGGCACGGCGGGGACTCGGCACGTTCGTGCGACGCGGACTGAACACCGCGCCGGCCGACTCGCCGCTGCGCACCGAACTGGACGCGTGGGCCGTACGGGCCCGCGAGGCCGGCCTGGAGCGCGACGACGTGGACGCGCTCTTCACTTCTGTACTGGACACGCACTTCAAGGGGGACGAGTCATGACCGAGACCGCCATCGAGGCGGCCGCGCTGAGCAAGAGGTTCGGGCGGCGCCGCACGCCGGCGCTGGACGGCTGCGCCTTCCGGCTCCCGGTCGGCCGCGTCTGCGCCGTCGTCGGACCGAACGGCGCGGGCAAGTCGACCCTGCTCTCCCTCGCGGCCGGACTGCTGCGCCCCACCGACGGCACGATCACCGTCCTCGGCCAGACCCCGGCGGCGGCCCGCGAGCGACTCGCGTACGTCGCCCAGGACAAGCCCCTGCACCCCCAGCTCACCGTCGCCGACACCCTGCGCCTCGGCCGCGAGCTGAACCCCCGCCGCTGGGACGACCGGGTCGCCGAGCGGATCGTCGCCGAGGGCGACCTCGCCCCGGACGCCAAGATCCGCACGCTCTCCGGCGGCCAGCGCACCCGCGTCGCGCTCGCCCTCGCCCTCGGCAAGCGCCCCGAACTGCTGCTCCTGGACGAGCCGATGGCCGACCTCGACCCGCTCGCCCGGCACCAGCTGATGGCCACGCTCATGGCCGACGCGGCCGAGCACGGCACCACGGTTGTCATGTCCTCGCACGTCGTGGCCGAGCTGGACGGCGCCTGCGACCACCTCCTGCTGCTCGGCGCCGGCCGGGTCCGCCTCGCCGGCCCGCTGGACGACCTGCTCGCCGCGCACAAGCTGGTCACCGGCCGGGCCGACGCCTCCCTCGACCCGCACACCGTGGTCGAGTCCCGCACCACGGGACGCCAACTCACCGCACTCGTACGCCCCGACGGCCCCCTCGGCGACGGCTGGCAGACCACCGCCCCGACCCTGGAGGAGCTGGTCCTGGCCCACCTGCGCGCCCCCGAGGCCCCGGCTCTGCGGCTCGACACCCCGCAGGAGGCCGCCGTATGACCGCCGTGACCCTTGAGGCGTCCACCGCCGCCACGCCCACCCGGGGACCGCGCGGCCTGCTCTGGGCGATGCTGCGGCTGCACCGCTCGGCGCTGTGGTTCTGGGTGATGCTGGTGGCCGTCGGAGCGGGAGTACTGCTGTGGGCGTACGGTCCGGGAGCGGACGCCGCGTGGGCCGAGCTCCGGAAGGCGGGCTGCGATGCCGTGTCACCGGGTGACCTGACCTGCGACACGGGTGCCGGTGCCGCCTACGGCCGGTACGACGCCGCAATCGCCCTCGGCTCCGGAGTCCTCGCCCTCGCGCCCTTCCTCACCGCCGCCTGGGCGGGCGCCGCGCTCATCGGGCGCGAACTGGAGAGCGGGACCGCCCAGTTGGCCTGGACCCAGTCCGTGTCACCGGCCCGCTGGCTGGCCGCCAAACTCGCCGTCCCGGCCACCCTGCTCGTCTCCGGCACGCTCCTGCTCACTCTGCTGCACCGCATGGTCTTCTCGGCGGACGGTGCGCTGCGGCTCGCGGGCGGCTCGCGGGCCTGGTACCAGGGCGCCACCTTCGAGGCCAACGGCACCCTCGCCACCGCCTACGCCCTCCTCGGCCTCGCCGTCGGCGTCCTCGCGGGCCTGCTCCAGCGCCGGGCCCTGGCCGCGCTCGGCACGGCGGTCGTGGGCCTCGCGATCCTCGCGGCCGCGCTCGGCGCCCTGCGCCCGTACCTGTGGCCGGTCGAGACGCTCACCGACAAGAACGAGTACCCCGAGTACATCGGCATGGTCGTCGGCGAGGGCGCGCTCACCTCCACCGGCGCCCGCGTCCCGGACCCCATCTGCGTCGACAACGCCAAGTGCCTCGCCGAGCACGACATCGTGGGCTTCTACCGCGACTACCACCCGGCCTCCCACTTCTGGCCCCTGCAACTCGTGGAGACCGGCATCGTCCTCGCCGTCGCCGCACTGGCGGTCCTGCTCGCCTTCCGGCTGCTGAACCGCCGCACCGGAGCCGCCGTATGACCACCACACTCACCGCCACGACGACCCCGGCCACCGGCACCCCGCGCGGGCCGCGCGGCCTGGTCTGGGCCGTCCTGCGGGTGCACCGCACGGCCCTGGTCTTCTGGGGGCTCACCCTGACCGCCGCGACGGCGGGCCTGATCTGGATGCACACGATCGCGGACGACGCCCGCCGGGGAAACGTCCCGTGCGCCGAGCCCGCCCACGACGGCCTCCCTTCCTGCGCCTCGGTCGAGGCGATCACCGTCGACGGCCTCTACTCCGACGGCATCGCCCTGGTCACCACGGCCCTGTGCTACGTGATCCTCCCCGTGGCCGCCTGGGCGGGCGGGGCGCTGATCGGCCGGGAGCTGGAGAGCGGCACCGCCCGGCTCGCCTGGACCCAGTCGGTCACCCCGGCCCGATGGCTGGCCGCCAAGCTCGCGGTCCCGGCCGCCCTGCTCACCGCCGGAACCGGTGCGGTCCTGCTGCTGAACCTCTGGGCCCGCACGGACGACAACCCGAACCTCGTCGGGGACTGGTACGGACCCGACCAGTTCTCCGGCATCGGCCCGGTGGCCGTCGCCTACGCCCTCGCGGGCCTCGCCCTCGGCACGCTCGCCGGACTGCTGCTCCGCCGGACACTGCCCGCCGCCGGGGTGGGCTTCGCGGCCGCGCTGCTCCTCCACACCGTGCTGGAGCGCTACCGCGAGGACCTCTGGCCGACGGTCACCCGCAGCGAGAAGGGCGAATTCGAGCTGCCCCGCTCCGCCTGGCAGCAGGATGGGGACATCACCTGGGGGCGGCATCCCGGGGAGGGCACCCCGTTGTCCACCAGCGCGACCTTCCACCCCCAGTCCCATTTCTGGCCGCTCCAGTACGTCGAGACCGGAATCGTCCTCGTGGTGGCCGCCGCGGCGACGCTCGCCGCCTTCCGCCTGCTGCGCCGCCGCATGCCCTGAGACCTCCGGCCCGTACGTCCCTCCACGGGGGGACGGGCGTGCGGGCCGGACATCCCGGCGGCGACGTAGACGCCCGCGAGCCGCCCCCCGCTATCCCACACGCCATGTCTCCGTAACCATTGGTTCAGACGGGCTTGCGAGGCTCAGCCAATGACGCCCGCCGTGCCAGAGCCTGCGCCGCCCCCGGGAGGGAGCGCGAGGAACGGGGACGCACGACGCCTCCCCGCCACGCTCCCGCCCGCGTTGTCCGACGCGCCCATAAGCCTCGCCACGCGGAACAATGGGCATATGAGCCAGTCCACGAACGCCCAGGCAAACGTCCAGCACGCGCAGCCCTCCGTGGGCTCCATCGCGGCACACCGCCCGCACACGGTGAGCTCGGCGGTGGTCTCCGAACTGGAGCCCGACATCGATGCCGACCTCGACGCGTACGAGGTCTCCGAGATCGACGGCGTCCAGCTGCCCCAGGGACGCTTCCTGGACCGGGAACGCAGCTGGCTCGCGTTCAACGAGCGCGTCCTCGAACTCGCCGAGGACCCGAACACCCCGCTCCTCGAACGGGCGAACTTCCTGGCGATCTTCGCCAGCAACCTGGACGAGTTCTTCATGGTCCGCGTGGCCGGACTGAAGCGCCGTATCGCCACCGGTGTCGCCACCCGGTCCGCGTCCGGCCTGCAGCCCCGCGAGGTCCTGGAGATGATCTGGGCCCGCTCCCGCGAGCTGATGGCCCGGCACGCCGCCTGCTACCACGAGGACGTCGCCCCCTCCCTCGCGGAGGAGGGCATCCACCTGGTCCGCTGGAGCGAACTCCAGGAGAAGGAGCAGGCGCGCCTGTTCACCCTCTTCCGGCACCAGATCTTCCCGGTCCTGACCCCGCTGGCGGTCGACCCGGCGCACCCCTTCCCGTACATCTCCGGCCTCTCCCTGAACCTGGCCGTACGGGTCCGCAACCCCGTCACCGGCACCCCGCACTTCGCCCGCGTCAAGGTGCCGCCGCTGCTCTCCCGCTTCCTGGAGGCCTCCCCCGGCCGCTTCGTCCCGCTGGAGGACGTCATCGGCGCCCACCTGGAGGAGCTGTTCCCGGGCATGGAGGTCCTGGAGCACCACGCCTTCCGGGTCACCCGCAACGAGGACCTGGAGGTGGAGGAGGACGACGCCGAGAACCTCCTCCAGGCCCTGGAGAAGGAGCTCATGCGGCGCCGCTTCGGGCCGCCGGTGCGCCTGGAGGTCGAGGAGAACATCAACCAGGAGGTCCTGGACCTGCTGGTGCGCGAGCTGAAGATCAGCGAGGCCGAGGTCTACCCGCTGACCGGCCCCCTGGACCTCACGGGCCTCTTCCGCATCGCCTCCATCGACCGGCCCGAGCTGAAGTACGCGAAGTTCGTCGCGGGCACCCATCGCGACCTCGCCGAGGTCGAGTCGGCGTCCGCGCCCGACATATTCGCCGCGCTGCGCAACCGCGACGTGCTGCTGCACCACCCGTACGACTCCTTCTCCACCTCCGTGCAGGCGTTCCTGGAGCAGGCGGCCGACGACCCGGACGTCCTCGCGATCAAGCAGACCCTGTACCGGACGTCCGGCGACTCCCCCATAGTCAACGCCCTCATCGACGCCGCCGAGGCCGGCAAGCAGGTCCTCGTCCTGGTCGAGATCAAGGCCCGCTTCGACGAGCACGCCAACATCAAGTGGGCGCGCAAGCTGGAGGAGGCCGGCTGCCATGTGGTGTACGGCCTCGTCGGCCTGAAGACCCACTGCAAGCTGTCGCTGGTGGTCCGCCAGGAGGGCGAGACGCTACGGCGCTACAGCCACGTCGGCACCGGCAACTACCACCCGAAGACGGCACGGCTGTACGAGGACCTGGGCCTGCTGACCGCGGACCCGCAGGTGGGCGCGGACCTGTCCGACCTGTTCAACCGTCTGTCCGGCTACTCGCGCCGGGAGACGTACCGCCGTCTGCTCGTGGCCCCCAAGTCCCTGCGCGACGGCCTGATCTCGCGGATCAACAAGGAGGTCCAGCACCACCGTGCCGGGCGTCCCGCCTACGTCCGCATCAAGGTCAACTCGATCGTCGACGAGGCGCTCATCGACGCCTGCTACGGCGCGTCCCAGGCGGGCGTGCCGGTCGACATCTGGGTCCGCGGCATCTGCGCGATCCGCCCGGGCGTGACGGGACTGTCGGAGAACATCCGCGTCCGCTCGGTCCTCGGCCGCTTCCTGGAGCACTCCCGGGTCTTCGCCTTCGGCAACGGCGGCGAGCCCGAGGTGTGGTTCGGCAGCGCCGACATGATGCACCGCAATCTCGACCGTCGTATAGAAGCCCTGGTCAGGGTCACGGACCCGGCCCACCGCGCCGCGCTCAACCGGCTCATGGAGACCGGTATGTCCGACACCACCGCATCCTGGCACCTCGGTCCGGACGGCGAGTGGACCCGGCACGCGACGGACGCGGACGGCCAGCCCCTGCGCAACGTCCAGGAGATGCTCATAGACGCCCGGAGGCGCCGGCGTGGCACAGCAACACCTTGATCCGACGGACCCCACGGCCGGGGCTGCGGCGGGGGACGCCCTCGCGGGCTACCTGCGCGCCCAGGCCACGGAGTTCCTCCGAGCCCTGCGCCTGCACCGGGAGACCGGCGGCGGCGACGGGGGCTCCCTCGCTCGAGCGAAGTCGAGAGTGGGGGACAACGGCTCGGAGGAGTCCGTCGACGCGGCCCGGGCCCTGCGCCGCTCGGCCCGCCGCATCAGCGCCAGCCTGCACACGTTCCGCCCCCTGCTGGACACCGACTGGTCGGAGGCCATCCGCCCCGAGCTGGCCTGGCTCTCGGGAACCCTGGCGATGGAACACGCGTACGCGGCCCGCCTGGAGCGCCTGCTGCTGGCCCTGCACCGCCTGTCGGGGGCCACGGCGCTGCCGACGCAGACGGGCGGCGTGGCCGGCCTGCCCGGCACGGCGGGCGCGAGCGGCGCGAGCAGGCTGACGGACACGGCGGCGACCGGCCGCGGCGACGCGGCCACGGCCGGTCGGGCCGACGCGGCCGCGGCAAGCCGTGCCAACGTGACCGCGGGCAGCCGTGCCGCCGGTGCCGCGTCCGTCCCGCCGAAAGCGGCGCCCCCGCACGCCGGCCCCCCGGCCCACCCGGCGGCCACCACGGAACGCGGCAACCTCACCGTGGGCGCGGCCAAAGCAGGCGCCCTGCTCGAACGCCAGCTCACCCTGGCCCGGACCCGAGCACACAGCACCGCCCTCCAGGCCCTCGGCAGCAGCCGCTTCCACGCGGTCGCCGACAACATCGCCGTACTGGCCAGCGAGGTCCCCCTCACCCCCGCCGCGGCCACCGGCGACCTGCGCCCCCTCGCGGCCGCCGCCGAGGAGCGCCTCAGCGACGCGGTGACGGCGCTGCCCCTGGTGACCGCGGGCCACCCCTACAACGCGGAGGCCCTGATCCACGGCCTCTCCCCGGACCCGGCCCCGCACCCGCAGGACGCGCCCTGGCACCAGGTCCGCCTGCTGCTGCGCCTGCACCGCTACGCCCGTGAGGTCCTGCACGGCGACACCAACTTGGTGGACGTACGGCTGCTGACCGCCGGCCAGGCCCTCAACCGGCACCGCGACGCCTCCGAGGCGGCGGCGGCCGCGGCCCAGGCGGCCCGCACCCCGCGTATCGCCCCGGCGACGGCCTACGCCCTCGGCGTGCTGCACGCCGACCAGCGGCACGAGGTGGAGGCGGCGCGGTTCGCCTTCCAGCAGTCCTGGCAGATCCAGCCGGCAGGCAGGCCCTGAAGGAGGCACACCCGGTGACTCACGCCCATGACCTCACCACCGTCCACGCGGCGGGCTGCGTCCTGTGGCGCCGCTCGCCGGTAGACGGTGAGCTGGAGATATGCCTGATCCACCGGCCGAAATACGACGACTGGTCCCACCCCAAGGGCAAGCTGAAGCGCGGCGAGGACCCCCTCGCCGGAGCCCTGCGCGAGGTCGCGGAGGAAACAGGCCACTCGGCCCGGTTGGGCGCCGCGCTGCCGACGCTGCGGTACCAGGCGAACGGCCGCCCCAAGGAGGTCCGCTACTGGGCGGCCGAGGCCGGTCCCGGCTCATTCGCCCCGAGCGACGAGGTGGACCGCCTGCTGTGGCTCTCCCCCACGGCCGCGCGGGGCCGGCTGACCCAGCAGAGGGACCGCGACCTCGTGGACGCCCTGCTGAAGTCGCTGCGCCTGGCATAGTCCGCTACAACCCGCCACAAAGCCTCGGAATGCACCCGTGTCCTCAACGTAAGCGTTCCGTGACCTCACCGCACCGTCCCCAGGGGTTCACCCCTCGTTCATTTACGCCCTTCGGCGCCTTCACCTGTACTGCCTAATTTCGGCCTTGCACGATGACGGATCGCGCCCGACGGGACGCGGCCGCGTCGCCCATTCTTCGCACGCCGCCGAATTCAGGACGGCGGCTCCTGGAAGGAACTCCCTCAAGTGAAGCTTCAGCGCAAGAACCGGCGGGCACTCGCTCTCGGCGCTCTCGCCGTCTCCGGCGCCCTGGCCCTCACGGCGTGCGGCTCCGACGACACCGGGAACACCGGCGGCGACTCCACGTCGACCGCCAAGGCCGGCAACATCGACTGCGGCGACGCCAGCGGCCAGCTGCAGGCCTCCGGCTCCTCCGCGCAGAAGAACGCGATCGACGCCTGGGTCAAGCAGTACACGGCGGCCTGCAAGAGCGTGCAGCTCAACTACAACCCGACGGGTTCGGGCGCCGGCGTCACCGCCTTCCTCCAGGGTCAGACCGCGTTCGCCGGTTCGGACTCCGCGCTGGAGGCCGAGGAGATCACCGAGTCCAAGAAGACCGCCTGCACGGGCGGCGGCCAGGCCATCGACCTGCCCATGGTCGTCGGCCCGATCGGCGTCGGCTACAACGTGCCGGGTGTCGACAGCCTCGTCCTGGACGCCCCGACCCTCGCCAAGATCTTCGACAGCAAGATCACCAACTGGAACGACGCGGCCATCAAGAAGCTGAACCCCGACGCGAAGCTTCCCGACCTCAAGATCCAGGCGTTCCACCGCTCGGACGAGTCCGGCACCACGGACAACTTCACCAAGTACCTGGGTGCCGCCGCCCCCAGCGACTGGAAGTACGAGCACAGCAAGTCGTGGGAGGCCAAGGGCGGCCAGTCCGCCTCCGGCTCCTCCGGTGTGGCGCAGCAGGTGACCCAGACCGCGGGTGCGATCTCCTACATGGAGCTGTCGTACGTGAAGGACGGCATGAAGGCCGTCAAGATCAAGACGGGTGCCGCCGAGCCGGTCGAGGCCACCACCGACAACGCCACCAAGTCCATCTCCGAGGCCAAGGTCGTCGGCACGGGCAAGGACCTGGCGCTGGAGCTGAACTACACGCCGAAGGCCGAGGGCGCCTACCCGATCACCCTGGTCACGTACGAGATCGTCTGTGACAAGGGCAACAAGGCGGAGACCCTCCCCGCCGTCAAGTCCTTCCTCTCCTACATCTCCTCCGAGGACGGCCAGGGTGTGCTGACCGAAGCCGGTTACGCCCCGGTCCCCGACGAGCTCATCACGAAGGTCCGCAGCACCGTCTCGGGCCTGAGCTGACCTGAGTGCGGCCCGCTCCACACGGGAGCGGGCCGCACCGTCCGGTGCACCGCCGCCAGGAGCCGCTGCCCACCCGCTACGGCTCCGCTCCAGAGTCGTCGGACCCGACGGCTCCGCAGACCGGAGAACCCGATGGATATATCAACCAAGACCACTGCGTCGCCCCCCACACCCGAGCCGCCCACGACCGAGCAGAAGCGTGCCGCCCGCGGCGCCACCCGCCCCGGAGACCGGATCTTCCTCGCGCTCTCCCGCGGATCGGGCATCTTCCTGCTGGTCGTCATGGCGGCCATCGCCGTCTTCCTCAGCCTTCGCGCCTCCCATGCGATCAGCAAGGACGAGGCCAACTTCTTCACCACCTTCGAGTGGAACCCCACCGGCGAGCCGCCGGTCTTCGGCATCGCCGTCCTGGCCTTCGGCACCGTCGTGTCGTCGGTCATCGCGCTGGCCATCGCGGTTCCGGTCTCCATCGGCATCGCCCTGTTCATCACGCACTACGCCCCGCGCAAGCTCGGCGGCCCCATCGCGTACGTGATCGACCTGCTCGCCGCCGTGCCGTCCATCGTCTACGGCCTGTGGGGCGCCCTCGTCCTGGTACCGAACCTGGACGGCCTGTACGGCTGGCTGGACGAGTACCTCGGCTGGACCGGCATCTTCGAGTGGAGCGGCGGCGCCCCGCGCGCGCTGCTCACCGTCGGCATCCTGCTCGCGATCATGATCCTGCCGATCATCACCAACGTGAGCCGCGAGGTCTTCCGCCAGGTTCCGCAGATGCACGAGGAGGCCGCCCTGGCCCTCGGCGCCACGCGCTGGGAGGTCATCCGGATGTCGGTCCTGCCCTACGGCCGCTCCGGTGTCATCTCCGCGTCGATGCTGGGCCTCGGCCGCGCGCTCGGCGAGACGATGGCGGTCGCCATGGTCCTGTCGCCGACCTTCGACATCAACGCCAGTCTGCTCGACCCGGGCGGCGGCACCTTCGCCCAGAACATCGCCAGCAAGTTCAACGAGGCCACCGAGAACGGCCGTGACGCGCTCATCGCCTCCGGTCTGGTGCTCTTCGTCATCACCCTGCTGGTCAATGGCACCGCCCGCATCATCATCGAGCGGCGCAAGGAGTTCTCGGGGGCCAACGCATGAGCAACGCAACTCTCTCCGACCAGCGCCCGAGCAGCCTCAAGGGCGCCACCCTGCCCAAGTGGTTCGCCTGGGCCGTCGCCGCGGGCTCGGTCGCCCTCGGCCTCGGCATCAGCGCCGCCGCCGGGCTGGACAGCAGCATCCAGTGGGCGCTGATCGCCGCGCTGCTGTTCATCATCGGGTCGTACGGCATCTCCGCACGTGTCGAGGGCCGCCGGCAGGCCAAGGACCGTATCTCCACCAGCCTGATCTGGGTCGCGTTCCTCCTCGCCGTCATCCCGCTGGCCTCCCTCATCTACGAGACCGTCAAGCGCGGCGTGAAGGTCCTCGACGGCTACTTCCTCAGCCACTCGATGGGTGTGGTCGCCGACACCGAGCCCGGCGGCGGCATCTACCACGCCATCCTCGGCACCTTGGAGCAGGTCGGCATCGCCACCGTGATCTCCGTGCCGATCGGTGTGCTGACCGCCATCTACCTGGTCGAGTACGGCCGCGGCAAGCTCTCCAAGGCCATCACCTTCTTCGTCGACGTCATGACGGGTATCCCGTCGATCGTCGCGGGTCTGTTCATCCTCAGCCTGTGGATCATCATCCTGGGCATGGGCTACTCCGGCTTCGCCGGCTCGATGGCGCTGTCCATCCTGATGCTGCCGGTGGTCGTCCGCTCCACCGAGGAGATGCTCAAGCTCGTCCCGAACGAGCTGCGCGAGGCCTCGCTGGCGCTGGGCGTGCCGAAGTGGCGCACCATCCTCAAGGTGGTTCTGCCGACCTCCATCGGCGGTATCACCACGGGCGTGATGCTCGCGGTCGCCCGCATCACCGGCGAAACCGCTCCGCTGCTGCTGCTGGTCTGGGTGACGAACTTCATCAACGCCAACCCGTTCCAGGACCCGCAGGGGTCGCTGCCGGTTTACATCTACCTGCAGTTCGCGAACAGTGGTGGTCAGGGTCCGGCGTACGACCGTGCATGGGCGGCGGCACTGGTGCTGATCGCCTTCATCATGATCCTCAACCTGGTGGCTCGCGGTATCGCCCGCTGGAAGGCACCGAAGACGGGCCGCTGACGCGGCCAATCAGCGACCCGAATCCCCCCGAAAGAAGCAGTGATCTACATGGCCAAGCGCATTGATGTCAGCGGCCTCAACGCCTACTACGGTTCCTTCCTGGCCGTCGAGGACATCTCGATGACCGTCGAGCCCCGTTCCGTCACCGCCTTCATCGGCCCCTCCGGCTGCGGCAAGTCCACCTTCCTGCGCACCCTCAACCGGATGCACGAGGTCACGCCGGGCGGCCGCGTCGAGGGCAAGGTGCTGCTCGACGACGAGAACCTGTACGGCGCCGGAATCGACCCGGTGGCCGTACGGCGTGAGGTCGGCATGGTCTTCCAGCGGCCGAACCCCTTCCCCACCATGTCCGTCTACGACAACGTCGCGGCCGGCCTGCGGCTCAACGGCAAGTACAAGAAGTCGCAGCTGGACGAGGTCGTGGAGAAGTCCCTCAAGGGCGCGAACCTCTGGAACGAGGTGAAGGACCGCCTGAACAAGCCCGGTTCGGGCCTCTCCGGCGGCCAGCAGCAGCGTCTGTGCATCGCGCGGGCGATCGCGGTGGAGCCCAAGGTCCTGCTGATGGACGAGCCCTGCTCGGCCCTGGACCCGATCTCCACGCTCGCCATCGAGGACCTGATCGGCGAGCTGAAGGAACGCTTCACGATCGTCATCGTGACGCACAACATGCAGCAGGCGGCGCGTGTCTCGGACCGCACTGCCTTCTTCAACCTCGCCGCCGTCGGCCAGCCCGGCAAGCTGATCGAGATAGACGACACGGAGCGCATCTTCTCCAACCCGTCGGTCCAGGCCACGGAGGACTACATCTCCGGCCGCTTCGGCTGATCCGCCACCAGGCGACACAAACCCCTCGCGGTGCTGCATGGCGGTGCCACCGCGAGGCAGATAAAGGGCCCGCCCCCTGGCTTCCGGGGGGCGGGCCCGTCTCTGTAGGTGGAAGGCATCTCGGGAGGCATCTCGGAAGGCGTCCCGGGAGGCGCAGCGCCGCCTCCTCACCGCCTCCTTACCACCGTCTCAACCACTCACATGCCCTTCCGCGTCCGTCCGCGCCAGACTCCGCGCGCGTCTCGCCGGCCCTCGCCAGCCGCAGCTGCACTGGGCTGTGCAGAAGGGGCCCTTCTCCACCGTCGTCGTGCGGTGGGCCAAGGGGTCGCCGTGATTTCGGGAAGAGCTCGGTCCGTCCTTCTGCGCCACACCGACAACGTTACCCAGGGCAAGTAAGCGCAACGCCCCCGCGTGCGTGACGAGGGCACCTACCCGTCGTTAACCGGAACGAAGGGGGCCCGTGACGGACGTACCGGCTGGGGGTAGGCAGGCGATGACGGAGCGGCAGCAGCACAAGCGGAGGCGCGGGGCGGGCGTTGCGGCTGGGGTCCTGTGTGTCTGTCTGGCGGGCAGCGGATGCGCGGAGCGCGGCGCCGCGGCCGAGGACGCGCGCGAGGGCGAGGCCGTACAGACGGTGCGGAGCGCCGCCGACGCGCTCGTCGGCGCCCGGAGCGCCAAGGCCCGTACCTCCATGGAGATGGCCACCGGCGGCACCCGCGTCACCATCCGCGGCGAGGGCGTGTACGACTTCCGCAAGCAGCTCGGGGAGCTGAAGGTCCTGCTGCCGCAGGATCCCGCCGGCACCCCCGACCACCGGCCGATCAGGGAACTCCTCGCTCCCGGGGCCCTGTTCATGAAGAACCGAGGCGCCGGCGTACCCACCGACAAATGGGTGCGCGTCGAGACGCGGTCCCTCTCCGACGGCAACCTCGTCACCGGCGGGGCCACCGATCCGTTCGCCGCCGCCGAGGTGCTGCGCGGGGCGCGGACGGCGACGTATGTGGGTGAGGACGAGATCGCCGGGACGCCGGTGCGGCACTACCGGGGCACGGCTGACCTGGGGATTGCCGCTCAGGACGCGTCCGACGGGAACAAGGAACCGCTGGCCGCGGCGGCGAAAGGGTTCGCCACGGATCAGGTGCCGTTCGACGTCTACCTCGACGAGTCCGGCCGGATCCGCAAGGTCCGGCACCGCTTCAGCTTCGTCAACGGACAGCAGAACAACGCCGTCGCCGTGGCCTCGACGACCTTGCTGTACGACTTCGGGGCCCCCGTCGACGTACGGCTGCCGGACGGCAACGACATCTACGCGGGCAAGATCGCCGAGGAGTGAGGGTCGGCGTATGCGTGCGTGACGGGCGTCGAGAACTAGCCCGTCCGTGCCATGCGCGGCGTGTAGGCCGCTGCCTACTCTAGGAAGTCGGTAACGGCAGAGAAGAGGTGATGCACGTGGCTCCGGTCGGCGGTACGGCAGTTCAGGACCACGTCGCCCTCGCCGAGATCGAGCTGTGCGGGGAGCTGATCATCGCGGCGTCGACCGCCCGCGAGGACCGGCTCAGCCTGGAGAGCATCGACGAGGTGCTGAGAGTCGCGGAGGAACGGGACCCGTCGGGCGAGTGAGCATTCTCAGCCACTCTCAGATCGGCAGCCGTCGCTCTCAGGTCCGCAGCAGTCGCCCGATCGCCTTCGTCGCTTCTTCCACCTTGGCGTCGATCTCCGCACCGCCCTTGAGGGCCGCGTCGGCGACGCAGTGGCGGAGGTGCTCCTCCAGCAGCTGCAGGGCGAAGGACTGCAGGGCCTTGGTGGAGGCGGACACCTGCGTGAGTATGTCGATGCAGTAGACGTCCTCGTCGACCATCCGCTGCAGGCCCCGGATCTGGCCCTCGATCCGGCGCAGGCGCTTGAGGTGCTCGTCCTTCTGCTTGTGGTAGCCGTGGACGCCGCGGTCGTGGTCGGTCACGACGGCGGGTGCGCCCTCCGCCTCGGAGGGCACGCCCGCGCCGGCCTCGGTGGTCGTCATCGCGTCCTCCAGACGTAAACCGCTTCATATACCCCTACTGGGTATATCGTACCGAACTTTGCTGGGTATAGGGCCTGTGGCCGATGCCGCGAACGGCCGCTGGACTGGACCACTGGGCAGCCCCCGTGCCGACCACTGTGCCTGATGGGCGACACTGGAGGACGGCCCATTAGCCGTGGCCGGATGATGCGCCTAGCATCAGCCTGACCGAAACCGATGCTTCTTGAGGACCCCACGTGCGATTTCGTCTGACCCCCCGGGAGACGAGCTTCTACGACATGTTCGCCGCATCCGCGGACAACATCGTCACGGGCTCGAAACTCCTGATGGAACTGCTCGGGGCGGACACCGCCGGCCGGGCCGAGATCGCAGAGCGTATGCGGGCCGCGGAACACGCAGGTGACGACGCCACACACGCGATCTTCCACCAGCTGAACTCCTCGTTCATCACGCCGTTCGACCGCGAGGACATCTACAACCTCGCATCGTGCCTCGACGACATCATGGACTTCATGGAGGAGGCCGTCGACCTGGTCGTCCTCTACAACGTCGAGGAACTGCCCAAGGGCGTCGAGCAGCAGATCGAGGTGCTGTCGCGCGCGGCCGAGCTGACGGCCGAGGCGATGCCGAACCTGCGCACGATGGACAACCTCACCGAGTACTGGATCGAGGTCAACCGCCTCGAGAACCAGGCCGACCAGATACACCGCAAGCTCCTCGCCCACCTCTTCAACGGCAAGTACGACGCGATCGAGGTCCTCAAACTCAAGCAGATCGTGGATGTGCTGGAAGAGGCGGCGGACGCCTTCGAGCACGTGGCGAACACGGTGGAGACCATCGCCGTCAAGGAGTCCTGAGACCCACCCATGGACACCTTTGCGCTGGTCGCGACCATCGGCGTCGCGCTCTTCTTCACGTACACCAACGGCTTCCACGACTCCGCGAACGCGATCGCCACGTCCGTCTCGACGCGCGCGCTGACACCGCGGGCCGCGCTGGCGATGGCCGCGGTGATGAATCTCGGCGGTGCCTTCCTGGGTTCGGGCGTGGCCAAGACGGTCAGTGAGGGCCTGATTCAGACACCCGAGGGCTCGAAGGGAATGGGCATTCTCTTCGCCGCCCTGGTGGGCGCGATCACCTGGAACCTCGTCACCTGGTACTTCGGCCTGCCGTCGTCCTCCTCGCACGCCCTGTTCGGCGGCATGGTGGGAGCGGCTCTGGCCGGCGGGACGACGGTGTACTGGCACGGCGTCCTGGAGAAGGTCGTCATCCCGATGTTCGTGTCGCCGATCGTCGGCCTGTGCGCGGGCTACCTGGTGATGACGGCGATCATGTGGATCTTCCGACGCGCCAATCCGCACAAGGCCAAGCGGGGCTTCCGTATCGCACAGACGGTCTCGGCCGCCGGCATGGCGCTGGGCCACGGCCTGCAGGACGCGCAGAAGACGATGGGCATCGTCGTCATGGCCCTGGTCATCGCCGACGTCGAGGACTACGGCGACCCGATCCCGGTGTGGGTCAAGATCGTGTGCGCCGTGATGCTGTCACTCGGCACCTACGCCGGCGGCTGGCGCATCATGCGCACCCTCGGCCGCAAGATCATCGAACTCGACCCGCCCCAGGGCTTCGCCGCGGAGACGACCGGCGCGTCGATCATGTTCACCACAGCCTTCCTCTTCAAGGCCCCGATCTCCACGACCCACGTCATCACCTCCGCGATCATGGGCGTGGGCGCGACAAAGCGGGTGAACGCCGTGCGGTGGGGCGTGGCCAAGAACATCGTCCTGGGCTGGTTCATCACCATGCCGGCAGCGGCGGCGGTGGCAGCGGCGGCTTTCGGCGTCGTGAACCTGGCGTTCTTGTAGACGCCGTCCTGGGACGGGGGCCCGGTCAGCGCCGCGCGGCCGGGGTGAAAGCGGCGGCGTTCGGGGTCGTGCACCTGGGGTTCTTGCAGGCGCCGTCCGGGGAGGGCGACTCCGTCCACGTTCCGAGAGCTGCGGACCTGGCGCCGGGAAGTGATCACCTTCCAGCACCGGTCCGTGCATCTCAGCCCGTCCGGCACTGAAGCACGACCACGACCATCCCTGCCCCCCACCCACCCCGGAGAGGACCCCACCTCTCGGCGCCGGTCCGCGTCGTTCAGCCCGTCCGGCGATTGAGGACGAGGCCCGTTCAGGGCCGAAGCGGGGGTCCAGGGGGCGGCAGCCCCCTGGCGGGGTCGAAGGGGCAGCGCCCCTTCGGGATGGGACGGGTAGGGGCGGCGGGGGCGAGAATCCCCAGGCCCGCACACGAACGCCCCCCGCACCAGGGAACCCCGCCCCCCACCACCTCGTCTCGTTCCACGTAACCCCCAGGAGGCGACATGGAACGGCGTACTTTCATCGGCGGCGGCGCAGCAGCCCTCACCGCCCTGGCAGCAACCGCCTGCAACGGCAAATCAGACACCGGCACAGGCGCAAGCGCAGGCACGGGCGCAGACACAACCACCCGCACACAAACCACCGCCACCCGATCCACCACCGCCGCCTCCTCCGCCCCCGCCAACTGGACCGCCCTGGCCCAAGACCTCGACGGCCCCCTCATCCGCCCGGGCGACGCCGACTGGAAATCGGCCCACCAGCTCTACAACACCCGCTTCGACTCCCTGAAGCCCACCGCAGTCGCCTACGTCGCCCACCCCGACGACATCCGCACCACCCTCGCCTACGCCCGAGCCCACAACCTCCACGTCGCCATCCGCAACGGCGGCCACTCCTACGCAGGCTGGTCCTCCGGCAACAACCGCCTGATCATCGACGTCTCCAAGCTCAACCGCATCCGCGCCTCGGGCAACACCGCAGTCGTCGGCGCCGGCTCCAAGCTCATCGACGTCTACCGAGCCCTCGCCGCCAAGGGCACCACCATCCCCGCCGGCTCCTGCCCCACCGTCGGCGTCTCCGGCCTCACCCTCGGCGGCGGCCACGGCGTCACCTCCCGCGCCTACGGCCTGACCTGCGACAGCCTCACCCAGGCCACCCTGATAACCGCCGACGGCAAGCAGCTCACCGCCAACGCCACCACCCACAAAGACCTCTTCTGGGCCCTGCGCGGCGCCGGCAACGGCAACTTCGGCGTCGTGACGGAACTGCAGTTCAAGACCCACCCCGCCCCCCAGGCCGTAACGGCGTACATGACCTGGCCCTGGTCGAAGGCGGCCACGCTGATCAAGGCCTGGCAGGAGTGGGGCCCGACCCAGCCCGACGAGATCTGGTCGGCCCTGAGCATCTCGAACCACGCGGGCGGCACCCCCACCATCTCCGTCGCCGCGTTCTGCCTGGGCACCTACGGCGAACTCCAGAACGCGGTGGACCGCCTGGCCGACCGCCCCGGCGGCCCCGGCCCCGCGAGCAACGTCGTCCTCAAGCGCCGTTCGTACGAGGAGTCGATGGAGCTCTACGCCGGCTGCTCGTCGTTCTCCGCCGACGCGCAGTGCCACCTCCCCGGCTCCACCCCCGGCCGCTCCCCCCAGGGCGCACTGAGCCGCGAAACGTACACGGCGAAGTCGGACTTCTTCGACCGCTCCCTGTCATCCGCAGGCATCCAGACCCTGCTGAAGCAGATGCAGTCGGTCCGCGGCGGCTCCGGCAGCATCGCGCTCACGGCCCTCGGCGGAGCCGTCAACCGCGTCTCCCCCACCGCGACGGCCTTCGTGCACCGCCGCTCCCGCATGCTGGCCCAGTACATCGCCTCCTGGCGCGCGGGCACGACGGGCTCCACGGCCCAGGCGTGGCTGAAGTCGGCCCACGACGCGATGCGGCCGTACGCCTCGGGCGCCGCGTACCAGAACTACACCGACCCGACTCTGACGGACTGGCGCAAGGCGTACTACGGGGACGCGGCGGCGCGCCTGACGAGGCTGAAGAAGCAGTACGACCCGGAGAAGTTCTTCACGTACCCGCAGGCGCTGTAACCCGGCGCGGTACTGCGCCCGTAAGGGGCGCGGGGCCGTGGCGCGGGACAGTGATCGACATGCTGCTCCGCCGCGCGGGCGCGACCAGCCACGACGGACGGCGCGGCAGACATCAGACGACACATCGCGGCTCCCCTCCCCCCCGGGCGGAGCCGCATATCGGCACAGTCAACAGCCGGCGGAGCGCTACGCCGCGAGGTCCCGCTCCGCAGCCCCCGCCGACTCCTTGCGAGCCCCCGGAATCAACGCGTCCTGCCCACCCGCCCGGGACAACCCCCGCGACCTGATCAGCCACCCACCCCTCGGCGACCGCTCGATCGCGGCCATCACGGGCGTCAGCAGAGCCATGGCCAGCGGCGACAGCAACAGCGCGACCGCCGTACCGAGCGCGAACCCACCGACGACATCAGTCGGATAGTGCACGCCCATGTAGACCCGGCAGAACCCTTCGAGCAACGCGAGCCCGATCCCGACCAGCCCGAACTTCCGGTTCGCGACGAACAACCCGACCCCCAGGGCCATGGCGATCGTCGCGTGATCACTCACGAACGAGTAGTCGGTCTTGCCGGACACCAGGACTTCGAGCCCCTGGTGGTCGTTGAACGGCCGAGGCCGCTCGACGAATCCCCGTATGGGCACATTCACGAGCACCGCGATCGCCGCGGCGAGCGGCGCCCACACGAGCGCGGCCACGGACGAGGCGGCGTCCTCCGCGCCCCGCCGCCGCACGGACCACCAGCACCACACCACGAGCAGGATCATGGCGAGCACCAGCCCGTACTCACCGACGTACTCGATGACCCGGTCGAACCAGCGCGGCGCATCCTTGGCCAGGCCATTGATGTCGTAGAGCAGATCGACGTCGGGGTTCGACCCGGATTCTGCGAGTCCAGCCATGATGCTGCGGCCCCTTCGTCGTCTCTCCGGCGCATCTTGCGTACGCCGCTCCGCCCACCCCCGTGGTTGTGATCCGGCTACTACACCAGGAACGCACGGCCCCTGTGGATACGTTCCACACTCCACTGAATGATCACGCAGACGTTATCGAAGAGATACCCATCGCTGCAGCTCAGGGGGTGGGTTCACGCTCCGTCTACACCGCCGTGGGCAGCGCTTTCGCGCCATCTTCGGTAACCCGCGTCGCCCCGAAGTAATCGGGGGTGTCGATCGGGTCGAACCGGATCACAGCACCCGTTCTCGGGGCGTCAATCATGTACCCGCCACCGACATAAATACCGACATGCCGGATGGCCCGGGAGTTGGTGAGGTCGTCCGAGAAGAACACCAGATCCCCGGGCAACAACTCATCCCTGTCCGGATGCGGCCCCGCGTTGTACTGATCGTTGGCGACCCGCGGCAACGAGATCCCCACACTCTCGTACGCGGCCTTCGTCAACCCCGAACAGTCGAACCGCCCACCGTCCGCAGCAGTACCGTCACCGCCCCAGAGGTAGAGCGTGCCGAGCTTCTTCTGCGCGTAGTAGATGGCACTGGCGGCCTGCTTGCTGGGGTCGACACGGGTGACGGGCGCGGCGAAGCTCTCCTCCAGAGTCGTGATCGTCTTCACGTAGTTCTGGGTCTCCTTGTACGGCGGCACACCCCCGTACTTGATGACCGCGTACGCCCCCGCGTTGTAGGACGCGAGCATGTTCCTCGTCGGGTCGCCGGGAACGTCCTTCACGTACGAGGCGAGCTTGCAGTCGTACGACGCGGCCGACGGAATCGCGTCATTCGGATCCCATACGTCACGGTCGCCGTCGCCGTCGCCGTCCACGCCGTGCGTGGCCCAGGTGCCCGGGATGAACTGCGCGATGCCCTGCGCGGCCGCAGGGCTCTGGGCCTTCGGGTTGAACCCGCTCTCCTGGTACAGCTGGGCGGCGAGCAAGGCGGGATTGATCGCGGGGCACATATTGCCCCACTTCTGCACGAGCGCCTGATACGCGGCCGGCACAGCCCCCTTGGCAAGGGTCTTGGCCCCGCCGCCCACCCCGTTGGCGAGGTTCCCGGCGACGATATAGACCCCGACGACGAGCAGCATCACGAAGCTGAGCCCCGCCGCGACAGCGGCACCCGCCACGATCCATGCCTTACGCACCGTCAACCGCCCCTCGCCCGCCGGGAGTCCGCCCGCGCCAGTTTAGGAGCTTCCCACGCGGAACCCGTGGCAACCGATGCTCTCGTAGTTCGTCGGACTGCCCAGGACGTGGCAGAAGACGACCGTCCAGTCACCCGGGTCCTTGGCGACGGGAATCGCCTCATACGCCTTGCCCGAGGCCGTGTGCTCCTGGAAGTCGTCGGGATAGACCAGTTCGACGTCACTGAAGCTCCATCGGCGCGCTGACCGCACCGACCTGCTTGCACTCCCCGCGCCTGCGAGCCGTCCTGCCCGTCCTGCAGCGTCCGCAACGCCACGCGGTCCCCGTTCCGACCACCACAGCGACGGCCAGGGCCACGATCCAGGGCGTACGCCAGCCCGGCCGCCACCGCCGCCCGGAGGTCCTGCGACACCGCCTCGGCACCGCCCGCCCCGAGCCGCGCGAGCAGCGTGTACGGGCCTATATATGCGCGCCTCCACCGAACTGACCTTGCCACAGAGATCAGTTCGACGGGGAACCCCTTTCCGCTTCCTCGTACAACTCCGCCGCCCCCTCGCCCAACACCACGCTGTTGGACATGTCCGCCGACACCCCGCCATTGTCATGCCCACCGAGCACGCCCACGACCTCCCCGTCCCCGTTGACCCAGGGACTCCCGCTGCTCCCGCCGCTGAAGCCGGGGCATGCGATGCGCTGCTGCGTACGACTGCGGAGGCGCGGCTTGTTGGTGCAACTGACCGGCTGCTCCCGGGCGTTGAGGTAGGCGGTGACGGTCACCGCCGTGGCCCCGGTGGCCGTGTCCGTGGCGAACCGATTGCCACCCACCACATCCTCGACGCCTTCACCACCCCGGTCCTCCACCGTCAAGAACGCCACGTCGCTGTCCTCGTCCCGCCGCTCCTTCCACGCCTCCGCCAGGAACCGCTTCCCGACCTTCCACACCCCGTACGGCGCCTCGCCGTCCCCGTACCCCGGCACGAACACGAGCTCGCGCTTCCTTCCGCTCAGGCAGTGGGCGGCGGTGACGATGAGGTCCCGGTGCGGGCTGTGCACGACGGACGCGGTGCAGAAGTGACCGCCGCGGAGGCGGTCACGACGGTCCGCCGCGAACAGGGCACCGACCCGCGCGCTCCGCGCCGTCGCCGCGGCGACGGAAGTCACGCCGAAGGGACCTGTGCCGGCGTCGTCAGCCGCGGAGGCCGCGGTGAGGGCGAGCAGGAGGCTGACGGCGTACAGGGAGAGACGGGAGGTCCGGGCGATGCGCTTCATCGCGGGCCACTGTGACCCACGAAGGTGAGAGAAGCGTCAGACGCCGTGCGGACGGCCAGCGCGGCGTCCTCGGGGTCGGCCAGCCAGTTCTCGTCCCCTTCACAGTAGGCCACCCCACTGACACTCGGCCCACAGCAACTTCCCGCCCCCCGAAGCCCCCAGTTCCCGCAGCACCGAGACGCCGGTCGCGTCGGCGCAGGCCCGCACAAGATGCAGGCCGCGACCGTGCTCCGCGTCATAAGGGGGCACGCCCACAGGGCCACCTTCGGCAGCGAATCCGGGCGGGACTCTCGGGTCCGTGTCCCACACGGCGACTCGCAGGCGGCCGGGTTCCATCGGGCGTACCCGGAGGGCGTAGGGGCCGGTGGTGTGGCGGTGGGCGTTGGTGAGGAGTTCGGAGGCCAGGAGCTCGGCGGTGGAGGCGAGGTCGGTGAGGCCGTGGGCGGCGAGGACGGTGCGGAGGGTTGCGCGGGCGATCCCCGGTGCGCGTGGATCGTGCGGGAGTTGAAGGGTGTAGGCCCAGGACGGGGATACGGTGACCACGGAAGTCTCCGATCACGGTGGGGAGTTGGGTGGTGACCCAGTGGCGGTGCCGCCCCGTCGGGCGGTGCACTTCTGGGCGGGGTCGCCTGCTAATAAGCTAGCGACGCTCATGTAACTCATTAAACGGTTCCCCTTAAATCCCTGATACACCACTCATGTGAGTGACACGCCACGGCAAGGAGGCGGGCAAGCCCGTGAGAAGCAATCCAACGGGTCGTCAACTCCGCTTGGGCACTGAGCTGCGCAAACTGCGAGAGCGCGCAGGTCTCACAGCCGCGGAGGCCGGTCAACTCCTTGGCGTCAAGCCGAACCAGATCAGCAACATGGAGGCCGGACGCGCGGGCGTCAGCGCCGAGCGCGTACGCACCGTGGCCTGCAATTACGACTGCTCGGACACAGACCTCGTCAAGGCGCTGGTCGGGATGACGGGCGACCGTACGCGAGGCTGGTGGGAGGAGTACCGCGAGATCCTGCCCAGCGCCCTGCTCGACCTGGCCGAGGTCGAGCACCACGCGATGCGCCTGCACACAGCCATCACGGTCCACATTCCCGGCCTGCTCCAGACCACGGACCACGCGCGCGAGCTGTTCCGCCAGGTCGTGCCCGCCCTCTCACCGCCCGACATCGAGCACCGCGTCTCGTTTCGCATCAAGCGGCAGGCCGTGGTCTTCCGGGATTCGCCGGCCCCCTATCTCGCCCTCATCCACGAGGCTGCTCTGCGGATGGAGTTCGGTGGCCCTGCGATCGCGCGGGCGCAGCTGCAGCACCTGCTGGACATGAGCGAGCAAGACCACATCACCATCAAGGTGCTCCCGTTCGCCGCCGGAGGCTTCCCGGGATCGGGCCAGTCGATCTTCTATTCCAGCGGTCCTGTACCCCAGCTCGACACGGTCCACCTCGACCAGTCCCACGGCCCGGCGTTCCTCGATGCCGAGGCCCAGCTCAGCAAGTACCGCGTACTACTCGACCGTATGGAGACGAAGTGCCTCCCGGCGGAGAAATCGCGCGACCTCATCCGCTCCATCGCCCACAACCTGTGAAGGGAACCGAGATGACCAAGCCCGCCTGGCAGAAGTCGTCGTTCTGCGGCGAAGGCGATTCCTGTGTCCATGTGGCCCGCACCTGGCAGAAGTCCTCCTACTGCTCCGAAGGAGCCTCCTGCGTCCACATAGCCGCCTCCACCGAAACGATCCACCTCACCGAAAGCAGCGACCCCACCGGCGCCATACTCAACGCCACCCTGGCCTCCTTCACCGCCCTCCTCATCACCCTCAAAGAGGAATCCCCCCGTGGCTGAGATCCCCCCGAACCTCACTTGGGAACGAGCCGCCCCTCCCGACGCCACCGGCCCGGGCCCCTGGATCGAGATCGCCTTCGGCGAGGGCGACGACGGCGACGCCCCCGTCTACATCCGCGAGACCAGCGCCCCGGACAACGTGGTCACCACCAACCGCCGCAAGTGGGACGCCTTCGTACTGGGCGTACAGGCGGGAGAGTTCGACCACTTCGTCGAGGGGATCAACGAGAACCCGACGCCCATGTGACGTTCATCACACTGCAGGTGGCGAGTGCCCAGCGGTCGATTCGACATATGGCTTTTCGGGAAGTTTCACTCTGACGCTGTTCGATCGGAGTGTACCTGTTTGGGTGTACCCCATTCGAATGTGGCCAAGTGCTACCACCCGGGACTGCTCATAGGGTTAGGGTCGGGCGCGGACCGCTGCGCCCGACCATGCCCGACAACAGCTGGTCGCGTGGCAGGCAGCACTGAGGCGCGGTCAGCGCGCCCCAGAAGGAGTCCCATGCCCACCGCCTCCGACCCAAGCCTGAACCGGCGAAAACTGCGCCTCGCACTGAAGGCCGCGCGCGACAAGACGGGCCTGACACAACGCGATGCCGCCGACCGCCTTGACTGGTCGCTGTCAAAGGTGATCCGAATCGAGGCGGGCACCGTGAGCCTGTCCGTCACCGACCTCCAGGCGATGCTCCGCCTGTACGAGGTCACCGACGAGGCACTCGTCGCGGAGCTGGAGCAGGCGGCGCGAGGCAGCAAGGGCCAGTCATGGTGGTCGGAGTACAACGACATCATCGCGCCCCCCTTCGCGCAGTTCCTGGGCTACGAGAGCGCGGCGGACTCCATCCGCGCATACCACCCCACCCTGGTGTCCGGCCTGCTCCAGACCACGGACTACATGAGCGCCCTCTTCGCCGCGTCACCCGCCGCCACCGAGGTCCAGCGCCGTATCGACCTCAGGACGGCCCGGCAGGAACGCGTCTTCGCGGACGGGGCCCCGGCCGTGACCATGATCGTCGACGAGTCCGCGCTGCGCCGGCTCGTCGGAGGCCCCGGCGTCATGCGCAACCAGCTCAGTCACATCAGGCAGTTGACGGGCACTCAGAGAATCAAGCTCCAGGTCCTGCCACTCAGCGCCGGCGCTCACGACAGCCTGGAGGACAGCTTCGTCCTCTTCGGCTACCGCGACGACGAGGACGTCCTGTACCTGGCCGGCCCCGGCGGCGTCCTCACCAACCGGGACAACCGCGAGATGGTCGCCCGCTACCAGGAGTGCTTCGAGGACCTGACCGACAAGGCGCTGAGCCAGGACGCGTCGGTCGCTCTCCTGGACGAACTGCTCGGCCAATTGAACCGTTCCTGAATCCGACGACCAGGCACCGACGGGGGCACACAGGCCATGGCGAACGAGAAACGGAGGCGAAAGGACCGGCGTTCGGACGTCGGCCGCTCCTCCGGCACGACCACCCGGCCGGTGAAACGGGCGCCCGCCCGCGAGCCGTCGGTGCCCGGTCCTCTCACCGCGCAGGGCATCACCAGCGACGAGGCCTGCGCACGCCTGCGGCGCCTGCGTCACGACGACACGGACGACGCCATACGCCGCAGAAGGGCGCACACGGACGACCTGATACGGGTGCTGCGCAACCTGACCGCCCTGGCCGTGTTCTCCTCGGCCACCCTGACCCTGGTGGCGTACGCGGGTGTCCGCATGGGCATCCCGCCCGAGGCATGCGTGGTGGGCAGTTTCAGTGCGGCCGTACTACTGGTCAGGACTTTCGCAAAGGCGTTCGAGGCGGTACGGCCTTCACTGCCGGACGCACCAAAAGACGCACCGTCCACCGATGAGCGGTAACGGGCGCCCGTGCCCACCACCAGCCGGCGACCGCTGCCACCAGAAGCAGGACCAGCGCCCACACCACGAACCGGACGACGAGGTCCCCGCCCAGCAGCGACGCCCCCGCACCGGCCGCCGCGGCGACCAGCCCCGTCACCACGCAGTAGCTCGCCAACTCACCCCGGCCGCGCTGAGGGGGCACGCCTCGATCGGCTGGATCACAACTGTTCATGGCTGCCTCCGGCGGACGGCGTCCTGCCGAAGTACGCTACCGCGACCCGCCAGGCAGACAAGGAGAAACGGAGGACCGCTCGCTCGGGGAGTTTCGCGTCGCGTACCCGGACCTCAGCCTCGAGAAGGGCGACCTCACAGCAGTTGCCGCCGCTACCGTCCGCGCTGTAACTACTCTTCTGCCACGCAATCGAGGCATTCTCCTCAGCCAACACCGCCTCCTCCCAACCGCATGCCACAAGCCCGTACTGTGGAACGGCTCCCAGCCCAGGGACGGGCCGCGTTCGAGCAGGAGAAAGCGCCCGACGGCCCAGCGCGCACAGAGGTTGTACCCACAGCGCCCCGCCCCTCAACAGACCCGGCCCCGCACCCGAGGCCTTTTCGCCACGAGTCGGCGCCGCATGACCCGGCAGGTAATCGATGCCGGCGGGCCCTCATGCCACGCTCGTGAGCAACGGGAGCACAACGCGCGCACAGGAAGCCCGACCGACCGGAAGGACGCCATGCCCGCCTACGCCATCGCCCACCTCCGCAACGCCACCCCGCACCCGGAGGTCGCCGAGTACATCGAGCGCATCACCGCCACCTTCGAGCCGTACGGCGGCCGCTTCCTGGTGCACGCCACGCTGCACGAGACCAAGGAGGGCAGCTGGCCCGGGGCTGTCGTGATGATCGGCTTCCCCGGGATCGCCGAGGCGCGGGCGTGGTGGGACTCTCCCGCCTACCAGGAGATCGCGCCCCTGCGCGCCCGGCACATCGAGGGCGACATCATCCTGGTCGAGGGCGTCGCAGAGGACTACGACCCGGCCACCACGGCGAAGGCCATACGGGAGACACTGGCGGCCGAGTAGCGCTCAGCGCTGCAGTCGCTCAAGGGGTCAGTTCCGTCTGGGCCGACACGGACGGCACCGCGTCCTGCCGGATGTACCACTCGGTGGACAGGAACCGCTCCCGCACGTCCCGCGCAAACCCGGCGAGCAGGCCCGGCGCCGCCCCTCGCTCCACTTCGCTGCGATGTGCCAGTACGGGCGCCCCGAGGGCCGAGTGCGGGTGCGTGGCCAGGTAGAGGGAGCTGGGCTGCCAGGGGGAACCGGCGTCCGGGTAGAGGCGCTCGAGGCCGGACGCCTGGAACGCGAGCGTGGTCACGCGGTGGGTGTGCACATGGTCGGGATGGCCGGTTACGCCGCCGTAGGCATCGTGGGTGACCACGATCTGCGGGCGGAACTGCCGTATATGAGCGACCAGCCGGCCCACCGCCTCGTCCAGCGGCGCATCGAGCATCCGCGGCTCACCGGCGCCGAGGATCCGCAGCGCCTCGGCGAGTTCGGCGCCGCGCCCGGTGTCCGGGGTCCAGGTCGCCGTCACGACCGCGGTGCGAGCGCCTGCGGCGGCGTGCCGGGCGAGGACTCCGCCCGAGGACAGGGACTCGTCGTCCGGGTGGGCGAAGACGGCGAGCAGGCTCGGCTGCGGCATAGAACGATCACCTCCGAGAATGCCCTACGCCCCTGCCCCCTACCTACCCCTGAGTACGAAAACTCAGGCGCAAGGTCATCCGCCACGGCAGACTGTGGCGCCACGACCGATCAACACACACGACCGATCAACACCAGGGGGAACAACCATGAGAACAACCACGAGACGGACCAGTCGAGCCCTCGCCATGACCGCACTGGCGGCCTGCGGGCTGACCGGCCTCGGGGCGGTGCCCGCTGCCGCGTCGGGCGAGGTGCTGCTGCCCCATCCCGGGCCGGAGGGCCTGGTGTGGGTGCAGGAGTGGACGGGGGACGGCGGTGTCGTGTCGGCGGGCGTTTGGGAGAGTCTGCCGACCGTGCTCACCGTGGCGTGCGAGGGCGGCGGCGATGTGCGGGTGACCATGCAGTCGCAGGGCACCGAGGTCGCCGCGTTCTCGGTCGACTGTCCGGCCGGAGAGGCCGGAGAGGCCGGCGTGGGCTCGGTGAGCATGGACCCCGGCGTGGTGCGTGCCGGTTCCTTCCAGGTGGCCGTCGACGCTTCGGCGGACAACATCCGGTGGGCGCTGACCGTGACCCAGCCGGAGTCGTGACCCGGGGGAACCAAGCGCGGCGCCGGGCGAAGTGCGCGTGGCGTCAGGCGAAGTAAGCGTGGCGGTCGGGCGCGTGCACTACCGCTCGGCCGCCACCCGCCCCACCCGCTCCGCCGGCCAACCAACCCCCGTCAGCTCCTCCGACGCCGTCCACAACCGCCGCGCCACCCCCGCGTCACTCGCCGACGCCGTCCGCCCCACCAGCGTCGGCGCACCCCGCATCTCGCCCAGCCCGTCGGGGCCGACGTAGCTCGCACCGGGGAGGTCCTGAGTGGCGGCGTACAACGTAGGCAGCGCCCCCGCCCTGTCGTCCTGGGCGAAGAGCCTGTTGCCGATCTTCATGAACCCACGCATCACCGGACTCCCCGCGTGACTCTGGAGGTTGGTCGCGGCGTAGCCGGGGTGGGCCGCCAGGGCGCGGACCGGGGAGCCGGACTCCGCGAGGCGGCGCTGGAGTTCCAGGGTGAAAAGCAGGTTCGCCAGCTTCGACTGGGCGTACGCGCGGTTCGGGTCGTAGCCGGACGCCCAGTTCAGGTCCTCGAAGCGGATCCTCGCGCCGAACCAGCGGTGGGCACCGGACGACAACGTCACGACCCGGTCGGTGACGTAGGGCAGCAACAGGTTCGTCAGCGCGAAGTGGCCCAGATGGTTCGTACCGAACTGCATCTCGAAGCCGTCCGCCGTCCGCTGCTGCGGCAGCATCATCACGCCGGCGTTGTTGATCAGCAGGTCCAGCGGCCGCCCCTGCCAGCCGTCCGCGAACTCCCGCACGGACGACAGATCAGCCAGATCCAGGCGCCGCACCTCCGTGCTGCCGTTCACCGTCGCCGCCGCTGCCCGCCCCCGTTCCAGGTCGCGTACGGCGAACACGACGTGCGCGCCGGCCCGGGCCAGCGCGTCGGCCGCGGTGAGGCCGATGCCGCTGTTGGCACCGGTGACGACGGCCGTGCGGCCGGCGAGGTCGGGGAGGCGGTTCGCGTCCCACGTCTGCTTCTTCGTCTTGTCAGCCATACCCTCGAATGTAGGCGGCGGCAACAATGCTGTCAATGACAACAATGGTGACGACGTCAACAATGATGGCGCCGACAACATCAAGCTACGATGGTGCGCATGCCCGAGAGTCGTCCCTACCACCACGGAGACCTGCGCTCCGCCCTGCTCGCCGCCGCGGAACGCACCCTGCGTGAAAAGGGCGTCGGCTCCCTCTCGCTCCGCGAACTGGCCCGCGAGGTCGGCGTCAGCCACGCCGCCCCGGGCCGGCACTTCAAGGACAAGCAGGCACTGCTCAACGCCCTGGCGCTGGCCGGGTACGAGCGGCTGGCCCAGGCCCTGGACGCCGCCGAGGACCCGGCGCTCCCGCTGGAACCCCGGCTCACCGCCCTGGCCCGGGCTTATCTCACCTTCGCCATCGACAACGCCGAGCTCCTGGAGCTCATGTACGCCCGCAAGCACGACCCGGACGCCTCGGAGCAGATGACCACCGCGGTCCAGCGCACGGTCGGGAGCCTCGAACGGGTCCTCGCGGACGCCCAGAAGCGCGGCGAGATCATCGAGGGCGACCCCGAGGAACTCAACCTCGTCACGGGCGCCGCCCTCCACGGCATGGCCGGCTTCATCGCGGCCGGCTGGCTGACGCCGGATGCGGCCTTGCCCGGTGTGGAGGGCCTGGTCCACCACTTGCTGCACGGCCTGAGGCCCCGCTGAACGGCAGCGCCCAGACCCGCACCCCTACGGCGATGGCGCCCCCAGCCCTCCAGCCTCCCCTCAGCCCGCGGCGAACGCACCACGCAGAACACTGACCGCCTGCCCGATAGCAGCCTCCGCAGCCCGCGTCTCCCGCAGCGCGTTCAGCATCACGAAGTCGTGAATGATCCCCTGATACCGCACCGCGGTGACCGGCACCCCCGCCTCCCGCAGCTTGTTCGCATACGCCTCCCCCTCGTCCCGCAGCACATCGGCCTCGGCCGTGATCACCAGCGCCGGCGGAAGCCCCTGAAGCTGCTCGACGGAGGCCCGCAACGGCGACGCAGTCACCTGCGCCCGCTCGGCCTCATCGGTCGTGTACTGGTCCCAGAACCACCGCATCGCATCCCGCCGCAGGAAGTACCCCTCGGCGAACTGGTGGTACGACCCGGTCTCGAACGCGGCGTCGGTGACCGGATAGAACAGCACCTGCTGAACCAGCGGCACATCCCCGCGCTGCTTGGCCATCAGCGTCAGCGCCACCGACATGTTGCCGCCCACCGAGTCACCGGCCACCGCGATCCGGCTCGCGTCCAGGTTGTTGCCCGCCCCCTCGCCGACGACCCACCGCGCGACGGCGTAGTTCTGCTCGATGGCGACCGGATAGCGGGCCTCGGGCGAGAGGTCGTACTCGGGGAAGACGACCGCGGCACCGGTACCGACGGCCAGTTCGCGCACGAGGCGGTCGTGTGTGTGGGCGTTGCCGAAGACCCAGCCGGCGCCGTGGATGTAGATGATCACCGGAAGCACGCCGGTTGCCCCGGCCGGGCGCACGACACGGGCCCTGACCTCACCGGTCGGCCCACCGGGCACGGTGACCCACTCCTCGTCGACGGCGGGCTTGGCGATCTCGCCGGACTGCACCTCGTCGACGACCTTGCGCCCCTCCGCCGGGCCGAGGTCGAACAGGTACGGCGGGTTCGCGGTGGCCTCGACGAAGGCCTGGGCGGCGGGTTCCAGAACAGGGCGGTTGGACTCGGTCATGGCGATCTCCTCGGATCGGGGTGCCGGGCCGGATTCGGCGGCACGATACGAAAGTAGCGCGCTATTTAGTCGTGCGCAACTGATTGGTGATCGATGGATTAGCTCCCGATAGAGTCGAGGACACCCAGCACTCCACACCCCGCACCCCGCACCCCGCACCCCGCACCCAGGCACCAGGAGCCCCCATGACGACCCCAACCCCCGAAGCAACCCCAGAACCAACCCCGGAAGGCTCCCTCCTCCTGGACGACCAGCTCTGCTTCGCCCTGTACGCCGCCTCCCGCGCCGTCACCGCGCGCTACCGCCCCCTCCTCGACGAACTCGGCCTGACCTACCCGCAGTACCTGGTCATGCTCGCCCTCTGGGAACAGGACTCGATCTCCGTACGGGACCTGGGCGCGGCCCTCCAGCTGGAGTCCAGCACCCTCTCCCCCCTGCTCAAGCGCCTCGAAGCGGGCGGCCTGCTGCGCCGCGAGCGCCGCCCCGAGGACGAGCGCTCGGTCGCCATCCGCCTCACCGAGACCGGCGCCCGGCTCCGCGACCATGCGACCACCGTCCCGCTCGCCATCGGCGACGCCATGGGCCTGACCCCCGAACAGGACGTACTGGCCAAGCAGCTGCTCCGCCTGATCACCACGAACGTCGCGGAGCACTGAGGTCAAGCCCAGGCCATCCCCCGCCCATCCCCGCGCCATCCCCCGCCCATCCCCGCGCCATTGATCAGCAATCCCCAACGCCCTTGAGCAATACGGAAGTCAGGATTCCGAAACTCATCTTGTTGTCACGTACTCAACAAGCGACAGTCATCGGCGGGCCGCCGCCCCCGCCGGGAACCGCACCGGTGGACCCCCCACCCGCAGGCCTCTTCACCCACTCACAGGAGGCTGTACGTTGCGTACGACGACCCCCAACTCCCCCACGACCCGCGGCAGATGGCGCCACCTCACCTCCACGGCCGCCACCGCGGCCGCAACCGCCACCCTCATCCTCGCCGGACTCGGCACCGCGACCGCCACCCCGCAGAACACCCCCGCCACCACGAAGGTCACCTGGACCGCCACCCCCTGCGCCACGCCCAAACACAAGGGCGACCTGGCCTGCAACTCGGTCCGCGTGACCGGCGGCACCACCGCCTTCGAGAAGCAGCGGGCGGCCAAGGACGGCATCACCCCCAAGGCCGGTGACGCCACCACCCCCTCCGGCTACGGCCCGTCCGACCTCCAGGACGCCTACGGCCTGACGTCCGCCGCCGCCTCCAACGGCGACGGCGAGACCATCGCGATCGTCGACGCGTACGACGACCCGAACGCCGAGGCCGATCTCGCCAAGTACCGCTCGAACTACGGCCTCTCCGCCTGCACCACCGCCAACGGCTGCTTCAAGAAGGTCGGCCAGACCGGCTCCACGACCTCCCTCCCCTCCGCCGACAGCGGCTGGGCCCAGGAGATCTCCCTCGACGTCGACATGGCGAGCGCCACCTGCCCGAACTGCAACATCCTGCTGGTCGAGGCGTCCTCCGCGTCCATGGAGGACCTGGGCACGGCAGTGAACGAAGCGGTCAAGCTGGGCGCCAAGTACGTCTCCAACAGCTACGGCGGCTCGGAGTCCTCCTCCGACGCCTCCTACGACTCCACGTACTTCAACCACCCGGGCGTCGCCATCACCGTCAGCGCCGGCGACTCGGCCTACGGCTCCGAGTACCCGGCCGCGTCCCGCTACGTCACCGCCGTAGGCGGCACGAAGCTGTCCGCCTCCTCCACGTCCCGCGGCTGGACGGAGAGCGTGTGGAAGACGAGCAGCACCGAAGGCACCGGCTCCGGCTGCTCCTCGTACGACGCGAAGCCGAGCTGGCAGACCGACAGCGGCTGCGGCAAGCGCATGATCGCGGACGTCTCGGCCGTCGCGGACCCGGCGACCGGCGTCTCGGTCTACGACTCCTACGGCGTCACCGCCGGCTGGTACACCTTCGGCGGCACGAGCGCCTCCGCCCCGATCATCGCGGGCGTCTACGCCCTCGCGGGCACCCCGTCCAGCGGCTCCTACCCGGCGCAGTTCCCGTACGCCGCCGCAGGCACCTCCGCCCTCAACGACATCACCTCCGGCAACAACGGCACCTGCTCCACGTCGTACTTCTGCACCGCCGGTTCCGGCTACGACGGCCCCACCGGCTGGGGCACCCCGCAGGGCCTGGCCGCCTTCACCGGCTGACCTTCCGTCACCAGCCCTGACAGCAACGGGCCACGGCACCCCGCCGTGGCCCGTTCGCCATGCCGGGATAGCCTTCACCCGCAGAACACGGGCACGACCACTCACCCGACCAGCCGTCAGAAACGGCCCCCGGCGTGAAGAGGAGTAACGACGGAACCACACGACAGGTTCCGCTCAGGCCTCATTGCCCGGGGTGACCTGCCGTGATACACAGAGTGACCGTACGAGGTATTCGTACGAATCCCGCCCATCAATGACGCCAAGTCGACATACGACGGCGCCATTGTCGGCGAGAATGAGGCCTGACCTCTGCGCACCGCAGGGGACTGCGGAACTACCCAACAGGGGCGGTGACTTACATGCTGTTTGCGGCCGACAAGGGCGACATCAACACCATCATCGGCGGGATCGCTCCGGACTGGGGCCCCTTCGGCAGCCTGGGTAACGAGGCGAAGGTGATGATCGAGGTCGTGATGGCGGTGGCCATCCTGCTCTGCCTCGGCATCGCCATCTGGGGTGCGGCCAAACAGCGCATCGGCGCCACGGCGCTGCGCGACACCTTCAGCGCCGAGCAGGGCAAGGGCCTGATCATCGCCGGCCTGACGGGCGTCTTCATCATCGGCTCGCTGGGCACACTGTTCACCATCGTGTACGGCATGGCCGTCTAGGCGGCCGCGTCCCCTCCGTCCGCTCCGGGCACGCCCGGTCCCCCTAGTCCCCCACCCACCCGTCGTGCCCACCGGCTGAGGTTGCGTTTCCCTGATGTCGAGTCACCACACCGCGCCCACGCGGGCACCAGCACGGCTACCGTCGTACTCCTACGTGTTTTCGTCCGACGTCGAGGGGGCGTACGCGGCATGACTCTCGGAGACGAACGGGAGACCTCCGGCGGTTACGCAGGCACCGGTCAGACCCGGACCCGACTGCCCGAGACCGGCGGTGACGTGTACGGGGGCGCGCGGCGAGGCGGCCGCTCGTCGTCCCGGAGCCTGGTCACGGTGGTCGGCGTGGTCGTCCTCCTCATCGCGGCGATCGCCTTCGCGAACCGTGGAGGCGACAACTCCGGTTCCGCGGGCGGGGACGAAAACCAGCCGAAATCTTCGTCTACGGCGGCCAGTGGCGTGCGGCCTGTGGAGGGGAAGACCGCGGGGATTCCCGGGGGGTTCGCGCACAATGAGCAAGGGGCGCAGTCGGCAGCGGCGAACTACTCGGTGGTGCTGGGCTCGACCGGCATGTTCCAGACGGACACCCGGCATGCCATCGTCGACACCCTCTACACGCCCGACGCCGCAGCCAAGCTGAAGGGCCCGATGGACCAGGCCTATTCGACCGACTTCCTCAGCAAGCTCGGGCTCGACGCCAACGGCAACCCCCCGGAGGGCAACACCTTCGTCTCGCGTGTGGTCCCCGTGGGCACGACGGCCCAGCAGTACGCGGGGGACAGCGCCAAGGTCGCGGTCTGGTACATGGGCCTCATCGGCATGTCAGGGGAGAACTCGACCGACCCCGTCAGCTCGACGTGGAAGACCTGGACGTTCGACCTGCGGTGGGCCGGCGGCGACTGGAAGATCGTCACGGACTCCCAGCAGGACGGCCCCGCCCCGGTTCCCGGGGACGACAGGGCCGCCGCCTCTGACGAGATCAGCAAGGCCATCGAGGAGTACGGAGGGTTCACGTATGCGCGCTAACCGCCGCTTCCTCAGGGTCACCGCGGTCTTCGCCACCGTGCAGGCTGGCGCAGTTCTGCTGGCCACCCGTGCCATCGCCGCGCCCACCCCTACGCCCACGCCCTCGCCGAGCAACAACCCCTGCGACCTCATCGTCGGCGAGGCCAAGAAGTACTGCGAAAAAGAGAACGGCGGATCCGGCGGCACCAGCAAAACCCCGTCCCTCACCGACCCCACCGCCACCCTCGACCCCCTCTCCTCCCTCGCCAAGGGCTGCGCAGACGCCGCCAGCTGGACCGTCAAGCAGCTCAGCGAGGCCGTGAAGGAGACGGCGAACGTCGACTTCACGAACGCCAAGTTCCTCCAGCAGTACGCGGTCGTCTTCGCGGCATCGACGATCCTCACGCTCCTGCTGTGGCTCCTGGCAGTGGCCAAGCGAGCCGTCCGAGGCGTCCCCCTCACCACCGCCATCTCCGAGGCGATCGGCTTCCTCTGGCTCACCGTCCTCGCGTCCGCGTTCACACCGCTGATCCTCTACACGGTCGTATCGGCCACGGACGGCGTCTCGGACGTCCTCGCGAAGACGACGGGCGACCAGACGGACACGTTCTTCGGCACCTTCTCCGGCGCCCTGGAGAAGGGCGAGAACATCGGCGGCGGCCCGATCATGCTGATCGTGGTGTCCCTCGTCTCCATCCTCGCCGCCGGCATCCTCTGGCTGGAGCTCGTCATCCGCGCCGCCCTGCTCTACGTCGGCGCCCTCCTCGGCACCGTCGTCTACGCGGGCCTGGTCGACAAGAACCTCTGGGGCCACGTCCGCCGCTGGGCGGGCATCATGATCGCCGTCATCCTGGTCAAGCCGGTCATCGTCATAGTGCTCGGCCTGGCCGGCGCACTGTCCTCCGACGACGGCCCGAACGCGTTCTCGGCCGTCGTCTCCGGCCTGGCCATCATCCTGCTCGCCATCTTCGCCAGCGCGATGATCTACCGCTTCGTCCCGGGCTTCGGCGACGAGATCGCAGGCTCCCGCAACAACCGCATCATGAGCGGCGCCGAGGGCAAGGCCGCCGCGGTCATCAGCTCCCCGGCGACCCTCGTCGCCCAGGGCATCAAGACACACAGCTCCCGCGCGGACAACAACGGCGGCGGAGGCCAGGGCGGGTCCGCCCGCCCCTCCAACCCCGCCTCCGGCGGCGTCGCCGCGCACAGCTCGCGCTCCTCGAACTCAGGCGGCGGATCCGTCCCCTCCGCCGCACCCGCACCCCGTTCGAGCAGCTCGGTGAACACCCCCCACGCCAGCAACACCCGTAACAGCAGCAGCAACCGTTCAGGAGGTGACGGGCGTTGACGACCGAGTCCCACGTGTCCCACGCGGTCACGCCCCGCCGTACATATCTGATCGGCCGCGCCCGGCCGAACGCGATCGTCGGCCGCAACCGCGAGACCGGCGAGATCGCGCTGATCATCGGGGGCGCGTTCCTCGGCATGATGTGCGGACTCCTCGTCCCCGTCCTGTCCCTGCGCATCGTGCTGCTGATGGGCTTCCCGATGCTCGCGCTGGCCGCGGTCTACGTGCCGTACAAGCACCGGACCATCTACAAGTGGTTCGAGATCAACCGCAGCTACAAGCGCACCCTCCGCCAGGGCACGACCTACCGCTCCGGCGTCGTCGAGGCCGGCACCCACCTCGACGGGCGGGAGGTCGAGGTCGGCCCGCCCCCCGGCATCGGCCGCATCACCTGGCTGGCCGCCCCCTTCGGGCCCGACGAGATCGCCGTACTCCTGCACGCCGACCGCCGTACGGTGACGGCCGCGATCGAGATCGAGGGGCCCGGCGTGGGCCTGCGCGACTCCGAGGACCAGGAAGCCCTCGTCGACCGCTTCGGCACCCTCCTCAAGCACGTGGCCAACGGCGACGGCTTCGTGACGCGGCTGCAGATGCTCGCCCGCACCCTCCCCGCCGACCCCGACGCCCACGCCAAGGACGTCGCCGTACGCGGCGACGACCGGGCCCTGGGATGGCTGCAGCAGTCGTACGACCAACTCCAGTCGATGGTGTCGACGAGCAGCGAGCAGCACCGCGCCTACCTCGTCGCCTGCATGCACTTCACGCGCGAACTGGCCGCCGAGGCCCAGGCGATGGCCCGCGCGGCCCGCCCGCACGGCGGCAAGGTCGACCGGGACGCCGGGCTCGCGGTCGTCATGGCCCGTGAGCTGACCGACATCTGCTCGCGCCTGCAGGAGGCGGACATCCGCGTCCGCCAGCCGCTCGGCCAGGGCCGTCTGGCCTCCCTCATCCACTCCATGTACGACCCGGACCACCCGATCGACCACATCCAGGCGATGACGAAGCGCAACGCCTGGCCGGCCGAGCTGGACGCCATGGAGCCCACGTTCCTGCAGGCCAAGACCCGGGAGTCGTCAACCCGCGCGCCCTGGTGCCATGCCACCGCCTGGGTGAAGGAGTGGCCGATGACCCCGGTCGGCGTCAACTTCCTGGCGCCGCTGCTGGTCCACACCCCGGACGTCATCCGCACGGTCGCCGTGACGATGGATCTCGAACCCACCGAGGTGGCCATCGAACGCATGCTGACCGAGAAGACCAACGACGAGGCGGAGGCCAGCCGCGCCGCCAAGATGAACCGGACCGTCGACCCGCGCGACATCGCCGCCCACAACCGCCTCGACCAGCGAGGAGAAGACCTCGCGAGCGGTGCCGCCGGCGTCAACCTGGTCGGCTACATCACCGTCTCCTCCCGCTCCCCCGAGGCCCTGGCCCGCGACAAGCGGACCATCCGGGCGTCAGCCGGAAAGTCGTATCTGAAGCTGGAGTGGTGCGACCGCGAGCATCACCGGGCATTCGTCAACACGCTCCCCTTCGCCACCGGCATTCGGAGGTAGGACCTGATGCGGGACCCGCTGTCCGTCCTCACCGACGCCTTCACGTCCTTCCTCTTCGGGAAGGTCGAGACGACCCGGCTTCCGGTGCGCACGTCGACGGGCCAGGCCCAGGCGGTCTACCTCCCGACCGCCGCGCCGGGTCTCGGTGACTCGGGGGTGATCATCGGCCGCGAGGTGTATTCCGGCAAGGGCTACATCTACGACCCCTTCCAGCTGTACGGCCAGCAGCTCCCCGCCCCGCACTGGCTGGTCCTCGGCGAGTCCGGCAACGGCAAGTCGGCCCTGGAGAAGACGTACGTCCTACGACAGCTGCGCTTCCGCGACCGCCAGGTCGTCGTCCTCGACGCACAGGGCGAGGACGGCGTCGGCGAGTGGAACCTCATCGCGCAGGAGCTGGGAATAACTCCCATCCGCCTGGACCCGACGGCGGCCCTGGACATGGGGATCCGCCTCAACCCGCTCGACCCCGCGATCACGACGACAGGCCAGCTGGCCCTGCTCCGGACGATCATCGAGGTCGCGATGGGCCACGGCCTCGACGAGCGCTCGGGCTTCGCCCTGAAGGTCGCGCACGCCTACGTCAACGAGACCATCCTCGAGCGCCAGCCGGTCCTGACCGACATCGTCGAGCAGCTACGGCACCCCGAGCCGGAGTCGGCGGAGGCGATGAACGTCGCCATAGACGACGTACGGGCCTGGGGCCTGGACGTGGCGCTGGTGCTGGACCGTCTGGTCGACGGTGACCTGCGCGGCATGTTCGACGGTCCGACCACGGTCGGCATCGACCTCGACGCGCCGCTCATTGTGTTCGATTTGTCCCACATCGACCGCAACTCCATCGCCATGCCGATCCTGATGGCGATCGTCGGCGTTTGGCTGGAGCACACCTGGATCCGCCCCGACCGGAAGAAGCGCATCTTCCTGGTCGAGGAGGCCTGGCACATCATCAACAGCCCCTTCGTGGCCCAGCTCTTCCAGCGCCTGCTGAAGTTCGGCCGACGCCTGGGCCTGTCCTTCGTCGCCGTCGTCCACCACCTGTCCGACGTCGTGGACGGCGCGGCGGCGAAGGAGGCCGCCGCGATCCTGAAGATGGCGTCGACCAGGACGATCTACGCCCAGAAGGCGGACGAGGCGAGGGCGACGGGCCGCGTGCTGGGCCTGCCACGCTGGGCGGTGGAGATCATCCCCAGCCTCACCCCCGGCATCGCGGTGTGGGACGTCAACGGCAACGTCCAGGTCGTCAAACACCTGATCACGGAGACAGAACGCCCCCTGGTCTTCACCGACCGCGCGATGACCGAGTCGTCCGCCGACCGCGACCTGGCCGACGACGCCCTGCGCGCCGCCGAGCTGGAGGCGGAGGAACGGGCGGCGGCCTTCGTGGAGCAGCACCTCGGCGACTCCGAATCGACGGTGGCGTAGGGCTAGGGGGTCAGCGTGAGACCGGACAGACCAGGCAGACCGGACGACCGCCGTGGACAGCGGGACGGCCAAGGGGGCATTCCCGACGGCCTGCTGATCGGCATACTCGCCTTCCTCCTGGGCATGACGCTGCTGGTCTGGACGGCGACGGGCCTGGCGGCCTGGTTCGCCCACGGCGCCTGGCCCTCCGGCGTCACCTTCACCCGCACGCCCCTGGCCATGCGCTCCCTGATCGCCCAGCCCCACGACATCCCGGGCGCGTGGCCGGAGACCCCGCAGGGGGAGCTGTCCGGGTACGGCCTGTTCTGGGGGCTGTTCATCGGCCAGCTGATGGTCCTGATCGTGCTGACCGTGTTCGTGTTGGGCACGGTGGCACGGTGGCGGGCGGTCAGGGCGGGGCGGCGCGTGGGGAAGACCGGAGCCGGGGAAGGGCCGGGGCCGGCGGAAACACCGGCCCCGGCACCCGTGTCGGTGCCGGCACCGGCACCCGCACCGGCTTCACATGACGTACCGGCGCCCAGAACGGAGCCACAGCCGGAGCCAACGGGGCCCGGGACCGACCCCCACACATCTCTGCTCGGCGAACGGGCGGGCGGCTGGGAAAGGCTCGTCGTAGCCACGAGGGAGAGCCGCCACACCACCGCGGCCCAGGCCGTACGCGACGCGGAGGGCCCCGCCCTCGTAGTCACCTCGAACCCGGCCCTCTGGCAGGACACAAAGGACGCCCGCTCAAAACTCGGCCCAGTCCTCCTCTACGACCCCACCCACCTCTGCGACACCCCGGCCCGCATCCACTGGTCCCCCACAACGGGCTGCGAGGACAAACAGACCGCGGCCGCAAGAGCCACCGCCCTCCTGACCCCGGTCCGCCCCACCTCCCGCCTGGACCAAGCGGTCAGCGACACCGCCGAAACGCTACTGCGCAGCTACCTCCACGCCGCGGCCATCGACGGCCGCACCATCCGCCACGTCCACCGCTGGTCCCAGGGCACCCAGATCCAGGACGCCGTACGAACCCTCCGTACCAACCCGAAGGCGGCCCCAGGCGCGGCAGGCGAACTCGAAGCCGCCCTCACAGCCCACCCCGAACGCCGGGACATGGCCCAGGAGTTGACGACCCGCGCCCTCTCCGCCCTCTCCACGGTCAACATCCGAGAGTCCTGCACTCCAAACCGAACTGATGCCCTCACCTTGGATTCCTTCGTCCATGAAGGGGGCACGCTTTATGTGGTGGGTGAATCCATCGAGGACCCCAGAGCCAACCCGGGCGCCATGCCACTCCTGACGGCCCTCGCCGCAAGCGTGGTCGAGCGCGGCCGGCGCATGGCCGAACGGTCATCCTCCGGTCGCCTCGACCCACCACTGACGCTCGTCCTGGACGACGTCGCCGCCGTGGCTCCGCTTCCCCAGCTGCCGGAGCTGCTGGCCACCGGAGCGGACCGGGGCATGCCGACCCTGGCCCTGCTCCGGTCCCGGGAACAGGCCCGCTCCCGCTGGCCCCACGACGAACTCCCCGTCTAGACAGGCCAGTTACGGGCGCCGCAGCCCCTCACGGCCGCTCGATGACGAACTCCAACTCGGCGTCTTCCGAACCCTCACCGAGCGGCACGCTCACCCCGCTCGGCACGAACCCCACCTTCCGGTAGAACCGCTGCGCCCGCCCGTTCTCCTCGTGCACGATCAGCCGCACCCGCTCCACACCACGCGCCCACGACCACTGCAGAGCGGCGTCGAACAGCACCTCGGTCAGCCCGATCCCCCGCTCCTCGGGCCGTACGAACACAGCGACGACATGCCCCTGCTTCCGCTCGACCGGAAGCCCCGCCCAGTCGGTCGTCCCCGGCTCCTCGACCAGCACGGTCAGCGTCCCGACCCACCCCCCGTCCGGCCCCTCGGCGATGATCGTCTGCGCCTTCTCGGCCCCCTCGCAGGCCCCCGCGGCCCGCTCCTGCCAGAAGGAGTCGGGCTGGGCCACGGCCTCCTCATAGGTCGTCAGATAGGCGATCGGCGCGACCGGATCCCGCAGCGCGGCGAGCCGCAACTCCTTCGCGGCGGGCCACTCGTCGGCGCGTATGGACCGGATGACGTAGGCCCCGGGGTTCGTGGTGCTCATGACCGCCACCGTAGTACCCGGGTACGACATCGCTCACCCGGAATACTCCCCACGGTGCTGTTCCGCCCCATGGCGCGCCCCGCACGATGGACCTCGTGGACAACGTGGACCAGGCGCAGGCGGACCAGGCAGACCGGGTGACACAAGAGCGAGCGACGACGGAACCCCTCACCCAGCACATCCAGCGCATCAGCCGCCGCGTGCGCGCCTTCGACCACCGCCACCCGCTCGTCTGGGACATGCACCTCACCGGCTTCTGGGTGACGGCGGCTTTGATCGACTACTACGGCGGCGGCTGGCTCAACGTGGCCCGCGACCGCGACAACCCCGGCTGGCTGATCCTCACCCTGAGCCTCGGCCTCTCCGTCCCCCTCCTCCAGCGCCGCACCCACCCCCGCGCCGTACTCCTCGCCATCGCCCCCTTCGCCCTCGTCAACGCCTGGACCGGCGCCGCCCTCCAAGCGGTCCTGCTCCAACTGCTCGTCGTCTTCCACATCGCCCTGCGCCGCCCCTCGCGCAATCTGTGGTGGGCGGCGGCCCTGATCACCACGCCCATCGCCGTGATGGCCGCCCGCCACCCGCAGGGGAGCCCGGACCGCGACATCGTGCCCGTGCTGATGTCCATAGCCGTGGCGACAGCCATCGGCATCACCGTCCGCACCCGCCGCGAGCACACCGAGGCCCTCGAAGACCGCGCCCGCCGCCTGGAGATCGAACGCGACCAGCAGGCCCAAATCGCCACCGCGGCCGAGCGCGCCCGCATCGCCCGCGAGATGCACGACATCATCGGCCACAACCTCTCCGTCATCACCGGCCTGGCCGACGGCGGCCAGTACGCGGCCGCCAAGTCCCCCGAACGCGCCGCCCAGGCCCTCCAAGCCATCGGCACCACCAGCCGCCAGGCCCTCGGCGAACTACGCCGCCTGCTGGACGTCCTACGCGAGGACAACCACCCCCACACCCCCCACCCCGAACTGACCCCCCAACCCACCCTCACCGACCTCGACCAGCTCATCAACGGCGTACGCGCCGCAGGCCTCCCCGTCACCACCACCATCCACGGCACCCCGAGCCTCCCCCCGGGCCGCCAGCTCACGGTCTACCGCGTCATCCAGGAGGCCCTCACCAACACCCTCAAACACACCGGCCCCGGCACCACGGCGGCCATAGAGCTCTCGTACGAGAAGAAGGGCGCCGTCACCGCGACCGTGACCGACACCGGCAGCGGCGGCCCCGGCGCCGCTCAGTCCACGGGCGGCCGCGGTCTGCCCGGAATGCACGAGCGAACGGCCCTGTACGGCGGCACACTTGAGGCCGGCCCACGCCCCCACCCCGAGCAGGGCTGGCGCGTCCACCTGCACCTCCCGGAGGAAACCCACCAGTGATCACCGTCCTCATCGCCGACGACCAGCCCCTCCAGCGCTTCGGCTTCCGGATGCTCCTGGAAAGTCAGGACGACATGACGGTGCTGGGTGAAGCGGCCAACGGCAGCGAGGCGATCCACATGACCGCGGAACTCAACCCCGAAGTGGTCCTGATGGACGTCCGCATGCCCGGCCTGGACGGCATCGAGGCCACCCGCCGCATCACCACCGCCGGCGACCGCACCCGGGTCCTCATCCTCACGACCTTCGACCTCGACGAGTACGCCTACGCCGGACTCCGCGCAGGCGCCTCCGGCTTCCTCGTCAAGGACGCCCAGCCGGAGGAACTCCTCTCCGGCATCCGCGCAGTGGCCACGGGCGACGCGGTGGTCGCCCCCAGCCTGACCCGCCGCCTCCTCGACGCTTACGCCCACCATCTACCGGCGCAGACCCCGGCCGGCAGCCCGGACCCAACGGCCCTGGACGCCCGCCTGACCGCCCTCACCGACCGCGAACGCGAGATCCTCACGGTGATCGGCAAAGGCTGGACGAACACGGAGATAGCCTCACGCCTTCACCTGGCCGAGTCGACGGTGAAAACCCACGTGGGCCGCATCCTCGCGAAGACGGGATCGCGGGATCGCATTCAAGCGGTGATTCTGGCGTACGACACGGAACTGGTAAAACCGTCCTGAAACACGAAAAGGCCCACACCATAAGGTGTGGGCCTTTTCCAAAATTTGTTCGGCGGCGTCCTACTCTCCCACAGGGTCCCCCCTGCAGTACCATCGGCGCTGTAAGGCTTAGCTTCCGGGTTCGGAATGTAACCGGGCGTTTCCCTCACGCTATAACCACCGAAACACTATGAAACTATCCAGCCGCACCACACCGTGACCTGGCATGGGGCTGTTCGTGGTTTCAGAACCAACACAGTGGACGCGAGCAACTGAGGACAAGCCCTCGGCCTATTAGTACCGGTCACCTCCACACGTTACCGTGCTTCCAGATCCGGCCTATCAACCCAGTCGTCTACTGGGAGCCTTACCCCATCAAGTGGGTGGGAGTCCTCATCTCGAAGCAGGCTTCCCGCTTAGATGCTTTCAGCGGTTATCCCTCCCGAACGTAGCCAACCAGCCATGCCCTTGGCAGAACAACTGGCACACCAGAGGTTCGTCCGTCCCGGTCCTCTCGTACTAGGGACAGCCCTTCTCAAGACTCCTACGCGCACAGCGGATAGGGACCGAACTGTCTCACGACGTTCTAAACCCAGCTCGCGTACCGCTTTAATGGGCGAACAGCCCAACCCTTGGGACCGACTCCAGCCCCAGGATGCGACGAGCCGACATCGAGGTGCCAAACCATCCCGTCGATATGGACTCTTGGGGAAGATCAGCCTGTTATCCCCGGGGTACCTTTTATCCGTTGAGCGACGGCGCTTCCACAAGCCACCGCCGGATCACTAGTCCCGACTTTCGTCCCTGCTCGACCCGTCGGTCTCACAGTCAAGCTCCCTTGTGCACTTACACTCAACACCTGATTGCCAACCAGGCTGAGGGAACCTTTGGGCGCCTCCGTTACTCTTTAGGAGGCAACCGCCCCAGTTAAACTACCCATCAGACACTGTCCCTGATCCGGATCACGGACCCAGGTTAGACATCCAGCACGACCAGAGTGGTATTTCAACGACGACTCCACGAACACTGGCGTGCCCGCTTCAAAGTCTCCCACCTATCCTACACAAGCCGAACCGAACACCAATATCAAACTGTAGTAAAGGTCCCGGGGTCTTTCCGTCCTGCTGCGCGAAACGAGCATCTTTACTCGTAGTGCAATTTCACCGGGCCTATGGTTGAGACAGTCGAGAAGTCGTTACGCCATTCGTGCAGGTCGGAACTTACCCGACAAGGAATTTCGCTACCTTAGGATGGTTATAGTTACCACCGCCGTTTACTGGCGCTTAAGTTCTCAGCTTCGCCACCCCGAAGAGTGACTAACCGGTCCCCTTAACGTTCCAGCACCGGGCAGGCGTCAGTCCGTATACATCGCCTTACGGCTTCGCACGGACCTGTGTTTTTAGTAAACAGTCGCTTCTCGCTGGTCTCTGCGGCCACCCCCAGCTCGAGGAGCAAGTCCTCTCACCAAGCGTGGCCCCCCTTCTCCCGAAGTTACGGGGGCATTTTGCCGAGTTCCTTAACCATAGTTCACCCGAACGCCTCGGTATTCTCTACCTGACCACCTGAGTCGGTTTAGGGTACGGGCCGCCATGAAACTCGCTAGAGGCTTTTCTCGACAGCATAGGATCATCCACTTCACCACAATCGGCTCGGCATCAGGTCTCAGCCTTGATGAGCAGCGGATTTACCTACCACTCGGCCTACACCCTTACCCCGGGACAACCACCGCCCGGGATGGACTACCTTCCTGCGTCACCCCATCACTCACCTACTACAGGTCTGGTTCGTCGGCTCCACCACTCCCCTTTGCCCGAAGGCTCCGGGGCGGCTTCACGGACTTAGCATCGCCCGGTTCGATGTTTGACGCTTCACAGCGGGTACCGGAATATCAACCGGTTATCCATCGACTACGCCTGTCGGCCTCGCCTTAGGTCCCGACTTACCCTGGGCAGATCAGCTTGACCCAGGAACCCTTAGTCAATCGGCGCACACGTTTCTCACGTGTGAATCGCTACTCATGCCTGCATTCTCACTCGTGAACCGTCCACAACTACCTTCCGGTGCTGCTTCACCCGGCACACGACGCTCCCCTACCCATCACGATCCCCGTTGGGGGTACATATCGCAATGACACGACTTCGGCGGTACGCTTGAGCCCCGCTACATTGTCGGCGCGGAATCACTAGACCAGTGAGCTATTACGCACTCTTTCAAGGGTGGCTGCTTCTAAGCCAACCTCCTGGTTGTCTCTGCGACTCCACATCCTTTCCCACTTAGCGTACGCTTAGGGGCCTTAGTCGATGCTCTGGGCTGTTTCCCTCTCGACCATGGAGCTTATCCCCCACAGTCTCACTGCCGCGCTCTCACTTACCGGCATTCGGAGTTTGGCTAAGGTCAGTAACCCGGTAGGGCCCATCGCCTATCCAGTGCTCTACCTCCGGCAAGAAACACACGACGCTGCACCTAAATGCATTTCGGGGAGAACCAGCTATCACGGAGTTTGATTGGCCTTTCACCCCTAACCACAGGTCATCCCCCAGGTTTTCAACCCTGGTGGGTTCGGTCCTCCACGAAGTCTTACCTCCGCTTCAACCTGCCCATGGCTAGATCACTCCGCTTCGGGTCTTGAGCGCGCTACTATACCGCCCTATTCGGACTCGCTTTCGCTACGGCTTCCCCACACGGGTTAACCTCGCAACACACCGCAAACTCGCAGGCTCATTCTTCAAAAGGCACGCAGTCACGAGAATGTGCAAGCACATTCCGACGCTCCCACGGCTTGTAGGCACACGGTTTCAGGTACTATTTCACTCCCCTCCCGGGGTACTTTTCACCATTCCCTCACGGTACTATCCGCTATCGGTCACCAGGGAATATTTAGGCTTAGCGGGTGGTCCCGCCAGATTCACACGGGATTTCTCGGGCCCCGTGCTACTTGGGTGTCTCTCAAACGAGCCGCTGACGTTTCGACTACGGGGGTCTTACCCTCTACGCCGGACCTTTCGCATGTCCTTCGCCTACATCAACGGTTTCTGACTCGTCTCACGGCCGGCAGACCGTGAAAGAGAGATCCCACAACCCCGCATACGCAACCCCTGCCGGGTCTCACACGTATACGGTTTAGCCTCATCCAGTTTCGCTCGCCACTACTCCCGGAATCACGGTTGTTTTCTCTTCCTGCGGGTACTGAGATGTTTCACTTCCCCGCGTTCCCTCCACATACCCTATGTGTTCAGGTATGGGTGACAGCCCATGACGACTGCCGGGTTTCCCCATTCGGAAACCCCCGGATCAAAGCCTGGTTGACGACTCCCCGGGGACTATCGTGGCCTCCCACGTCCTTCATCGGTTCCTGGTGCCAAGGCATCCACCGTGCGCCCTTAAAAACTTGGCCACAGATGCTCGCGTCCACTGTGCAGTTCTCAAACAACGACCAACCACCCATCACCCTGCCCCTTGAGGCAAGTTCACTGGGGTCGGCACTGAAGGCAGCCTCTCGGCCGTACCCTCAGATACCCAACAGCGTGCCCGGCCAGCTCCCGTCCGGAGATCATGCGTTCCACGCTCCTAAGAGCAGTACTTGCAGCCTCCGACCCGTGAACCCGGCCGAATAATCAACGTTCCACCCATGAGCAACCAGCATCAGACATTCGCTGATGTACTGGCCTCTGACCTCACCCCGAAGGGATCGGTAAGAAGTGCTCCTTAGAAAGGAGGTGATCCAGCCGCACCTTCCGGTACGGCTACCTTGTTACGACTTCGTCCCAATCGCCAGTCCCACCTTCGACAGCTCCCTCCCCACAAGGGGGTTGGGCCACCGGCTTCGGGTGTTACCGACTTTCGTGACGTGACGGGCGGTGTGTACAAGGCCCGGGAACGTATTCACCGCAGCAATGCTGATCTGCGATTACTAGCAACTCCGACTTCATGGGGTCGAGTTGCAGACCCCAATCCGAACTGAGACAGGCTTTTTGAGATTCGCTCCACCTCACGGTATCGCAGCTCATTGTACCTGCCATTGTAGCACGTGTGCAGCCCAAGACATAAGGGGCATGATGACTTGACGTCGTCCCCACCTTCCTCCGAGTTGACCCCGGCGGTCTCCTGTGAGTCCCCATCACCCCGAAGGGCATGCTGGCAACACAGGACAAGGGTTGCGCTCGTTGCGGGACTTAACCCAACATCTCACGACACGAGCTGACGACAGCCATGCACCACCTGTACACCGACCACAAGGGGGCGACCATCTCTGGCCGTTTCCGGTGTATGTCAAGCCTTGGTAAGGTTCTTCGCGTTGCGTCGAATTAAGCCACATGCTCCGCTGCTTGTGCGGGCCCCCGTCAATTCCTTTGAGTTTTAGCCTTGCGGCCGTACTCCCCAGGCGGGGAACTTAATGCGTTAGCTGCGGCACCGACGACGTGGAATGTCGCCAACACCTAGTTCCCACCGTTTACGGCGTGGACTACCAGGGTATCTAATCCTGTTCGCTCCCCACGCTTTCGCTCCTCAGCGTCAGTAATGGCCCAGAGATCCGCCTTCGCCACCGGTGTTCCTCCTGATATCTGCGCATTTCACCGCTACACCAGGAATTCCGATCTCCCCTACCACACTCTAGCTAGCCCGTATCGAATGCAGACCCGGGGTTAAGCCCCGGGCTTTCACACCCGACGTGACAAGCCGCCTACGAGCTCTTTACGCCCAATAATTCCGGACAACGCTTGCGCCCTACGTATTACCGCGGCTGCTGGCACGTAGTTAGCCGGCGCTTCTTCTGCAGGTACCGTCACTTTCGCTTCTTCCCTGCTGAAAGAGGTTTACAACCCGAAGGCCGTCATCCCTCACGCGGCGTCGCTGCATCAGGCTTTCGCCCATTGTGCAATATTCCCCACTGCTGCCTCCCGTAGGAGTCTGGGCCGTGTCTCAGTCCCAGTGTGGCCGGTCGCCCTCTCAGGCCGGCTACCCGTCGTCGCCTTGGTGAGCCATTACCTCACCAACAAGCTGATAGGCCGCGGGCTCATCCTGCACCGCCGGAGCTTTCAACCACCACAGATGCCTGCGGTAGTGATATCCGGTATTAGACCCCGTTTCCAGGGCTTGTCCCAGAGTGCAGGGCAGATTGCCCACGTGTTACTCACCCGTTCGCCACTAATCCCCACCGAAGTGGTTCATCGTTCGACTTGCATGTGTTAAGCACGCCGCCAGCGTTCGTCCTGAGCCAGGATCAAACTCTCCGTGAATGTTTTCCCGTAATCGGGACGACACCACGAGAGCGGAACAGCCAGGCGGAATAAGCCCGGCCGTTCACAGCGTCCTCGCTGTGTTTTTTCAAAGGAACCTCGCCCCGACCGTGACGGCCGGAGACGGGGTATCAACATATCTGGCGTTGATTTTTGGCACGCTGTTGAGTTCTCAAGGAACGGACGCTTCCTTTGTACTCACCCTCTCGGGCTTTCCTCCGGGCGCTTCCCTTCGTTCTTGCGTTTCCGACTCTATCAGATCTTTTTCCGATCCGATTTCCTCGGTGCTTTCCAGGTTCCCGCTCTCGCGTTTCCCTTTCCGGCGGTTCCGACTCTATCAGATCCTTTCGGGCCTGACTCCCAGTCAGCGGGCTTGTCTTCGCGGCTGTTGGGCCGTTCCGACGTCTCAAACCTTAGCGGATCCTCTCGGCAGTTCCTAATCGAGCTGCCGCACCCAAATCGAATTGAATTCGGGCACGCCGAATTCAACCTCGTTGGGAGGTCGTACTAATGGTTTGGGTTGCCGCTCTCGCGGCGGAAGGTGCTGTCGCAGAACCGTTACGGCTCCGTGGCAACCCGAAGAACTTTACGGATCGGGCAGGGGGCTGTCAAGCGTCCCCTGTCAAGATCTTTTGCCGTGGACGGCGGCCCCGCGTCAGTCCAGGTCGCTGAGGCGTCCGCCGGCGTCCGGCTGGGCGTCTTCCACCCTGCGGAGCAGGCGGGTGAGGACCTCGCCGAGGGCGGTGCGTTCATCCGCGGCGAGGTCCTGGAGGAGGTCCTCCTCGAAGACAGAGGCCAGACGCATCGCCTCGAGCCACTTCTCGCGGCCCTCCCCGGTCAGCTCCACGATCACACGGACGCGGTTGGACTCGTCGCGATCCCTGGTGACCAGGCCCTCGGCCACCATGCGGTCGATTCGGTGGGTCATGGCGGCCGGGGTGAGGCCGAGGCGCTTGGCGAGGTCGCTGGGGCCCATCCGATAGGGGGCGCCGGAGAGGACGAGGGCCTTGAGGACCTCCCAGTCGGCGTTGCTGATGCCGAGGGCGGCGGTCTGGCGGCCGTAGGCGACGTTCATGCGGCGGTTCAGACGGGACAGCGCCGAGACGATCTTCTCGACCTGGGGGTCGAGGCCCTGGAACTCGCGCTGGTAGGCGGCGATCTGCTCTTCGAGTGTCGGCTCGCTGACGCCGTGGGTGTCGCCCATGGGCCGAGTATCGCACGGGCTTGCTTGGCGTTGAAGTCCTTCGCTGTGTACTGTTTAGCTTCGAAGTTTAGCTTTGAAGTCTTCAGGTCTACATACGAGAGAGGTGAACGTGACCAGGGCGATGGGCGCAGCGATGCGCCGGATCCACGTGGGCAACGCACTCAGCGCGTTCGGGCTCGGTTTCACCGTCCCCTACCTGTACGTCTATGTGGCGCAGGTGCGGGGGCTGAGTTCGATGACGGCGGGGCTCGTCCTCGCCGTCTTCGCCGTGGCCGCGCTGGTCGTGCTGCCGTTCGCCGGGCGGGCGATCGTCCGGCGTGGCCCGCTGCCGGTGCTGCTCGCCGCCCTGGTCACCGCCGCGCTCGGGTCGCTGAGCCTGGGGCTCGCGGGGAGTGCGGCGGCCGTACTGCTGTCGGCGGCCGCGCTCGGGGCGGGGCAGGCCGTGATGCAGCCGGCACTCGCGACGATGATCGTGGACTGCTCTGGCGCGGAGACGCGGTCGCGGGCGTTCGCGACGCAGTTCTTTCTGCAGAACCTGGGGCTGGGGGTCGGCGGGCTGATCGGTGGGCACCTCGTCGACGCGTCGAGTGTCTCGTCCTTCACTCTGCTGTTCGCTATCGAGGCGGCGATGTTCCTGCTGCTCGTCGTGGTGATGTCGACGGTGCGGATGCCGCGGGCGCCGCGGATCGAGGGGGCGCCGGGCGCCGGGGCGGCGAAGGGGAGCTGGAAGCAGTTGCTCCAGAACCGGGCGATGGTGCAGCTGTGTGTGCTGGGGTTTGTGCTGTTCTTCGCTTGCTACGGGCAGTTCGAGTCGGGGCTGAGTGCGTACGGGGTCGAGGCGGCCGGGGTTTCCACGTCGGCGCTGGGGACCGCTTTGGCGGCGAACACCGCGATGATCGTGGTGGCTCAGTTCGCCGTGCTGAAGTTCGTCGAGCGGCGGAGGCGGTCGCGGGTGATCGCGGCTGTGGGGCTGATCTGGGCCGTGGCTTGGGTTGTGGCCGGGTATGCGGGGCTGGGGCACGGAAGTCAGGAGATGGCTACGGCTGCCTTCATCTCGACGTATGCGCTGTTCGGGCTGGGTGAGGCGATGTTGTCTCCCACGGTTGCTCCGCTGGTGGCGGACTTGGCTCCGGAGGGGATGGCTGGGCAGTACAACTCTGCGTTTGCCCTGGTGAAGCAGCTTGCGTTGGCGGTTGGGCCGGCGGTGGGCGGGCCTATGGGGGCGTCGCTGCATGGGCCGTATGTCGTGACGTTTCTGGTGTTCTCGCTGGGGATCACGTATCTCGCGGTGCGGCTGGGGCGTCAGCTCAGCGCCGTGCAGGATCAGCCGTGGTTGGTGAAGAGTCGGGTGGTGGCGCAGGGGGCCGCGTCTGCTGCGGGGCAGGCTCGCGCGCACGCCTGAGTGCTGGACCCCCAGACGGGCTGGAGGTCAGGCTCTTGGGGCTTCGGTGGGGTGCTTTGGGAGGGCGAACTCGCACCACACTGCCTTTCCGCCTCCCGGGGTTCTCCGTGAGCCCCAGGCGGAGGCGACGGTGGCGACGATGGCGATGCCTCTGCCTGATTCGTCGCCCGGTTCGGCGCGGCGGCGGCGGGGGAGGTGGTCGTCGCCGTCGGTGACCTCGATGATCAGGCGGCGGTCGGTGCGGCGCAGGCGTAGGCGCATGGGTGGGGTGCCGTGTTGGAGGGAGTTGGCGACGAGTTCGCTGGCCGCCAGGACGCCCAGGTCGTGGAGCTCGGTGGGGAAGCGCCAGCTCGTGAGGACGCCGGAGGCGAAGGCACGCGCGCGGGGCGCCGCTTCGATGCCGCCGAGGAGTTCCAGGGCCGCGTTGCGGAAGAGGTCGCTGTCGGGGCCCGTGCGCGCCGGGTGCTGGAGGACCAGGACTGCTACGTCGTCGTCGTGGTCTGCCGTCACGCCTGCTGTGCGGACCAGGCGGTCGCAGATCACCTGGGGGGTGCCGGTCGCGCCGGCCAGGGCTCGCTCCAGGGAGGCGATTCCCTCGTCCAAGTCCTCGTCCCTGCGTTCCACCAGGCCGTCGGTGTAGAGGACCGCTGTGGAGCCGGGGCCCAGGGCGATCGAGCCGGAGGCGTGCATCCAGCCGCCCGTGCCGAGGGGTGGGCCGGTCGGTTCATCGGCGCGTTGGACCGCGCCGCTCTCGTCGCGGACCAGGATCGGGAGGTGCCCGGCGGAGGCGTACACCAGGCGGCCCTCGTTCGGGTCGTGGACGGCGTAGACGCAGGTGGCGATCTGGTTGGCGTCGATCTCCGCGGCCAGGCCGTCGAGCAACTGCAGGACCTCGTGCGGGGGGAGGTCCAGGCGGGCGTATGCCCTCACTGCCGTACGGAGCTGGCCCATTACCGCTGCTGCTCGTACTCCTCTGCCCATGACGTCGCCGATCACCAGGGCCGTGCGGCCGCCGCCGAGGGTGATCACGTCGTACCAGTCGCCGCCGACCGCGGCCTCCGTGCCGCCCGGGTGGTAGGTGGCGGCGACGCGCAGGTCGTCCGGCTCTTCGAGCTCCTGGGGGAGGAGGGAGCGTTGGAGGGTGACGGCCGTTTCGCGTTGGCGGCGTTCGCTGGCGCGCAGGCGTTCGGCGGCTTCCGCGTGGTCGGTGACGTCCGTGGCGAAGACGAGGACGCCGCCGTCGCCCTCCGTCACGGGGGTGCAGGTGAAGGTGTAGGAGCGGCCGTCGGGGGCCTTGCGGGACTTGAGGGTGCGGGGCTTGCCGCTGCGCAGGACCTGGTCGAGGAGGGGGAGCAGGCCCAGTTCGGCCAGCTCGGGGAGGGCCTCGCGGGCCGGTTCGCCCGGGGGGCGCAGGCCGAAGGCACTCACGTAGGCGTCGTTGACGTAGGCCAGGCGGTGGTCGGAGCCGTGGACCAGGGCGACCAGGGCCGGGACGCGGTCCAGGACCTCACGGACCGGCAGTTCGTCCACGGCGGGGATCGGCGTGGCCTCGTCGGTGAGGTGTTCGGCGCGGGCCGCGGGGACGGCGCCCGGGCTCTCTCCCCGGCGGTCCTGGGTGACCGCCGCCGCGGGTTCGGTCCGCGCTGCGGCGCGGCGCTGCGTTCCGGGGAGCCGGGCGCTCCAGCGCGTGAAGTTCACGAATCCTTGCCTCGTGTCGTCGTCTGCGGCCAGCTCCGGACCCGGCCTGGGGTCTGAGGGGTGGCACCAGCACCCCGGGGTTGCAGCACTGTGGGGAGAGCCTCGCGGTCGGGATCGGTTCGGGGATCAGTCTGGCAGTGCGGCCGACCTGGCCGACACCCGTCAGACGCCTGCCTCGTCGGTGGAGTTCCTGGGTCCGGTCAGGACGACCCCTTCGGGTCGCCTTCCGGGCTGTGAGGAGCATTTCCACCGGCCGCGAGTTCGAACTCCGCTCGGGGATGTTCGAGCGAACCGAGGGAGACGACCTCCCTCTTGAAAAGTCCCGACAGGGTCCATTCGGCCAGGACGCGGGCCTTGCGGTTGAGGGTCGGAACCCTGCTGAGGTGGTAGACGCGGTGCATGAACCAGGCAGGGTAGCCCTTCAGCTTGCGTCCGTAGACGTGGGCGACACCTTGGTGGAAGCCGAGGGAGGCGACCGAACCCGCGTACTTGTGGGCGTACGTCTCCAGGGGTTCGCCGCGCAGGGCGTGGGCGATGTTGTCGCCCAGCACCTTCGCCTGACGCACGGCGTGCTGGGCGTTGGGGGCGCACTCCTTGCCGGGATCGCCGGCTGCGACGTCGGGGACGGAGGCGGCGTCTCCCGCGGCCCACGCGTGCGTGGTGCCCTCGATGGTCAGCTCGGGGGTGCACTTCAGCCGACCGCGCTCATTGAGTGGCAGGTCGCTCGCGGCGAGGATCGGGTGGGGTTTGACGCCGGCCGTCCAGACGACCGTACGGGTCGGGAAGCGGGCGCCGTCGCTGAGGACGGCGACGCGGTCCACGCAGGATTCCAGCCGGGTGTGCAGGCGTACGTCGATGTTGCGGCGGCGCAGTTCGGTGACGGTGTAGCGGCCCATGTCCTCGCCGACCTCGGGCAGGATGCGGTCCGAGGCCTCGACGAGGATCCACTTCATGTCCTCGGGCCGGACGTTGTGGTAGTAGCGCGTGGCGTAGCGGGCCATGTCCTCGAGCTCGCCGAGCGCCTCGACACCGGCGTAGCCGCCGCCGACGAAGACGAAGGTGAGGGCCGCGTCGCGGATCGCGGGGTCGCGGGTGGAGGAGGCGATGTCCATCTGCTCGATGACGTGGTTGCGCAGGCCGATGGCCTCTTCGACGGTCTTGAAGCCGATGCCGTGGTCGGCGAGGCCGGGGATGGGCAGGGTGCGCGAGATGGAGCCGGGCGCGAGGACCAGTTCGTCGTAGGAGAGCTGTTCGCTGCCCGTGCCCTCCTCCTCGGAGGCCAGGGTGGAGAGGGTCGCGGTGCGCCCCGCGTGGTCGATGGCGGTGGCCTCGCCGATGATGATCCGGCACTGGGGCAGGACGCGGCGCAGCGGTACGACCACGTGGCGCGGGGAGATGGAGCCTGCGGCCGCTTCGGGGAGGAAAGGCTGATACGTCATGTACGGGTCGGGGGTGACGACCGTGATCTCGGCCTCGCCTCGCCCCAGTTCCTGTTTCAGCCGCTGCTGGAGGCGCAGGGCGGTGTACATCCCGACGTAGCCGCCGCCGACAACGAGAATGCGCGCACGTTCCTTCACCATCCCATGACGCACCCGGCGCTTGCGTTTGTCCACAGGCTCGGCGATTTGTGTGACCGGAGATCGTCGGCGCCGCGATTTGGCCGAATTGCCGGAGTGCGGGGAAGGTCCGCAGGTCAACGGGCGTGCGCCGGTGGACCGCAGGGGGTGAAATCTGGACGTAAACGACCCGTACTCCGATCGAGGGGCGCTCCGTGCGGAACGTGCCCCTTCTGAATTGACCCTCGCTCAACTATGTTCGTATGTCGACGGGGTGTAGGGGGATGCGCTCTTCGGGTCCGCGAGTCACACAGGGCGGACTCGTGGTCCGGGCTTGTTCCGCGACGCTCCGGCTTTGCAAATGACGGGGAGAGTCTCCGGGGGGAGACGTCATTACCGGGGGATCGCTTATGCATGTTCAGGATTCTCGTTGGTCTTCCGCGTCCGCCATCACATCGGGCGGCGGAGCGGTGGGCGGCACGATGAGCGCGGCTGCGGGCAACGGACGCGGGGACAGCTCGCGTACGACGCCGCTGCGCGTGGACGCACAGCGCAATCTGGAGCACGTACTGCGTGCGGCGCGCGAGGTCTTCGGCGAGCTGGGGTACGGCGCGCCGATGGAGGACGTGGCGCGACGCGCGCGGGTCGGCGTCGGGACGGTGTACCGGCGCTTCCCGAGCAAGGACGTCCTGGTGCGCCGGATAGCCGAGGAGGAGACCTCCCGGCTGACCGACCAGGCACGTGCGGCGCTCGGTCAGGAGGACGAGCCGTGGTCGGCGCTCTCGCGCTTCCTGCGCACGTCGGTGGCCTCGGGCGCCGGGCGGCTGCTGCCGCCGCAGGTGCTGCGGGTCGGGGTCGCCGAGGACGGCACCGTGCTCGAGGAGGCCCGGGTGCCGCAGCAGCGGACGCAGCCGGGCACAGGTGAGCTGCGGCTTGTGTCCGAGCAGCCTGCGGCGATGTCGACGGACGTGATGGACGACGCCGGGGCGGCGGCACTGCTCGACGTGGTGGGCCAGCTCGTGGAGCGGGCGCGCGCGGCGGGTGAGCTGCGGGCCGACGTGTCGGTGTCGGACGTCCTGCTGGTGATCGCGACGGCGGCGCCCTCGCTGCCGGATGCGGCGCAGCAGGCGGCGGCCTCGGCGCGGTTGCTGGACATCCTGCTGGAGGGGTTGCGGTCGCGGCCTCAGGCGTGAGCCGGCCGAAGTGACGGCCGTGGCTTCGGAGACGGCCGTGACTTCGAAGAGGGCTGCGACTTCGAGGACGGCCATGACTTCGAAGGGGTGACCAAGAGGCGGGGTGCTGTGCTGCCCTTGCCTCGAACCACCGTCGCGGAACATGCCGTACATTTCGGCCGTCGCGCTCAACTCCCGTACGGCCAGCGCCGTTTGAGCCATCCTTGTGCGGGTGAGGGCTAGTACTGCGGTGCGGGAAGTGCCCACGGACGAGTGGATGGTCCGTACGGGTGGGTCCTGACCGAAAGCCAATATGGCACCCTGACCCGGTGTCCGGGACGGGTAGAGCTGGCGGCGGGGGCTTTCCGCGATGAGCGTTGACGGTCGGGACGAGTCACCCGGTGAGGGTGACTCGTCGACTCCGCAGGTGCCGAGTCAAGGCGGACGGGCGGACCTGCCGCCGGGCGGCATGCCCCCGGGAGGCCGCGCTCAAGGGCGCGCGGAAGGCAGCGTCCCGGCTCAGCGCGACCGGCGCGAGGACAGCACGCTGCCGCCGCCGCTCGAGCTGCCGCCGTCGGACGCCGACCTGATCGGGCGGATGCGCTCCGGCGACGACACCGCCTACGAGGAGCTGTACCGGCGCCACGCGGGGGCGGTACGCCGGTACGCGCGCACCTGCTGCCGTGACGCCCACACCGCGGACGACCTCACGGCCGAGGTGTTCGCCCGCATGCTCCAGGCGGTACGCGGCGGCTCCGGCCCCGAGCACGCCGTACGCGCTTATCTGCTCACCTCGATCCGGCGGGCCGCCGCGGACTGGACGAAGTCGGCGCGGCGGGAGCAGCTGGTCGACGACTTCGCGGTGTTCGCCGCAGAGTCGGCGCGCGTGTCCGAGGTGTCCGACGACACCGCGTCCTTCGGTTCCTTCGGAGCGGGCCTGGACCTCGGCGCGGACGTGCGGGCGTTGCACGAGGCCGAGCAGTCCATGGCCATGCAGGCCTTCCGGTCGCTGCCGGAGCGCTGGCAGGCGGTGCTGTGGCACACCGAGGTCGAGGACGAGTCGCCGAGCGAGGTGGCCACGCTCTTCGGGCTCGACGCCAACGGCACGCGCGTGCTCGCCAGCCGCGCCCGCGAAGGGCTCAAGCAGGCCTACCTCCAGGCCCACGTCAGCGCCAGCCTCGTCGGCGACGGGGAGTGCGCCCGCTACGCGGACCGACTCGGCGCCTACGCCCGCGGCAGCCTGCGCACCCGTGCCGAACGCGGCCTGCGCAAGCACCTGGAGGAGTGCGCCAAGTGCCGGCTGGCCGCGGGCCAGATCCAGGAAGTCGCCAGCGGTATCCCCGCCGTCGTGCCGGTCGCGGTCATCGGCTGGTTCGGCGCCGCCGGGTACGCCAAGGCGGCCGGGCTCATCGCCGGCGGTGCCGGGGCAGGTGCGGCCGGTGCTGCGGGGGCGGCCGCCGCGGCGGGCGGCAGTTCGTCCGGCGGGGCGAGCACCGGGGGCGGCGCGGCCGCTTCCGAGGGGGTGGGCGCGCCACTGAAAGCCGGTATCGCGGCCGGTGTGGTCGCCGTGGGCGTCGCGGCGGCGATCGTGCTCGCGCTGGCCGGCAACGACAGTCCGGCCGACAAGACGGACGCCAAGCAACCCCCCGTCCCCTCCCCCATCGTCGAGGAGACGCCGACGCCCGAACCGTCGAAGGAGGAGCCGGCTCCAAAGCCGCCGGCACCCGAGCCGCCGGCGATCGTCCCGGCCGCGGAGCCGAAGCCCGACCCGACACGGACGCCGTCCCCCACGCCCACCCCCCGTCCGAGGCCCACGCCCTCTCCGACGCCGACTCCGCCCCCTACCCCCACCCCGACGCCCACACCCACGCCGCCTCCGCCCGCCCCGGCCGTCTACCAGTGGAGCGAGCTGTCGTACAACCTCACCGGCGACGGCACCGAGCCCGAGATGCGGCTCGGCGAGAGCACCTGGGTGTGGCAGCGGTACGGCGTGTCGATCGCGGACAAGCGGTACGCGCACGGCGTCACCGTGCACGGCCGGTCCTCCGTCACCATCGACCTCAACCGGGAGTGCTCCGCCTACGACGCGATGGCCGGCGTCGACGACACGAACCTGGGGCTCGGCGCGTTCTCCTTCTCGGTCTACGCCGACGGCGTCCGGCTGTGGCGGTCCGCAGTGCTCAAGGGCGGGGACGCGGCCGTACCGGTCCATGTGAACCTCACCGGGCGCGAGACCGTCCGGCTGGTGGTCGAGCCGCACAGCACCTTCGACACCCTGCTGCTGGCGGACTGGGCGGAGTCGAAGTTCAGCTGCGTGTAGGGCGGCAGCGGTCGCGCACGGCCTCGCCGAGGTCACGCAGGACGTCATCCCGGGTCAGGGCAGTGCCTCGGGTGTGCTCGGCGGTGAACCGCTCGGCGCCCAGTGCGGTACGGGCGGCGGCTTCGGCCCGCTCGGCGTGCGCGCGCTCCGGCAGCGGGCGTGGGTGACCGCGGCGCCAGTACTCCGAGGCGGCGAGCAGACGGACCGCGCACGGATGGTCGCCGAGGCGGGTCAGCAGATCCGCCGCGGTGTCCGCGAGGGTCGCCGTGATCACATCGGCACACCCGTTCTCCACGGCCACGTGCAGCGCGTCGGCCAGGAGGGGCAGTCCGCGCTCCGGACCCGACTCGGCCGTCACGGTCATGGCGTCGACCGCCTTCAGCATCACGAGGAACTGGGGCGGTGGCGTGCCTCGGGCCGTCTCCGCGCGGGCCGCCTCGCACATCTCCCTCGCGAGAGCGGTCTCCTTGTCGTCCAGCGCCATCTGGGCCCGCAACAGCAGGACGAACGCCCGTGAGTCCGTCACGCCGTAACGGTCGGCCGCCGCGCTCGCCTCGTCCAGCGCGGCCCGCGCGGCCGTACGGTCGCCCGAGCGGTAGGCGATCTCGGCCAGCCGGGCGACCAGGAACGGGGTCTCGGCGTACGCGCCCACCTCGTAGGCGAGCCGCAGCGCCTCCTCGTACTCGCCCTTGGCCTCCTCGAAGCGGCTGCGCGACATGGCCGTCTCGGCGGCCGCGCTGCACACCTGGGCCCACATCCAGCGGTCGCCGACACGGCGGCTGAGGATCCGCAGCTCCGCGAGATCGTCGTCGATGCCCTCCAGGTCGCCGGGGGAGTCGACGACCATGTGCGTACGGAACATCAGCGAGACACCGACCTCCCAGTCACCGCCGTAGGCACGGCAGTTGGCGACGGCGATGTCCATGGAGGCCCTGACGTCCCGCGAACTGCCCAGGAAGAAGGCGATCAGCGGCCAGACCAGTCCCGGCAGCCGCGCCGACTGCGGGCCTCCCCGCTCGAAGAAGTCCCGCATCCGGGTCATGTAGCGCCGCATCCGCTCGTCCAGCAGCGCGGCGATGGGTTCGATCTCGGACTGCAGGAAGAGGTGGAGCAGCCGGAGGTTCATCCGCGGGATGTGCAGCGGGTGGTGGGTCTCCGCCTCCGGGGTGGCGAGGAAGGCGTCGATCGGGTCGGGGGAGGCGGTCCGGGGGCCAGGGGAGGCGGCCTGCGAGTCGAAGGAGGCCGGCGCATCGTCGCCGAAGGCGTCCAGGGCCGTCCCCAGCCGCAGGGTCCGGTCGACCCAGGCTGCGCCCTCGTGGCGGTAGTTGCGCAGCCACCAGAACCAGCCCATGGCGAGGGCGATGGATGTGGCGTCCGGTTCGTCGCCCGCTGTGAGGGCGCGGTCGAGGGCCGCCCGGATGTTGTCCAGCTCCGTCTCCAGGCGGGAGATCCAGGGGAGTTGGCCGGCGGAACGCAGCAGTGGTTCGGCCTGCTCGACAAGCGCGCGCACCCACGCGCGGTGCCGCCGCTCGGCCGCGACGCGCAGTTCGGGAACCTCGGCGGCGCGCTCGACGGCGTACTCGTGGATGGTCTCCAGCAGGCGGTACCGCATGCCTCCGGAGCCGTCCCGCGCGCACGGGGTGGCCACGACCAGGGACTTGTCGACGAGCGCGCCGATGAGGTCCGCGACGGGCCCGGTGCACACGGCCTCCGCCGCCGCGAGGTCCCAGCCGCCCGCGAAGACGGACACCTCGCGCAGCACCGTGCGCTCCCGCTCGTCGAGCAGTTCCCAGGACCAGTCGACGACGGCGCGCAGGGTCTGCTGGCGGGGCAGGACCGTACGGCTTCCGGAGGTGAGGAGGCGGAAGCGGTCGTCGAGGCGGTCGGCGATCTGTCGGGGGGTGAGCAGCCGCAGCCGGGCGGCCGCCAGCTCGATGGCGAGCGGCAGGCCGTCGAGGCGGCGGCAGATCTCCGCGACGGCCTCCTGGTCGCGCTCGTCGCGCAGCACGGCGCCGGGGTCGGGGCGGACGGCCGCCGCGCGCTCCGCGAAGAGGCGGTGCGCCTGGTCGGGGAGCAAGGGCTCGACCGGGCGCACCAACTCGCCGGGGACGCCCAGGGGTTCGCGGCTGGTGGCGAGGATGGTGAGCCCTGGGCAGCGGGTGAGCAAGGTTTCGGCGAGGGTGGCGGCCGCGTCGATGACATGTTCGCAGTTGTCAAGGATCAGGAGTCGGCTGCGCGGGGCGCAGTACTCGATCAGCAGGGCGACCGGGTCGTCCTGCGGGGCCGTCAGCTCGTTGGTCATGAGCACGGTCTCGCGCAGACCGAGGGCGTTGACCACCGCGCCCGGCACCGCCTCCGGTCGGTCGAGCGGGGCGAGCTCGACCAGCCATGCCTGCGGGAGCCCGGCGGCGGCTTCCTCGGCGAGACGGGTCTTTCCAGAGCCGCCCGGTCCGGTGAGCGTGACCAGTCGAGCCCTGTGCAATTCGGAACGGATGGCGTCGAGTTCGAGTTCCCGGCCCACGAAAGAGGTAAGGCGTGGACGGAGGTTGCCGGTGCGTTCGGGGGGTTGGGGGTGTTGGGGGGCCTGGGAGGGTTGGGGGCCGTGGGGGTTCGGTGAGGTCGGCAGGGTTGGCGGGGTGGACTGCGGCCAGGGGTGGGGTTGCGGCTTCGGTTGCGGTTGCTGTTGCGGCTCGGGTCGCGGTTGTGGTTGCGGCTCGGGTCGCGGTTGTGGTTGCGGCTCGGGTCGCGGTTGTGGTTGCGGCTCGGGTCGCGGTTGTGGTTGCGGCTCGGGTTGCGGTTGCGGCTTGGGTTCCGTCTCGGAGGGCGCCGGGGTCAGCAACTCGGTGTGCAGGGCGCGGAGGTCGGGGCCGGGGTCGGTGCCGAGGCCGTCGGCGAGGGCGTGGCGGGCCGTTTCGTAGGCGGTGAGGGCATGGGCGGGGCGGCCCGTGTCGCGCAGGGCGCGCATGAGGAGGGCGTGCAGCGGTTCGTCGTACGGGTGCGCCGCGGTCAGTTCCCTCAGTTCCGGTACGGCGTCCTGGGCGCGGCCGAGTCGCAGGTCCGCCTCGATGCGGGCCCGGGTCGCCTCCAGGCGCAGGGCCTCCGGGCGGGTCGCGGCGGCGGTGCGGTCGGGGAGGTCGGCCAGGGCGGGGCCGCGCCACAGGGCGAGGGCGGTGGCGAGGTCGTGGGCGGCGGTGGAGGGGTCGCCGCTGTCGAGGGCGGAGGTGCCCTGGCGTACGAGGCGTTCGAAGACGAAGAGGTCGACGTCGTCTTTCGACGCGGTGAGTCGGTAGCCGCCGGGGGCGGAGGTGATGGCGTCCTTGCCGAGCGTGCGGCGCAGGCGGCCGATCAGGGCCTGGAGGGCGGCGGGGGCGTCCTGGGGCGGGGTGCCGTCGCCGGGCCAGACCTCGTCGATCAGGGTGTCGGGGGTGGTGAGGCGGCCGGGGCGTAGGGCCAGGGCTGTGAGCAGCGCGCGGAGGCGGGGGCCGCCGATGGGTATGGCGGTGCCCTGGTCGTCCTCTGCCTGGGTGATGCCCAGGATTCTGTACTGCACCGGGTCATTGTCGCGGGGGCGGCTGTGGGTGGCACGGGTTTTGGCGGCCGGGAGGGTCGGGGCGACCGGGCGGGCGGGCCAGGGGTGCGTGGTTGCGGTGGTCGTCCGGGTGCGCGCCGGAAGGGTTCTCGCCCCCGCCGCCCCTACCCGTCCCATCCTGAAGGGGCGCTGCCCCTTCGCCCCCGCCAGGGGGCTCTGCCCCCTGGACCCCCGTCGGCCCTGAACGGGCCTCGTCCTCAAACGCCGGACGGGCTGAAATGCCGGACCGGCGTTGGGAAGTAACCGTCCAGCACCACGAGGCGAAGCCCCCTGCGGGCGGGTGGGGGCTAGCTGGATGATGCTGACCGGCCTCGAGAAGTGCGCCCCGCAGCCCTTCAGGACCGCCCGCACACGGCCGCTTCCCTACACCCGCCGCGCCGCCCCCGCCCCCAGCGCCCCCCGCTGCGGCGTGATCCCCGCCGGTACCGCCCGTTGCCGGGCCGGCGTGCCTGTCCAGCAGGTGCCTCGGCGGGCCAGTAGGCGGTGTAGCCACAGCTCCAGGGAGACCAGGTCGGCCAGGCCGTCCAGGGGGAGGGGTTCGCCCTCGGCCGCTGCGCGGAGGGCCTTGCGGACCACGCGGGCCTCCACCAAGCCCGCTTGGGCGAGGAGAGGGGTGCCGAAGAGGGCCATCAGGGAGTCTGCGGCCACCCTCAGGCCCGTTCGCGCCGCCACCGCCGCCGACGCGTGCGACGGGGCGCCCCAGCCCGGTGGGAGGTCGGCGACTCCCGCGCCCTCCAGGACCGTACGGAGTATCGCGGCGCGGGCGCCGGGCTGGACGCGCAGGGCCTCCGGGAGGGCTCGGCAGGCGCGGACGACCTGGTTGTCGAGGAACGGTGCGTGCAGGCGTTGGAAGCGGATCTCGGCGGCCTGTTCGAGGACGCGCAGGTCGGCTGCGTGGCGGGCCAGTGCCGCACGCGCGCGGTAGTCGCCGGGGCGTTGCCCGGGGCCCACGCCGTTGCGGCTCGTCGCCGCTTGCAGGCGAACCGATACTTCAGCCAGCGCCTCGCCGGTCAGCCAGCGGGCCGCCGGGCCCGGTCTGGCCCAGGTGAGCGCGGCGAGCGACGCCCCTACGGCACCTCCGGGTTCGTCGAAGCGGCGGTCCATCAGGCGGGCGGCCAGGGACTCCAGGCCCGTGCGGTACGGCGTGCGGGCCAGCTTCCTCGCCGCGCCGTACACGCGCGCGGGGACCAGGACCGAGCCGTCCGCCTTCGCCAGCGCCGCGACCGGGCGGACCAGATGGCGGCGTTTGCGGTCCATCAGGAGGTCCGCGAGGCGGGCCGGGTGTGCGTCCAGGACCTGGCGGGCGCCGTAGCCGGTGAAGTGGTCGGCGCTGCCGGACGCCAGGCGCGCGCGGTGCCTCGCCGCCGTCACCAGGCTCGGGCCCGGCTCGTCCGTCAGCGGGCCGTCCAGGTCGGCGTACGGCAGTGTCTCCTCGCCGCCCGTCACCACCACGTGGTGCAGACGGGGGTTGGCCGCCAGCGTTCCCGCCCTCTCCAGCTCGGCCTCGCGGCCGCCTACCGCGAGGTCGTTGAAGGTGACCGCCAGGAGGCGCTCCCCCGCGCCCGTGCCGTGGCCCAGGACCGTGCCCGGCATCCCCGGGAGGCCGGCGGCCAGCAGCGCCAGGGTGCCTGACGCGGGGCCGCCGGACAGGTCCGCCCCGATGCCCGGAACCGGCATCCCGCGCGCGGCACGCCGTTCGGCGGGGCCCATGCCCGGGACCGGGCCCGGGTCTATGTCAGCGCCGGGGACATGGCGAGGTGCGGACAGACGCGCGCGTACCGCCTCCACCAGGGCGTCCCTGACGGCGTCCACCGCGCTGTCCGGGTCCGCGATCGGCGCCGCCACCGCCAGCGAGGCGACCTGCTCGTACCCGGCGATCTCGCGTGCCCCGGCGCGCAGGATCAGCGCATGCCCCGGTGGAATGCGGCGTACGCCGTCGTACGGGGTGGAGTCGTGCACGGCCGCCGGTACGTCGGGGGCGGCCAGCAGTGCGGCGAGGTGGCCGAAGTCGAGGTTGGCCTCGATGAGGTCGGCGAGCGGGAGCGCGGCCGTCGCATACGCCGTACCGCCCGCCCAGGGGGTGTAGAACACGGGCCGTGCGCCTGCCAGATCGCCGCACACCATGACCCTGCGGCCGACCTGGACGACGGCCGTGTAGCTGCCGGACCACGCCGTCAGATGCCGAAGTGCCCCTCCGCGCGCGGCGAACAGGCCGACCCGCAGTTGCTCGTCGCTCGCCCCGCAGGTGCCGAGGACGGCGATCCGGGTCTGCTCGTCGGCCTTGACCACGCGCACCTCGTCCGGCCGCCAGTCGCCGACCGCCCACAGCGGATCCGGGTCACCCCACAGGAGTTGGGACCCCACCGGGTGCACGGTCTCGCCGTCGCTCCCGGTCGCCCCCGCGGAGCCGATCCCGGCGGCCACCGCGGCGGTGCTGCTCCATCCCACCAACCACCGCATCGACGCCTCCACAGGCTGTGGACAACCAGTGCACCGTACGAACCGGGCACCATGCTGCCATGAAGGACGGGCGGTGGAGGGGCGGTGGAGCCGCTGGAGATCCCGGAGTTGCGCCCCTGAGGGCACCCCGGCGTCGGCGCGAACGCGCCCCACGCGTGGTCGCCGCGCCACCCGAACGCCCGGACGGGACAAGGAGATCGAGGCGAGCGGGCAAGGGGATCGCACCACGTCAGCACCACAGCTGCGACGCGAATGCGCCCCCGGTACGCTCCCCCAAAACGCCCCCTGCGCCCTCAAGTTCCGTGGTGGGAGCGGTAATTACCCGGAAGCGGCAGGGTCGATTTTCAGCCAAATCGACGCCGTAGGGACAGGCTCGCGCACGCTCCGTACAAGTCCTGCGCACTACTCGCCGTGCTCGGCGTGCGCGCAGTCCGGGGAACGGTGTACGCCCCCCGGACCGTTCCGCCGCCCGCGGGGATGTAGGTGGCGGAATCCCCCAGCCCACTGGATCCAGTACAGCGGGCCGACCCACGCAGAAGCCATGGAACCGCTCCCCCGGTGGCCGGAGAAGAGCGCACGGACGGGCGCACGGCCACACAGCGGGAGCACGTCACAACTGTGCGTAGGGGGTGCGCACTTGAGTGCGGACCACAATCCCGCCATCCGGAAGAATGCCCCTTAACGCTTGGGATGCGGCGAACTACGCTGGGTTTACGAATGCCGCGTGGTTATGCCAGCGCGGCAGCCGTCTGTGTCGAGGGGTGGCGCATGTCCAGGGAGCAACGCGGGCCGAACGAAAAGCTCGGCACCGTTCTCGCCCTCGCGGGAATCAGCAACGCAGGACTCGCACGACGCGTCAACGATCTTGGCGCGCAGCGGGGACTGACTCTTCGCTACGACAAGACGTCGGTGGCGCGCTGGGTGTCGAAAGGCATGGTGCCGCAGGGTGCCGCGCCGCACCTCATCGCGGCCGCCATCGGCCAGAAGCTGGGCCGTCCGGTGCCGCTCCACGAGATCGGCCTGGCGGACGCGGACCCCGCACCCGAAGTGGGCCTCGCCTTCCCCCGGGACGTCGGACAGGCGGTGAAGTCGGCGACGGAGCTGTACCGTCTCGACCTCGCCGGGCGGCGCGCCGGCTCCGGCGGCATCTGGCAGTCGCTGGCCGGATCGTTCGCAGTAAGCGCATACGCAACGCCTGCCTCACGGTGGCTGATAACCCCGGCCGACAGTTCGGTCGCGCGCGAGGTGAACTCCGCCGAGGACTCCGGCGCACCGCTCAAAGTCGGCCACAGCGATGTGCAGAAGCTGCGGGAGGCCGCCGAGGACGCCAGGCGCTGGGACTCCAAGTACGGAGGCGGCGACTGGCGTTCGTCCATGGTGCCGGAGTGCTTGAGGGTGGAGGCGGCGCCGCTGCTGCTCGGCGCGTACTCCGACGAGGTGGGGCGGGCGCTGTTCGGTGCCTCCGCCGAGCTCACGCGTCTCGCCGGGTGGATGGCCTTCGACACCGGACAGCAGGAGGCCGCGCAGCGCTACTACATCCAGGCGCTGCGACTCGCGCGCGCGGCCGCCGACGTCCCCCTCGGCGGGTACGTGCTGGCGTCGATGTCACTCCAGGCGACCTACCGGGGCTTCGGCGACGAGGGCGTCGACCTCGCCCAGGCGGCTCTGGAACGCAACCGGGGGCTCGCCACGGCCCGCACCATGAGCTTCTTCCGGCTCGTCGAGGCACGCGCGCACGCGCGCGCCGGTGACGCGCAGGCGGCCGGCGCGGCGCTGAAGGCGGCGGAGGGGTGGCTGGAGCGGTCCCGGGAGGGGGACAACGATCCGTCCTGGCTCGGGTTCTACTCCTACGACCGGTTCGCCGCGGATGCCGCGGAGTGCTACCGGGATCTGAAGGCGCCGCGGCAGGTGCGACGATTCACGGAGCAGGCGCTGTCGAAGCCGACGGAGGAGTTCGTGCGGTCGCACGGGCTGCGGCTCGTCGTTTCGGCGGTGGCCGAGCTCGAGTCGGGCAATCTCGATGCGGCGTGCGAGCAGGGGGTGCGGGCGGTGGAGGTCGCGGGGCGCATATCGTCGGCTCGCACGACCGAGTATGTGAAGGATCTTCTTCATCGGCTGGAGCCGTATGGGGATGAGCCGCGGGTCGTCGAGCTGCGGGAGCGGGCTCGGCCACTTCTCATGGCTCCGGCCTAGGGGTGGTTTCCTAAGTATCTGCGTGAGTATCTGCGTGGTTTGTCTCGCGGCGAGGCTGCGGGTTGTCTGTGGCTTGTCGCGCAGTTCCCCGCGCCCCTCACAGCGCTGCAGATCCCCGCGTTTGAAGTGACTGTCAGTGGCGCAGTGCACTATCGAAGCCGGAGGTGGTGCAGGTGGCGCGGCAAGGGCGGTCGAGCGGTTACGACTGTGATGTGCTCGTGGTCGGTGGTGGGATCGTCGGGCTGGCCACGGCGTTTGCGATCACGCGCGCCGCGCCGGGGACACGGGTGACCGTGCTGGAGAAGGAGCCGGGGCCCGCCCGGCACCAGACGGGGCGCAACAGCGGGGTCATCCACAGCGGGATCTACTACCGGCCGGGGTCACTGAAGGCGCGGTACGCGGTGCGGGGCGCCGCCGAGATGGTCAAGTTCTGCGCGGAGTACGGCATCGCGCACGCCGTCACCGGCAAGCTGATCGTCGCGACCGAGCGGGAGGAGCTGCCGCGGCTGCACGCCCTGGTGCAGCGCGGCCGGGAGAACGGCATTCCGGTACGGGAGCTGGGCGCCGCACAGATCGAGGAGTACGAGCCCGAGGTGCGGGGGCTCGCCGCGATACACGTCGGGACGACGGGCGTGTGCGACTTCGTCGGCGTCGCCCGGCAGCTGGCCGAGGCGTCGGGGGCGGAGATCCGGTACGGCGCGCAGGTCGAGCGCGTCGACCGGCGGGCCGAGCTGGGGGTCGCCGTACGGACCACGCGCGGGGACGTGGTGCGGGGGCGGGTGCTGGTGAACTGCGCCGGGCTGTACTGCGACGAGGTGGCCCGGATGACGGGGGACGAGCCGGAGGTGCGGATCGTGCCGTTCAGGGGGGAGTACTACTCCCTGGCGCGGCCCGAGCTGGTGCGGGGGCTGGTGTATCCGGTGCCGGATCCGGCGTTCCCGTTCCTCGGAGTGCACCTCACTCGCGGGATCGACGGGGATGTGCACATCGGGCCCAACGCGGTGCCGGCGCTGGCCCGGGAGGGGTACCGCTGGGACGTCGTACGGCCGCGGGAGGTCGCGGCGACGGTGGCGTGGCCCGGGGTGTGGCGGATGGCGCGGCGGCACTGGCGGTACGGCGCCGGGGAGCTGCGGCGGTCGGTGTCCAAGGCGGCGTTCGGCGTGGCGGTGCGCAGGCTGTTGCCGGCGGTGAATGCGGATGATCTGGTGCCCGCGGCAGCCGGGGTGCGGGCGCAGGCGGTGTTGCGGGACGGGACGCTGGTGGACGACTTCCTGATCCGGGAGGGACCGCGGGCGGTGCATGTGCTGAACGCACCGAGCCCTGCGGCGACGGCTTCCCTGCCGATCGGGCGGGAGGTGGCCCGCAGGGCGTTGGCGGTGCTGGGGGAGGCTTGAGCGGTCGGCAGGGGTGAGGCGGTCGGCCCTGAGGTCGGCCGTGGGGAGCACGTAAAATCGACCCCACTGTGTCTGACTCCCTCAACGCTCCCGAAATCCCCCAGCCCGGCACCTCCGGTCAGTCCGGCATCACCGGCATCGCTGGTATCTCCGGCATCTCCGGCATCTCCGGCGATGACCACCCCGGCCACATCCCCGGTGTCTCGGTTCGGCACACCCGGACCAAGGGTGAGCCCCGGTTCCCGGACGGGCCCAAGGCCGACCCCGCCGGGTCGCACTTCGAGCGGCGGATCCGGAGCTTCCAGCCGCGGCGGAGCCGGGTGACCGCGGGGCAGGCGGACGCGTTGCAGCGGCTGTGGCCCGAGTGGGGGCTCGACATCGACGGCCAGTGCGTCGTGGACTTCGCCGAGCTGTTCGGGAACGGCAATCCCGTCGTGCTGGAGATCGGCTTCGGGATGGGCGAGGCCACCGCCCAGATGGCCGCCGCCGACCCCGGCACCAACATCCTCGCCGTCGACGTCCACACCCCCGGGCAGGGAAACCTGCTCAATCTCGCCGACCAGAACGGACTGTCCAACATCCGGGTCGGCAACGGGGACGCCATCATCCTGCTGCGCGAGATGCTCACGCCCGACTCGCTCGACGGGCTGCGCGTCTACTTCCCGGACCCCTGGCCCAAGAAGCGGCACCACAAGCGGCGGCTCATCCAGCCCGAGTTCCTCAGCCTCGCCGCGACCCGGCTGAAGCCCGGGGCGGTCGTGCACTGCGCCACCGACTGGGAGCCGTACGCCGAGCAGATGCTCGAAGTCCTGACCGCGCACCCCGACTTCGAGAACACGCAGGACGACGGCGGTTTCGCGCCCCGTCCGCAGTTCCGGCCGCTGACCCGTTTCGAGGGGCAGGGACTGGACAAGGGTCATGTGGTGAACGACCTGCTCTTCCGCCGCGTACAGCCGTAGGAGCAGCGGGAAGAACATCCGGGAGACGACCGGACGCGAAGGACATCCGGCAGCCGACCGGACGAACAGCACCGACAAGAGCATCTACAGCAGCACCGACAGCAACCCCCCACCGGCGCCAGAGCCCCTCGCGCTGCTGCGGGCGGCGCCCCTGCCTCGTTAGGGTCAATGCCGTGGCCACCTGTCCCCCGTACCCGACGCCCCCCACCGGCCCCACCGGCGGCGCACTGCGGCACGCGCACTGGTGGCAGAAGCGGTGGGTGCGTTACGGCGCGCTCAGCAGCCTGCTCGCGCTCTCCGGGCTGGTCATCCTCGCCCTGGTACGTGAGCAGACCGGCACCGAAGGGTTCCTGGTCGGGCTCGGGCTCGCCATCCTGCCGGTGCCGCTGCTCGTCGCCTCCTTCCGGTGGCTGGACCGGGTCGAGCCGGGCCCCTGGCGCAATCTGCTGTTCTCCTTCGCGTGGGGCGCCTGCGCGGCGGCCCTGATAGCGATCGTCGCGAACAGCTTCGCGACCAGATGGATAGCGACCGCGACCGCCGACCCGTCGCACGCGGACACCCTGGGCGCGACGGTCATAGCGCCCATCGTGGAGGAGACGGCGAAGGCCGCCGCCGTCCTGCTCGTCTTCCTCTTCCGCCGACGGGACTTCACCGGGATAGTCGACGGCGTGGTGATAGCGGGGGTCACCGCCACCGGCTTCGCCTTCACCGAGAACATCCTCTACCTCGGCACCGCCTTCGGTACCGACCAGCTCTCCGGCGACAGCGGCATCGCCTCCGTCACGGCGGCGACCTTCTTCGTCCGCGTGATCATGTCGCCCTTCGCGCACCCGCTCTTCACGGTCCTCACCGGCATCGGCTTCGGCATCGCCGCGCTGTCCGGCGAGCGGCAGCATGTGCGCCGCGTCCTCCTCCCGCTCTCCGGGCTGCTTCTCGCCATGGGCATGCACGCCCTGTGGAACGGCTCGTCGGCCTTCGGCGAGTTCGGGTTCTTCGCCGTGTACGCGGCCATCATGGTGCCCGCGTTCGGGCTGCTGACCTGGCTGGTGATCTGGACCCGGCAGCGCGAGCTGAGGACCGTGCGCGAGGAGCTGCCCGCCTACGTCGTCGCCGGGTGGCTGACCCCGGGCGAGCCCTTCGTGCTCGGCTCGATGCGGGCCAGGCGGATGGCCCGGCAGTACGCGCGGCGCCGCGGGGGGCGCGCTGCGGCCCGGGCGGTGGCGCAGTACGAGGCGTACGCCACCTCACTGGCCTTCCTGCGACGCCGGGGGCGCCGTGGCCGGGCCGGCGCCGACTTCGCCGTACGGGAACGGGAGTTGCTGCACGAACTGTGGCGACGCCGGGAGCTCGCGCGGCCGGCGCTTGAGCACGCGGGTGCCGCGCAGGCCTGGTCGGCGTACGGGTACGGGGCGCCGGTGCCGGTTTACTGGCAGCCGTACGGGCAGGTGAACGGGCAGGTGAACGGGCAGCCGTACGGGCACGTGTACGGGCCCCGGTATGGGCCGGCGACACCGTATCCCGCGTACAACCCGTATCGGACGTGATCGCGACGCATCGTAGGTCATCGCGCGCCGTACCGGACGTGATCATGGTGTGCTGCGAAGCATCAGGCGGACGCCGCCGTCAGCTTCCCGAGCTCCTCGTCCGTCAGCCTCAGCTCCCCCACCCCCAGAAGCGCCGGCAGCTGCTCCGGCGTCCGGGCCGAGGCGATCGGGGCCGCCACCGTCGGCTGGGCTGCGAGCCAGGCCAGGGCCACCGTGGCCACCGGGGCCTCGTGGGCCTGGGCGACCTCGTCGAGCACGGTCAGCACCCTGCGCCCCCGCTCCGTCTCCAGGTGCCTGCCGGCGCCCTGGGCGCGCGGGCTCTGTACTGCCGTGTCGGCGCGGTACTTGCCCGTGAGGAAGCCGGACGCGAGGGCGTAGTACGGGACCGCCGCCAGGCCTTCCCGCTCGGCGAGGTTCTGGAGCTCGCCCTCGTAGGTGTCACGGGAGACCAGGTTGTAGTGGGGCTGAAGGGCCACGTACCGGGCGAGGCCCTCGCGGTCGGAGAGGGCGAGGGAGGCCGCCAGCCGCTCCGCCGAGATGTTGGACGCGGCGATGTGCCGGACCTTGCCCGCCTTCACCAGCTCGTCCAGCGCGCCGATGATCTCCTCGACCGGCACTTCCGGCTTGTCGAAGTGGGTGTAGTAGAGGTCGATGTGGTCGGTGCCGAGGCGGCGCAGGGAGGCGTCCGCGGCCGCCTTGATGTTGGCCGCGGTCAGGCCCTGGAAGTCGGGGTGCTGGCTGACCTTCGTGGCGATCACGACGTCGTCCCGGTTGCCGCGCGCCTTGACCCACTTGCCGATGATGGCCTCGGACTCGCCGCCCACGTTGCCCTCGACCCACGCCGAGTACGAGTCGGCCGTGTCGATGAAGTTGCCGCCCGCCGCCGCGTAGGCGTCCAGGACGGCGAAGGACCGGGTCTCGTCAGCGGTCCAGCCGAAGACGTTGCCACCGAGGGAGAGCGGGAAGACCTCGAGGTCGGAGGAGCCGAGCTTGCGAAGAGAAGTCATGCTCTTCCCCAACACCCGCACCAGAAGCCTGTATTCCGCACGCATCATTGCGCACGCAGCGGAAACCGGCAGCCCTGACGTCGGGGGGTAAGTCGTCAGGACCGCCGGGGATCAGAAGTGGGTGAACCTCAGGGCGTGAGGCCCTTGCCGCGCAGCCACGCCATCGGGTCGATGCCGCTCGCGCTGCCGTCGGGGTGCACTTCGAGGTGCAGGTGCGCCCCGGTCACGTTGCCCGTGGCGCCCACGCGGCCGATGACGTCGCCCGTGTTGACCTTCTGGCCCACGCTCACGCTGATCGAGGACTGGTGCGCGAACCAGAGCTCGGTGCCGTCGTCGAGGGTGAGCTCCGTCTTGTAGCCGTACGACCCGTCCCAGCCGGCGAACGTGATCGTGCCGGAGTGCACCGCCTTGATCAGCGTGCCGGTGGGGGCGGCGAAGTCGAGGCCCGTGTGGTAGCCGGAGGACCAGTAGGCGCCGGCCTGACCGAAGGTCGAGGTGATGGTGTACGAGGAGGTCGGCAGTGTGAACTGCTTGGCCAGCTCGGCGAGGCGCTCGGCCTCGGCCTTCTTGCGGGCCTCCTCCTCGGCCTCGGCCTTCGCGGCGGCGGCCTTGGCCTCGGCCTCCTTCTCCGCCTTGGCGGCCGCGGCGGCGGCCTCCTTCTCGGCGGCGGCGACGGCGGCAGCGGCGGCCTTGCTGTCGATCTGGTCCTGCTGCAGCTCGGCCTGCGCGATGATCCGGCTGCGCAGCGCCTCGCCGGCGTCGGCAGTGCCCTGCGTGGTCTCCTCGGCGGCCTCGCCCATGGTGCTCAGCGCGGTGGCGGAGTCCTCGGCGGCCGCGGAGGAGTCGTCGTCGGAGATCAGCGGCAGGTCCGGCATGGTGATGGCGACCGGCGGCTTGCCGCTGTTCGCGCTGGCCATGCCGCCCGCGCCGACGGCGGCTATGACACCGACGCCGAGAACCGTGGAGCTGCGGGCGAGTCCCCCGCCGCGCTGCTTGGAGACGCGATGCCTGCCGCGTACGGGACGAATGGAGTCCGCGGTGGGGTTCCACTCCTCGAACGGGCCCTCGTCGGTGCGGTAGCTGTCGTAGCCGAAGGAGTCGGTACTGCGTTGACTCGGCACGAACGGGGCTTGCTGGGCAGGCCGGTTGGACGCCACGTGGGCGTGCTCCTTTCCTTCCTTCTCGCCTACCGGGTTAGCTGACGGGTTCGGAGCAGGAAGGTCTCCTACGCGCGTATACCGGCCGTGAGTTCACGGCGGTATCCGTGCGATTCACCCCAAGGTGGTGGTTCCCCGGTTCCCTTGCGGGATTCGGCGCGTGCGCACGGAGCCGACTCTTGTGACGGCTGGGACGACCGCGCTGCGTTATCGAACGTTAATAGACGCGGGGTACGGATTCCAAGCTGTTCCGCTTGATCATTAACTATTTTCGCCCGGACTTACGGGTCATGAGTGGCCTAAATCGGGCGAGTTGGCCAGGGCTCAGGAGCCACACAGGTATTGACGGAATGTCAGTTGTTATGCGGAGGGCGGTCACCCGATCACGGTTGGTGACGGTGATCAAGGGTCTGCTCCACAAGATCTCCATCAGGGCCGTCGCACGGCGATGAGAGCCAGGTCGTCCGCCATGCCGCCCCCGGAGTGCCTGCGCACCTGGGCCGCGAGCACGCCGAGCAGCGCGGCCGGCTCGCGACAGGCGTTGTCCCGTCCCGCGAGCCGGGCCTCGGGGTCGTAGAACCGGTCGTTCTCGTCCCGCGCCTCGGACAGGCCGTCGCTGTACAGCAGCAGTGTGGCCCCGCTCGGGAAGCCGGCCTCCTGGGCCCGGTCGGGCCAGGCGCCGAGCTCGCCCATGCCGAGCGGCAGCGCGGGCTCCGGGGTGAGCAGCGAGCGCACGGTTCCGTCGGCGTACAGCAGCAGGGGCGGTGGATGTCCGCGGTTGACGAGGCGCACGAGCCCGTTGCCGTGCGGCAGCTCGGCGAGCACGACGGTGGTGAACCCCTCGGAGGACTCGACCCCTTCACGCCGCGTGCGCTCACGCGCCAGCGCCCGCTCCAGCCGCTGCGCGACCGCCTCCAGCGTGGCCTCCTGCTCGGCGGCCTCCCGGAACGCCCCGATGACGACGGCGACCGCCGCGACCGCCCCCATGCCCTTGCCGCGCACGTCCCCCACGACGAGCCGTACGCCGTGCGGAGTGTCCTGCACGGCGTACAGGTCGCCGCCGATGGAGGCGCCCTCCTGCGCCGCCTCGTACCGTGCCGCGATCTTGAACCCACCGATCCGCTCGGCGGGCTCGGGCAGTACGGCGCGCTGGGCGGCCTCGGCGATCTCACGGGCGGAGGCGAGGCGCTCGTCGCTGCGGCGGACGAGGACGTTGATGAGGACGGCGAGGACGGAGACGGTGACCACGGTGGCCAGCTCGGTGATCACCTCCGCCCTGGGGGTGCCGCCGAGCACGATGCGGAGCACGAGCAGGACGGCGAAGGCGGCGAGCCCCGTGAGCAGCGTGCCGCGCAGCGAGTAGAGCGGGGCGGCGACGAGGGGTGCGGCGGTGAAGAAGGGAGCGCCGGTGAATTCGCTCGGCGTGGCGTAGTCGTACGCGCCCCCGGCCGCGGTGAGCAGGGCGGGGAGCAGCCGGACGAACCGGCGTGCGTACGAGATCCGCCGTTCCTCCACCTCACCAGGGTTGCCGAAGCGGGGGTGGGGAGCGAGTGGTGTGGGCTGACCGGACGACGGCTGGGAAAACACTCAGGGCCGGAACTGAATCAGTTCCGGCCCTGAGCCTTCAGTAGCGGGGACAGGATTTGAACCTGCGACCTCTGGGTTATGAGCCCAGCGAGCTACCGAGCTGCTCCACCCCGCGGCGATGACTCAATAGTACGCCATCCGCAGGACAGAAAGCACACGCCTTTCCCGGCGTCACGACAGCAGGTGACCATTCGGGGCCTTTGCCCGCTTCTCGTACTCCGGCAGGACCAGGACATCCACCCCCTGTCCCGCCAGCACCCCACTGCCGTCGGCCGCCACCACGAACGTGTCCGGCTCCCGCCAAGCCGTCACCACCCGCCGCACCCCCGCCGCCAGGATCAGCCGCGCGCAGGGCGCCGGCCGGGAGGCCCGCCGGGTACACGGCTCCAGGCTGCTGTACACCGTCGCCGTCGCCAGCCTCGGATCACCGGCCGCGATCTTCGCGAGCGCCGCCTCCTCCGCGTGCACCACGGGATCGCCGCCCTCCCTGGAGTACCCGCGCGCCAGTTCCGTACCGTCGGCCGCCACCACCACCGCCCCGACACTGAAGGCCGTCTCCGACGGCGGGCACTGCGTCGCCAGGTCACACGCCCGTGCCAGCCAGTGCCGATCCGCGGCGGAGGGAAGGGCACCGGCGCCGGGCGCCGTCGGCTCGTAGCGCATCAGGACGACGTCCTCGATCCGCCGCGTCTCCAGCAGCCGCAGGCGCCCGCCCTGGTATCCCCCCGGCCCGAACAGCCGCGGCGCCTCCGGATCCCCCACGAACAGCGGTGCCAGCACCAGCTGCACCTCGTCCGCGAGCCCCTGCTGCAGCAGCTGCGTGTGGATCGTGCCGCCGCCCTCCACCATCAGCCGCTCGACACCGCGCACCTCGTGCAGGTGCTCCAGCAGCCCCCGCCAGTCCAGCTCGGCGCCCAGCGCGACCACATCCGCCGCGACCGGCGCCCGCCGCAGCCGCTCCGCGCCCTTCTCCGTCGTGTAGACGATCTTCTGACCGCCCGTGTGCCAGAAGTTCGCCGCCGGATCCAGTTCGCCGGACGCGCTGACCGTGACCTTCAGCGGATACTCGGGTTTCCCCGCCGCCACCCGCGCGGCCCGTCGCTCGGCCGAGTTCACCAGCAGCCGCGGATTGTCCGCCCGGATGGTGCCGGCGCCGATGAGGATCGCGTCCACCGAGGCCCGTACCTCGTCGACCCGGTCGAAGTCGGCCGGGCTGGACAGCAGCAGGCGCTCGGGGGTGGTGTCGTCGAGGTAGCCGTCCAGCGAGACCGCGGCGGACAGCAGGACGTAGGGGTACGACGGCATCGGCACGCTCTCCGGCTCGGCAGACTCGGTCTGGCAATCTCGGGCTTGGTTCAAGTTTGAAACAAACCTACACTGGTCGCATGACGACTCGCTGGCTCTCCCCCGAGGAGCAGCGCGCCTGGCGCGCCTACATCGCCTCCGCCGCCCTCGTGGAGGACGCGCTGGACCGGCAGCTCCAGCAGGAAGCCGGCATGCCCCATCTGTATTACTCCATCCTCGCCACCCTGTCCGAGGCTCCGGAGCGCCGGTTGCGCATGACCGATCTCGCCGAGGGGCTGAAGATCACCCGGAGCCGGCTGACGTACGCCGTGACGCGGCTGGAGAAGGACGGGCTGGTGGGGCGCGAGGACTGCCGCTGGGACAAGCGCGGCAGCATCGCGACGCTCACCGAGGAAGGGATGCGTGTCCTGGAGCGTACGGCCCCGGGGCATGTGGAGACCGTACGGGCGCTGCTCTTCGACCGGCTGACCCCGGAGCAGGTCGGCCAGCTGGAGGAGATCTTCACCGCGGTCGCCGAGGGCTTCCAGGGCGAGGACGCGCACGCCACCGCGGATGACGTGCCCTGGCGGCGGCGCTCCGGCAAGTCCTGTTCGTGACGCACACGACATATTTGTTGCTTCAAATTTAAAGCATGGGGTAGGGTCCTGGACCGAGGAGCTGCTTCAAATCTGAAGCAGCCGACCCACGGACGGAACCCGGAGAACCCGCATGCCCGACTTCACCGCCGCCGCCACCCAGCGCGCCCGCGTCCGGGTCCCGCTGCGCTTCCACGACGGTTACTCCGTAGACGCCGAACTGGTCACCTTCCACGGCCTGACCGACGGCCAGGAGCACGTGGCCGTCGTCCTCGGCGACCCGGCCCCCGGCACCACCCCGCTGGTCCGGCTGCACTCCGAGTGCCTGACCGGCGACGTCTTCGGCTCGGCCCGCTGCGACTGCGGCCCCCAGCTGCGCGAGGCCGTCGAGCGCATCGCCGAGCGCGGCGGCGTGCTGCTGTACCTGCGCCAGGAGGGCCGCGGCATCGGGCTCTACAACAAGCTGGACGCGTACGCCCTCCAGGACCAGGGCCTCGACACCTACGCCGCGAACGCCGCCCTCGGCCTGCCGGAGGACGCCCGCGACTACACGGCGGCCGCCCAGATGCTCACCGCCCTCGGCATCGGCGCACTGGACCTGCTCTCCAACAACCCCGACAAGGCCGACCAGTTGCGCGCCCTGGGCATCGAGGTCCAGGGCCGCGTACCCACCGGCGTCTTCGCCACCGCGGACAACGTCCGCTACCTGCGCGCGAAGGTGCTGCAGACCCAGCACACGCTGCCGCTGGGGGCCCTCGCGGGGCTCAACGCGGGCTGAGCGGACGGCAGCACGCCGGAGACAGAACGAAGGGGCGGGCGTCCGGATCGGACACCCGCCCCTCAGTCGTACGTCGACTACAGCAGCCCGACGACGACTACGGCGTGACCTTCTCGATCGTCACCCCGCCGACACCCGCGGTCGTCCCGCGCGTGTTCACCAGCCGTACCTCACCGAAGAGCTGCCGGCCCTCGGGCACGGCCCGCGCGACCGTGACGTTCGCCGCCACCTTCGCCGAGTCGCCCGTGCCGAGCTTCACCGGCGACTCGTCGACGGTGACCGAACCGAGCGCGGAGGAGAAGAAGGCGTCCCGGTAGTCGTACGCGGTGGAGCCGGACGGCACCTCGAAGCCGACGACCTCGACGGTGTACTTGCCGGCGGCCGGGTTGGCGATGGAGACGGCCTCCTCGGAGTCGCCGTCCGCGGACTGGCCGACGAGCTTGCCCTCGGCGTCGTACACGTTCAGGTCGAGGTCGGAGCCCAGGTCGGAGACCTTGCCGATGGCGACGTCCAGCGAGGTGGTGCCCTCGGGCACCTCGACGGTGCTGGTCTGCGTCTCACCGCCGGCGATGGTCGGCCGCCCGGTCTTCGACGAGCCGAGTGCGCCGCCCTTGAGGTTGCCCTCCACGGCCTCCAGCTTGTTGGTCACCGTCCAGGAGGCGGCGACCGGCGTGCCGACCTTGGCCTCCGGGACGGTCACGGCCGCCGGGTCGAAGGACGCGCCGTACACGGTGGCGTTCAGCTGGTACGGGTTGTCCAGCAGGGCCGACGTACGGCGCGAGTCGACCTCGATCTCCCAGACGCCGGGCAGCGGGTCCTCGTAGGAGGCGATGTCCGTCGTGGTGGTGTCGTTGTCGGCGACCGGGGTGCCGTACGGGCTGATGGCGCTGAACAGCGTCCGGCTGCCCTCCTTCAGCCCGCCGAGCGTGACCTGGAGCGACTTCGTGCCCTCGGGGACGGTGACGAAGTACGACTTGAAGTTGTTGCGCTGCACCGAGCCCGAGGCGGTGAAGGTGTGCTGGACCGGCGTGGAGACCACGACGGTGTTGAGGATCTGCTTGTCGACGCCCGCCGTCCTCGGGTCGTCGGCCTGAAGGATCGCGCTCTTGATGCCCGCGTGCTTCGGCGCGGCCTGGACCTTGACGGTCACCGCCTTGTTCAGCGGCAGGTCGACCACCTTCGGGCCGACGATCGAGAAGGTGCGGGCCTTGTTGTTCGCCAGGCGCAGGATGTGCGGGAGCGAGCCGCCGGGGCCGGACGTACGGGTGATGGTGACGTCGTACGTCTTCTTCTGGCCGGCCTTGAGGCCGCCCTCGCGGTCGTAGACGCCCGTGCCGAAGCCCGGCGTCTTCAGCGCCTGGTCGAGCGCGGTGTCGACCGGGGCCTTGACGGCGTAGTCGTGGGCGGTGGCGCCCGCCTTGATCGCCTTCCAGGCGTCGACGACGTCGATGAGGCCGGCACCCTCCTCGTACGCCTGAAGTCCCTCGATGTGCTTGGCGGTCGAGGTGAGAGCCGTGCGCAGCTTCACCGGCGTCAGCTTGATGCCCTGCTGCTTGGCGGCGCTCAGCAGCAGCGCGCTCGCGCCCGCCGTCTGCGGGGACGCCATCGACGTGCCGTTGTACATGGCGTAGCCGGCCGGCAGCTTCCAGCCCGCCTCGGCGATCGGCGCGCCGGGCATCCAGGCCGGGATCGTGCTGACCGCGGAGCCGGGGGCGACGACGGTCGGGGTGAAGCCGCCGTCCTCACGCGGGCCGCGCGAGGAGAAGTTGAACAGCTGGTACTCGTTGCGCACGCCGGTGCCGTAGTTGGCGGCGAAGGTCTCCTTGGAGACGCCGGCGCCGACCGAGATGACCTTGTCGGCCAGGCCCGGGTCGCCGATGGTGTTGGCGCCGGGGCCGGAGTTGCCGCCGGAGAGGACGAGCTGGACGCCGTAGGTGTCGATGAGCCGCGTGTAGAGCTCGGCGCCTGCGTTGTTGCCGTCGTTCAGCGGGGGCAGGCCGCCGATGGACATGTTGACGACGTCGACGCCACGGTTGACGACGAGGTCGATCATGCCCTCGGTGAGCGCGACGTTCGAGCAGCCCGGGCCGAAGATGCAGGCCCGCGCGGAGACGATCTTCGCACCGGGGGCGGCGCCGTTCATCTTGCCGCCGAACATGCCGTTGGCGGCGGTGATGCCGGCCACGTGGCTGCCGTGCGAACCGGCGGTGAGGCCGATGTTGACGAAGTCGGCCTTCTTGCCGACCCAGTCGCCGCCCAGCGGATCCATCGGGACGTCCTTGCGGACCTCCACGACGAAGTCCTGGCTCTCGGGGATGTCCGTGGCCGGGTTGTCCGTGCCGAAGCGGCCGACCTGGTGGCCGTCCTTGTACGGCTTCATCGGGGTGTCGTCGGTGAAGTCGCCGTTGTCGTCGACGTCGACGGTGACCGTCCCGGCCGCCGGGTCGTACAGGACGCCCCAGTCGTCGGTGGTGTCGCCGTCGCGGTTGACGTCGCCGTCGGCGTCGCCGTCCGTGACCTTGCCCTGGTTGGTGACGTCCTCACGGAAGGTGCTGATCCGGTACGAGCCCTCAGGGGCCTTCCAGCTCTTGCCGCCGTAGGTGAAGGCCGGCCCCGAGACGGAGCTGGTCATCGCCCGCCAGGTGCCGTCGCCGTCGACGATGGGGTCGGTGGCGGTCACCCAGTCGACGATCTTGCGCTCACCGGTGGTGGTCTTCTGCAGCGCGGGGCTCGCGAGGTCGACACCGGTGTCGAGGACGCCGATGGTCACGCCACGGCCGTCCGCCTTCGGGTTCTTCTTCACGAAGTCCACCGCGCCCGTCTCGAAGGACGGGTTGTACGGGTTCTTCGCGGGGGTGTTCTTGTCCGGGCCGGGGTAAGCGGCCGCGGAGGCGCTCGACTTGCCGCCGCTTTCGAGGCTCGGCTCCTCCAGGGGTATTTCGTCCCGCAGGTCGATGGCCTGCACGGAGGAGAGCTTGGCGGCGGCCGTGATCGCCGAGTCCGCCCTGGCGGTCGGCACCGTGGCCCGTACGTATCCGAGCTTGTCGTACGTACGGCCCACGGAGCCGCCCTTGATCGCGTCCAGCTCCTCGGCGACCTTCTCGGTCTGGCCGGGCGCCGTGGCGATCATCATCGTGACGGTCTTGTCGCGCTGTGCCTTGGCCTCCGCGAGGAGGTCGGCGTCGTCCGAACCGAGCTTGTCGTGCGCGGACTTGACGCCGGGTTCGGCCGCGGTGGCGGGTGAGCCGTCCGCGGCGAGGGCGAGGGGTATGGGCCCCGCCGCGGAGAGCGCGGCGACGAGGCCCGCGGCCACGGCGATACGGGCGACGCGTGTCGCGCCCGGTATCGGGGCCGGGTGGGGGGTGGTGGGCATGGTGATCCCTGGTGCTGAAGGAACGTAGACGTCGGCGGCCGTATCGAGCACCTTCGACCGCCGCGGTCCGGAATGTGATCCCGGATGATCGCCCAGCTTCCCCCAAGGGACCGATTTCTCTTGATAGTTCAGGGAGCCGAGATCGCCGACTGGCACAAACTCGCCATGCGTCATGGGGGACTTATCCGACCAGGCTGTGACATTCCTGTGAGACGGTCCGGCTACGCCCCCCGAGTGCCGGTCAGCCCAGCTGCACCCGGTCGGTCAACCCCGCCTCGGCGAACGCGGCCACCAGCTCGTCGCGCCCCTCGGTGAAGTGGGCCCAACTGTCGAAGTGGACGGGGACGATCCGGCGCGCCCCGAGTATCCGGGCGGCCTCCACGGCCCGGACGCTGTCGAGGGTGAGCAACTGGCGGTCGAGAACGGCCGTGCGGGCGGCGCCGGCGAAGAGAACGGCGGTGTCCACCGGCCCGAACCGCTCGGCGATCTCCTTGACCGGCCCGAGCTGGGCGTTGTCGCCGCTGACGTACACCGTGGGCAGACCGGCCCCGGTCAGCACGAAGCCGACGACCTGACCGACGACCGCTTCGAGTTCCTCCCGCTCTCCCGGGCCGTGCAGTGCGGGCACCCCGGTCACGGTGATCGTGCCCCCGCCGGGCCGGTCCACGGTCACGGACTCCCAGTCCCCCAGCCCCCGAGCGGCACCGCCCAGCCGCCTGGCGCCACTTGGCGTGGTCAAGGTCAACGGCACCTCGGAGAGCAGCGCACGGCCGGAGACGTCGAGGTTGTCGGGGTGCTCGTCGTGCGAGAGCAGAACCACGTCGATCCGCCCGAGCTCGGCGGGCGAGGCGGAGGCGGCGGCGGTCTTGGTCAGGGCGCGGCCGCCACCCAGCGGGTAGTCGCCGGGGGCGTCGAAGGTGGGGTCGGTGAGGAGGCGCAGACCGCCGTACTCGATGAGGGCGGTCGGGCCGCCGAAGACGCGGACGGGGACCGGGGCGGGGACCTGCTCGCTGGTGGTGCGGGTGGCGACCATCGTCATACCTCACGGTTGAGAGGAGATGTATCCGTGAGGCACAGCTAACCGCTTCTCACGGATAGATGCAAGCCATAACGTGAGAAGCCGAAGTCGGCCCGGGGCCGCGGACATTGAGGCCCCGTCACAGCCGATTGACCCTCAGGACCCCCATATGGCAGTCCCGATGAGCGCGGCGACAGATATCGGATTAGCCTCCGAAATGAGCGCAAAGTGGATCTATCAATGGTGCGCTCTACCCAACCCGAGGAGGAGCAATGCGCAAGATTCAGAAGGCCGCTGTCGCGGCCGCCATCCTGGGGAGCTTCAGCTTCATAGCCACCGCCCCCGCCGCTGCATACGACGGGCATGGCCACGGCTGTAAGTCGCACGACTTGAACGTCGACATCCTCGGCCAGGTCGGGGTACTCCCCGGCCTTTTGGGCAATGCCGTGAACGGCGAGGGCAACGCGGGCGGAATGTGGAACCACACCGGCTCAAGTTGTGGCCACTAGTCGTTCCAGTTCACCGCGATAAGTCTCGGCGCCGGGCCCACCAGCCCGGCGCCGAGCCCGTGTTGGCAGACACCCGGCACCAGAAGATCGGCCCCGGTTACGAGAGCGGCCCCAGGATCTCCTGGGACTCGATGAGCCCCTGGTCGCTGGACGCCTCGCCGTCGTCGAAGACGCGCGCGGCCTGTCGGGCCCGGAATTCGAGGTGGGCTTCGGCGGGCTTGGCGTAGCCGTGGCGGGCGCGGGCTTCCGCGGGCGTCAGCACTTCCTCCTCGCGGGGAGGGATGCCGAGCTTCATCGGCGCGATCACCGCGACCGTGGAGGGCGAAAGCCGTGCTATCAGGCGCAGTTCGGCCTTGGGGCTGAGGTGGGCGAGCGCGAAGGCCGCTTTCATGACGGGCACGATGAGCAGGTCGAGGAGGCGGGACTGCCGGATCCCGGCCATCTCGCGCATCCAGCGCGGCATGGTGGCGATCGTGGCGATCCGCTGTGCCTTCGCGACCGCCATGCTCGCCGGCTTCGCCCAGCGCGGCGTAGGCGGCAGGACGAGCTCACTCCTGAGCAGGTGGTTCATGGCCTGCCGGGCGATCGGACTGGCGGACAGCCGCGGACGCATCCGTTCGAAGTACGCCCGCACGCCCGCACGGCTGCGGGGGATGTCGTCGGGGGAGCAGGTCTGCAGTTCCGCGGCGACCGCGCACGCCTCCCAGTACTCCTTCTCCTCCTGCGCGGTGAGCCTGCCGGGTCCGTACTTCTCGTACGCGTAGAGGATCGAGTGCCAGCCGGTGAGCTGGATCCACAGCTGCGAGGCGGGGTCGTTGGCATCGTAGGTCCCGCCGCCGTAGGGCAGCTTGCCGATCGCCTTGGAATGGACCTTGACCAGGATGTCCGCGGCCTTGCACACCTCCCGCGAACCGGCGAAGGCCACCATCGCGAAGTACCGCAGGGTCCGGTCGTAGCGAGTGCGGGAGCGCTGGTAGATGCCCTGGGTCGCGTGGACGGCGGCCACCAGCGGCGGGTCGAGTTCCTCGACCACCACGGCCCGCTGAAAACCCACCGTCGGAGCGGTCGGATAGCTCCAGACCTTCCACACCACCGACCCCGGGCCGAAGAAGCCGTAGTCCTCGTGCGGTTCGACCTCACTCCACTTCGACTTCGCCATGGAGCCGCTCCTCATGCGTCCGCGGCGTACGCCGCCGTCGATTACGACACTGCTGTCTTAAATTAAGACACGGGTGTCGTAAACTGCCAAGGTGTCAGCACCCACCTCTTCGGAAGACAGGCCACGCAAGCGACGCCCCTACGCCCCGCGCGTCCCGATCGCGGAACGCCGCGAGCAGCTGCTCGACGCGGCCCTCGCCGTGATCGTGAGCGACGGCTACGAACGGGTCTCCATCGACGCCATCGCGAAGAAGGCCGATGTCGCCCGGTCGGTGGTCTACGGCGCCTTCGAGAACCTCGACGCCCTGCTGACCGCACTGCTCGACCGGCAGCAGGCACGCGCCTTCGGACGACTGCTCCAGACGATCCCCAGCGCGGCGGACCTGCGCGACCCCGCCGCGTTCGCCTCCGAGGCGGTGCGCCGGATGTCCGCGATGCTCCGCGAGGACCCCGACACCTGGCGGCTGATCCTGCTGACTCCGGGCACCATGCCCACGGTCGTCCGCGACCGCATCGAGGCGGACCGAGAACGGTTTCGGCGCCGGGTCGAGAAATGGCTCTCCCTCGTCCTGGCCGACCGGCGGGGCCCGGCACTCGACCCGGAGGTCCTCGCCCACGCCCTCGTCGCCTGCGCGGAACACTTCGGCCGCATCGCGCTCACCGACCCCGGCAGATTCGACCCGCCCCACCTGATCGGCCAGGTGCAGGTGATCCTCGGCGCCATCTGGCCGCCGACGCGTTGACGGCATGTCAGCGGAGAACAGCCGCTCACACCCGGGCCCGAAAACGAAGCAGCGCCCGACCCGACCGAAGCCGACCCAGGCGCTGCGCAGCAGGTCAGAGGGCATTCCCCTCGCCTGCCACCGGTAGGCCCTGTGGGACTCGAACCCACAACCAATGGATTAAAAGTCCTGGCCAAGGCTTGCTGGGTGGTTCCGGATGCTTCTTCGGGGTCCGGAACCACCTGGTCAGAGCATGTGCGCCGTGAGTGCCGATCCGGCGCGGGACAGGCTGTGCCACGCCGTCCGCTCACGCATCGCTCACGCACGGCACGCCCCTGAGCAGCGGCTTTCGGCCTACAAGAGGACAGCGCACCCTCTGTTGCCCCCATCGAGATCAATAGTCGGTGAGGACAGTGCTGCAGTCCATGAGTTCTCCGAGTTGGGGCGCCCATGGACTGCCCTGTGGTTCGCGCACGGCCACGCTGATTCACCCGGCCGGGGCGCCCCGCTGTGCCGCGGGCCAGCACCGCTGAAGGTCACCTGGGGGCTTGGTCACCTGTCAGTCCGGACGAAACGGCAGAAGGGCGCCTCGAATTTCAAGGAGACGGATTCCTTGCACTGCTTGCCTCCGACCTTCAAAGCCCGCACGATGGCTGAGTCGGCGTCGGGCAGGTTCGTCCAGTACACCCCGTCGCGATGTAGTTCAACGATGGTGTCGGCGCCGCGTGCGATAGGCGTCGGGACATGTCGCAGTTCGAGCGGCTCGTCAGGCCCTTCGCTCAACGCACGAGCTGTGATCAGAACTGCGAGGTTGTGTTCCTCCGCAATGCGGCGTGCCACGTCCATGCTCAATGCCAGGCCCTCCTCGTCCAGGTCGCTGTAGCTCTGGATCGTGTCGACCACCCACAGGGCAAGGCGACCACGCTGCGGTGGGATGACCGTAGTTGCGGCTTCCCGGAAGACCTGTTCAAGCGGGAGCCCGATGGCCGGGGTGTGCCAGCCTGGCACCCTGACTGAGGACTCTGATGCGCGGCGACGCAGGGAGTCGAAGTCCACCGTGTCGGCGGGGTAGCGCAGATCTGCTCCGCAGGTGGCGCTGACAAGCTTCCGCTCGATCGCGTCGGAGTTGATCTCGCAGGTGCTGAAGACCGTGAGTCGGTCGGCTGTGGCATTGTGCAGCGCGATGTTCAGCGCCATTGTCGAGCGGCCGGCAGTTGGCACGGACACGATCGCGGTGACCGTCCCAGGCTCCAGCTTCAGGAGGTCGTTGACGTCCGGCCACGGAGTGGCACCAGGAGTCTTGCCGAGGTCGATCCAGGTGCCTTCCTCATCGATGCCAGGCACCGGGTGCGGTACTTCCTCGGAGCCCTCGTCCTCCGTGCCTTCGGCGGCGTTTTCAGCGGGCCAGGCGTGCAAGGGGACCTGCGCGTCGCGGGATGCCACCTGCATCATGTCTGGCTGCCACATCACCTTGCTGAAGAACGTCTCCCCGATGGCCGAGAGAGGGAGATTCCAGGGCCGACCGAAGGGCTTGACGTCCCAGCCGTTGGCGCGGGCCCTGTCGGCGCTGGCGCTGATCCGCCCGATGGTGCTGTTGGCGGCCTGCCGCTTGTTCACTCCGCCACGCTGGTAATAGGCGGCGGAGTCCTTGGCCGCCCGGTAGATGAAGTTGAAGACCTGGCCGAGGCTGAAGGTACTCAGGGCGTCCTGGAGGGCGGTGCGGGTCCCCTCGCCCTGGTTCATCTCAAGGTGGTGCTCGCCGAGCTTCATCGCGAGGTAGTCCTGTGCGTCCGCCAGCACCAGCTCGTCCCATAGCTCCCGCCACTGGCCCGCCCAGGAGGTCGGCCACGGGCCTTCCCGGAAGGTGCGGTTCAGAGCTTGGAGGAGACGGGGGTGCCGATCAGTGAGCTCGTCGGCCTGGCCCATGAGGTAGTAGCTGACGCGGCCGAGGTAGAAGGAATCGCTGAGTTCCCCGTCGTCGTCCAGGGCGAAGGCGTCAAGGTGCGAGTCCGGGTGCACTTTGATCAGACGCGGCACAGCCTTCAAGAGCCCACGCTCGAAGTCGTACCGAAGCTGCTCGGGAGCCCAGCGGCGCTCCTTCGGCCAGATGTCGGTGGGAGACGTCAGCCCGGCGTCTTCGACTGCCGGGTCGCTAAAGAGGGTATGCAGCGCGATAGCCTCGAAAAGAGTGAGGTCGGCGGGCTCCAAGTCGGGACCGTTCATGACGGGGTACTGCTCGTAGACCTCGGCCCGGCGCCGCGCCTTCTGTTCCTTGACCCGCGCGGCCTGCTCTTCCACTTCGCGTTCGTGGCAGCTCGGGCACTTCCAGCTTTCGAAACGGAGAGCTTGAGCGAGGTCACTGCGGCTGGACACCGGGTAGGGGTCCTCGCACGACTCGCACAACAAGTCGGCCAGGTAGGCCGTGCCGGCCTGCTGGGCGATGCGGGTCATCTGCTGTGGCTTCAACCCGTACTCGGTCCGGATGGCCGTGACAGTCTGCGCCCACGTCTCACCGTCTTCGTTGAGTCGCCAGTACGCCTCGAAGGCGGCTGCCTCGGACGCATCGTCCGTGAGCACTTCGAGTTCGAGCTGAGCCACGTTCCCCCCTGGGTGTTGTCGGCAGGCATCAAGTATTTCGGATTTGCCGACAACCGACCGGCGTTTTCGCCGCATGGACTGCACTGACCTGCGCCGAGGAACAATGTTCCGCTTCTGTGAGACAACTCGGTTGCGCTGCCGGGCTCGACCTCCGCGACGGACACGTTTTCCTCGGCCCGGAGTCCGGCTGTCTGTGCCGCAGCAACTTCCATGGCGACTGGATCAAGGCCGGGGCGCAGTCAGCTACTTCGCAGTTCAAGGGAGCAGTGCCAGTCGGCGCCGAGTCGCATGGCGGCGATGGCGCGCGGGGCGCGGACAACCGATGATGCGAGCCGGCCGACGCGTCCGCCGCAGCGCTGAACGGAGGCACATGGTCTGCATGGCTCCGCAATTCCGTGGAGTATCACCCGCCAGGATCTGGCTGCCCAGGGCCTGAACACCGGGCGGGAGACCGTCGGCTGGCACCTGCAGACCATCTCCACGTGCGCGTGTCGAGGGCTGACGCAGACTGGAGCCTTGATGGGACGCCGTCCTCCTAATGAATTAGGCGCTGTGCATGCCGGGCTATGTCGAACCTCTGAGGAGCGCCTGGAATAGCCCCACGTCGACGAATCATATCTTCCGTGACCCACTGTATCGAATCAGGATGAGTAGCTATCAGACTTTGCAAAGCAGAAAGCTGATCCTCGGTAGGGAGCAACTCGTAGATGTCCGCGACGAGGATTTCGAGGCAATTGGCGTGCTCGCTGAACCGAATGGGGTCAATATCTCGCCGCACGTAGTCGTGAAATATGTAAGGGAACACGCTATGCGGGAGTGGTCCATTTTCTACGAGTTCTTCGTAAAACTCTCTCCAAGGGGAATCCTCACGCCCTTTTCGCGATTCGAACCAGCTATAGAATCTGGACAGCTCCTTCCCCTTAATGCGAATGCGCATGTCGTCTTTACTTGTAGAGTCAAAGGGTATGAGATCGTCGTCCTGTGCGCCGATTCCACTCAAGAAGGCTCGGCCGCTTCTGGTTATCTTGTAAACCCCTCCAACGGGCTGGAATTGGGGAAATCGATGCCCTTGGATGAGTAGGTAGCGGCCGTCGACCTTGATGCGAAATAGATAGGATGCGGAAATGCGAATTTCAGACTTAGCGTAACGAAATGAGTACCATCGGTGTCGTATCTCCGTGGCATTGGAAGCCACCCCGTCTGCGACCGGCAGAAGGAGTCCCACCACTCCGCCACTTGCTAGATCGCCCAGAGTGCTGCCCTGTTGCGTGAATGCGACAATGAGGCATGCCAGCAACAATGCTATATAGAAAAGAAGTCTCTTCATGGCCACCAACTACTTTGGGTGCGGAATTCTGGGATTGCGAAGCAAATAGGCTGCTGTCCAGCGAAGTTGTGAAGGGGAGCGCGTTAGATTATGGAGAAGGGTTGGTGATATGTAGTCTGATTCGTGCATGGCTACGAGAAGCGCGCGCCGGACATGCTCGCTTCCCTCGTTCTCGTACTCCATCCTGAGAAGTGGGCCATCGGCTGGCTTTGCGAAACTACCGATGTATCTAGCGGCGAACTCGCGGGGAAGGTTAGGCCGGTTGTGATCCCGTAGTACGCGCCATGCGTGAGATTTGATCGCCGCAGATTCAAGATTTTTTCGGAGGGCACTATGAAATATATTCCTTTCGAGGTACGGGTAGTCTCGGTTCGGCATGGAGTCAGTAAGTGTCTCTAGTGTTTGCGCCAACGTCTTGCTGTGTCTGGGTAGCGCCTCAGCGTATCTAAGGATCTGTTCCGACAAGTGATGCAGGGACTGGAGGTTATCCATGCCCCACTCGAGAGCGGAATCATCTTTGATGCGGCCGAGACGCGGAAGAGAGAATTTGATGTCGCGCTCGTTTAGTGACTCTTGTGTGAGTGCGCGCGCGAAAAGGTCTCGTAGCAGTTTTTTCGCCCAAGGTTTTCCCAGACCGAGGAAGTAGCTGATCAGATCCTTTTCTGCGTCGTCCAGAAAATCTTCCGCACCCTCTTTGGTGAAAATCTCCGTCTTTGTGGAGGACATGGAAAGTTTGCGGGCTCGGAGCGTCCTATTTGTACCGAGTAGGATTGATCTGAGTTCTTCTTCGTCCCGATCGAAGAGATATATGTCGTCAGAATACCTTACCCAATCGATTTCTGTTTGAAGCAACCATTCGTCAATTGGTAGAAGGTATGTGTTGGCCAAAATTCCAGATGCCGTTGCCCCTTGTGGAAGCCCCCAGGCGTGACTCTGGTGCGAGAAATGATTCAGGAAGTATTGCAATCGCTCGATGGTCTTCCCGTCTACACCTATAGAATCCAGATCCATCGACAAGATACTCAGATCTATATGCTCATAGAATGAGGTGATGTCGGTACGGGCCATTCGGGTGCCAGATTGCTGAAGCTTGGCTCTTGCTCTTTCCCGCATTTTCACCCATGCGCGGATGGAGTGGGTAGTCGGGCGATTAGCTCGGTAGCTATATACGCGGCCCGACAGGAGAGGTTCAATCGATTCCGCCACAACAGCCGCTAGCGCGTCATATATCAATCGATCCTTGATTGAGAAACGCGCGATCGGGCGTACGGATAGCGGATTCTTCGGATGCTCTACTATTTCGACATACCCAGGACCCCAGCTGGAGTGATCGAGATCATTCAAGATCTCACTCCGCAAGGATCTCCAGAAGGGCTTGAGATCTTCGAAATTGACGATGTCTGGCGCTTCGCGTCGTCCCTCGAGTGAGAAGAGTTGCGCGGCGGCGCGGTTCAGATGGCGAGCCTCAACCACACTCAATCCACTCCGACTTGGTGGGGAACGCGGTGAAGCAGTCTACGGCATGACTTGACTCGTGAGGGGTAGGCGGCGCCTCGGCGGTATTGGGATGGTTCGGTTGGTGTGTGACCTCGTCATGTTCCGTCGTTGGCACGGAAGGTAGCGCATGGGTGCTTTCAATGATCATGCAGCTTTGTAGGGGTGGCGGTGCTCCGATTACTCAGGTTGAATCCGTGATGTCCGGTGTCTCGATCAGGCCCTGAAGGTCCAGGCCGGTGGTCGGCAGGCAGCCTGTGATCAGGTGCGGCCGGTACTGGATCTTCTTGAGTTTCCGCTTGATGACGCGGGTCAGGTGCGCGAGGTCGGTGGCGGCGAAGTCGGCCAGGGCCCGCTTGAGCAGGCTCCAGATGCCCTCCTGCGGGTTGATCTCTGGTGCGTACGGCGGCAGATGGAAGATGACCAGCCAGTCCTTGTGCTCCGCCTCGAAGTCGAAGAGCTCCTGCTGCAGATGCACACTCAGGTTGTCCCAGACCCACACCACGGGGGTGCCGAGCTGCAGGTGGACCATGCGGATGAAGTCCCGGTAGTCGCTCCAGGCGAAGGTCTTCGGCTCGCCCCTGCGGCCGCGGTTCACGTGCAGCTTGAAGAACATCCGAGGCCGGTGGCCGGGCTTGAAACACACCGCGCCGGCGATGTTGACCCGGCCGCCGCGCCGCCCGGCCACCCGCACCACGGGTCTGGCCCCGCGCGGGGCCCAGGTCCGGCCCTTCGGCGGGATCAGCGACTGGCCGGACTCGTCCGCGAAACAGATGTGGGCGCCCAGGTCGTGCGCGGTACTTTTACCCGCGGCCACACCTCGGCCTTCCACACCTCGATCGCCGCCTCGTCCTGCTCCAGCGCCCGCCGCACGGGCACCTGGCAGCTCCAGCCATGCCGCTTCAGCAGCCGCCACACGCCCTGCACGGTGTAGCCGACGTGGAACAGCCGGCCGATCAGCAGCTTCACCCGCTTCAGCGTCCAGCCCTGCGCCTCGTCGTCGAAGCCGTGCGCCAGCGGGCCCCGTTTCAACTCCGCCTCCAGCCGCTGCCACTGCGCCAGCGACAGCCGCTCCACCGCCATCGGCCCCGCTAACGCCAACGCTCCGGCACCGCCCTGCCGCCAGGCCGCCCGCCACCGGCGCACCGACCGGTCCGTCACCCGTAACTCGGCCGCGATCCGGGCCGTGCCCGCCCCGGCCTCGAACCACTTGGCCGCCTCCAGGCGCACGGCCTCCCGCTTCACCTGCCCGGCAGGCGTCAGCCCGCCCCCTTGCGCATACCGCATGAAGACGTCGTACCGCAGGGATCACGACCCGTCACCACACCCCGGACATCACGGATTCAACCTGAGTAGCGGATGACGCGGATCATCACGGTCAGGACCGGTGAGGCCGGTGACGGTTGGCTCTGTCCGATGTCCTTGTACCCCCACGACTTGTAGAGCGCGTGGACTTTTCCGTCCCCGGCGGCCGGGTTGACCATGAGCGTGACGTACGGCTCGTCGCGGGAGGCGAGGAGGGCGTCGTGGATGCGGAGGGCGGTACCGGTCTTCCGCCAGGGTGGCCGGACGCCAATCTCCTTCAAAGCCACGGTCGGATGCTCGGTGTACTTCTCGGCCGGCGCCGGGCTGGTGCGCTGCCAGTAGCGGTCGCCATGTTCGATGGTGTTGGCGTAGGCGTAGCCGATCGGATGTCCGTCCGCGTACGCGAGGACGGCTGTGAACCCCGGCTCGGTGCCGTGTCGGTCCAGGCGCTCGCCGAACGCGGTGACGGCGTAGTTCGGCAGGTGGAGGAGCGGGGCGCGGACTTCGGCGTACACGTCGAGGAGGTCGCCGCGGGCTGTGTCGAGGGTGGTGAAGGTGCGCAGTTCGATGGCGGGCGCCGTGGTCATGCGGCCATCCTCCAGGTGGCGGTGTGCTCGGTCCAGGTCTGCACGGTGGAGCTGCCCGGCGCGGTGGCGCGCAGTGCGGCCCCGAACTCCTGCAGCATGCGCGTGACCCGGGCGTGCTGGGTAGCGGCTTCGGCGGGGACCTTCATCGCAGTAGCCGTGGCGGCGTCGGGGGCGCCCTGGGCGAGCTGGGCGTGGGCGAGCCGGGTGGTGGTGATGGCTCGGGACCGGATCATGTGGGGCCGGAGGGCGGACAGGCAGCGGTGGGCGTGGTACTCGGCGGTCGAGTAGTCGCCGAGCGCCAGGTGCGCCGACAGGGCCAGGGAGTCCAGTTCGGCTTGGTCGTAGAAGGCGAGCATCCATACCGGCCGGTAGTCGGCGGGGTCGGCGCGCAGCATGGCGTCCTGAGCCTGCTCGAAGGCGCGGCGGGTTCCGGTGCGGTCCTGCGCTGTGCCGTGGATGGCGCCCTGGCGGGCCAGGCCGAGGGAGGCGAACAGGGGGTCTCGGCGGGTGAGGTGCAGGTTGCGGGCGACGTCGTTGGCGGCGAGTGCGTCGGCGGGGCGGCCCATGTGGCGGTACATGGTGCCCGCGTGGCTCCAGATGCGGAACTTGATCGCCTGGTCGCCGGACATCTCGGCGAGGGCCTGGGCCTCGCGCATGTGTGCCTTGGCTACGTCGTAGCGCCGGCCGTCGATGGCGGCCCACATCGCGGAGGAGCGGAAGGCGGCTGCGGAGGCGTAGAGGTTGCTGCGCACCCGCTGGGTGGCGCTGCCGGCGTTCTGGAGGTTGAGTGCCTCGTCGGCGAGGGCGGCGGCCCGCTGTTCGATGCCGAGTTGTCCGCCGTGGCGGTGGTCGCTGGCGATGATCTCGGCGAAGCGCTTGTTGAGGCGGTTGACGTCGCTCATGCCGATACGGCGCGGCGAAGCGGTGCCGGGTGCGGCTGCTGCTGCGGCTGCCGCCGCGATGCTGCCGACGAGGGTACGGCGCTTCATGTCGGGGTCCTCCTGCTGCGGTGGGGCCGGGGTGGACGAAGGCCGGCTCCGTGGCACGAACCCTAAAGCGACGGCGGGTAGTCCGGTGACGTCCTCAAGTGCCTTGCGGGCGGCTGACTTTGGCCACGTGACCCGGCCCGCTTTCCATGCCCGGACCGATGAGCCGTCGAGTCCTCCAGGGCGCCCGGTCAACCGTTCAATGGCGCTGTTCACGGCCTCGGCGAGGCTGTTGGAGCTGTAGCCGTGTTCGGTCATCCACGCCTCAAGAACGGTGTTGCGGGTGGTGTCCATGCGGGCACGGTAGTCCGCGCGATCCCTCCCCACCAGGTAAAGGGCAGGTCAAAACGCCCTAGGCGGGTCCGTCGGCTGAATGCCTGAACGCCCTAACCAGCTTGGTGGGAAAGGGAGTTGTCTGGGTGCTGGTCGCCCGCCGCGCCCCACCGTGCGGGCGGCTGTTGACGGCCCGGCCCGCCCCTGAGGTTCCCCCGCGGGGGCGGGCCGGGCGCCGAGACGACACGAAGGCTCCACCCCAATGACGAGTCTGAGAACACCAGTTGAGGCCCTCTCCGTCGGCCACCCCACGTACAGCCAGACCTTCCCGTGCAAGCCGTCCACGGCCGAGCTCGGCCGCGAACTCGTCCGAGACGTCCTCGGTGTATGGCACCTCGACGGCTTCGCCGACCGTGCCGCGCTGATCGTCACGGAGCTGATCGCGAACGCCTCCAGGCACACTCCGTGTCCCGAGATCCGTCTCACGGTTGGGCGGCCGAGCGCGACACGGCTGCGTGTCGGGGTCGTGGACCGGGAGCCATCGCGTCTGCCCATACTCAGCCACGCGGCTGACGACGACGAGTCGGGGCGTGGGCTGCTCCTCGTCGATGCTGTTGCCGACCGTTGGGGCTACGACCTGCACGGCTCGGGCAGACGCCCCTGGGGCAAAGAGGTCTGGGCGGAACTCCGTACCGGGGGCGGCGAGTGAGTATCTCGGCCACGGCACCGTCGCCCCTTCCGGATCTCGCTCGACTCCGGCCCCGCCAGCAGATGGCCATGGACTGCGCCCTCTGCGCTCGGCCGTTGGGAGCGAGCGGTCGGCGGCTGGGCGAGATACGCCACCGGGGTCTGCCGTTCCAGCTCTGGGCCTGCGCTCCCCACTGCCAGGCCGCCAGATCGACCATCCCGACCAGCTGAGAAAGGGGACGTCCTTCCATGGAGTAGCCGTGGATCACCGGTGATTGCTGGCTCGGCTGCGGGCGTACCGGGGTCCTGGTGATCTGGCTCGGTCCGGTGCAGTGGGACGGGCAGCACGCGCCCTTCTACGCGTGCGAGCCGTGCCTCGATCGCCTCAAGGCCCAGGCGCTCGCCTACTTCATGGAGCGGCGGCCGACATCCGCTTGATCAGACTCTCGACACACGACTTCCCGGCGTGAGGCAGGAACCCCGTGAGGACTTCCTACGCGGAGCACGTCCCCTCGTGCTGGGCGGCCAGGAGCCGTTCAGGGAGCAGCCATCTGGCAACGCTCCCCTGACGGCACCTGGTGGGCGCTCCAGCCCAGTAACACCACAACGATTACGAGGAGTTGAAGTATGACGCGCAGCACCGTAGTTCTCAGCCGCACCGAAGTTCGTCCGCAGATGCCGGGGGCATCGGACGGCTTCGACCTGGACGTCTCCCTCGCTGAGATCGCCGACCCGGCGGGTCTGGTCAACCTGACCGACGACAACTGCGGGTCCACCTGCGGCGCCTGCACCACCAACGTCGCCTGATTCGGCCCCAGGTCACCCCGGTCTGGTGCCGCCGCGTCTCCACGCGGCGGCACCAGCCGCCCGCCCCCCTCACCACGGAGGTACTTGGTGGTTGCTTCGCCCGCAGCGTTCCGCACCGGTTCCACTGCTCTCGTGCGTGCCGTGGCCCGGCCCTCGCTGCCGTTTCCTCCATGCCCTGACCTCGACGACCGCTCGCCCAGTGGTGCGTCTGCCCGTGTGGCGTGGCTACGCGCGGTCTGGGCGAACGAGGACGTCGTCGAGGCACTCCAGCACTCCAGCCCAGTCCTGGCCGCGCAGGTAGGGGCCCTGTGTACGACCGAGTATCCAGCCCTCCGTGATGTGCAGCGCGCAGCGCTGTCCGTGGCCCGCTACCTGCTGCGGGCCCAACACCGGGCCACGCCCTTCGGCCTGTTCGCCGGCGTGGCCGCCGCGGAGTTCGGCCCGCAAGCGCGGGCCGACTGGGGCGAGGAACACGTGGCCGTGGGCCGCGCGGGGGCAGAGTGGCTGGCGGCCCTGGGCGCACGGCTGGAGTCATGCCCGGTCCTCCTCGAACGGCTGCCCGTCGTCATCAACGACACCGTGACGTACCGGGGAGACCGGCTCATCGTGCCGTTCCAGCCGGACGTCCAGGACGAGCGGACGCGCGCGGTCGAGGCGTCTCTGGCCCTGACTGGACCGGTGCGCGCGGTCCTGGCCGCGACCCGGGTGCCGATCCGGTTCGGCACCCTCGTGGACAGGCTCCAGGCGGAGTTCCCCGAGGCCGGTCCCGAGAAGGCGCGTCAACTGCTGGCGGAGCTGATCCGGCGGCGAGTGCTGATCACGGGCCTGCACGCTCCGAGCACTGAGACCGACGCCCTCGGGTATCTGGTGAGTCAACTCGACGCGATCGACGCTGGAAGCCTTGCCCCGGTCGCGGAGACCGTGCGCGAACTCCGCGCGGTCCGGGCGGGTCTGGAGGAGTGCGCCACGCACGGTGGCCGGGACAGCGTCGCGGCGCGGATGCGGGACCTCGTCCCTGACCTGCGTCGCCACCCTGTCGCGCTTGACCTGCGCCTGGACGCGCAGATCGTTCTGCCGGAAGCGGTCGCCCGAGAGGTCGAGCGCGCCGCTCTCATCCTGACCCGCTTGAGCATCCGCCCGTACGGGACCGCCGCCTGGAACGAGTACCACCAGCGGTTCTACGAGCGGTACGGCATCGGCACGATGGTGCCGCTCGCGGAGGTCGTCGCGGACAGCGGCACCGGCTATCCCGACGGCTACCCAGGCGCTCCGGCCGGCGCACGCAGGCCCCGCGTCTCCGCTCGGGATGACGCCCTCGTACGGCTGGCTCAGACCGCCGCGCTCGACGGCCGCGACGAAGTGACCCTCACGGACGAACAGATCGAGGCCCTGGACGTGGGTCCCGACGAGCCTCGGCTGCCGCCGCACTTGGAAATCGGGGTGCGCGTGCACGCGTCCAGCCTGGAGGAGCTGCAGCGTGGGCGGTTCCGGCTGGAGGTCGCAAGCGTGTCCCGTGGCGCCGGCGTCTCCACGGGCCGATTCCTCCGCGTGCTGGCCCCCGCCGACCGCGAGGCCCTGGCCGCCGAGCTTGCCGACCTCCCGGCCGCGGACGGCAACACCGTGCCCGCGCAGCTCTCTTTCCCACCCCTGCTTTCCGAGAGCGCCCACGTCACCCGCTCCCCACAGGTCCTGCCCACCGTGATCAGCCTTCAGGAGCACCGCGCTCCGCAGGACACCGTCCTCACCCCGGAGGACTTGGCTGTGGGGTGCGACGGCCGCCGCATGTACCTCGCCGTCCCCGAGCGGGGCCACCGCGTGGAGGCCGTCGGGATGCACGCGTTGAACCTGCGCACCCACACCCCGCCGCTGGTGCGGTTCCTCACCGAACTGTCCCGCGCCCAGTGTGCGCAGGTCACCGTCTTCGACTGGGGCGCCGCAGCAGCGATGCCGTTCCTTCCACGTGTGCGGTACGGCCGGACCGTGCTGGCCCCGGCGCGCTGGCGGCTGGAGGCGTCCGAGCTACCCGGCCATACCCGCCCTCGGACCGAATGGGACGCCGCGCTCGCCGACTGGCGTGCCCGGCGGAGGCTGCCTCGCCGCGTCCATCTCGTTGAGGACGACCGGCGCCTCTTCTTCGACCTCGATGAGGCCGGCCACCGCGCGCTCCTGCGCCGGCATCTCGACCATTCGCGCCTGGCCGTGCTCGTCGAGGCCCCGGAACCGGAGGCGTACGGCTGGTGCGGCGGGCGAGCCCACGAGGTCGTGGTGCCCCTCAAAGCAACCAGGCCGTCGGCATGGCCGCCACTGCCAGCCCCCACCCGGGCCCGCGCCCTGTCTGCGGCCCAGATTCAGACGCCCGCCGCTTCCTCGGTTCTTCTGGCCGCCCTCTACAGCGACCCCCGCCGCCAAGACGTCTTGCTCTCCCGGCACTTTCCCGGCCTCCTCGAACAGCTCGGCAACCCGCCGTGGTGGTTCATCCGCTTCCGCGACCCGGACCAGCACCTCCGCGTACGCATCGCCCTCCCCAACCCGGAAGCCTTCGCCGACACGGCCCGAACGGTGAGCGCTTGGGCCGACGAGCTACGCAGCATCGGCCTGCTGGCCGACCTGCGCTATCCCACCTCCTACCGGGAGATGGGCCGCTGGGGCTCCGGCACCGCATGGGAGGCGGCCGAGGAGGTGTTCCGGGCGGACTCGCGCGCCGTCCTGGCGCAACTCGCGCAGCCACAGCGTCCGGGCCAGCGCACGCTGGTGGCGGCCCACACCGTTGCTATCGCGTCCGCCTTCCTCGGCACCACCGAGGCCGGGATGCAATGGCTGATCAACCACGTCCCGCCGACAGCACCCGTGCCCGTTCCACGCCCGCAGTTCACCGAGGCCGTACGGCTCGCCGACCCGAGCGACGACTGGTCGGCCCTGCGCAGTGTTCCCGGCGGAGACGCCATCGTGTCCGGATGGGCCGACCGGAAAGCGGCGCTCGCCGCGTACCGGCCGCACCTGCCCGGCCCGGACACCCAGGGCATCGCCGTCAACGACGTCCTGACCTCCCTGCTCCACGTCCACTTCGTGCGCCACGTCGCCGTGAACTTCCCGGAGGAAGAGGTGTGCCTCTACCTGGCGCGCGCCGCCGCCCTGGCCTGGACCGCCCGCACCAAGGCGAGGGCCTCGTGACCGACCATCCCGCGCTCGGCCTGGTCGACGCCATCGCCGCCCGGCTTGCCGACCCCGACACCTTGCCCCTCGGCTTCAAGACGCTGTCCTCGGACCGGCAGCACCTCGCTTACGGCCCGCCCGGAATCGCGCTCCTGCACATCGAGCTGGCCGCGAACGGCCTCGGCCCCTGGCACCGCGCCCACGACTGGCTCACCGCCGCCACCCGGCAGCCGCTCACCAGCGGCCCGGACAGCCACCCGTTCTACGGAGTACCCGCCTTCGCCCACGCCCTGAGCTGCGCCGCCGACCACCTGCCCGACTCCTACCAAGGCGCCCTCGACACGATGGACGGCCAGATCGCAGTCGACGTCGGACGGCGTCTCGACGCCGCACACCGCCGCATCGACGCCGAACGCCTGCCACAGCTCGCCGAGTTCGACGCCATCCGGGGCCTCACCGGATACGGCGCATACCTACTGCGCCGAAACCCCGGCAGCTCCACGATGCGCGCCGTTCTCGACTACTGCGTGCGCCTCACCGAACCGATCACCCACCACGGCGAGACCCTGCCGGGCTGGTGGACGGAGACCGGGCCCTCGGGCAACCCGGACGACCGATTCCCCGGCGGGCACGCCAACACCGGTATGGCGCACGGTATCGGCGGCGTTCTCTCGCTCTTGGCCGTCGCCGCCCGGAACGGCGCCGTCACCGACGGGCACCACGCAGCACTGCGCACCATCCTGACCTGGCTGGACCGCTGGAAGCAGAAGACCGGCGGTGGACCGGTCTGGCCGTACTGGGTCACTCAGGGCGAGCTGCGCAACGGGCGCCTCGGCCCGTCAGCCCCCAGACGGCCATCCTGGTGCTACGGCACCGCCGGCCTCGCCCGCGCCCAGCAGCTTGCCGCGCTGGCCCTCGGCGATGCCAGCCGGCAAATCGACGCGGAGAACGCGCTCGTGGCCGCCCTCACCGATCCCGAGCAGCTGAAGGCCACGACGGACAACGGCCTCTGCCACGGGTTCGCCGGCCTCGCCCACACTGCCGCGCGTACGGCCGACGACGCTCACCCCTCGACCGCGGGAAGACTCCGCGCCGCGATCCCGGCCCTCCTGGCTGAGATCACTCCCCCGGGCACCGACCCAGAACTCATGGCCACAGCGCTCATCCAGGACGAGAAAGGCGGCCCCGGCCTCCTCGACGGCGCCGTCGGCATAGCCCTGGCCCTCCTCGCGCCCAGCACCGCCGCACCACCCCAGTCCGCCTGGGACGCCTGCCTCCTCACCGCTTGAACCACCGACCGAAGGACCTGAATGCCTCCCGACCGCTGGCAGCAGCACAACATCACCTTCGCCGACCGTGAGAGCGCCCGGCGCACGATCGCCGAACGCCTCGGCCCCGCTCTGATCGAGGCCGAGGCCAACGGGCAGCTCACCGGCTGGTGGTTCATGAACAAGCAGCCCTGGCCGCTGCGTTACCTCGCAGGCAAGCCTTCACCAGCCATCGAGTCGCTCCTGAGCGATCTCATCGGCGATGGCGTGGCCGTGTCGTGCCTGCCCGGCGTCTACGAGCCCGAGACCGACACGTTCGGCGGGCCCGAGGCCGTGGACGCAGCCCACGAACTGTTCCACAGCGACTCCCGCCACCTGCTCACCTACCAGCTGAGCCCGATGCACTTGGGACGCCGGGAGACCGCCGTCCTGCTGGCGAGCGTCATGATGCGCGGTGCTGGACTCGACTGGTTCGAACAGGGTGACGCATGGGCGAAGGTAGCGGCTCTTCGACCGGCCACCGCTTCACAACCACCCGAACGAGCTGCCGAACTGGCTCTGCCCATGCGGAAGCTCATGACCGCCGACGCCCACAGCATCTGCCGCCCGGGTGGCCCACTCCACGCTCACGAGGAATGGGTGACCGCCTTCGAACGGGCCGGAGCCACGCTCGCCGACCTCGCAGGCCGCGGCGCCCTCACCCGCGGCCTGCGAGCCGTCATTGCCCACCACGTGATCTTCCACGCCAACCGCGCCGGTCTCCTCCGGGACGACCAGAGCGCCCTGTCCCAGATCGCACGAGAGGTAGTCATGGGAACGAGTGACCACACCGCGTCGCCCACCGAGGCAACGGCCGACATCGATAGCGTCAGCGCGGTGAACACCGACACGATCACCATTCCCACGGCGGACGCCGAGCGCCTCCGCAACGCCCTGGTCGACCAGCTCCGCGCGGACGGACACGCCCGCACGCCCGCCGTCGAGACCGCGTTGCGGACCGTGGCCCGCCACGTGTTCGTGCCCGACGCGCCACTCGAAGACGCCTACGCCAATGCACCGGTGCACATCAAGTACGACACCGACGGCACGTCCATCTCCTGCGCCTCCCAGCCGGGCGTCGTCGCCCTCATGCTGGACCAGCTCGAAGCCCAGCCCGGCGAGCGCATCCTCGAACTCGGTGCCGGCACCGGCTACAACGCCGGTCTGCTCGCTCACCTGGTCGGCGAGAGCGGACACGTGACCACCCTCGACGTCGACGACGACCTCGTGGAGAGTGCCCGCACGCACCTCGCCGCCGCCGGAATCACCAACGTCGAGGCCGTGACCCGCGACGGGGCCCTCGGCTACACAGAAGCAGCGCCGTACGACCGGATCATCGCCACCGTCGGCGCGCACGGCGTACCGCACGCCTGGCTGCAGCAGCTCGCACCCGGCGGCCGACTCCTCGTCCCCCAGCGCCTCAAGGGCACCGTCTCCCGCTCCATCGCCTACGAGCAGCGCGACGGCCGGTGGGTGTCCCTCGGCAGCGAGATGAACACCTTCATGCCGCTCCGGCGGGGCATCGCTGACGACGACCGCCGAGTGATCCCTCTCAGCACGGACGGCGCCGTACGACTCCAGGCCCCCGCCGGGCTCAACATCGACGCCGACGCCCTCGCGGGCGTACTTGACCAGCCGCGCACCGAGGAGTGGACTGGCATGACGGTCCGCGCCATGGAGTCGCCCGAGTGGATGGAACTGTTCGTCACCAGCTCCCTGCCCTCCGGTCTGATCCGGATGCTGTTCCCCCAGAGCGCCAAAGGCACTCTGCTCACCGAGGACCCCTACCCCTCGTCCACCGCGGTCGTCGACAAGGGTGCCGTCACATACCTCGCCCGGCGCCTTTCGAAGAAGAAAACCCCCGAGGGCGACAAGCTCTGGGAGTTCGGCGTCATCGGCCACGGCCCCGGCAGCGACGAGCTGGCCGCGAAGGTCGCCGACACCATCCGTACCTGGGACAGGGAGTACCGAGGCCGTGAGGCCACGTTCGAGATCCAGCCCCTGGACACCCCCGAGATCGAGCAGCGCTCCGGTCTCTTCGCCCTCGACACCCCGCTGAACCGCATCGTCGTCGACTGGCGATGACGCCCCACGCGTAGCGGACGGCGCCCGTCGGCACACGGCTGGCGGGCACCGTCGCCTCAGCAGTCGTCACTCTCGACCCGGGGGATCCATGGACCCGCACGGCCCCATAGCCCAGCGTTTCCCGCTCGTCGCTCGATTCCGCCCCGCCTGCCTGCCCCTGCCCGAGCGTGTGCACAGTCTCGTCGACCTGGCCGACACTGCGGTGAACAAGACCGACCAGGGGCTTGCATCGGCTGTCTACAACCAGGCCGCGCTCATCGCCTCCGACCTCGGCCTTCCCGGCCTCGCCCGCGAGATGTGCCACCAGCACGCCGCCGCCTACCTCCACGCCTGCCCCCTGCCCGGCATGAGCGCTATCCGAGGACTGGAACCGGTCGTCAACCTGGCCCGCCTCCAGATCCGCGCCGGTCACGCCGATGAGGGCCGTCAGCGACTCCTCGACCTGTACAAGGCCGTCGAGTCGGGCACGGCCGCCCGCTTCGAGGGCGTCAACGTACCCGCGGACCTCACTGCGACCGACGAAGACCGCCAGGAGGTTCGCGCGTGGCTGTGGCGCGTACTCCTCGCCGACGGCACGCGCACCCTCACCACCGAGGGGCGATGGGACGAGGCCCTGGCGCACATCGAAGCCCACCACGGCATCGGAAAGCGGATGCTCGACGGTCGACAGGTCGCCGTGCTCGCCGCCCTCGTTGCGGGTGACACCTCGTGGGCCACTGTCCTCCTCGCCGACACAATGCCCGGCGATCCGTGGGAGCAAGCCGTCACGGCATGCCTGACCGTCCTGTGCCGCCGCGACGCCGGGCAGCCGATCGACGGCCACCTGGCGGACCTGGTGGCGGCCTACCTCGGACGGAAGACCGAACTCGGGATGACCGTCTTCGACACCCGGCTCGGACTCACAATCCTCGACGCGATCGGCTCCGCCGGGGCGCTCACCGCGCACCGCATCGTCGCGGACCTCCACCGCAGGACGACGGACGCCGAGGACGGCTACGCGGCCCGCGAGAACTTGGCTCATCCTCTGTTCACCGAGATCGCCACCGACCGGCAGGTGCAGGACTGTCGCGCGCTGGTGCACGCCTGCGCCCTCGGTGCTGGGATCCTCCCGGACGAGCTGCGAGGAGAACTGACGGCGGCTCTGCACGCCAGCGACAGCATGATCCGGGAAAGCGTCGCACGTTCCTCCGATCCCGGAGGAACGCAACCACTGCGGTTCTGACGGTGTCTATCGGCGCTGTCGGTGATGCTGATTGGTAGGCGGAGCCACCGAGGGGAGCCGACTGTTTCCGGTCTGCTGAGTGGGGATCGAGCCTGCCATGGTCGACTGCAGGCGGGCGGCTTCGGCAAGACGGTTGCGTGCCGGGTTCCGGCCGGTGTGCTGGATGCGGGTGATCAGCACGCGGGCGGGTTGGCGGGCAGTGGTCAACTCGCGTTGGGCGGCAGCCTCCTTGAGGAGCTGGTGCGGCTGGTGGCCACGGGCTTCGGCGTCAGCGAGGACGGTGGCGAGCGCCGGCCAGGCCGGGTCGGCGAGGATCCGCTCGGCGTGGTCAGGGACAGCTGCTCGTACGTCGTTGGCGAGAACACGGCGGGCTTGATCCCTGGGCGGCCGGGCTGTGAGTTCGGCGAGCGTCGGAGCAAGTGCTCGGTCTGCGGCTGCCTGGAGGTGCCGGACGGCCTGGCGGGCGGCGTCGGCCTGGTGAGCGTGGCTCTTCGCTTCGTGCCAGCGCCCGGCGACGATGGTCGCCCAGACGAGGGCTGCGACCAAGGCGGCCAGTGCGCTGCCGTCGGGTCCGGTGGCGGTGTGGACGATGTCGCGGGCAGCGCTACGCAGCGCGTGAGCGGCACGGTCTTCCGCCCGTACCTGGGAACGCTGAGCTCGGGCGAACGCCTTGGATGCGGCCTGGAGTTCGGCGCGCAGAGTTTCGGGGGCTTTCTGGGCGGTGGCTTCAAGGAGTTCACCGAGGGCGGTGACGTGGGCCTGGGCGTGGCTGTCGTCGGCCAGGTCGGTGTGGAGGGCGTCGAGGGCCTCGGTGGCCTGCTGCCAGGGGGTGCTGGGGCGGTCGCGGCGGGCGGTGGGGTGTTCTTCGGGCTGGCTGGATTCGAGGCGGGCCTTGATTTTGGGCAGGGTGAGGTCGGGGGCGATCTTGCCTCCGGGGTGGAAGATCTGCTCCTGGTTCTCGTTGAGGTCGCCGGAGCGGCCGGCGGCGTAGCCGAGGAGGTCTCCTGACGGACCGCGCCGGGCCTGGACCTCGATGCCGTCGGCTTGCAGGTAGGCGATGAATTCCTCGGCGTTGGTCACGTGCGGGATGGCGGCGCGGATGCGGTCCTGGAGCCACTCGCGGCTGGGCTGTTCCCAGCCGAGGCGTTCGGCCTTGTGCATCTCGGCCTGGGTCGGGCGGCGGGTGCCGGTGCGGTCGCCCTTGTTCAACTGCCGGAGCCCGTATTCTTTCTCGATCTCGCGGCAGGCGTCGCCGACGCGAAGTCCGCTGTCGTGGAGTTTGGGGCGGCGGCCGTCTTCGCGGACGGTGGTGGCGAGGATGTGGATGTGGTCGTCGGCGTGGCGTACGGCGATCCAGCGGCAGGCCAGGTCGTCGCCGGCGGGGGCGATTCCGGCCGCCTGGACGATGCGCTGGGCGATCTCGCCCCACTCTGCGTCGGAGAGGTAGCGGTCCTCGGGGGCGGCGCGGACGGGGCAGTGCCAGACATGGTCGGAGACCTTCTTGCCGAACTCGCTGTTGCGCAGGTGGACGGGCTCGTCGAGGTAGCGGGCGAGCGCGGTGAGGGTGGCGTTCTCGTCGCGGCCGGGGTCGGGCATGCCGAGCATCGCGAACCCGGCGACGATGTGCGGGTCGAGGTGCTCGTCGTGGCGGCCGGGGCCGTAGAGGTAGGCGAGCAGGCCGCGGGTGTTGGACCCGGCCGGTTTGATGGCGGCGATCACGCGGCTGCCTCCGTCTCCGAGTCGGCGGGCTGACGCAGGGCCTCGGCGATCAGCTCCAGGAGCTGCTGGAGCTCGGTCAGTCGCTGGCGGATGTCGGGTGGGGTGTGGTCACTGTTGAGGGCACGGGCGATCTGATTGACGTTCACGCCGATCCGGTTGAGCTGGCGCAGGGCCTGGGCGCGGAAGATGTGGGTGCGGCGGCGGTCCTCGGACAGGGGCAGGTTGGCGGTGAACCGGCCGGTGACGAAGGCGAGGACGATGTCGGCGGCGAAACCGGACTCGCCCTTGTAGCCATGCTGGGCCGTGGCGTCCCGGAGCAGAGCGAGCTGATCGGCGGTGAAGCGCAGAGGGCCGACGCGCTCGTCGCGTTTGGTACCGGTGAAGCGGCGGATGGCGGGCTGCACGCTCTTCACGGCAGGCTCACCGCCGACACTCTCAGCGGTGTCGGCGGCGGAGGCGGGGCGCAGGGTCGCGCGCTGGACGGCGTGGAGCGTATCCGGGTCGGAGCCGCCCTCGGCCCCGGCCTCCTGGTCCTGCGCCCCCTGGCGCTGGGCCTCCTCCGCCACCCCCGGGGCGGAGACCCCCGATGTCCGGCCTTGAGTCGGACTCGGGGTACTACTGGCTCCGCCCGGGGCAGCCCGTCCGAAGGCGCGGCGCCAACGGTCCATCAGCGTAGGCGACTTCGCCAGCAGCAGCTCGTCGGGAGCGTTGTCGGGATGGAGTGGGTCGTGCGCCATGGACGGTTCTCCGGAGAAGGGGTGGGGAGGGTGTGCGGGGCACCGCGACGATTCAGAGGGGGTTCGGACGGCTGCCGCTTCGTCCGCAGGTGTGGACGATCGGGCGTTGCGCGGGGCTGTGACGGGCGGACCGGGTGACCGGAAGGGTTCCGGTCACCCGGCAGGAGTTGAGGTCAGCCGCCGGCCGGATCGGTCTCCGCTGCGGCTTCGAGGTCGGCCCGGAGGATGTCCATCACCTCGGTCAGCCGCTTGCTGCCGACCGTCAGCCCTTTGTCCTCAACCGCTGTTCGGACGACGGCGCGGGTGAGCTTGCCCTGCTCAGCGGCAGCAGCCCGGCCGATCTCCACGAGTACCTCAAGCGGGGCGCCAGGCGGACGGCCACCGCGCGGCTTGCCCGCTGCAGCGTCGGCGGGCGATTCCGGCGACTGGACGGATGTGGCGGCCGGTGGCTCCGTGGCCCGGGCGGGCTCGATGAGTAGCTCGGCCGGCCGGATGTGCTCGACCGGAGCCTCGGCCCACTGGCCGACTGCGGTGGCCGACGACTTCGCGGGGTGGACGGATGTGGTGGCCGTTGGTTGCGGCACCTGCACAGAATCCGGGGCTGGATGACTGGCAGCAGGCTGTGCGACCAGTTCGTGGATCTGCCGCATCAGCACGCCGAAGGCCACCATCGCGGCGGCCGGGGGAACCGCGGCCACCACGTAGTCGAGCAACGGCACGCTGCCGACTTCGCGCGTGCCGGTCACGCCAGCCACGTTGAGCCCGATGGAGCCGACCGATCCGATGGCGGTGACACCGATGGCCCATTTGTCAGTGACGCGGCGCAGGCCAGCACGGAGCATGAGCAGCTCGCCCGCGACGATGAACGCGTCCAGCGTCGCGGGCCACGCCCAGCGGCGGGTCGGCGAGTCACGGAGTCCATGCTGGGCGGCGACCTCGGCCAGGTGCGCGTAGGAGAGCCAGAACGCACCTGCGGTCAGGGCCGCGATGACGATGCCGGCCGTGCGGAGCACATACTGCTCCGCACTCAGCTTCGCCTTCGCCGGCTGGTCGTCCAGGGACGGGCGGTCTGGGCGACGAGACATGATCGGGATCCTCAAGCGGGGTGCTCCTGGGGTAGTGGCGTGGTGCGTCTTTGCCGTCTTGGCCGTTGCAAGCGCAGGTCAGAGTGGGTACGGCGAGCGCCTAGGTTCCCCGTCCTGGCGGGCGCTGCCGACGTCTTGTTCCGACTCGGAACAAGACGTCGGTGCGTTTGACGGGCACCTGGTTTCGGGTTTGGCCGTGTCCCGCGTCGAGACGGTGGCGTTGCCTCTTCCGTCCCGGAGGGCAGGGCTGCGACCTGTGCTGATACGGCAGGACGGCGGGGTACGGCACAAGACGGATCGGGACCGCGTCTTGGGCAGGCAACGCGCCGGTCATGATCGCGTTGCCGTCTTGGCCCTCGCTTCCGTCTTGGCCGCATGCCGTTTGACCTGCGAGATCACGGCAGGGACGACAAGTACGGCAACCAGGGGGCGGGGCTCAGCCCTCGCTGAAGCCGGAGCCGGAGCCTGGGTCGGCGTCGACGGGGTGGACTGCGGGGCAGTACCGGCGCCAGGCGTCGAGGAACTTGTTGCGCATGTACCCCTTGCGCTGAGTCCGGTCGGCCATGCGGACGTTGCCGGGCCTGATGTCGAACTCACGCAGCATCCTGCTCAGCTCACGGGCGGTCAGCCCGCCGCGCCCCCACTCGCCCCACGGGGCCTCGGGATCCTGGCACAGGTGGTGCAGGAGTTCCTCGGTGGACAGGCTGTCCACCTCGCGCTGGGCGACGAAGACCCGGCGGATGTCGGCGAGGATCCGCGCCCCGCTCGGGTGGTCCTCCTCGGTCGCCGCCTCGGCGGCGACCATCCGCGCACACGCCACCCGCACCAGACGGGGCCAGTGCCCACCGGCCAGATCGGCGACGATCACCAGCGGCTCCCAGGTGTCCGCCGCGCGGTCCTCGACCGGCATGTCCGGCTCCAGGTTCGCGGCCTCGTCCAGCAGGGGCCTGGCCCACGCGGCGATGCGGTCGCGCAGATCATGCAGGGCCGGGATGTCGCGGCGGGAGCGGAAGGGCTTGACCTTCTCGCCCTCGGCCCGGCGCCGCATCCGGATCACCACCGCCCGGTCCATGATCGTGTCGGGCAGATCGCCGATCCCCGCGATGGCCGCCATGGCGAAGGTCGCGAACCGGTGCGGGGTGTGGTCGTTGCCGACGACCCGGGTCACGTAGCGGTTGCGCTGGTGACCGGCGTTGAGCAGGCCACGCATCTCCTCGTTCTTCTCGGCCATCTTCGGGGTGCCGAAGATGGTGTCCGCCTCGTCCACCAGGAGCGTGGGCGGATTCTCCTCGGTGATCGAGCGGAAGATGGCTGCCGGTGTGGTGTTGATGGTGAGCATGGGCTCGTGGACCGTCTCGGTCAGCACGTCCAGCAGCCGCGACTTGCCACACCGCTTCGCCGGCCCCACCACCGCCAGACGCGGCGCGTGCTGCCACGCGGGCTGCAAGTGCGTCGCCGCCACCCACAGCGTCACGGCGTCCAGCGCCTGCGGCGGGGGCAGGATCACGAACTGGGCTATCTGCTCACGCAGTTCGTCCAGCAGCTTCGAGCCGACCGTCGGCTCCGCATCGGGTATCGCCTCCAACCCGCTCGTCGCGTCCGCCGCATCGGCGCTGTGGGCGGGCGCGTCATCGCTCAGGTCCGGGCCGACGCCGTCAGCCTGTGCGGCGCGCAGGTGGGCGCCCGGTCGGCCGGGGATGGCGGTGGTGGGCCAGACCGCCTCGGCGGAGGCGGAATAGGACTCGGGGTTCTCGGGTTGCACTCGGCGGCTCCTCGTCTGGCGGTGGCGGGCTGGCATGCCCGTGCCGCCGGGTCGGTTCGCATCGGATTGGTGGGGAGTCATCGGGCCTCCGGCGTTGCACCGCCGGGGGCTCTCCCTCTTCTCGCGGGCGTTCGGACACCGCGAGGGAACACGGACAGTACGTCCACGCCCCGCCACAGTCCAGCGTTTCTGTGTCAGCTCAGCGCAGAACTGTCTGCTACGCTCCCGCCCCTTCACGCCGCCAGACCCAGCAGCTGCAACAGATCGGCGGTCACCACTCGGTAGGCGTTGCCCAGCCGCAGCACCTTGCACGGGTACTGGCCGCGCTTCGCCAGCTCGTACCCCTTGCTACGCCCGAGCCCCAGAGCCCGATTGCCCGTGTCCAGGTCAACCGATACGGGGAGAGCGAGCAGCTCCTCCCGGCTCATCCCCTTCGCGCCCTTCGGTCGTCCGGCCGTCGTGTCTTCGCGCATGCAGTGCGCCCCTTTCCGTGCAGCCCTCGGCGAACGCGGTCGTCACATCCGTCTCCAGGCGCCTACAAACCAGGATGACGAAGTTAATGTGTCTGCATGACACAACGCGGTTTCGATGATGGAAGTGACGAGGACGACGTCCCGGAGTGGGCGGACCGGGTCAAGGCCAACGTGGCCGGCGAAGTTCGGCGCAGGAGGAAGGAGATGGGATGGAGCGCGCAGGAACTGGCGGACCGGTGCGAGCAGCTCGGGCATCCCATCCCGCGCAACGTGATCGCCAACATGGAGTCCGGCCGCCGGGCCAATCTCCCGCTGGTGGACGTCATGGTCCTGGCCGCCGCGCTGGAGACGTATCCGGTCTGCCTGGTCTTCCCTGTCGGCTACGTCGAGGAGACCCAGGAGCTTCCGTTCCAGCACCTCGTGCCCACCTGGGACGCCCTGCGCCGCTTCACCGGCGAAGAGGACGTGTTCGGCTACGACGCGGGCCTGGTCCCCGACTTCGAGGCCCACGCCAGCCTCGTGAGCACTGCCCTCGCCGCGCTAGAAGAGGAAGAACGGGCACGGTTCGCAGCCAAGACGGCCACCAGCCGCGCCCAGCAGGAAGAAGCTGAGCGCCAGCGGGCCAAGTACGCCGATCAGGCCATCTCCGCCAAGTACAGCCTCCGCCACCTCCGACGCGATCTCCGCGAGGAGGGGGCCATCCCACCCGATCTGCCACCCGCACTGGGCGACGTCGACGCGCCCGAACCCGATACCGACACCCCGGAGGAACGCCTTTGAAGGGCTCTACCTACCGCCGCTGCTCGTGCCGCGACCCGAAGACCGGCAAGGAACTCGGCTCCTCCTGCCCGAAGCGCAAAAGCCGGAAGCACGGTTACCACTCCATACGCCAGGAGCTGCCACCCCGCGAGGACGGCACCCGCCGCTCCTTCAGCCGCGCTGGCTACGAGTCCCTGAAGGACGCCCAGTCGGACCTCGACCACGTCCGCGCTCTGCTCGCCCTGGCGGACAAGGACGACCCCGACAGCCTCCAGCGCCTCGTAGCCCTGCTGGAGGAGGTCGCAGCCGAGAAGGCCCCGCTGCCCGCCATCGAGGAGACCCGACGCCGTCTGAGGGCGGGCCTGGCCCTCCGTGGCAGCCTCACCGTCGGCGAGTGGCTCGACCAGTGGTTCGCCGCGAAGAAGCGCCGCAAGACCACGCTCAACGGCTACGCCTCCCACATCCGCGTCCACCTGAAGCCGCGCATCGGCCACGTACGCCTCGACCGCCTCAACGTCGGCCACCTGGTGGAGATGTTCGACGGGATAGCCGACGACAACGAGGTCATCGCGGCCGAGAACGAGGCCCGCCGCGAGCAGATCGCCCGCTGCAAGCCGAGCAAGCCCGGCCGCCCCGTAGGAGCCGAGCGGAAGTTGCTCGCAGCCGAGCGGGCCAAGCTGGCGGAGATGAAGCCGTTCCGGAAGATCACCGGCCCGGCATCCCGTCAGGCGATCCGCCGCACCCTGCGCGCGGCCCTGAACTCAGCGATCGCCCAGCAGCTCATCACCTTCAACCCGGCGTCCCACGTCGAGTTGGAGTCCGGCAAGCGCCCGAAGCCACTCCTCTGGACCGATGAACGTGTCCGGCGCTGGCGCGGGACGGGCGAAATCCCTGGCCCCGTGATGGTGTGGACCCCGCAGCAGTTCGGCGCCTTCCTCGACGCGGCCGAGGGCGACCGCCTGTACGCGATCTTCCACCTCATGGGCACCCGCGGCCTCCGTCGCGGCGAGGCGGTCGGCCAGGACTGGCACGAGATCGACCTCGACGCCGGACTCATCACCCCCGCCAAGGAGATCGTGGTGGACGGCTGGGACCCCTACGAGTCGGAGCCGAAGACGGACGGAAGCGCGAACACGATCGCGCTCGACAGCACGACCATCTCCGAACTGCGCGAGCACAAAGCCCGCCAGGAGAAGGAGCGCGCGCAGTGGGGCGATGCCTGGCAGGACACGGGCAAGGTCTTCACGAAGGAAGACGGCTCCTGGCTCCATCCCGGCACGGTCTCCGAGACCTTCCGCCGCATCCTCGCCACGACCGACCTGCCACCCATCACCCTCCGGGACCTCCGCCACGTCGCCGCGACGCTCACGCACGGAGGCGGCGGCGACATCCACACGGTGAAGGAGACCTTGCGGCACTCCACGATCACGCTGACCTCGGACACGTACACGAGCCTGCTCCCTGAGCTGGACCGCGAAATCGCCGAGAAGGCAGCAAAGCTGATCCCCCGGTCGCGTCCGGCGGCTGCTGATTCGTCCGCCCCAGCAGCCCGCGATCCGCAAGCCGCGAGCGCATCCGCTCACGCATCGCTCACGCAATGGCTTGAGAACGAAGCAGCGCCCGACCCGACCGAAGCCGACTCAGGCGCTGCGTAGCAGGTCAGAGGGGTCAACCCCCACCTGCAACCTGTAGGCCCTGTGGGACTCGAACCCACAACCAATGGATTAAAAGTCCACTGCTCTGCCAATTGAGCTAAGGGCCCAGGCGATGTTGCCACCCCGAGCATAGCCGCCCGTGGCCGTGTCTCCGATCGGGTATCGGGGACACGGCCACGTCGACGGTGGCGGACGGCGAGGAAACAAGCCCTCGCGCGCCGCCGTGGCCCTACGGATCCACCGCTTCAGGCGCCCCCGCCCGAGCCGCCTCCCGGGCGATCGTCCGCTCGTGGTCGGGGTTGAGGAACCAGTGCCGGGCCGAGGCCAGCCACCAGGTCGTGGCGAAGCCGAGGACGACCAGGACGGCGATCGGCGCGTAGTTGAAGGTCTCCCAGGTCACCGGTGACACCTGCGGCAGCATGAACAGCACCGTGATCACGCCGACCCACGCCACCGCCACCACCCCCACGACCCCCGACCAGCGGCCCAGATGCCACGGCCCCCGCTCGAAGGCCTCCCCCTTGCGCAGCCGCAGCAGCGTCGGGATGACGTAGGCGATGTACAGGCCGATCACCGCGATCGAGGTCACCGCCGCGTAGGCCGTCACATTGATCAGATACGGCAGCCCGAGGACCAGCGCCCCGCCCGCCGCCAGCCACACCGCCGCGACCGGCGTGCGCGTGCGCGGGCTGACCGTGTGCCAGACGTGGGAGAAGGGAAGCGCCCCGTCCCTCGAAAAGGCATAGATCATGCGGCTGTTGGCCGTCACCGACGCCATCCCGCAGAACAGCTGCGCCCCGATCACGACCAGCAGCAGAAGCTTGCCGGCGGTCGCGCCCAGCGCATCGAGCAGGATCTGCGCGGGCGGCGCGCCCGTCGGGGACGTGAGGGCACCCTCGTACGACTGGATCGCGAAGGTGAAGCCCAGCAGCAACACGAATCCCGCGATCCACGACGTCCAGATCGACCGCACGATGCCCTTCGGGCCCGCCGTCGACGCGTCGTGCGTCTCCTCCGTCATGTGCGCCGAGGCGTCGTAGCCGGTGAAGGTGTACTGGGCCATCAGCAGGCCCAGCAGCACCACGTACACCCCGCTGCCCCAGCCCGTGTTGTTCACGAACTCGCCGAACACGAAGGACGCGGACTGGTGCTCGTCCGGTACGAAGGCCAGCGCGCCGACGATCACCGCGACACCCAGCACGTGCCACCACACGCTGATGCCGTTGAGCAGCGCGACGATGCGTACGCCGAAGGTGTTGAGCAGGCCGTGCAGCACCAGGATCCCCGCGAAGAGCAGGATCGTGCGGCCCGGCGTCACCTCGAAACCGAACTGCAGGTTCAGGTACGCGCCCAGGAAGGACGCGGCCCCGAAGTCGATGCCCGCCGTCACCGCCACCTGGCCCAGCACGTTGAACCAGCCCGTGAACCACGCCCAGACGGCGGCCGTACGCGACGGCGCGAGCCGGTGTGCCCAGAAGTACAGTCCCGCCGACGTCGGATACGCCGAGCAGATCTCCGCCATGGACAGGCCGACGAAGAGGGTCATCAGGCCCACGGCCACCCAGCCCCAGGTGATCACCGCCGGGCCGCCCGTGTTCATGCCGAACAGATAGAGGGTCAGGCAGCCCGACAGGACCGAGATGATCGTGAAGGAGACCGCGTAGTTGGAGAACGCCGACATGCGGCGGGCGAGAACCTGCGTGTAGCCGAGCTGGGCCAGCCGCTCTTCGTCAGACAGCCCACTCGCTATGGCGTCATCTGTCATGTCCCCAGCGATTCCCGCGCCGGGGGCATGACACACGTCACAACTTGGCTAGAAAAGGCCCTTGTAGCCCTGCCAGCCGCCCGCGATCTTCACCCGCGCCCCGAACGACCCCTTGCCGTCACCGTTGTTGCGCCAGACATTGCCGCTGCCGTCCCGCGAGACGAGGTCGGCCTTCCCGTCCCCGGTGATGTCCCCGGGGCCGACGATGACGTTGTAGCCGGTGCCCCAGCCCGTGAAGACCTTCACGCGATCCTTCAACAGACCGTTGCCCAGGCCGTTGTAGCGCCACAGCGCCCCCGCCTTGTCACGGGCGAGGACGTCCCCGTGACCGTCGCCGTTCAGGTCCCCGGCGCCCAGGATCTTCGGGTAACCGGTCCACGCCGAACGGATCTTCTTCCCCGCCGCAAGCGTCCCGTCGCTCTTCGCCGCGAAGAGGTAGATGTCCCCGGTCGACGCCTTCCGCGCCAGCAGGTCGGCCCGCTTGTCACCGGTCAGATCACCGGGCGAGGTGAGCACGTTGTAGGCGTTCCAGCCAGTACCCAGCTTCGTGTACGCCATCGAAGTCTCCGGCGCCAGACCGCACTTGACCTTGTAGCCGCGCAGCGAGCCGTCGCCCATCCGCACCAGCACGTCATTGCAGCGATCGCCGTTCAGGTCCCCGAAGGGCACCGCGACGACGGACGTCGACCAGCCGCTTCCCGACACCTTCCCGGAGAACGTGCCCTTGCCCGTGCCCTGCTGGAAGGTCAGCGTCCCCGAGGAGTTGAGGGTGAGCAGGTCGCCGTCACCGTCGGGCAGCCCGTCCGAGCCCACGTGGTCATGGCGCGCGGGGTCGCCGTGCAGCAGCTTCACGGAGCCGCGCACCGCCAGCGGGTCGCCGACGCCGTCGGCCGGTGTGACGGTGAGCGTCCAGTCGTAGGTCCCGTTCGGCAGGAACACGTCCCCGCCGGCCGTCGTTGTCGGGTCGTCACCGTTCCAGCCGACGCTCAGCTCGCCGCGCGCCGCACCGCTGTACCGGCCGGCGTTGTAGATCTTGCCGGTCGCGCGGTTGCGTACGGTCAGCTCCCAGCCCGCGGACGGCTTCGACAGCTGCACAGTGGTCAGGGTGTCGGGCGTCGCGTCGATCGTGCGCGCCTCGACGTACGACGCACTCTGCGCCGGCCCCAGCAGCCGCAGCGGCTGCTGCGCGACTCCGGACGGTACGAGGTGCACGCGCTCCTGGTCGTCGACGTACGCGGCGTTCGCGCCCGACTCGTCGACGGTCCAGCGCACGTCGCGCTGCGAGACCCCGGTGTCGGGCAGATCGCCGATGACGCGGCTCGCGGGCGTGCCGCCCGCGACGGTCGTCAGCGTCAGCTTCCCGGCCTGCTTGTCGTGCGTGACGACGTACCCGTCACCGAGCTTGGCCTCGCCCGCCGGCACGGGCACGGACGCCTTGGCCGTACGGTCGTAGACACCGGCCTTGCCGTCTGCGCAGGTCCAGTACAGGTACCGGCCGAGCGCCTGGAGTTCGGTGGGGATGCAACCGGCGTCGGTGGCGAGGGTCTCGGTGGTCTTCCTCGCGGTCAGGTCGTACGCGGTGACGCTGCCCGGGGTGGTGCCCGCGGTCCACAAGGTGTCGCCGGAGAGGGCGGCGGCGCCGGGAGTGCGGGTCATCGCCGCCGTACCGTCGTTGCCGATCTTGAGGACGGTCTGCTGGGTCGCGGTCGTGTGGATCAGGTACTGGCCGGAGACGTCGGTGATCCGCCCGCCCGCGGGGACCCCGCGCTCCCAGAAGCTGTACGGGGCGGGGCCGTTGACGCGGAGCCGGTCGTGGTCCGCCGTGTCCTTCGCCAGCCAGACGGCACGGTTGTCGGCCGTGCCGTACAGCCGGCAGCCGCCCTCCGCCGGCGGGCAGTCCTGGAGCAACAGGTCGGTTCCGTCGTACGAGGAACGCGCGCCGAACTCGGGCGTGCCGGTCGCGGCGACGGTCCGCAGGTAGCTGTCGCGGTTGCCGTACCGGCTGTCGTCGGCGACGAGGAGCCGCCCCTGTTCGAGGGCGAGGCCCTGGATCTCGACCGGCGGCTTCGGCAGCGCCTTGACCTGGGTGACGACCGGGGCCCCGCCGTCCGCGCCCGGGCTGATGCGCTGGATGCCCCAGTCATCGGCAGCGGTGGACGTACGGCCCACTACGGCTGCGGTGCCGTCGTGGGAGACCGAGAGGCCACGGGTGTCGGACGACGTCAGCAGGGTCACCGCGGCGCCGCCCGCGATCGGCTGGGCCTTCACCACCGTGCTGCTGGTGGAGCGGAAGACCAGCCAGTCGCCGATCACCGCCAGGCCGAGGGCGGGGTTCACACCCTCGCTCTGCAGCGTGACCTCGGTCGGCGCCGCGGACAGGTCCGCCCGGGGCAGGACGAGCACCTTGGCGTCAGCGGCGTAGTACAGCACGACGTGGTCCGCCGTGACCACGATGCCGGGGTACGCCTGGGCCAGCGGCCGGGTCCAGCCGGTCACGCGTCCGGTCTGCCGGTCGACGCCGACCACGACGGTCTGGCCCTCGTACTGGCCGTAGTGGAACAGGCTGGTGGCGTCGGCGCCCCGGGGAGCACCGATGCGCAGGCCCGCGGGCAGGTCGTCGACCGCCACGTCGCGGGTGGTGCCGTCGGCCTCCGGGCTCAACAGGTGCACCGTCTTGACGGTCGTGCCGTCCTCCGCGGTGGCGGTGCTGGACGTGACGACCACGCCGTCGTACGCGGTGATCAGGTTCTGCCCCGCGGGGACCTGAACCGTCCGGGTCGTGTCGTCCGAGGCGTTCCACAGCTCGACCCGGCCGTCTGCGTAGCGATACGGCAGGACGTCGGTGCCGGTCGCATAGGTGAAGGTCGCCCCCTCCTTCGTCGGTACGGCCCGGGTCGTGCCGTCCGCGTACCGCGTCCAGAGCAGCTCGTTGCTGCCCTCCATACGGTGGAAGACGCCCTGGCTGCCCGCTCCGTCATGACCGGTGCCCGTGCCCGCGTAGTGGAGCGACGCCCACAGGTAGCTGCTCCGCAGCGTCGCCGGCACCACCGTCTCCTGCGCGCCCTCCACGGCCGACGCGGCCGGCAGCAGCGGGCTCAGCCCAGCAGCGAGGGCCGCGGAAGCCGCGACGGCGACGGCCGCGCGTCTCGCGCGCGAAAGACGTACGAAGGCATGACGAGCCAAGGCGAATCCTCCCCAGAAACGCGAGGGAGAGCGTGCGGTGCGTCAGATGTCCCCGGCCCCGGCCGTCACATCTCCCTCAAAAGTGGGCTGATCTTACAGTCCACTCACGCTCCCTACACAGCAGAGCGCCGTGGCCCGAACCGGACCACGGCGCTCTGTCTCTGTACTGCTCAGCCGTCAGCTGTTGCGCTTCCAGCGCGGCTTGTCATCGCGGCGCTGGAAGGAGCCGCCACCGCGGTGGTCGTCACGACGGCCGTACGGGCGGTCGTGGCCGGGCCGGTCGTGGCTGGGCCGGTCGTGGCCGCCGGCGCGGAAGCCCGGGCGGTCGTCGCGACGGTCGCGGTTGAAGGGGCGGTCGCTGCCGCGGTGCCCACCGCGCTCGTCCCGACGCTCGAAGGGACGAGCGGCCGGCCGGTCGTCCCGGCGGAAGCCACCACGGTCGTTGTCACGACGCTCGAAGGAACGGCCACCACGGTCGCGGTCGAAGGAGCGGCCACCGCGGTCGTCGCGACGGTCGTCCCGGCGGAAGCCGCCACGGTCGTTGTCACGACGCTCGAACCCACGGTCGCCACGGTCACGGTTGAACCCACCGCGGTCGTTGTCCCGGCGCTCGAAGGAACGGCCACCCCGGTCATCCCGGCGGTCGTCGCGACGGTCGTCCCGGCGGAAGCCACCACGGTCGTTGTCACGACGCTCGAACCCACGGTCGCCACGGTCACGGTTGAACCCACCGCGGTCGTTGTCCCGGCGCTCGAAGGAACGACCACCCCGGTCATCCCGACGGTCGTCCCGGCGGAACCCGCCACGGTCGTTGTCACGACGCTCACGACGCTCGTACGCCGGAGCCTCCGTCTTGTCGACGTCCTGCGCCGCCGGCTGCTCGGGCACGGCCACCTCGACGGCCTCGACCGCCGCCGCCTGCGCCTCGGCCACCGCGGCCTCCGGGTCCTCACCGCGCTCGCGCGCCGCGCGGGCGACGAGCCGGTCGGACTCCTCCCGCAGCTCGACGGCACGCCGCTGCGCCCGCTCCAGCTGCTTGGTGAGCTGAGCCACCTCACGCTCGGCCTGCTGCGCGGCGTTGCCCGCGGACTCGGCCTGCACCTCGGTCATCGAACGGGCGCCGGTGATCTCGGCGACCTCCGGGTCGAAGGCGGCACCGCCCTGGATGATGTGGCGCGAGGCGTCGACGCCCGCGTCCTCCATCAGCCGGAAGATCTGGCGGCGCTGGTGCGGCAGGGAGAGGGAGACGACCGTACCGGTACGCCCCGCACGCGCCGTACGGCCCGCCCGGTGCAGGTAGTCCTTGTGGTCACCGGCGGGGTCGACGTTCAGCACGAGGTCGATGCCGTCGACGTGGATACCGCGAGCGGCGACATCGGTCGCGACGAGCACATTGACGTACCCGTCCTTGAAGTCGGCCAGCGTCCGGGTCCGCGCGCCCTGCGTCATGCCGCCGTGCAGCGCGTCGGCCTTCACGCCGGAGTCGCGCAGCTGCTCGGCGACACGGTCGGCGCCGAGCTGGGTGCGGACGAAGATGATGGTGCGGCCCTTGCGGGAGGCGATCGCGGCGGTGACCGGCGCCTTGTCCTTGGGCTTCACGATCAGGATGTGGTGCGACATGGTCGTCACGGCACCCTGGGCGGCGTCGACCTCGTGCGTGGCCGGGTTGGTGAGGTACCGGTCGACGAGGGTCTTGATCTCGTTCTCCATGGTCGCGGAGAAGAGCATGCGCTGACCGCCGGACGGGACCTGGTCGAGCAGTTCGGTGACCTCGGGCAGGAAGCCCAGGTCGGACATCTGGTCGGCCTCGTCGAGGACGGTGATCTTCACGTCCTCCAGCGAGCAGGCGCCGCGGTTGATGATGTCGCGCAGGCGGCCCGGGGTGGCGACGAGGATGTCGACGCCGCGCTCCAGGGCGTAGATCTGGTTGCCCATGGACGTACCGCCGCAGACGACCTTCATCTTCAGGCCGAGGACGTCGCCGTACGGCTGGAGGGCGTCCGCCACCTGCATGGCGAGCTCACGGGTCGGGGTGAGGATGACGGCGCGCGGCTTGTGCTTCTCGGTGCGGCCACCGGCGAGCGTCGCCAGGGTGGGCAGACCGAAGGAGAGGGTCTTGCCGGAGCCGGTGCGGCCACGGCCGAGGATGTCCTTGCCGGCCAGGGCGTCCGGGATGGTCGCGGCCTGGATCGGGAAGGGGGTGGTCACGCCGTTCTGGGCGAGCTTGCGCACGACGCCCTCGGGGAGACCGAGGTCCGCGAAGGTGACCTCGGGAGCGTCCTCGGTGCCCTCGTTCTCGGGCACGACGACGTGATCAGTACTGGAAATGGACATGCTTAAGCGAAACCTTCCGGAGTCTCGTCGGCACGCGCCCGTCAACTCCGTGATTTCGCAATACGACCGCCTCTATGCGGTCAGCCACGGCAAGGGAGAGAACGCGCCACACGGCGCGCTCTGCGTTGGCGCCGGGCAATGGGATCAAACGATCTACCACCATACGCACCCTCGACCCCCCAAGGCAAACCGACCGCCACCCGTGTAGGCAACGTCACGTGCCACCACCCCCTCGCCCCCGCCGCCCCCACGTCAGGCGGGCGCCCCCGCAGCCGGCGCCGGCTCCCGCTGAGCCAGCTGCGGCCCCGTCTCCTCGTGCGCCGACGACGACGGCTCGGCCTCCGTGGGCGTCGGCACGGCGGACGTCGGCTGCTCGGTCGGCGTCGGCTGCGGATCCGGCGTCCGGGTGGGCGTCGGATCGGCCGTACGGGTGGGACCCGGCTTCTCGGTCTGCCCCGGCTTGACCGGCGGCTTGCCCCCCGCGGGAGCGGACGCGCTCACGTCCGCGGACGGCGAGGCCGAGGCGGACGCCGACTCCTCGGCCCCCTTCTCGCCCTTCCCCTTGCCCTTCTCGCCCTTCTCCTTCTCCCGCTTGCGGTCGTCCACGTGCGCCCCGTACCCGGACCCGCCGCCCGACACGGCCGACCCCCCGTCGGGCGCCTCACCACCGCGCTGACCCGCGGAGTGCGAGGGCTTCGCGCTCCCGCCTCCGGCGTCGTCACCCACGCTCATACAGCCGGCGGCAGCGGCGACGGCCATCACCGTGGCAGCCAGACGGACAGGTACGTACAAGGGGCGCACGGGAGCCACCTCCAGGGGCGGGCGAAGAAGTCAACCTGCCCAACTCCCGCCGCCCACAAGAGGACACGCGCCCCGCGCGACAGGACACACACCCGCCACCGAAAGACCCGGGATCCCCCTCACCCGTACCCGACTCACCCGTACCCGAGCGCGTGCAGCCGCGCGTCGTCGATCCCGAAGTGATGCGCGATCTCGTGCACCACCGTCACCTCGGTCTCCTCGACGACCTCCTCCCGCGACGCACACATGCGCAGCGTCGGCCCCCGATAGATCGTGATCCGATCCGGCAGCACCCCGGCGTACCACTCCCCGCGCTCGGTCAGCGGAGTCCCCTCGTACAAACCGAGCAGCTCGGGATCGTCCGTCGGCGGTTCGTCCTCGACGAACACCGCGACGTTGTCCATCAGCCGCGTCAACTCCGGCGGGATCCGGTCCAGCGCCTCGGCGACCAGTTCCTCGAACTCCTCGCGCGTCATCTCCAGCACAGGCCCATTGTCGGGTACGAACCCGCCGTGAAGGAGCCGCCAACGGCCCCGCATACCCACCCGCGCACTTGGGCATACGGGACCAATGGCCCGCGTCCCCGCCGCAGTCCGGAAGGTTCTCGCCTCGCTCCCCAGGGCGCCACGCGCCCTCGCCCGCCGTTACGCCACCCGCCGCCCGAGCCCCACCCCCGAACTCGTCACCCAGCCCCACCCCTGGACACGCGCCCTCGGCCTGGTCACCGTCGTCCTCCTCGGCGCCTGGCTCGGCCTGCTGATCGTCGGCAACGTACGCGTCCCGGTCGGCCCGATGAACACGACGATGACCCTGCGCCCCTCCACCACCGGCGGCACAAAGATCAACGTCTCCCCGCTCGGCGCCCTCCAACTGGACAGCCACATCGCCCCCGTCCGCCTGGACGTCAACGTCGACCAACTGGACCCGGCCCGCGCCCAGGCCCTCGTCGACCACCCCGAACGACTCTCCGGCCTCCAGGACGAGGTCACCCAGGACGTCGCCCACGGCACCCGCGACCTGGCCCTGCGCTCCTGCGTCGCCGTCGTCACCGGCGCCACCGCCCTCGGCCTCGCCGTCTACCGCCGCCCCCGCCGCGCCCTGGCCGCCGGCGGCCTCGCCCTCACCCTGCTCGCGGCCTCGGGCGGCACGGCATACGCCACCTGGAACCCCGAATCCGTCCTGGAACCGAAGTTCTCGGGCCTGCTCTCCTCCGCACCGTCCCTGGTGGGCAACGCCCGCAGCATCGTCACCGAATTCGACGTCTACCAAAAGGAGTTGGCCCGCCTGGTCACCAACGTGACCAAGCTCTACGACGCCACCTCCACGCTCCCCGCCTACGCACCCGACCCGAGCACCATCCGCGTCCTGCACGTCTCCGACATCCACCTCAACCCGGCGAGCTGGAAGATCATCGCCTCGCTCGTGGACCAGTACAAGGTCAACGTGATCGTCGACTCCGGCGACACCATGGACCACGGCACCGCCGCCGAGAACGGCTTCCTCGACCCCATCGAGGACCTCGGCGCGCCCTACGTCTGGGTCCGCGGCAACCACGACTCCCGCCTCACCCAGCGCTACCTGGAAAACCTCAAGAACGTCCACGTCCTGGACGACGGCAAGGCACGGACCGTCGCGGGCCTGCGCTTCGCCGGAATCGGCGACCCCCAGTTCACCCCCGACCGCTCCAAGATCCCCGGCGGCGACGCGGCCAACGAACTGGCAGGCGCCCGCCTGGCCACGTCCCTGCGCGACCAGAAGGCCGCCGGCACCCCCGTGGACGTCGCCGTCGCCCACGAACCGATCGCCGCCGGCCAGACCGACGGCGAGGTCCCCCTGGCCCTGGCCGGCCACATCCATCACCAGGAGATGGAGGTCCTGCCCTACGGCACCCGCCTCCGCGTCGAAGGCTCGACCGGCGGCAGCGGCCTACGCGCGATCGAGGGCAAACACCCCGACCCCATCCAGACCTCGATCCTCTACTTCGACCGCGACACCCACCGCCTCCAGGCCTGGGACGAGATCGAGCTGGGCGGCCTGGGCCTGACGACGGCTGAGGTGCGGCGCAACCTGGTGGAGGAGAACCAACCGGGCGCGAGCGACTCGCCGAGCGACTCGCCGACGCCCACCCCCAGCCCCTCCCCGTAAACCGTTTTGGCGATACCTCCCGCCATCCCATATGCTTCTCACGTCCCCGACGCGCTGAGAAGCGCCCAGGCGGGCCGATAGCCCTCATCGTCTAGCGGCCTAGGACGCCGCCCTTTCAAGGCGGTAGCACGGGTTCGAATCCCGTTGGGGGCACGCAGTACGGTGTGCGACACTGTCGTACGCACAGCTTGGTCCTGTGGAGCAGTTTGGAGTGCTCGCCACCCTGTCAAGGTGGAGGCCGCGGGTTCAAATCCCGTCAGGACCGCTGAGGCCTCTTGTAGGCCTCGTGGCTGGGTAGCTCAGTTGGTACGAGCGATCGCCTGAAAAGCGATAGGTCGCCGGTTCGACCCCGGCCCCAGCCACCATCTCGAGGGCTCCGACCATGCGGTCGGAGCCCTCGGTGTTTCATGGCTCTCTCCGTCACACCCTTCGCCTTCACGCCCTTCGCCGTCGCGACAAAAGCGTTCGCCACGGATTTCGACGGGATGAGATCCTGGATCGCGTATGTCTACGCACCCTGCCCCCGCCCTCGGCGCCCTCGCCCCCCGCCTGCCCGAGCTCTCCCTGCGTGACGCGCAGCGGCTCGGCCGGCGGCTCGAAGGTGCGCGCAAGATCCGTAAGCCGGAGGCGCGCGCCGCCGTGCTCGCCGAGATCGAGGCGGAGATCGCCAGGGGCGAGGAGCGTATCGCCACCCGGCGCACCCTTGTGCCCGAGGTCAGGTACCCCGAGCAGCTGCCGGTCAGCCAGAAGAAGAGCGACATCGCGGCCGCCATCCGCGACCACCAGGTCGTGATCGTGGCCGGTGAGACCGGGTCCGGTAAGACCACGCAGATCCCGAAGATCTGTCTCGAGCTCGGGCGTGGCGTGCGCGGCATGATCGGGCACACGCAGCCCCGCCGTATCGCGGCCCGTACGGTCGCCGAGCGGGTGGCGGAGGAGCTGGACACGCCGCTCGGGGAGTCGGTCGGCTGGAAGGTGCGGTTCACCGACCAGGTGAACCCCGACGCCACCTTCATCAAGCTCATGACCGACGGCATCCTGCTCGCCGAGATCCAGACCGACCGCGAGCTGCGCGCCTACGACACGATCATCATCGACGAGGCCCACGAGCGGTCCCTCAACATCGACTTCCTGCTCGGATATCTCGCGCAGTTGCTGCCGAAGCGGCCGGATCTGAAGGTCGTCATCACCTCGGCCACCATTGATCCCGAGCGGTTCTCCCGGCACTTCGGCGACGCGCCGATCATCGAGGTCAGCGGCCGTACGTACCCGGTGGAGGTGCGTTACCGGCCGCTCCTCGAAGAGGACTCCGACGACGCCGACCGCGACCAGATCACCGCGATCTGCGATGCCGTCGAGGAGCTCCAGGGCGAGGGGAAGGGCGACATCCTCGTCTTCCTCTCGGGCGAGCGGGAGATCCGGGACACCGCCGACGCGCTGGTGAAGAAGAACTACCGCTTCACTGAGGTCCTGCCCCTCTACGCCCGCCTCTCCCACGCCGAGCAGCACCGCGTCTTCCAGGCCCACACCGGCCGCAGGATCGTTCTGGCGACCAACGTCGCCGAGACCTCGCTCACCGTCCCGGGCATCAAGTACGTGATCGACCCCGGCTTCGCCCGGATCAGCCGGTACAGCCACCGCACCAAGGTCCAGCGGCTGCCCATCGAGCCGATCTCGCAGGCCAGCGCCAACCAGCGCAAGGGCCGCTGCGGTCGTACGTCCGACGGAATCTGCATCCGCCTCTACTCCGAGGACGACTTCGTCGCCCGCCCGGAGTTCACGGACGCGGAGATCCTGCGGACGAACCTGGCCTCCGTCATCCTGCAGATGACCGCGGCCGGCCTCGGCGACATCGAGAAGTTCCCCTTCATCGACCCGCCGGACCACCGCAACATCCGCGACGGCGTCCAGCTCCTGCAGGAGCTCGGCGCGCTGGACCCGACGCAGAAGGACGTACGCAAGCGGCTCACGGACAGCGGCCGCAAGCTCGCCCAGCTCCCCGTCGACCCGCGCCTGGCCCGCATGGTCCTGGAAGCCGACAAGAACGGCTGTGTCCGCGAGGTCATGGTCATAGCGGCGGCGCTGTCCATCCAGGATCCGCGCGAGCGCCCCGCCGACAAGCAGACCCAGGCCGACCAGCAGCACGCCCGCTTCCGGGACGAGACGAGCGACTTCCTCGCGTACCTCAACCTCTGGCGGTACGTCCGCGAGCAGCAGAAGGAGCGGGGATCGAGCTCCTTCCGCCGGATGTGCAAGCAGGAGTACCTGAACTTCCTGCGCATCCGCGAGTGGCAGGACATCTATACGCAGCTGCGTACGGTCGCCAAGCAGATGGGCATCCACCTCAACGAGGACGACGCCCCCGCCGATCGCATCCACGTCTCCCTCCTCGCGGGCCTGCTCTCCCATATCGGCATGAAGGACGTGAAGGAGGGCGCGAAGAACGAGTACCTGGGGGCACGGAGCGCCAAGTTCGCGGTCTTCCCGGGCTCGGCCCTGTTCAAGAAGCCCCCGCGCTTCGTGATGTCCGCCGAACTCGTCGAGACCTCCCGCCTCTGGGCCCGCGTCAACGCGAAGATCGAACCGGAGTGGGTCGAGCCGCTCGCCGAGCACCTGCTGAAGCGGACGTACAGCGAACCGCACTGGGAGAAGGACCAGGCGGCGGTGATGGCGTACGAGAAGGTCACGCTGTACGGCGTCCCGATCATCGCCCAGCGCAAGGTGAACTACGGCCGGATCGACCCGGAGGTCAGCCGCGAGCTGTTCATCCGCAACGCCCTGGTCGAGGGCGACTGGCGCACGCACCACAAGTTCTTCGCCGACAACCGCAAACTCCTCAGCGAGGTCGAGGAGTTGGAGCACCGTGCCCGGCGCCGGGACATCGTCGTCGACGACGAGACGCTGTTCGACTTCTACGACGAGCGGGTCCCGGACCACGTCGTCTCGGGCGCCCACTTCGACTCCTGGTGGAAGCGCAAGCGGCACGAGCAGCCGGACTTCCTGGACTTCGAGCGCGAGATGCTCATCCGGGAGTCGGCCGAGGCGGTCACCAAGGCGGACTATCCGGACTCCTGGCGGCAGGGAGCGCTGAAGTTCCGGGTGACGTACCAGTTCGAGCCGGGCGCGGACGCGGACGGTGTGACGGTCCACATCCCGCTCCAGGTGCTGAACCAGGCCATGGACGAGGGCTTCGACTGGCAGATCCCGGGCCTGCGCGAGGAGTTGGTGACGGAACTGATCCGTTCCCTGCCCAAGCCGATCCGCCGCAACTACGTACCGGCGCCGAACTTCGCGAAGCGGTTCCTGGACACGGCGGCCCCCCTGCAGGAGCCGCTGACGGTGACCATGGCGCGCGAACTGAAGCGCATGGTCGGGGTCCCCTTCACCGCCGACGACTTCGACTGGTCGAAGGTGCCGGAGCATCTGCGCATCACCTTCCGGATCGTCGACGAACGGCGCCGCAAGCTGGCGGAGGACAAGGATCTGGAGGCGCTGAAGCTGCGGCTGAAGCCGAAGGCGCGCAAGGCCCTCTCCCAGGCCGCGGCGGCCACGGCGTCCCGCGAGGGCGGCGAGTCGCTGGAGCGCCAGGGCCTGACCGACTGGACCATCGGCTCGCTCACCCGCGTCTTCGAGACCCGCCGCGCCGGCCAGCCGGTCAAGGCGTACCCGGCGCTGGTGGACGACGGGGACCTGGTCTCCGTACGCCTCTTCGACACGGAGGCGGAGCAGCAGCAGGCGATGTGGAAGGGCACCCGCCGGCTCATCCTCCGCAACATCCCGGTGAACCCGGCGAAGTTCGCCTCGGAGAAGCTGACGAACGCGCAGAAGCTGGCGTTGTCGTCGAACCCGCACGGCTCGATCCAGGCCCTCTTCGACGACTGCGCGATGGCGGCGGCGGACAAGCTGATCGGCGACTTCGGGGGTCCGGCGTGGGACGAGGAGTCGTATCGGAAGCTGTACGACAAGGTGCGCGCCGAGATCGTCGACACGACCGTGCGTACGGTGGGCCAGGTGCAGCAGGTCCTCGCCGCCTGGCAGGCCGCCGAGCGCCGTCTGAAGGCCGTACGGAGCCCTGCCCTGCTGGCAAACCTCACGGACGTCCGTAAGCAGCTGGACGCCCTTGTGAGGCCCGGTTTCGTGACGGAGGCGGGGCTGCGGCGTATGGCGGATCTGATGCGGTATCTGATCGCGGTGGACCGTCGTCTGCAGCAGATGCCGACGAACGTCCAGCGCGACACGACGCGCATGGAGAAGGTCCACGAGATGCAGGACGAGTACGCCTGGCTGCTGGAGCAGATGCCGCAGGGGCGTCCGGTGCCGCAGCAGGTGCTGGATGTCCGCTGGATGCTGGAGGAGCTCCGCGTCAGCTATTTCGCTCACGCGCTCGGTACGGCGTATCCGATCTCCGACAAGCGGATCGTGAAGACGATCGACGCGTTGGCGCCGTAACGAGGCCTGCACGCTGGGTGAGTTCGACCAGGGGGCTCGCCCTCCTGTAGAGTCTCTTCTCGCAGCGCAACGCACGAATGGCGCAGCGAAACCTGGTCCTGTGGAGCAGTTTGGAGTGCTCGCCACCCTGTCAAGGTGGAGGCCGCGGGTTCAAATCCCGTCAGGACCGCAGTGAACGACGAAGGCCCGCATCCCGGCAAGGGACGCGGGCCTTCTTCATGTCCCGCCGCCAAGGCGACCCACTCACCACTCGCCGCGGGACTCGGGCCTTCTTCATGTCCCGCCACACATGCGGCGCCGGCCCGCGCCCATCAGCCTGTCCGGCGTTTGAGGACGAGGCCCGTTCAGGGCCGAAGCGGGGGGCTGGGGCGGCAGCCTCCAGGGACGACCACCACAGGCGCGCCGGGCGCACACCACGCGGCGTCACCGGCGGAGCCCCACGCCACCTTGACGGAGTCACATTCGCTCGGTACCCAGAAGTCAGGGCACTTTCCCCGCGTGGCCCCTGGAGGTGGCGTATGGCGGCATCGGCTAGGCACGAAACGCGGGCGTTGCTCCGCGCGCACCTGTCCGCCGCCACGTCCTACCGACACCTCACCCGCCACTGCCCGATCTGCCATCACCTGCTGCGGCTGGCGATGGGCTCCGCCCCGCGCACTCCCCAGGTCACTCCGCGCGAGGTCAGCGAGGGAGAAACCGCTTCCACCGCGTAACCGCCTGGGACGTCAACTCCCGTGCTGTCGTGGGGCGCTGGGGAACGCGCCTTCCTTTAGCGCACACAGCCCAGAGGCGACAAGCACCGCACCATGTGACGGGTGTCACCGCATGAGTTTCCGGAAGCGCGGTACTTACACCTCACCTACAACTGGTCAATTTAATATGTGCAATTGCACCAGCTTCGGAGAGCACCCCCGCGCACACTGAGCGACCAGCCAGGGCGAGTCCACAGGAGATCCGACACCCCTCCCCAGACTCCGACAAGCCCACCCACAGGACCATCGCCGGCACACGCTCCGCACACAAAAAAGATCGCGCTGGACCCGGCGGAGTCCAGCGCGATCTACGACGCACCCTTGTTGCGTGCCTGCGAAGCTCTGTTCGGCTTGGGCGTGGGCTCTGTTGGGGCAGAACCCGCGTCGCTTGGAGCTAGAGTTCGGGCGCCACGGAAGTTGGGGGAACCTCCGTTTTGCCCGGTTATGCAGTTGTTCAGGCCTCGCTGCGCTGCTGCGGAATACCCGCGAGCAGTGCGCGGACCTCAGCCTCGCGGTAGCGGCGGTGTCCGCCGAGCGTGCGGATGGACGTAAGCTTCCCGGCCTTCGCCCACCGCGTGACCGTCTTGGGGTCCACGCGGAACATCGTGGCGACCTCAGCCGGGGTCAGCAGCGGCTCGGCATCAGGGGTGCGAGCGGTCATGAGCGGCCTCCTCGGGAGAACCGAACCTTCTCGGTTCTTTCCTCTAAATTCTGCACCTTGACCCGCGTTGCCCGAAATGGCGGACGCGAGTCGAGTCGGTTATAGGACGAACGGCTTGTCCTCGGCACTACAACTACACCATCTGTCCAGCCGCGTCGGCCAAACCGATGGAATTGCCCTCCCAGGTGTTCATCAGCGACGGAAGCCGATGGACCATGCCATAGCGGACAGTCACGCCACTGTGACGATCAGTCACAGGGGCGTGCAGGAGTCCCAAGACCCCCCAAAGCGTGCAATGTCGAGAGAGAGTCCTCCCCGGACTCCTTGTCCTATTTTGGCACGAGGAGGGGTTAGGGATGCAAGGGCCGCGTACGTGCGGTCCGTCACGCTTGAGTGCGTTGACACACCCTTGATGCATACGCCCGTATCGGGACCTACGTCCGATGTTGACGAGGCATCAAGAACCCCAGAACGAGCACGAAACCCCAAAACGGGCGGCCCGTCAAACGCCAGTTCGTTACATCACAGCGTGTGCCAGGTCACATCCGGCCGCCCAGTTCGCCGACCGCTCAGTTCGCCGACCGCCGGTCCCGCACCGACCGCCACCGCTCCACGAGCCGCCCGTAAGCCGCCCCCGCGGCCTCCCCGTCACCGCGCCGCAGCGCCTCGATCCCGTCGGCCACATCGGCCGCCGAGTGATCGTCCTCCAGCTCGCCGGCCGGCAGGGTGTGCACCAGGCCGCCGTAGTCCAGCTCGACCAGCGAGCGCGGGTGGAACTCCTCCAGCCAGCGCCCGACGTCCACCAGGCCGTCGATCAGCGGCGCCTCGTCGATGGCGTCCTTGAGCGTCCTCAGAGCCCGCGCCACCCGCCGCCGCGCCTCCACCATGGGCGTCCGGTAGCGCAGCATCGGGGGGATCTCGCCCGAGCCCTTGTCGAAGCGTCGCTCCTCGTCCGACACCAGCACGAACCAGTGCAGCGGCACCTGCCAGGTCGAGGTGCGGATCCACGGCCGGGCGTCCGGGTTGCGGGCCAGCCAGCGCTCGTAGTCCTGGGCCGTCTGGCGCCGTACGACCTCCGGCAGCGCCGCGTCCAGGACCGGCTTCGGCAGCTCGTCGGCCAGCTCCCCCAGCGCCTGCCAGCCGCGCAGCCGGGTGCGCCACGGGCACACGCACAGGACCCCGTCGGCCTCGAGCACGAAGGCGTCGCCGCTCTCGTGCACCGGCACCGGGATGGGCGGGGTGGGCAGCAAGTCGGCCAGGGAACGGCGCAGTTCGTCCTGGTACGACGGGCGGTCGGGGCGGCGCGCGTAACGGTCCCAGTGGCCGCGCTCCGGCTCCGGGAAGGCGGCCAGCGGCTCGTAGACGCGCAGATAGGTCGCATACGGGACGATCACCGAGGACACCTTGGGCACGCCTGCTCCCTCCCCCGCCGTCTGCCAGGAAAACCTCCGAAACCCGCTCACAAACGTGCGGGAAAACTATGCAAATCGTCGCACGGCTGTACTCCAGGAGTAGGTGATCCTGAGCACTGCGGGGTGGGCGGGCGCCCACGGGTCTAATCTCATGCTCACAGCCCCCGCCACCCGTACGGGAGCTCGCTCCAATCGCCGCCAGTACTCAGGAGTCACCACAGTGACCGACGTAACACACGGCGTCCTGCACACCCTGTTCCACTCGGATCAGGGGGGTCATGAGCAAGTAGTGCTCTGCCAGGACCGCGCCAGCGGCCTCAAGGCCGTCATCGCCATCCACTCCACCGCTCTGGGCCCCGCCCTCGGCGGTACGCGCTTCTACCCGTACGCGACCGAGGAAGAGGCCGTCGCCGACGCGCTGAACCTCGCGCGCGGGATGTCGTACAAGAACGCCATGGCCGGTCTCGACCACGGCGGCGGCAAGGCCGTGATCATCGGTGATCCGCAGCGGATCAAGTCCGAGGAGCTGCTGCTGGCCTACGGCCGGTTCGTGGCTTCGCTGGGCGGTCGGTACGTCACCGCGTGCGACGTCGGTACGTACGTCGCCGACATGGACGTCGTGGCCCGCGAGTGCCGCTGGACGACCGGACGCTCCCCGGAGAACGGTGGCGCGGGCGACTCCTCCGTGCTCACCGCCTTCGGCGTCTACCAGGGCATGCGTGCCTCCGCCCAGCACCTGTGGGGCGACCCGTCACTGCGCGCCAAGCGGATCGGCATCGCAGGCGTCGGCAAGGTCGGTCACCATCTGGTCGAGCACCTCGTGGCGGAGGGCGCCGAGGTCTTCGTCACCGATGTGCGCGAGGAGGTCGTGCGGCAGATCACCGAGCGGCACCGCAACGTCCTCGCCGTCCCGGACACCGACACGCTGATCCGCATCGACGGCCTGGACATCTACGCCCCCTGCGCGCTCGGCGGCGCCCTGAACGACGACACCGTGCCGGTGCTGACCACCCAGGTGGTGTGCGGCGCGGCCAACAACCAGCTCGCCCACCCGGGCGTCGAGAAGGACATCGCCGACCGCGGGATCCTCTACGCGCCCGACTACGTGGTGAACGCCGGCGGTGTCATCCAGGTCGCCGACGAACTGCACGGCTTCGACTTCGAGCGGTGCAAGGCGAAGGCGGCGAAGATCTACGACACCACGCTGGCCATATTCGCACGTGCGAAGACGGATGGGATTCCGCCGGCCGCCGCGGCCGACCGGATCGCCGAGCAGCGGATGGCGGAGGCACGCGGAGCGCACTGAGCCGCCCAGCGGTCCGGCCGGAGGCCCTCACACGGGTTTGACCGGTACCCGCCGGTGGGCAGTTGGAGAGAACTCTCACTTCTACCGGCGGGTCGACCGCCAATAAGTGGTTAAAATCGCGGTTGACCAGCGAGGACAGGGCGCCTCGAAGGTCCTGTGCACACGCGCGTGCTGCGGGCGACGTACCGTATGGGCGCGGGCTCAGGTACCGTGGAAGCCCTACGGACCGGCCTCTCCACGGAGAGTCCGTTCCGGATCATGAACGCGTGTCAGACTCTGGGGCCGTCGAGCCCCGTCGTTGAGGGGGTCGAGCCATGGGGCGCGGCCGGGCCAAGGCCAAGCAGACGAAGGTCGCCCGCCAGCTGAAGTACAACAGCGGTGGGACGGACCTCTCACGCCTGGCCGAGGAGCTGGGCGCATCGACGTCGAACCAGTCGCCGAACGGCGATCGCTTCGAGGACGATGAGCAGGACGACGACGACCTGTACTCGAAATACGCCGACCTCTATGAGGACGACGACGAGGATCAGGACGAGGACCCCTCGGAACAGCGTCGCGGCGCTTGACTTTGCATTGAGCACTCACCCGGTCGGTGACCTCGGTCACCGACCGGGTTCTGTGCTGCCTGCAGGGGATCAGCCGGCGTAGTCACCGATCAGGGCCGCGCCCGTCTCGTGGTCGCCCCTGTCCGTGATCTCGCCGGCGACCCAGGCGTCCACGCCTCGGTCGGCCAGCGTCGCGAGGGCCGCGTCCGTGGCCTCCTCGGGCACGATCGCGATCATGCCGACGCCCATGTTCAGGGTCTTCTCCAGCTCCAGGCGCTCGACCTGACCCGTCTTGCCGACGAGGTCGAAGATCGGGGCCGGGGTCCAGGTGGTGCGGTCGACGATCGCGTGCAGGGTGTCCGGGATCACCCGGGCCAGGTTGGCGGCCAGACCGCCACCGGTGACGTGGCTGAAGGCGTGCACGTCCGTGGTGCGGGTGAGGGCCAGGCAGTCCAGCGAGTAGATCTTCGTCGGCTCCAGCAGCTCCTCGCCGAGGGTGCGGCCGAGCTCGTCGATCTGTGCGTCCAGGGCCAGACCGGCCTGGTTCAGCAGGACGTGCCGGACCAGCGAGTACCCGTTCGAGTGAAGACCGGACGCCGCCATGGCGATCACCGCGTCACCCTTACGGATACGATCCGGGCCCAGCAGCCGGTCGGCCTCCACGACGCCCGTACCGGCGCCGGCGACGTCGAAGTCGTCCGCGCCCAGCAGACCCGGGTGCTCGGCCGTCTCGCCGCCGACCAGGGCGCAGCCGGCGAGCACACAGCCCTCGGCGATGCCCTTCACGATGGCGGCGACGCGCTCGGGGTGGACCTTGCCGACGCAGATGTAGTCGGTCATGAACAGCGGCTCGGCGCCGCACACCACGATGTCGTCCATGACCATGGCGACCAGGTCGTGGCCGATGGTGTCGTAGACGCCCATCTGACGGGCGACGTCGACCTTGGTTCCGACACCGTCGGTGGCGGAGGCGAGGAGGGGACGCTCGTAGCGCTTGAGGGCGGAGGCGTCGAAGAGGCCGGCGAAACCGCCGAGGCCGCCGAGGACCTCGGGGCGCTGGGTCTTCTTCACCCACTCCTTCATCAGCTCGACCGCGCGGTCGCCCGCTTCGATGTCGACGCCCGCGGCTGCGTAGCTGGCACCAGTTGTCTCAGACATGGCAGTAGAGAACCTTCGTGTCGTACGGCAGGTGTTACGGGACGCCTACGGGCGGCGGATCGCGTCGGCGGCGGCCGTGGCGGCCGGGCCGGCGGCCAGCTCCGTCTCCAGGAGCTGCTTGCCCAGCAGCTCGGGGTCGGGGAGCTCCATCGGGTACTCGCCGTCGAAGCAGGCGCGGCAGAGGTTCGGCTTGGCGATGGTGGTCGCCTCGATCATGCCGTCGATGGAGATGTAGGAGAGGGAGTCGGCGCCCAGCGAGGTGCCGATCTCCTCGATCGTCATGCCGTTGGCGATGAGCTCGGCGCGGGTGGCGAAGTCGATGCCGAAGAAGCAGGGCCACTTCACGGGCGGCGAGGAGATCCGGATGTGGACCTCGGCGGCACCCGCCTCGCGGAGCATGCGGACCAGGGCCCGCTGGGTGTTGCCGCGCACGATCGAGTCGTCGACGACGACCAGGCGCTTGCCCTTGATGACTTCCTTCAGCGGGTTCAGCTTCAGGCGGATGCCGAGCTGGCGGATGGTCTGCGAGGGCTGGATGAACGTACGGCCGACGTACGCGTTCTTCACCAGACCCGCGCCGAACGGGATGCCGCTGGCCTCTGCGTAGCCGATCGCGGCCGGGGTGCCGGACTCCGGGGTCGCTATGACCAGGTCGGCCTCGACCGGGGCTTCCTTCGCGAGCTTGCGGCCCATCTCCACGCGGGAGAGGTAGACGTTGCGGCCGGCGATGTCGGTGTCCGGGCGGGCCAGGTACACGTACTCGAAGACACAGCCCTTGGGCTTCGCTTCCGCGAATCGGGAGGAGCGCAGGCCGTTCTCGTCGATGGCGACGAACTCGCCCGGCTCGATCTCGCGCACGTAGCTGGCGCCGCAGATGTCGAGGGCGGCGGACTCGGACGCGGCGACCCAGCCGCGCTCCAGGCGGCCGAGGACCAGCGGGCGGATGCCCTGCGGGTCACGGGCGGCGTACAAGGTGTTCTCGTCCATGAAGACGAGGCTGAAGGCGCCCTTGACCTGTGGAAGGACCCTGTGGGCGGCCTCCTCGATGGTCAGCGGCTTGCCGTCCTCGTCGACCTGGGCCGCGAGCAGCGCGGTGAGCAGGTCGGTGTCGTTGGTGGCCGCGACGCGCGGAGTGCGCCCGCCCTCCTGCTTGGGCAGGTCGGCGACCATCTCGGCGAGCTGCGCCGTGTTGACCAGGTTGCCGTTGTGGCCGAGCGCGATCGAGCCGTGCGCGGTGGCGCGGAAGGTCGGCTGGGCGTTCTCCCACACGGAGGCGCCAGTGGTCGAGTAGCGGGCGTGACCGACCGCGATATGACCCTGGAGCGAACCGAGCGAGGTCTCGTCGAAGACCTGGGAAACCAGGCCCATGTCCTTGAAGACGAGGATCTGGGAGCCGTTGCTGACCGCGATTCCCGCGGATTCCTGGCCCCGATGCTGGAGGGCGTAGAGCCCGAAGTAAGTGAGCTTGGCGACCTCTTCACCGGGAGCCCAGACTCCGAAGACGCCGCATGCGTCCTGGGGGCCTTTCTCACCGGGGAGCAGATCATGATTGAGTCGACCGTCACCACGTGGCACGGCTCCGAGTGTAGGCGAGATCGACCACTGGTCCGAATTGGGGATACGCGCCCGTAAAGGATCACTCGGCCGCGGCCGCGTTGACGTGTTCGCCGTTTTCGCTGGTCAGGGTGAGGTTGCGGTGATCGAGTTCGTACTTCACCGTGCCGTCGAAGAGGCCCAGGAGGGTCTTCTCCGTATTCATGAGTGAGGTGTCGCACATCATTCGGGTGGTGGACGCCGTGCCCAGCGTGATACGGCCGTCGCTGACCGTCGCCGTCGCCTTCACCTTGTTGCAGCCGAGGCTGCCGCTGACCTCTCCGGCCTTCTCGTCGAAGGTGAGGTGGGCCTTGCCGTCGGCGTCGGGACTGGTGACCGTCCACTTCGTGCCGTAGAGCGGGGCCGCCTCCTGCTTGGTGAGGGTGACGCGGTCGCCGTCCGCCGTGGAGAGGGTGAGCTTGTCGCCCTCGACCTCGGTGGTGAGGTCGCCGTCGGAGAGGGTGCGGGCGAGGGTCTGCTCGAAGTTCACGGGGACCCCCTCGCAGGCCATCTCGGTCGCCTGCATCTGGTCGAAGGTGACATGGCTGTCGGCGAAGACGGCGTCGGCGCCGAAGTTGTTGCAGCCGAGGTTGCCCTTGACCTCGCCGCCGTCGGCAATGCGCAGGTAGGCGTTGGACGGGGCGGCGCTCTTCTTGCCGTCGACGGTGACGTCGTCCACGGCCCAGTAGGCGCCGGTGACGGAGGCCGACGCCCCGGCACCGACCGAGTCACTGCCCGCGTCCTCGCTGCCGCAGGCCACGGCGAGCGGGAGGAGGGTCAGTGCGGCGAGGGCGGCCAGTCGCTGCTTGTCCATGCCGAGTGTGCCGAGTGTGTTCATGCCGGTGGGACGGGAGGGACGCGGGACTGGTTCCGCGCGGTTCCGCTTGGCGGGGGCGAGCGGGTGATTGCCGGCTGTCAGCTCAGGAGCGGCAGCAGCCCGCCCAGGTCGGCCCGCTCCCCGCTCGCGCTCACCTTGGCCTCCGCCACCGCCTCCTCCCACGCCAGCCGCCCGGTCGCGAGCCGGATCCAGGTCAGCGGGTCGGTCTCGACGACGTTGGGCGGGGTGCCCCGGGTGTGCCTCGGCCCCTCGACGCACTGCACCACCGCGTACGGCGGGATCCGCACCTCGGTCGAGCCGCCGGGCGCCCTCGCGGCGAGGGCGTCGGCGAGGAGACGGGTGCAGGCGGCGAGGGCCTGGCGGTCGTACGGGATGTCGAGGCCGGGGACGGCGGCGTTGAGGTCGTCGGTGTGGACGACGAGTTCGACGGTACGGGTGACCAGGTAGTCGGCGAGGGTCATGGCGCCGGTCCGGGCGGCGAGGATGCGGTCGCCGGGCGCGTCCGCCAGCTTCTGCGTGAGGCGCTCCTCGGTGCGGGCGTAGAGGGCGTCGAGGTCCGGGTTGCCGACGGCCAGCTCGCGCGTGCCGTCGGCGATGTCGCCGGCGCGGGCGGCGGTCGCGGAGGGCCAGTCCAGGAGGGTGAGCTCCGCCTTCGTCGGCTCGTCGCGGTCGAGGTTGCGGCTGACGGTCTCCACGGCCATGGTCACGTGTGCCGCCAGCTCCCGTACGGTCCAGTCGCCCAGCCGGGTGGGCAGCGCGAGTTGCTCGGGGGTCAGGGTGCGTACGGCCTGACGTACGTTCCCGAACTGGGCGAGGATCGCGGTGCGGATCTTGGCGGGGTCATAGGTGCGGGTGCGCTTCTTGGCCGGCGGCATGGCGGCAGCCTATGCGGGCTGCGACTGCGTCGTGGAGGCCTCGAACGCCTCGCGGTTGCGGGGGACGCCGATGCCGCGCCAGGTGAAGGGGATGCCGCGGGCGGTGTCCGGGTCGGGGCCGTCCATCAGCTGGAAGTGCAGGTGGGGCTCGGTGGAGTTGCCCGAGTTGCCGCAGCGGGCCAGCGGCTGTCCGACGGTCACGCGGTCGCCCTCGCGGACGGTGAGCGAGCCGCGCCGCAGGTGGGCGTAGAGCGCGTAGGTCCCGTCGCCGAGGTCGAGGATGACGTGGTTGCCGACGATCCGCTTGGCCCCGAGCAGGTCGCGCACGGACGCCTCGACGACCATCAGGTACAGGAGCGCGAGCAGCGAGGTGCGGCTCAGGTGGTCGCGCTGCCCGGCGGTGGCCCGTACGACGGTGGCGTCGGCGACCGCGAGGAGCGGGGCGCCGAAGGCGGGGAAGGCGCTGTTGCGGCGGGCGATCGGCCACAGCAGGCGGAAGCCCGGGCGGGCGCCGGGCTCGGGTTCGGCGACGACGTCGATGGCGAAGGTCTGGCCGTAGGCGTGCGTGCCGTGGCTCGGGGTGCGGTCGGCCGGGCTGTTGAGCGCGGTCCAGCGGCCGGTGACGGGCGGGGCGACTTCGACGGGTTCCCGGGCCGCGCGCGGGCTGTCCGGGGCGCCGCCCCACCGGTTGACCACGATGACGAGGGCGTAGGCCAGGACGATCGGCAGGAAGTTCCACCACCACGGATATCCGAGGTCCAGTGAGAGGTGCGCGATCACCAGGCCGAGGAAGGTCAGTTGCAGACCCCGGTAGGTGAGGGTGGCCAGTTTGCGTGCGGACATCGTTCCCCCTTGCTCATGTCTACTTCGTGTCTACTTCGCGTCACGGCCGGGCCGTCGACAGCGCCACCAGCAGCGGTACGACCCGCCCCGGCGGCACCTCGTAGCGGCCCCGGCCCGTCGTGTGCAGCCAGCCCGCGCCGGTCAGTTGGCGCAGGTGGTGGTAGATCTGGCCGGTCGTGCCGACCTCGTCCAGCTCGGCGAGTTCGGCCGCGGTGCGCCGCCCGCCGATGACTTCGCGGAGCAGCCGCAGCCGGACCGGGTGGCCGAGCGCGGCGAAGGACTCGGCGGCCTCGGTCCAGTCGCCGTCGAGCAGGCCCTCGGTCAGCGAGCCGTGCTGCCACTCGTACTGCTCCCCGGTCGGCAGCCGTACGGCGCCGGTGAACAGCACTCCTCCGTCGGCCGCTTCCAGCCCGGCCAGCCGCTCCTTGAACCCCTGCAGGGCCCAGAAGTCGCCCTCGCCGAGGCGGGGGGCGGTGTGCTGCGCACCCTCCAGCGCGGCCAGTCGTCGCTCGAGGTCGGCGACGCGTTCTTCGAGTTCCACTCCTGCGATATTACGGAACTACGTAATTACGTGCAAGCGGTGGAGTGGCGAAGGGACGGGTGACCGCACGACGAAGCCCCCGCCCGGCGGACCGGACGGGGGCTTCGGAGCCGTAGCACCGCTGCCTACTTGAGCAGCGCCGGAATCGTCTCCTCGTGCGCCACGCGCAGCTCCTCCAGGGAGAGCGCGAACTCGCCCTGGAGCTCGACGGAGTCACCGTCGACGACACCGATGCGGGTGACCGGCAGGCCCCGCGCACCGCACATGTCGTTGAAGCGGACCTCCTCGGAGCGCGGCACGGCGACGACCGCGCGTCCCGCCGACTCGGAGAAGAGGAGGGTGAAGGCGTCGAGCCCGTCCGGTACGACCAGACGCGCGCCCTTGCCGCCGAGCAGCGCCGACTCGACGACCGCCTGGATGAGGCCGCCGTCGGACAGGTCGTGCGCGGAGTCGATCATGCCGTCGCGGGAGGCGGAGATCAGGATCTCGGCGAGCAGGCGCTCGCGCTCCAGGTCGACCTGGGGCGGCAGCCCACCGAGGTGGTCGTGCACGACCTGCGACCAGGCCGAACCGCCGAACTCCTCACGCGTGTCGCCGAGGAGGTAGAGCAGCTGGCCCTCCTCCTGGAAGGCGACCGGCGTGCGCCGGGCCACGTCGTCGATGACGCCGAGGACCGCGACCACGGGGGTCGGGTGGATGGCGACCTCGCCGGTCTGGTTGTAGAGCGAGACATTGCCGCCGGTCACCGGCGTGCCGAGCTGCTGGCAGGCGTCGGCGAGTCCGCGGACGGCCTCCGCGAACTGCCACATCACCGCCGGGTCCTCGGGCGAGCCGAAGTTCAGGCAGTCGGAGACCGCGAGCGGCTTGGCGCCGGTCGTGGCGACGTTGCGGTACGCCTCCGCGAGCGCCAACTGGGCGCCGTGGTACGGGTCCAGCTTGGCGTACCGGCCGTTGCCGTCCGTCGCGATGGCCACGCCGAGGCCGGTCGCCTCGTCGATGCGGATCATGCCGGAGTCCTCGGGCTGGGCGAGGACGGTGTTGCCCTGCACGAAGTGGTCGTACTGCGAGGTGATCCACTTCTTGGAGGCCTGGTTGGGAGAGGCCACCAGCTTCAGGACCTGGTCCTTCAGCTCTGCCGAACTCGCGGGCCGCGCAAGCTTGTTGGCGTCGTCCGCCTGAAGGGCGTCCTGCCACTGCGGGCGGGCGTACGGGCGCTCGTAGACCGGGCCCTCGTGCGCCACGGTGCGCGGGTCGACGTCGACGATCTTGCCGCCGTGCCAGTAGATCTCCAGGCGGTCGCCGTCGGTCACTTCACCGATGACGGTGGCGATGACGTCCCACTTCGCGCAGATCTCCAGGAACCGGTCGACCTTCTCCGGCTCGACGACCGCGCACATGCGTTCCTGCGACTCGCTCATGAGGATTTCCTCGGGAGAGAGCGTCGAGTCACGCAGGGGTACGTCGTCCAGCGTCACGCGCATGCCGCCGGAGCCGTTGGAGGCGAGCTCGGAAGTGGCGCAGGACAGACCGGCGGCACCCAGGTCCTGGATACCGACGACCAGCTTCTCCCGGAAGGCCTCCAGGGTGCACTCGATGAGCAGCTTCTCCTGGAAGGGGTCACCGACCTGGACCGCCGGGCGCTTGGAGGGCTTCGCGTCGTCGAAGGTCTCGGAGGCGAGGATCGACGCGCCGCCGATGCCGTCACCACCCGTACGGGCCCCGTACAGGATGACCTTGTTGCCCGCGCCGGACGCCTTGGCCAGGTGGATGTCCTCGTGCCGCATCACACCGATGGCACCGGCGTTGACCAGCGGGTTTCCCTGGTAGCAGGAGTCGAAGACGACCTCGCCGCCGATGTTCGGCAGGCCCAGGCAGTTGCCGTAGCCGCCGATGCCGGCGACGACACCCGGCAGCACGCGCTTGGTGTCGGGGTGGTCGGCCGCACCGAACCGCAGCGGGTCGACCACGGCAACCGGCCGCGCGCCCATCGCGATGATGTCGCGGACGATGCCGCCCACGCCCGTGGCCGCGCCCTGGTAGGGCTCGACGTACGACGGGTGGTTGTGCGACTCGACCTTGAAGGTCACGGCGTAACCCTGGCCGACGTCGACGACGCCCGCGTTCTCGCCGATGCCGACGAGCAGCGCATCGCTCTGCGGCGCCTTCTCGCCGAACTGGCGCAGGTGCACCTTCGACGACTTGTACGAGCAGTGCTCGGACCACATGACCGAGTACATGGCGAGCTCGGCACCGGTGGGCCGACGGCCGAGGATCTCCACGACCCGCTCGTACTCGTCCTTCTTCAGACCGAGTTCGGCCCAGGGCAGCTCGACGTCGGGGGTCGCGGCCGCGTGCTCGACCGTGTCCAGAGGCGTCCGGCTCATGCGTTGACCAGCTTCTTGAGGATCGAGGTGAAGAAGGGGAGGCCGTCGGTGCGGCCCGACCCGATAAGGGGCTCGACGGCGTGCTCCGGGTGCGGCATGAGGCCTACGACGTTCCCGGCCTCGTTGGTGATGCCGGCGATGTCGTTGAGCGAGCCGTTGGGGTTGAAGTCGAGGTAGCGGAACGCGACCCTGCCCTCGGCCTCCAGCTTGTCCAGCGTGTACTGGTCGGCGACGTAACGGCCGTCCATGTTCTTCAGCGGGATGAAGATCTCCTGGCCCGCCTCGTAGTCGGCGGTCCAGGCGGTCTCCGCGTTCTCCACCCGCAGCTTCTGGTCGCGGCAGATGAAGTGCAGGTGGTCGTTGCCGAGCATCCCGCCCGGGAGGAGGTGGGCCTCGGTGAGGATCTGGAAGCCGTTGCAGATACCGAGGACCGGGAGGCCTGCCTTGGCCTGCTCGATGACCGTCTCCATCACGGGCGAGAAGCGGGAGATGGCGCCGGCCCGCAGATAGTCGCCGTAGGAGAAACCACCGGGGAGGACAACCGCGTCCACCTGGTGGAGGTCCTTGTCCTTGTGCCAGAGAGCGACCGGTTCGGCACCCGCGAGGCGGATCGCGCGCTGAGTGTCCCGGTCGTCGAGACTCCCCGGGAAAGTGACGACGCCAATACGAGCGGTCACTTCGCGGCCTCCGCGACTTCCTCCACCTTGACGGTGAAGTCCTCGATCACGGTGTTGGCGAGGAAGGATTCCGCAAGATCGTGGATGCGGGCGAGCGCGGCCTCGTCGACCGGCCCGTCAACTTCCAGTTCGAAACGCTTTCCCTGACGGACGTCGGAGATACCTTCGAAACCCAGCCGCGGCAGTGCGCGCTGCACCGCCTGGCCCTGGGGGTCGAGGATCTCCGGCTTGAGCATGACGTCGACTACGACGCGTGCCACTGGCACTCCCGGTGTGTGGTGCTGAGCAGGTTCCTTCAGACTACCCGCACAAAATTTCTACGCGAGTAGAGTTGTAGGAAGCTACGTGACAGCCGTCACGATCCGGTATCGAAGGGGTGCGTTCACGAAAAGTTACGGGAAAGATCCCCGTACCGCCCCGGATAGCTATTGCGCTCGGACACGCGGGCAGATTTAGTCGGGCTTCACATTGCATTGCCGGGCACTGTACAAATGAATTGGCAAATAGCCGAGACTCGGCACGTCGTCGCAGCTGAGCTGTATGAGGTGCCGGACGAAGGGACCGATATTCGTGGCGCAGAAGGTCGTGGTCACTCTCTTTGACGACATCGACGGCTCAGAAGCGGCGGAAACGATCGCCTTCGGACTCGACGGCAAGTCGTACGAGATCGACCTGAATGAAGCCAATGCCAAGAAACTGCGTAAGGCGCTCGCGCCGTACGTGGAGGCCGGGCGCAAGCGGTCGAAGTCAGGCAAGGCGTACAAGCAGACCGAGGTCGCCCCGGACCCGGCGGCCGTCCGGGCCTGGGCGCAGGCCAACAAGATGGAGGTGCCGGCCCGCGGCCGCATCCCCAAGAAGGTCTACGAGGCGTTCGCCTCGGCGCGGTGACCTCAGCTCGGTGAGGCGACCCGGGGGTGTGGACTCAGGGCCCGTCAGCGGGCCCTGGGGACAGCCGATTTGGGGCGGAGCGACAACCGACTTGCGCTACCCCCCTGCTGATCAGCTAATGTCTGGAGCACGCCGCCGGGCGGGGCAGAAAAGCCCAGCTCGCCGAGCATGCGGGTGTAGTTCAGTAGTAGAACATCCCCCTTCCAGGGGGAAGGCGCAGTGTGCAATTCCTGTCACCCGCTCTGCATCGCCGTACGGACCACTGAAGTGGATCAGGTAGGCTGGTGCTCGCACCGATCAGTGGAAGCTGATCGGGGGCAATGCGGACGTAGCTCAGTTGGTAGAGCGCAACCTTGCCAAGGTTGAGGTCGCGAGTTCGAGCCTCGTCGTCCGCTCTTGATAGAAACCCCGGTCCACTGGACCGGGGTTTTTCATGTGCCGTGCGCGGCCTCCTGACATTTGTCATGCGGAGTGGTGACAGCGCGCACTGCTGCGGGGCTCCCGCTGCCGGGACGCTGATGTCATGAACATCGACGAACACGAACACGTGATTGAGGTCACTGACCTGCGGCGTGTGTACGGGGGCGGGTTCGAGGCGGTGCGTGGAATCACCTTCTCCGTGGACCGCGGCGAGGTCTTCGCGCTGCTCGGCACCAACGGCGCGGGCAAGACGTCCACCGTCGAGCTGCTGGAGGGGCTCGCCCGGCCGGCCGGCGGGCAGGTGCGGGTGCTCGGGTGCGATCCCTACGCCGAGCGGGGCGTCGTAAGGCCGCGGACCGGGGTGATGTTGCAGGAGGGCGGGTTTCCGTCCGAGCTGACCGTCGCCGAGACCGCGCGGATGTGGGCGGGGTGCGTGAGCGGGGCACGGCCGCCGCGGGAAGTGCTGGAGCTGGTCGGGCTGGCCGGGAAGGCCGATGTGCGGGTGAAGCAGCTGTCCGGGGGTGAGCGGCGGCGCCTGGACCTGGCGCTCGCGCTGCTCGGGGATCCCGAGGTGCTGTTCCTGGACGAGCCGACGACCGGCCTCGACGCCGAAGGGCGCCGGGACACCTGGGAGTTGGTGCGGGGGCTGCGGGACGCCGGTACGACCGTGCTGCTGACCACGCACTACCTGGAGGAGGCCGAGGGCCTCGCCGACCGGCTCGCGATCCTGCACGAGGGACGCATCGCGGCCGCGGGGACGCCGGCCGAGGTGACCGCGGCCCAGCCGGCGCGGATCTCCTTCGAGCTGCCCGAGGGCTACTTCGTGGGCGACCTGCCGCCGCTCGCCGAGATGGGGGTGAGCGGGCACGAGGTCGACGGGCGGGCCGTACGACTGCGGACCCATCAGCTGCAACGGGCGGCGACCCGGCTGCTGGTGTGGGCCGAGGGGGCCGGGGTGGAGCTGGGGCGGCTGGATGTGCGGGCGGCCTCGCTGGAGGAGGCGTTCCTGGGGATCGCGCGGGAGGCGGCGGGAGCTGCCGAGACGAAGGAGTACGCGGCATGAGTACGGCGGTGACCACCCCGGTGGGGCGGATGACGGCGTTGGCCCGGGCCGAGCTGACGTTGCTCGGGCGCAGCAAGGGCACGCTGTTCGCGGCGCTGTTCGTGCCGCTGGTGCTGCCCTTCAGCGCGCAGATGGCGGCGAAGGAGATGGACCTGGCGGAGGTCGGCCTCACCCTCGGCACGGTCATCCTGCCCGCCTCGATCGGCTTCTCACTGCTCTACGCGGTGTACGCGACACTCGTCGCCGTCTACACCGCCCGGCGCGAGGAACTCGTCCTCAAACGGCTGCGCACCGGCGAGCTGAAGGACACCGAGATCCTGGCGGGGGCCGCGCTGCCGGCCGTGGCCACGGGACTCGCGCAGAGCCTGGTGCTGGCGGTCGGCTGCGCCGTCCTGCTCGATGTGGGCGCGCCCCGCGCTCCCCATCTCGCCGTGCTGGGACTGCTGTTGGGGGTCGTGCTGTGCGCGTCGCTGGCCGCCGTGACCTCGTCCTTCACCCGCACCGTCGAGAGTGCGCAGGTCACGACACTGCCCGTGTTGTTCGTCTCCATGATCTTCTCCGGGATGTTCGTCCCCCTGGAGGTGCTGCCGGACCGGGTGGCGTCGGTGTGCGAACTGCTGCCGCTGACCCCGGTGATCACGCTCGTGCGCGGCGGCTGGACCGGGGAGCTGTCGGCCTACGAGGTGATCGGTCCCGTGCTGACCGGACTGGCCTGGGCGGTCCTGGGCGTGTTGGCTGTACGGCGGTGGTTCCGGTGGGAACCGCGGCGCTGAAGCAGGGGGACGACATATGCGCGGGCCGGGCACGTGGTGGCGGGGGAAGAGCACGCCGGCGAAAGTGGAGACGTACACGAGGTGGTCGTTCCACTTCTTCGCGGTGATCGAGATCATGGCGGTCGGACTGCCGGTCACCGGTGAGCTCGGACTCGCGCTGGGCGCCTGGCTGATGCTTCTGGTCTGCGCGCACGCGGCGGTCTGTGCCCTGACCGTGTCGCGGGCGCTGGACTGGGTGCGGGGCCGGCGTGAGCAGCCCGTACGGCTGCTGTGGGCGCTCGGCGCCGTCACCTTGGCGGTCGCCGTCACCGCCCTCGTCGTAGCCGAGCACGGTCCGGACGGTGACGGCGTCGACTCCGCGGCGGGCGGCGTCTTCGGCGTCGTGCTGATCTTCGGGGCGGGCATCATCGCGCTCGGTGTGCGCAACCGGCGGCGCGTGTACGCCGTCGTCGCGGGCTTCGCGGCCGGTGCGGGGCTCGTCGCGTTCCCGCTGGGCCAGCCGGCCCCCGCCGCACTGGTCAGTGCGCTGGCGGTGCTGCTCGGCGGCGGGTTCCTCGCCTTCAGCGCCATCTTCTCCGTCTGGCTGCTCAACGCCGTCTACGAACTCGACGAGGCCCGTGAGACCCGGGCCCGGCTCGCCGTGGCCGAGGAGCGGCTGCGGTTCGGGCGGGATCTGCACGACGTGATGGGGCGGAATCTGGCGGTCATCGCCCTGAAGAGCGAACTCGCCGTGCAGTTGGCGCGGCGTGAGCGGCCCGAGGCCGTGGAGCAGATGATCGAGGTGCAGCGGATCGCGCAGGAGTCGCAGCGCGAGGTGCGGGACGTCGTACGGGGATACCGGGAGGCCGACCTCGGGGTCGAACTCGCGGGTGCGCAGGGTGTGTTGACGGCCGCCGGGATCGAGTGCGAGGTGACCGGGGAGGCGGCCGGACTGCCCGCCGAGGTGCAGTCGGCGCTGGCGTGGGTGGTGCGGGAGGCGACCACCAATGTGCTGCGGCACGGGGATGCCGGGCGGTGCGTGGTGGGAGTGCGGGTGACGGAGGGGCGCGTGGTGTTGACGGTGGAGAACGACGGGACTGCCGGGGAGACGGTGGAGAACGACGGGGCAGCCGGAGCCTCCGACGGGGGTGGAGGCTCCGGCCTGGCCGGGCTGCGGGAGCGGCTGGCCGCGGTGGACGGCACGCTGGAGGCCGGCCGCGTCGGGGAGGGGATGTTCCGGCTGGTGGCCGAGGTGCCGTTGGCGGGAGCGGGCGTGCGGGAGGTCGCCGTATGACCGGGCCTGTACGGCTGCTGCTCGCCGACGACGAGCATCTGATCCGGGGTGCGCTCGCCACGCTGCTCTCCCTGGAGGACGACCTGGTGATCGTCGCCGAGGCGGCGAGCGGGCCGGAGGCACTGGCGATGGCACGGGCGCACGAGCCGGACGTGGCCGTTCTCGATCTTCAGATGCCCGGGGCGGACGGTGTGAAGGTCGCCACATCCCTGCGCGCCGAACTGCCCGGCTGCAAGGTGTTGATCGTGACCAGTCACGGGCGGCCCGGGCATCTGAAGCGCGCCCTTGAGGCGGGTGTGCGCGGGTTCGTCCCGAAGACCGTCAGCGCTCAGCGGCTCGCGGAGATCATCCGCACCGTGCATGCCGGAAACCGTTACGTCGACCCCGAGTTGGCCGCCGACGCCATCGCCGCCGGGGACTCGCCGCTGACCGCGCGGGAGGCCGAGGTGCTGGAACTGGCGGCCGACGGCGCGCCCGTCGCGGAGATCGCGGAGCGGGCCGCGCTGTCGCAGGGGACCGTGCGGAACTATCTGTCGTCGGCCGTCTCGAAGCTCGGGGCGGAGAATCGGCACGCGGCGGTGCGTCTCGCGCGGGAGCGAGGTTGGGTATAGTTGCTCTCGCGCCACGGCGCAGTGCGGACGTAGCTCAGTTGGTAGAGCGCAACCTTGCCAAGGTTGAGGTCGCGAGTTCGAGCCTCGTCGTCCGCTCCAGATGAAAGCCCCCGGTTTCGGCCGGGGGCTTTTGCGTTGCCCCCGGCGTTCCGGATTCGCCGGGGGCTTTGCCGTTTCCGCGCTACGACCAGCTCGTACCCGTCAGGCGCTCGTACGCCTCCACGTACTTCGCCCGGGTCGCGTCCACGACCTCCTGCGGCAGCGGCGGTGGGGGCTGCTCGCTCTTGCGGTCCCAGCCGGAGGCCGGCGAGGTCAGCCAGTCGCGGACGAACTGCTTGTCGTACGACGGCTGCGCGCGGCCCGGCTCCCACTGGTCGGCCGGCCAGAAGCGGGAGGAGTCCGGGGTGAGGACCTCGTCGGCGATGACCAGCCGCTCCCCCTCGAAGCCGAACTCGAACTTGGTGTCCGCGAGGATGATGCCGCGGTCACGGGCGATGTCCCGGCCGCGGGAGTAGACGGCGAGGGTCGCCTGGCGCAGCTGGGCGGCGGTGTCGGCGCCGACCTGGCGGGCGACCTCCTCGTAGGAGACGTTCTCGTCGTGCTCGCCGACCTCTGCCTTGGTGGCCGGGGTGAAGATCGGGGCGGGGAGTTCGCTGCCGTCGACCAGGCCCTCGGGGAGGGCGAGGCCGCAGACGGTGCGGGACTCGTTGTACTCGACCAGGCCGGAGCCGGTGAGGTAGCCGCGGGCCACGGCCTCCACCGGGATCATCTGGAGCGACTTGCAGACGAGGGTGCGGCCCGCCCAGTCGGCGGGGGCGCCGGCGGGCACGTCGGTGCTCAGGACGTGGTTGGGGACCAGGTCGGCGAGCTGGTCGAACCACCACAGGGAGAGCTGGGTGAGGACGCGGCCCTTGTCGGGGATCTCGGTGGGGAGCACCCAGTCGTACGCCGAGATGCGATCGCTGGCGACCATCACGAGGTCGCCCGCCTCGTTCTGGTACAGCTCGCGCACCTTGCCGGTGTGCAGGTGTACCAAGCCCGGAACCTGAATCGGCTCGGGCTTTTCTACGAATCCGGACACGGTTCCTCCCCGTGGTTCTGTCCAATGGCTCGATTCTCCCGTATGCCGGGGATCGCCCTCGGAGTGGGGTGGCCTCGAAAGGGGCGGTGACGTGGGCGTACGTGAGCTCAGTCACGTTTACAGATGCGGTCCAGGAGGTTGGCGGTGGCGCGCTGGACGCGGGCGTCGACGTGGCCCGGGCGGTCCAGCGCCGGGGACCAGGCGAACGTTCCGGACGCGAAGATCAGGGCGCCGGAGGGGGCGCGGTACAGGGACGTCTCCTGGTGGCGGAGGGCGCCTTCGCGGTCGGTGTACGGGGAGTGGGCGAGCAGGATGCGCTCCTCGTGGTCCGGGAGCGGGGTGCGCGGGAAGTAGCGGTCGGCCTCGCCGGCGACCAGGCCGGCGATCTCGTCGCCCTCGTGGGCGCCGGTCGCCTCCCACAGCCAGTGGTCGGCGTTGCGGACGATCAGGGGGTGCGGCTCGGGGACCTGACCCGCGTACTGGATGCCGATCACCTCCTGCTCGGGACGGTCGATTTCACGCCAGAGCACCGGGCGGCCCGGCCCCTGGCGCTTGCGGCAGGTCATCAGGCGGTCGGGGACACCGGACGGGGAGGGGCCCAACTCCACCTGCCAGTACATGGAGTTGGCGGAGAGGAAGACGAGGGACGTGCCGTTCTCACGGGCGAGCTCGACCGTGCGGCGCATGTTCGACGACCAGTACTCGTCGTGGCCGGGGAAGACCAGGCCGCGGTAGCGGGTGGGGTCGACGTGGCCCGCGTGCAGGTCGCGGGCGTCGGCGTAGGCGATGTCGTAGCCGTAGCGCTCGGCCCAGCGGATGAAGTCGTAGGCGTGGCCGACGTGCAGGGGCAGGCCCGCGCCCGCGTACGGGCGGTCGAAGGAGACGGTCGTGGCGGCGTCGGCCTCGCCGAGCAGGCGGCCGTCCTCGTCCCAGGCGTGGTAGAGGCTGGCGCCGATGCGGCCGTCCTCGGGGTAGAGGTTGTAGGCCTGCCAGGTGACGTCGGGCAGGAGCAGGAGCAGGTCCGCCGGGTGCTTGTCGCGCACGGTGAACGGGATGTGGGAGCGGTAGCCGTCGGCGGTGGTCAGGACGGCCACGTAGGCGCCGATGCTCCAGTACGAGGGGACCTGCAGGCGCCAGGACAGCCACCAGTGGTGGCAGGAGACCGTGCGGTCGGCGGTGAGCGGTGGGGGCTGCACGATGCCGGAGAGGCGGGGGCTGGTGGTGATCTTGGCGGCGCCGTCGCCGCTGTAGTGGCCGATGCGGTAGATGTCGACGGCGAATTCCTGGGGCGGGTCGACGGTGATGTGGAAGTCGACAGCCTCGCCGGGGGCGACCGCGCCGGTCGAGGTGAAGCCCTTGATCTGACGGTGGACGTCGTCGGCGGAGCGGGGGCCGGCACTGCGGGGCGCCGGGACCCTCGGGGTGTCCGACGTCGGGGGGTGGGCCTGGCCGTCGACGTACCAGGGGACGACCTGGCCGGTGTCGTCGAAGTACGTCACATTGCCGCGCAGCCAGGGGACGGGGCCCTGGCCGAAGGGGTCCGTCACGGCGTGCGCGAGCGCTCCCGACTCCCAGCGGCGGATCTGCTCCCCCATGGCCCTACCCCTCCCTCGTTCCCCCGTGGTGGTGCGTCGAGCGTTGTGTGTGGTGCGAGTGCTGTGTGCGCTTGCGGTTTCCGTCGTGCGACGCGGGCTTTTGTACGGCTGTCGTATGTCGCAAGCCCTTGCCATGTGCGCTATCGATCCCAGCACATCACATTGCGCACGCATCCTGTCACTATTCGTTGCGAATTGGCCGAAAGTGGAACCGGGGGTTCCGACCGCATACGGCGTGAAACAGCCGTCAGACCAGGCGAACCGGCTTCTCCGGGCGTATCCCCGACTCCACCAGCCAGGCGCGCAGGGGCACCGGATCACCGTCCTCGATGAGGCTGAGGACTCTGGGGGTCAGGTCGGCCGCTCTCTCGCCGTCGATGAGGAGGGTGGGGCCGTCGAGCCAGTCCAGACCGGGGGCCGCGCCGGCGGTGTCCATCGCCGCGCAGCACACCATCGCCGTGACGTGGTCGGTGAGCAACTCGCGTGCGGTGCGGGGCGGTTGGAGCGGGAAGAGGGGAAGAGCGCCGATGTCCAGGAGGGTGCTGTCGGGGACGGGGGACGCCGTCTGCTCCGCGGGCGCCGCGGCCTCTTCGCGGGCCAGCTCGGCGGTCAGGCCGGCGGCGAGAGCGGAGCTTCGCTCGGTCTCCTGGTCGTCCGGGGAGTCGTCCTCGGACATGGCCGCGTAGGGCGCCTTGGGGGGCTTCGGGGGTGGGGGCGGGGCGGCGGGGGCGGGGGCGGCATCGGTTTCGGCGTCGGCGGGACGGGCGCCGGCGGGACGGGCGGGCGAGGAGTCCGGTGGGACCGAGAGGTGCTCCATGACGCGGGCCAGGGTCGGGCCGCTCGCCTCCGAGGGTGTGCCGTCGGTGGTGCGGCGGACGCCGAGGGCGTCGAGGACGCGGTGCAGGCGGGCCGCGTCCATGCGCCATTTACGGTCGACGACCTCCTCCGGGTACTCCTGCCAGTCCACCGGGGACCAGTCCTGGCCGGACTCGGCCGGGCCGCCGTGGAAGAGGCGGGCGGCGAGGAGTGAGGCGGCCTCGTCGACCGCGCCGGGCTCTTCGAGCAGATCGCAGGCGGGGCGCTCGCCCAGCCGGGAGGCGAAGCCCTCGGCCAGGCGGTCCCGGCGGGACAGCTCGGTGAGGGCGGCGACGACGCCCGCGTCCAGCCGGGACGGCCAGCGGCCCATCCGCCAGGCGGGCAGCGCCACGCGTGTGAGCAGCCGGTCCCAGCCGGCGTACGCCAGCCCGACCTGCTCCTGGGCGACGATACGCAGTCCGTAATCCACAGCCTGTGCACGCTCGGCGGCGGCGCTGGCCACGCCCCGCTCCATCTCGGTGGCGTGCTCCCGGCAGCTGCGCAGCAACAGCCGCGCGACCCAGCCGACGCCCGCACACACCGCCCGCGACCCCGGGCAGCGGCCGCGCGTCGAGGCGACGGCGACGGCGGCGTCCAGGCCCCGGACGAAGCGCCGGGCCTGGGCTATGTCCGGGTGCGCGGAAGGTCCCGTACCGGCGACGACCGGGGCGAGCACCGCGCGCAACTCACCGACGCGCATCCACCACAGGAACGGAGAGCCGATGACGAGGACGGGGGCGGCCGGCGCACGCCGGTGGGCGCCGGGTGTGCTTCCGCCGCGCAGGCCGTTGACCTCGTGCTCGTCGCGGTCCTCGGCCGGGGGCGGGCCGTGGGACGGGTGGGTGCGGTCCTCAAGCCAGCTGTCGCAGTCCGGGGTGAGCGCTATCGCGGACGGGGCGGGGACGTCGAGGCGGTCGGCGAGGTCGCGCACCATCCGGTACAGGTCCGGGGCCTGCTCCTCGGCTATCGGGACCGTGGGGCTGACGGCGGGGCGGGCTCGGGCGACGACCAGGGCGATGCCGGCGGCGGCGATCAGGACGAGGGCGGCGGCGGGGGTCACGACCCAGCGGGCGGCATGCCAGCCGGGGCCGACGAGGTGGCCGGTGGAGGCGCCGACGAGCAGCACCACGGCGACCGCCGCGGGCAGCAGGGCGACAGCGAGCGCGCGGCTGCGGATGCGCAGCACGGCAAGGGCCCGGGCGCGCGCGGACTGCGCACCCACCTCCACACCGATACCGGTCACGGCCGGACCTCACCCCCTCCCCGCTGCCCTGGCTGTCCGAACTGTCCTGGCTTTGCTCACTCCCCCACTGTGGCACCCACCACTGACATCGCAATGCCGGTGGGCCAAGTGCCGGAACGCTTGCGCCGCACCCTAGTTGGGGCTCCGGCCCACGTCAGCCGGATGGGGCAGCGGTCACTCGATGGAATGGCTTTGGGGAAAGGTGGATGACGGAAAGCGAGGATCAGGCCCCTGCTCCCGGCATACATCAGGCCCCGAATCCTGAGACGGATTCGGGGCCCGCGGGGTTGTCTTGCGCGGCGGCAGGTTGTCTCGTGCCGCGGCAGGTTGTCTTGTGCGGTGGGTACGCAGGCGCCTTTTCACGCGCCCGCCTTTACGCGCCCGTCGCCGCCTTCGCCGCGATGTCCGTACGGTGCTGGGAGCCGTCGAGCTCGATACGGGCCACGGCCTTGTACGCGCGGTCGCGGGCCTTGGTGAGGTCCTTGCCGGTCGCCGTGACGGACAGGACGCGGCCGCCGGCGCTGACGATCGCGTGGCCGTCGCGCTTGGTGCCGGCGTGCAGGACGTAGGCGTGCGGGGCGTCCTCGGCGGCGACCTCGTCGAGGCCGGTGATCGGGTCGCCGGTGCGCGGGGTGCCGGGGTAGTTGTGCGAGGCGACGACCACGGTGACCGCGGCGTCGTCGCTCCAGCGCAGGGGCTCCAGGTCGGCGAGGTCGCCCTTGGCGGCGGCCAGCAGGACGCCGGCCAGCGGGGTCTTCAGGCGGGCCAGGACGACCTGGGTCTCGGGGTCGCCGAAGCGGGCGTTGAACTCGATGACCCGCACGCCGCGCGAGGTGATCGCGAGTCCGGCGTAGAGCAGGCCGGAGAAGGGGGCGCCGCGGCGGCGCATCTCGTCGACGGTCGGCTGGAGGACCGTCTCCAGGACCTCCTCGACCAGCTTCGGGTCGGCCCACGGGAGCGGGGAGTACGCGCCCATGCCGCCGGTGTTCGGGCCCTCGTCGCCGTCCAGCGCCCGCTTGAAGTCCTGGGCGGGCTGCAGCGGGACGACCGTCTCGCCGTCGGTGATGGCGAAGAGGGAGACCTCGGGGCCGTCGAGGTACTCCTCGATGACGACGCGCTCGCAGGCGTTGGCGTGCGCCCTGGCCGCCTCGAGGTCGGCGGTCACGACGACGCCCTTGCCGGCGGCGAGGCCGTCGTCCTTGACGACGTACGGGGCACCGAAGGCGTCGAGCGCCTCGTCGACCTCGGCGGGGGTCGTGCAGACGTAGGAGCGGGCCGTCGGGACGCCGGCCGCCGCCATCACGTCCTTGGCGAAGGCCTTGGAGCCCTCGAGCTGCGCGGCCTCCCCGGAGGGGCCGAAGACCGGGATGCCCAGCTCGCGCACGGCGTCGGCGACCCCGGCGACCAGCGGGGCCTCCGGCCCTACGACCACGAGGTCGGCGCCGAGCTCCGTGGCCAGCGCGGATACGGCCTTGCCGTCCAGGGCGTCGACCTGGTGCAGCTCGGCGACCTCGGCGATGCCGGCGTTGCCGGGGGCGCAGTGCAGCGCAGTGACGTCGGGGTCGAGGGACAGGGAGCGGCACAGGGCGTGTTCGCGGGCGCCGTTACCGATGACAAGGACCTTCACGGGGGTCAGCCTAACGGGGTTTTTGTGCGGGGCGATGAGGGGACGGGGGTTGGTGACCTGTACGTTCCTCCAAGTCGCGGGGCCCGGGCCGGGCGCCCGCAGGGCCCCGCTACTCGTTCGTGAACTCCTCGACCACCGTCGCCCCCAGCTCCCGCACGATCAGCTCGTAGCCGGACAGGGCCGACTCGTTGAGGTCGGGGTCGTCGTCCTCCGGGATGTCGTCCTCGATGGACACCGGGGGTCGCTGCTCAGGCGCGGAGGGGGGCTGGGGTGCCGAGGTGGGGGCAGCGTTCGGCGCCGGGGAGGTCGGGGCCGCCGGAGGTGGGGTGGGTGTCGAGGGCGTCGGCTGGGGAGGGGCCGGGCGCTGGGCGGTCGTACCGCCACCGCCGTAGCCACTGTTGCCGCCACCGCCGTATCCGCCACCGCCGAAGCCGGAGGAACCGCCCGGCGACGGGGGAGCCGAGCCTCCGCCCGACGGGTCGACGATCGCCTCGATCTTCCACTGGACGTTGAACTGCTCGGACAGCGCCTGCCGCAGGACGTCCTCGCTGCCGCTGCTCACGAAGTTGTCGCGCGCGCCCGCGTTGACGAACCCGAGTTGGAGGGTGGTGCCGTCGAAGCCGGCCACCTGGGCGTTCTGGCTGAGCAGGATCCAGGTGAAGCGGCGACGGTTCTTGACCGCCTCCAGGATGTTCGGCCAGAGCATGCGGGGGTCGAGGCCGCCGCTCGGGGGCGCGTAGGCCGGTGCCGCGCCTGCGCCGGGAGCGGGCGTGGGCGTGGGCGTGGGTGTCGCGGGCTGCGGTGTGTGCGGGGGCGCTTGCGTGCCGCTCGACGCGGCCTGGGCGGCCTGGGCGGCCTGGGGCTGGGCGCCGCCGCCCGCCGGGGTTGCCGTGGGCCAGCCACCGGGGCGCCGGCCACCACCTGCGGGCGCGGCGGTGGGCCATGCCCCGGGGGCGGAGGCGGGGGGCGCCGACGGGTTCGCGGCGGCGGGAGCGGGCGTGGAGGCCGGTGCGGGCGCCGGGGTGGGCGGAGCCTGGGGTGGCTGAGGCTGCTGACCGCTCTGCGCGGGCGGGTGGCCGTGGGCCGAGGGCGCTGGGGTGGCCTCGGCGGGCGCACCCTGCGCCGCCGGAGCGGCACCGGCCGTACCGGGCGTGCCGGCCCCCGCGCCACCGTCCGTACCGCCCATACCGCCCGTCGGCACACCGGCCCCGGCAGCAGGGGCCGCGGGCGCCCCCGAAGCCCGTACCGCCGCCCGGGCCGCGGCAGGCCCGCCACCCGGCGGAACCGGCGCGGCGGCCGCTCCCGCATGGGCGTCAGGACCGGGCACGTACCCCATCGCGGGCATGCCGCCGCCCGCGCCCGCGGAGAAGTTCACACCCCGCTCCAGCCGATCGAGCCGGGCCATCACGGAACGCTCGTCCCCGTACGCCGCAGGCAGCATCACGCGCGCGCAGATCAGCTCGAGCTGGAGCCGGGGCGAGGTGGCCCCCCGCATCTCGGTCAGCCCCTCGTTGACGAGGTCGGCGGCACGGCTCAGCTCGGCGGCGCCGAAGGTGCCGGCCTGGGCCTGCATGCGCTCGATGACATCGGCCGGGGCGTCGATGAGCCCCTTCTCGGCGGCGTCCGGCACGGCGGCCAGGATCACCAGGTCCCGCAGCCGCTCCAGCAGGTCGGCGACGAACCGCCGGGGATCGTTGCCCCCCTCGATGACACGGTCCACGACCTCGAAGGCGGCGGCGCCGTCACCGGTCGCGAAGGCTTCCACGACGGAGTCGAGCAGCGAGCCGTCGGTGTACCCGAGGAGAGAGGTGGCCATGGCATACGTCACACCCTCCTCCTTCGCTCCGGCGAGCAGCTGGTCCATGACGGACATGGAGTCACGCACGGAGCCCTGACCCGCGCGCACGACGAGCGGCAGCACGCCGTCCTCGATGGGCATGTTCTCGCGGCCGCACACCTCGGCGAGGTACTCCCGCAGGGTGCCCGGCGGGACGAGCCGGAAGGGGTAGTGATGGGTCCTCGACCGGATGGTCCCGATGACCTTCTCGGGCTCGGTGGTGGCGAAGATGAACTTCAGATGCTCCGGCGGCTCCTCGACGACCTTCAGCAGCGCGTTGAAACCGGCCGACGTGACCATGTGGGCCTCGTCGATGATGTAGATCTTGTAGCGGCTGGAGGCGGGCCCGAAGAAGGCCTTTTCCCGCAGCTCACGCGCGTCGTCCACACCACCGTGCGACGCCGCGTCGATCTCGATGACGTCGATGGAACCGGGACCGTTCCGAGCCAGGTCCTGGCAGGACTGGCACTCCCCGCACGGGGTGGGCGTAGGACCCTGTGCGCAGTTCAGACACCGCGCGAGGATCCGCGCACTGGTCGTCTTGCCACAGCCACGCGGCCCGCTGAACAGGTACGCGTGATTGACCCGGTTGTTCCGCAGCGCCTGCTGCAGCGGGTCAGTGACATGCTCCTGCCCGATGACCTCGGCGAATGACTCCGGGCGATAGCGGCGGTACAGCGCGAGAGACGACACGCCTACGAGGTTATAGGCGCCCACTGACAACCCGACCCCGCAGCGGGAACGCAAGCGCCCCCCACGCACCCGCCAGAGCCGACCTACCCTTGCTGCCTTCCGGCCCTGGGGGAGTTCAGTCAGATAGCGCCGCGTGAGGGGCTTCCCGAAGAGTACCCGATGTCAGCCGGGGGGAACGAGTTCGCGAGCACTCCTCTCGGTCATGTAATGTTTCCGGCGGAGGATTCGCCTAGAGGCCTAGGGCGCACGCTTGGAAAGCGTGTTGGGGGCAACCCCTCACGAGTTCGAATCTCGTATCCTCCGCCAGTGCCTCACCGGGCACGATGTCGAAGGGCCCCACCGCTTGCGGTGGGGCCCTTCGACGTTGTCCGTCTCAGAACAGCCCAGTACGACGTATGCGTCTCCTCCTTTGGCCGGCAGCCGATGATTGCGCCAACCCGAGGAGAACCCAGGGTTAAGTGATGGGTCGGGTCGGCAACAGTGCACAACCCCCCGCACGCCCCCTCTGTCTGATGCAGGTGGAGTCACCACCCAATTCATCCAACGTGGGGGAAACCACACCATGCGCCTGCGCGCCACTGTCGCCACCGCCACCGCCGCTGCCCTCAGCGCCGCCCTCGCCGTCACCGCTCTCGCCGTCCCGGCCGCCGGGGCCGAGCAGGACGACTCGCCCACGACCTTCAGGGACATCCAGGTCAACCAGAGCCGCGACTACACCGTTGTCGTCCCGGCCGCACGGAAGGTCGCGTTCCTGGTCTCCGCGATCGTCAGCGACCCGTCCGGCGTCCAGAGCGTGTCGTACGAGCTGTGGCACGGAGCGAACCGGGCGGAAGCCGACGGGCGCATGGCGCAGGTCGGGTTCGACCGCTGCGTGAAGATCAACGAGACCGAGTCCAAGTGCGAGGCCGTCGTGGTCGCCGACCCGTACGACAACCTCCGCAGCAACGCCCTCGCCGGTGTCTGGGGCGTGAGCGCCGTGGCCGTCGACGGCGCGGGCAACGTCACCCGCGAGGACGACGCCCCCTGGCTGGCACGCATCAAGCGCCAGACCCACCTGTCCCAGGCCGACGCCACCCCGGAGCCGGTGAAGAAGGGCAAGGACCTCACGGTCAAGGCCCGGATGATCGTCGCCAGCTGGGAGAAGCACAAGGACGTGCCCCTCATCGGGCATCAGGTGCTGCTCCAGTTCCGCAAGGGCACGAGCGGCGCCTTCACCACGCTGAAGAAGGTCAAGACCGACCGGAACGGCTGGGCCACGGCCACCGTGAAGGCGACGGTGGACGGCGAGTACCGCTTCGATTTCGCGGGCACGTCCCTCACCCAGGGCAGGACCGGCCGGGCCGACTTCGTCGATGTGAAGTGAGCCCGGACGGTCCGCGGATCGAGGTGGTCGCTGGTCACGGTGTTGCGGGGCGGCGCCGAGCCGACCGGCCGGCCGGGTGTGCCGGGACGCGCGCCGTGAGCGGTGCGGTCGGGCGGGGGGTGGGTCGGGGCGGGCCTTCGAAGCGGCTCGGGAACGGGTACTTGCGTTCCAGGAAGGTACGGATGGCGGTCTGGGCCGCCGGTCTGGCCTCCGGGGCGGTGTCCACGTCGTTGAGGCAGAAGAAGTCGATGTCCTCGCCGGCCGCGAGGCGGGCCAGGCGGCGGTGCATGTCCGGGGTGCCCAGCTGGACGTAGCGGAAGCGGTAGTCGGCCGGGACGGCGCGGCCGGTCGCGATCGCCCAGTGGTGGTGGAGCGTGGACGCCGGAGCGACGTCGGAGGTGGAGCGGAAGCGGGAGTAGGAGGTGCGCTCGAGTTCCTCGATTCCGAGGGTCTCCATCTCGCGCATGACCGACAGCAGTTGGGGGTGCGGGGTGTGCAGGGATTTGTGCGTGATCTGTCTGCCGTGGAAGCGGCTGATCACCTCGCGGGCGTTCTTGCCGGCGGAGTTGGGGGCCGGTTCGAGGGGGTGGGGGGCGCCGAGTCCGAGTTTCAGGGGGGAGAGCGGGATGCGGGCTATGCCGTTGCCGTGGAAGAAGTGCTCGGCCCGTACCGGGCGGTTGATGAACACGTCGTCGTTGAAGTAGAGGTAGTGGTCGGACAGGCCCGGGATGTGGTGCAGGCGGCTCTCTATCGCGTGCGAGTTGAAGACGGGGAGTGCGTCGGGCGGGAGGATGTCCCGGTGGTCCACCACCGTCAGGCCCTCCGCGTCCGGGTCCAGCCAGGCGGGGATCTGGGAGTCGGTCACCAGGTAGACGTGCCGGACGAAACCCGCGTACATCTCCAGGGAGCGCAGTGCGTACTTCAGTTCGTCGTGGCTGGTGTAGCGGGAGGCGCCGGTCTCGCGCGGAGCGATGACGTCGCAGGACAGGGCCTGATGGGCGCGGCGCTTCGCGGCCAGCGCCGGGTCGTTCCCGTCGACCCAGGTGTACACGGCGTCGACGGGGAAGCGCACCTCGTCGATGCCCGGCTCGGCGAACGGGGCGAACGTCGGCACGCTGCGGTGGCGGCCCGCCACGGAGGCGGGCTGCTGGGCCGCCGACGGGAGTACCTCCGCAACGGGGTTGCGGCGCGGGGCGACGAGTGCCGGGCCGAAGACGTCCGGCAAGCGGCTGCCGGGCACCGTGAGCCAGGAGGGATCCGGGGCCGGGGTGGTGCCGAGGTCCCGGCCGTGCCGCCAGAACTCGATGTCGCACCCCGCCTCGAGACCGGTGAGCACCTGCCCTTGCGGGCCGAGGCGCACCACGCCGGTACGGAGCACCATGGCCCGCCTCAGCGCCCGCGGCAGCTTCCCGTCGGCCCACAGCACCGCGGTCGTCACGGCGCCGTCCGGTCCGACGGCGCCGACGTACCCGACGGAGCCGGCGAAGCGCTGGGCGGCCCGGGAGAGAACCGCGCCGCGGTACCGCTCCTCGATGCCGATGGCCTGCCGTGGCGCCGCGCTGTGCCCGTGGTCGGCGGGGACCAGGAAGTACGGGACGCCGAGCCCCTCCAGCAGGGTGCACACCCGTTCGAGATCGGCTTCGGCGGCGTCGGCGGCGGTGTATCCGGCGACCGTACGGCCGTAGAGTCGCACCGGTCCGAAGGTGATCCGGCGCAGTCCGGGGTCCGCGGCCCGCAGGCGCCGGCGGGCCCGGGTCGCGCGCAGCGCCCAGAGCCGGGCCGTCAGCCAGAGCCGCAGGCCCACCAGAAAGTCCCGGGCCGCCCGGATGCCCCCCGGCAGTCCGAAGCGGTGACGGGTGTTCGTTCCCCCCATGTCCATGCCCCCCATGTCCAGGCCCCCCAGCCCTCGTTACTTCTGCTTCTCGAAGGGGCTCGCGAAGGGGAAGTAGTTCTCCAGGAACTCGTCCATCCGGGCGCCGACCTGCTCCCGCTCCTCGGGCGGCACATCGACGTCGTTGAGGCAGAAGAAGTCGAAGCGGCGGTTGCGGCGCAGATCGGCCAGGCGCTTTTCGGCGTCCGGGCGGCTGATGTTCACGTAGCGGAAGCTGTACTTCCCCGGCACGCCGCGGCCGGTCATCAGCGCGTACTGGTAGAGCAGCGGGGCCGTCATGGCGATGTCCTGCGGCGAGCGGAAGCGGGACGCCGTGGTGCGGCTGATGTCCTGCGGGAAGAGCTCCTCCAGCACCTGGAGCGTCTCTCGCTGCTGCGGCAGCGGGGTGTGCATGAAGTTGTTCGTCGTCATCCGCCCGAACTTCTCCAGCAGCAGCCGGCGGACGTTCTTGCCGGCGGAGTTGGTGGCCGTCTCCTCGGCGTGCGGCTTGCCGACGCCTATCTTCAGCGGGGACACCGGGATCTTCATCAGGCCACTGCCGTGGAAGAAGTGCTCCGGGGTGACGCGACGGCCTACGAACACGTCGTCGTTGAAGTAGAGGTAGTGGTCCGACAGGCCCGGTATGTGGTGCAGGCGGGTCTCGATCGCGTGCGAGTTGAACACCGGCAGGACGTCCTGCGGGAAGATGTCGCGGTGGTCGACGACCGTGATTCCCGGGGCCGAGTCGTCGAGCCAGTGCGGCTTCTGACCGTCGGTCACGAGGTAGATGTGCCGGACGAAGTCGGCGTACATCGCGAGTGAGCGCAGCGAGTACTTCAGCTCGTCATGGCTGGTGTAGCGGGAGGCGTTGGTCTCCTTGTCCAGGATCTCGGCGATGCCGTGCTCCTGGTACCGGGCCCGCTTGGCCCGCATCTGGGGCTCCTCGCCGTCCACCCAGGTGTAGACGACGTCGACGGGGAAGGTCACGTCGTTCACGGTCGGCAGGGTGAGCGGGGTGAAGCTCGGCAGCTCCCGGTCGCCGATCCGCACCGCGGCCGGCTTCTGCTCGGACGCCGGGAGTACGTCCGTGATGCCGTTGTTCCGCGGCGCGATCAGGGACTCGGCGAAGATGTCCTCGGACGCCTGCGGCTGCACCTTGGCCAGCCGCCGAGGCCCGTCGTCGGAGGCGAGGAGCTGTGCCCCGTCCTCCCAGAACTCGACGTCGCAGGCGAGTTCCGGCCCGGCGAGCAGCTGGCCCGCGGGGCCGAGGTGGTTCTCCCCGATCCGCAGGACGGTGGCCTTGCGCAGTGCGGTCGGCAGTACGCCGTCCATGAACAGTGCGGGGTTCTTGAGCTGTCCGCCGGGCAGCGGTCTGCCGAGGAACACCGCCTTCCCCGCGTTCTGCGCCTCCAGGGCGGTGAGGAAACGCTCCCGGTCGACGGCGTTCACGCCGACCGTGTGGCGCGTACGCGAGGTCGGTACCAGGAAGTAGGGGATACCTTCCTGCTCCAGCGCGGCGACGACCAGGCCGAGGTTGGCGGCGGCCGCCTCGACAGCGCTGAACCGGGTCACGATCCGGCCGTAGAGCTGCTGGCCGCGCACCGCCACCGGGCGGAGCATCGGGTCGGTGACTGCCGCCGTGCGGCGCCGCCGCATGGTGCGCAGCTGCCACACCCTTTCGGCGGCCTTCCGCTCGACTCGCGGTCGCATCCGCCGGGCAAAGGAACGCACGGTCACGTTCTGAGCTCCTCTTCATGAACCTCTCAGACATCCCTGCGTTAGCCAGACCGACGCATGGTGCGGAAGGTTGTAGAAGAGTTCTCCGAGAATTAACAAACGAAGGGCCCTACGCATAACTGGCCCTCAGTGGGACGTGGTAGAGAGCTGCCGCCTTTTTCGTTCTTGTCGTGGTCCACCAGGCCAGGGGCCCGATCCGCGAAAGCGGATCGGGCCCCTGGCTGGTTTCCGAGGTCGAGTACGGCCGGGCGGACACCGGTGCACTGCCATCGGCGGAACACATCCCAGGGACCGTCTACGACGGCCCGTACTCCACCGGTAGGTCTCGCCATGGGACACCGGGGTCCGCACCGGCCAGGGGATCCCGTCGGTCGGCCTCCGTCGACATGCGGACGACCAGCCGACCAAAGAAACCCCTGATCCGGGCCTCGGACTAGAAGGCGCTGTTGTCGCAGCCCATGGCCGAGCCGATGTGGGTGTCCTGCCCACCCGAGTTGCCCTCGCCGTTGAGCGCGTTGCCCAGCACGCCGTTGAGGACGCCGACCTGGCCGAGGACGTCGACGTTCAGGTCGTGCGACTTGCAGGAGGAGCTCTGCAGGACGCTGGTCTTGCCGCCGTGGCCGTCCATGCCCTGGGCGGTGGCGGTGCCGGCGCTCAGGATGCCGACGCTGCCGAGGGCGACGATCACGACGGCAGCCTTGCGAAGGTTGTGCATGTCATCTCCGGTGAAGTGAGGTGATTGCGATCCGTGACAGATCGACTTCGTACAGTTACCGGAGAATAATAGGAAAATAAATAACATGTCCCCGCGACGCGCCGGGATTCGTGATCTCGTGGCGGAACCACCCGGACACCGCACGGGGACGCCGGTCGGCTCGTTCGGCGGCCGCTACCGCGGCGGCACTCCGACGTCGGAGAAGATGGCCCGCGCCTGTTGCCTCATGAGGTCGGCCGCGGCCGCCTCGTTCGGGCGGAGGACGCGGCCGAGGGTCATGAGGGTGCGGGCCTCGCCGAGGCGGTGGCCGGTCTCGCGGTGGATGGCCAGCGCCTCGTGGCCGAGGGCGACGGCTGCGGCGTGTGCCGCTTCGGACTCCGCGATGTCGCACAGGACCGACAGGGCCTGCGCCTCCACCACCCGGAACGAGTGGTCGCGCGCCAGGCTCAGCGCCTGCTCGGCATGGCTGCGGGCCTGGTCGTGCCGGCCCAGTTGCCCGAGTGTGAGGGAGAGGCCCAGGGTGCAGTCCGCCTCGGTGCGTCGGTGTCCCGACTGCTGGGCCAGGGTGAGGGCCTGCCGGCCGGCCCGCTCCGCTCGGTCCGGGTGGGCCAGTTCCCGGTGGGCGGCAGCGATCGTGTTGAGGATGCCGGCCTGAATCCAGCGGCGCCCCTTGGCCTTGCCCACCGCCAGGGCCCGCTCGGCCTGGTGCAGCGCCTCTTCGTGACGGCCGAGCTCGATCTTGATCCTCGCGACGGAGTCCAGCATCATGGCGCGGTCGTTGCGGTATCCGCCCGTGAGGTCGGGGCTCACCTTGGGACCGAGGATGGCGAGTCCCTCGGTCAGACGGCCGAGTTCCCAGTACGTCCAGCCCAGATTCTGCAGAGCCAGGCTGTGGTCGTGCCAGCCGATCTCCTCGTTGCGGCGGATGGCCGTCTCCAGGTGATCGGCAGCCTCGCGCAGCCGGCCCAGATCCCGGCACGTCACACCGAGTGTGACCAGCCCCAGCGCTTCGACGTGAAGGTTTCCGGCCGCGCGGGCGATCCGCAGACTGGCGGTGACGTGCTCGTGCGCGCTGTCGAGGCGGGCCAAGTTCCATTCCGCCTGGGCCAGGCCGCCGAGACCCGCTGCCTCGCCCGTCACCCAACCGATCTCCCGGCTGATCTCCCGTACGCGAGTGTGGTGATCCATTGCCTGTCCGCCCCACCCCCGGTCCGACTTGAGCAGCCCGAGGCCGGTGTGCATGGCGGCCTGGCCGTGAAGGTCGCCTTCGGCCGCGGCGGCGTCCAGCGCCGTCTGCGTGATGGCCTGCCATGTCGCCCGTGGCAGATGGAGCCAGAAGTCTCCGAAGAGTGCGTTGGTCAGGTGCCAGGCGATGGGGCGGGGGCCGTGGCGCCCGGTGTGGTTGATGAGGGCGAGCAGATTCGCCCGCTCCGCCTCCAGCCACTGTCCGGCTCCGGAAGCGGGCGGAAGGTTCGGCCGGTCGCCTGGGGCGAGGTCGTGGGGCAGCTCCGGGAAGAGCCAGCTTCCCCCGGTCGCGCGCGCGGCGTTCAGGTACCAGACGAGGACGCGCCGCAGCGCGGCGTCACGATCCGCCGCCGTTTCCTCCGCCCGCGCGCGCTCCAGCGCGTACTCGCGCAGGAGATCGTGGAAGCGGTACCGGCCCGCCGCCGCGGGTTCGATCAGGTGGGCCGCGGCCAGGGCGCCGAGCGGGCGCCGGGCCTGCGGCAGCGGTATCTCCAGGAACGCTGCCGCGACCTCGGCGGTGAACTCCGGGCCGGGGAACAGGCCCAGCAGCCGGAAGAGCCGGCGTGCCGCGGGGGACAGGACTCGGTACGACGCGGAAAAAGCCGTACGCAAGGGGGAGTCGTCGGTGTCGTCCGGTGCCAGCGCCTCCAGGCGGTTGCCCTCGGACATCTCGGCGACCAGGTCGGCCGGGCGCAGGCCCGGATCGCCCGTCAGTCGAGCGGCGGCGACGCGCAGTGCCAGCGGCAGGCTGCCGCACAGCCGGATCAACTCCTCCACCGCCGGAGGGTCTTCGCCGAGGCGATCCTCGCCGAGTGCCCGGCTCAGCAGTGCGCGGGCCTCGGCCGGCAGCAGGAGGTCCAGCGGCAGGGCGTGTGCACCGTCGCGGGCGACGAGATCGCCGAGCCGGTTGCGGCTGGTGACGACGACGCAGCAGGACGGGCTGCCCGGCAGCAACGGGCGGACCTGCTCCGCCGACGCCGCGTTGTCCAGCAGGACGAGCAGGCGGCGCCCGGCCAGCAGGGTCCGGTACGCGCGCGCCTGGGCCTCGTCGTTCAGGGGGATCTCCGACGCCCTCAGGCCCAGGCCCCGCAGCAGCAGTTCCAGGGCCTCGCCGGCCTTGAGCGGTGGGCGGTCGTGGTCGAAGCCGTGCAGGTTCACATACAGCTGCCCGTCCGGGAAGCGGGCACGGACCTGGTGCGCCCAGTGCACCGCGAGCGCGGTCTTGCCGATGCCGGCGGCGCCGCCGATCGCGGAGATGACCACCGTGTTCGCCGGCCCCGGCCCCTGCTCGGGCGGAAGCAGCGCGTGCAGCCGGACGAGTTCGTCGGTGCGGCCCGCGAAACCGGCGGCGTCGTGGGGCAGTTCGGCCGGGACCGACGGTGTGATGTCGCGGTCCGGGCGGCCGCGCTGCCCCGGTGTCGGTGCGCCCGCCGCGGGGTCGTTGGTGAGGATGAGCTGGTGGAGCGTCTGCAGCTCCGGTGCCGGGTCCACGCCCAGGTCCTCGGCGAGCCGTTTGCGGATGTCGTCGTAGTGGAGGAGGGCTTCGGCCTGTAGACCACACCGGTACAGGGCGGTCAGCAGCTGCCCGGCCATCCGTTCGTCGAGCGGGTGGGCGGCGGCCAGTTCGCGCAGCCGGGGAAAGATCTCCTCGTGGCGCCCCCTGCGCAGCTGCACCTCGTGGTACTGCAGCAGGGTCACGACCCGTTCGCTCGCGAGCCGGTCGCGCGTCGCCTGCGCCCACGCCCCCGTCAGCCCCGTCAGCGGTTCGCCGCGCCACATCTGCAGGGCGCGCTCCAGGAGTTCGGCGACCTGGTCGTCGGCGGCGGCCGCGGTGCCGGCCTCCTCCCTGGCACGGGCCTCCCCCTCCCTGGCACGGGCCTCCCCCTCCCTGGCACGGGCCTCCTTCTCCTTGGCGCGGGCTTGGCCGACCAGGTCACGGAACCGGTACAGGTCCACTCGCTCGGTGGGCGTCCGTAGCGTGTAGCCGCCTGAACTACGGTCCAGATGTACGCCGGTCGATCCCCGGCCCGCCTCCCGCAGTGCGCTCTTCAGCCGGCCCACATAGCCGTAGACCACGTTGCGCACCGTGTCCGGCGGGTCGTCCCCCCACACCCGGTCGATGAGTGTCTCGATCGGTACGACGCGGTTGGCCTCCATGAGGAGAACGGCCAGCACGCACCTCTGACGAGGCCGGCCGAGGTCGACCTCCGCACCGTCCGCCCACGCCTGTACCGGCCCCAGCAACCGGATCTCCACCGGCCATTCCTTCCGTAACCGCTCGTGCCCACAGGGCGGCCATGGTCCATGCCGCGCGACCTGCGCGTACAGGTTTCCTCAACATTCCCTCCGCTCCCCCTCGGAAAGCTGACGGCATGACACAGGGGGGCGGCGCTCACATCGATCGCAACCGTCGGAGGGCAGCCCTGGAGGTCTCGCCTTGGCCCTCTCCCACGACGCCCTCACCCACGACCCCCTCCCGACTCACCGCCCCCTCACCTCGCCACCACCTCGCCGTCACCCCTGTCACAGCGCAAACCCGAGTTTTCGCCAACTCTCCATCGACTGACCGAATCGCGACCTCGATACGGCCCCTTGTTCGAGTGGTGTGTCTGACCTCACGGTCGTCCCCTCACGCGCGGGCGTGGCGCCGGCGACCTGCGCTGGGTGTCGGGGGTCGCCCTGCCGCGGGGGTGCACGGCGACAGGGCGACCAACCTGGCATTCCGCAACTACCGGCCAGTACCCCTGGTATGGCGCAATCCACTCGGCGCGGAACTTTGTCCTGCCACCATCAACACCCATCGAAATCCCAGGCGTCCGGAATGCGGCGGGGGGCTGGCCATGGGGCTACTCGGCAATGAGCTGGCGTTCGCACACACCCTGACTCCGCAGGAGCACGAGAGCGTCATGGCCCTCGGCAACCGGAAGCGCTACCCGGCCGACGCCCATCTCCTCACCGAGGGCGATCGAACCAGTCACGTCGTGATCATTCTTCAGGGGTGGGTGACCGTATCCGTGGCGACGGACCGTGGGGCCACCCGGCTGATACTCGGCCTGCGCGGCCCGGGCGAACTGCTCGGCGAGATGGCCGCGTTGGATCCGCATCCCCGCAGCGCCACCGTGCGCGCACTCGGTCCCATAGAGGCCCAGGTCATATCCGGGGATGCGTTTCGTCGTTTTCTCGCCCTGCACCCCCGGGTCAGCGGACTGGTGATACGTCAGCTGACCTCCCGGCTCCGCAGCGCCGACCAGGAACGGTCCGCGCTCGCCTCACTCACCGTGCTGCAACGCCTGGCCAGCCGGCTCACCGAACTGTCGGGAGCCGAGCCCTCCGGCCCTTACACCCCGTCCGCGGTGGGCCCTCCGAGCGGCCCCGCCACCTCCGGCCCCGCCACCTCCGGCCGGGTCGTCCAGCTGGCCCAGGACGAACTGGCCGCCACGATAGGGGCCACCCGCGAAGCCGTCGCCAAGGCCCTACGGCTGCTGCGCACCCAGAACATCGTGCGCACCGGCAACCGGATGGTGGAGGTCCTCGACCCCACGCTGCTCGCCCTTCTCGCGGACGGTCATCAGGAGTAAGCCCACGCCCCGCCGTGTGTAAACGGCTACAGACGCCTCACGTCCTGGGCCTGAACCTGATGCAGCGGGACCCCTCCCGCGGACCACGGTGCAGGCTGCCTCCGCGGACCACCTCCTCGGCAGGACGAACCACCTCTTCGGCAAGCGGAAAGAACATGCAGGGGGCACGCGTGAACCACGACGCTCTGGAACTCACCGAAGCGCACTACGAGTTGGTGATCAGCGTCGACGCCAGACGTTCCGGCGCGTACGACGACGTCGACAAGCCGCGCATGCGCGCCCGGATCTACCGGGTGCTGGAGACGGCCTTCACCCACGCCAAGGTGGCCCGGGACGCCGTCCACATGGAGGACCGGGGCGACGGCGTGCTGCTGTCGGTGCCGGGGCGGATCGCGGTGAGCCGGCTGCTCGGGCTGTGGCTGATCGAGGTGCACGAGAAGCTGCGGGACGAGAACCGTGACCTGGCCGTCCCCCTCGGGCTGCGCATCGGCATGCACGTCGGCCCGGTCCGGTACGACGAGCGGGGCATCAGCGGACGCGCCGTCGACCTCGCCTGCCGACTGGCCGACTCCCCCGTCGCCCGGCAACTCCTCGACGCCGAGAAGGCCGACCTCGTGCTGGTGACCTCCCAGTCGCTGTACGAGGACGTGGTCAGCGGCGGCGGCAAGTTCATCGAGCCCGCGCACTACTCCTCGGCCCGGCTGGAACTCAAGGAGGGCGCGGCCACCGCCTGGTTCCACCTGCCCGGGCGGCCCGCTCCGGAGATCCCCGAGGCCGAACCGGTGTCGCCGTCACCGTCGAACGCACCGTCACCGGCGTCTGCCGCCGGTGCTCCGTCCGCCGACGACGAGCTCGACGACGACGAGGAAGAGGACGAGGACGAGGACGAGTTCGAGGCCGTGGACATGAACGGCCATCGGCCCGGTCACGTCGGCATTCATCAAAACGTCAGGCGCGACGCGTTCCATAACGAACACAACGTCTACCACGGGCCCGTGCAGATGGGCGGGTCCACCAACCGCGTCACCGAGCAGGGGAAGGACTGAGCCGGGTGAGCGACGACGAGCAGGCGGGCGGCGTGGCCGTCGACACCCCTGAGCAGCCCGGCGGGGGGCGGTCGTCCGACGACGACAAGAAGGCCGACAAGAAGGCCGGGGACGACAGGAAGGCCGGAGACGACGGGAAGCAGGACCGGGACGACCGGGCCCGTGGCGAGGACGGCAGGTCCGACGACGACAAGTCCAAGTCCAAGTCCGCCGAGGACGAGGAGGCGGAGAAGGAGAAGGAGAGGGAGAGGGAACGGGAGCGCGCCGCGGGGCGGTTCAAGGAGCGCACCCGCGACCCCCTCGCCGACGATCAGGGCGAGGACGGGCCCACCGATCTCGCCGCCGCCGCGCGGACGCGCCGGGCCACCCGGCAGCTGTTCGACGTCCGCCGGGACCTGATCAGCTTCGCCCACTCGCGGCTCCAGAGCGCCCACATCGGCGACAACTTCAACCTGACGCTGGGCTCGCGCCAGCCCGGCTCCGGCATGCGCAGCGGCCCCGTTCCCGAGGAGGAGCTGCGCAGGCTCCGCCGGGACCATGTGGTGCCGCAGGGGTACGTACGGCTGCGCGGCGCGCTGCGTGCCCGGCGGCTGCTGGTGCTGGGTGCCGCGCCGGGTACGGGACGTACGAGTACGGCGCTGTCGCTCCTCGACGAGGTCACCCAGCGCACGGCGGACGACTCCGGCGCCGAGCCCGCCCCCGCCCCCGGCCCCCGGGTCCTTAGGGTCGACCCGGAGGGCGGGCCACGGCAGTTGGCCGGGACGCTGGACGACGAGGGCGAGGAGGCCCGGCGCGGTACCGGCTATCTGCTGGAGCTCTCCCTCACCCGGGCCGACGCCCAGCCCCCGGACGAGATGGACCTCGACGAGCTCGCCGCGGCCCTGGCCCGCCGCGAGGCCTTCGCGGTGATCGTCGTGACCGTCGGCTCGGCGGTGAACGCACTGCTGGCCGGGCGGTACGGCATGCTCTGCCCGCCCGCGCCCACCGAGGAGCTGCTCGCCACCCGGCTGCGCGAGCGGCTGGAGGAGCGGGCCGCCGAGGCCCGGGAGGGCGACCCCCCGCTGGAGGAGCTGCTGGCACGGGCGGAGGACCTCGCGAAACGCGAAGAGGTCACGGCCGCGCTCGGCCTGAAGGATCTGCGCCCCGCCGAGGCCGAGTTGCTCGCGTCGTTGCTGGCCGGGCATGTCCTCGGGGACATCACCTCGTACGAGGAGCTGCTGTCCGGCTGCCGCAGCATCGCCGCCGAGCAGGCCCAGGAGTGGTTCGCCGGCGTGGACCGGGCGCTCACCGCGCCCCGGGTCGACGCAGAAGGCAAGGCCCGCCGGTCGGACACGGCGACGCTGTTCCACCCGGTGGCGTTCCGTATCGCGCTGGCCGTACTGGGCGGGGCGTCGTACAGCGCCGTGGCCACCGCCGCACACCTGCTGACCTGGGAACTGTCCGTTCAGAGCGACCCGGACAACACACCGGCCCGCCCCCTGTTCTGCGACGACCCGGAGGTCGACACGGCGCTCTCGCGCGCCGAACTCACCGACGGCAAGGTCGAGGTGGCCGGGCACGACGTGCCGGCGCGGCTGATCTGGTACCGGGGTTCCGCCCTGCCGTCCGCGGTGCTGACCGAGCTGTGGGACCGGCACTTCCCGGTGCGGGCGCCGGTGGTGCGCTGGCTGCGGCTGCTGGCGGACGATCCGCGCTCCCAGGTGTGGATGCGCGCCGCGGTCGCCGCCGGTGAGCTGTGCGTACGGGACTTCGACCACGGCTACACCGAGCTGGTCCGGCCGCTCGCCGAGGCGCACACGCCCCGTCGGCGGATCTTCGCGGCCACCACCATGGACCAGGCCGCCGGTCACGACTCCCATCGCAAGACGGTGCACAAGATCGTCGGCGACTGGAGCAGGAACGGCACCAAGTCGCTGCGCTGGACCGCCACGATGGCACTCGGCTACGGCAACGCCGCCGCCACGACGGACGACACCCTGGACGCGCTGGCCCGGATCGGGATCCGGGACGAGGGAGATCACCTGGCTGTCAGTTCCTTCAATGTAGTACGGCTGCTGACCCTGTCCGATGCCGCTCAGGTGCTGGAGCGGGTGGCGGAGTGGACCCACCACAAGAAGGAGCCGTACCAGGACCTGGGTCTGGTGACCACCGTCCGGCTGGCGCTGACCACGGTGGACGAGGTGCTGACGGACGACCCCGAGTCCTCGCCGCTGGGCGACCGGGGCGACTGGCCCCTGCCGCTGGCCCTCGCCGCCACCCGGCCCGAACTCGTCGTCCCCATGGCCGACCTGCTGTGGACCGCGCTGAACACGGCGCGGTCGAAGGACGTGGCGATGGACGCGTTGGAGGCGCTGCTGCGGTCGGCGGTGCGCAAGGACGGCACCGAGTGGACCCGGCCGGGGCTGGCGGCGCTGCTGCCCGCGCTGGCCACCGAGGAGAACGACCGGCGGCGGCTGGACTGGCTGTTGCGCCGAATGATGAACGACCCGGAGAAGCCGCTCCCCGAACCGAAGGCGCGCGACCTGTGGTGGCTCGCCGTCTCACGGCCGGAGCGGACGGGCCAGGAGGAGAGGCATGGCTGACAACGACGACGCGAGGGCGAAGGCGAGGCAGCGGGTGCAGGCGAAGCGGGCCGCCGCCGACTCGACCCCGACGGGTCCGTTCCTGAAGGAGTACACGCCGACGGGCGGGTTGCCGCCGGTCAGTGCCGAGAAGACCTCGGTGGTGTTCTACCGCAACGGCGGCTACAGCGTGGTCTCCGCCTTCGGGATCCGGCACGTCGACAAGCGGACGCTGGCCCGGCCGTACACCGTCTGCGAGATCGCGGTCGGCACCTTCGTGACGCCCCTGCGGATGGAGCTCCCGGCCGCCGGCAGCACCGCCTTCTTCAAGGCCGAGGTGGACATCGAGTGGGAGGTGACCGACCCCCATCTGGTCGCCGTGCAGGCCGTGAAGGACGTCGCCAAGCGGCTCACCTCCCCGATCCTGGAACGGCTGCACGAGGTCACGCGGTCCTACCGGGTGACCGACGCCGAACAGGCCAACCGGGTCATCACGCGCGAGTGCGTCGGGGGCCGCTGGAGTGATCTGGGGGCCGAACTCGGCCTGCGGGTACGGCTGTACGTCCGTCTGGGGGTGGACGACGACGCCATCGAGCACGCGAAGAAGAAGCGGGACGTGGTGGCCGAGGCCGAGGTGACCCGGCAGCGTCAGGACGCGTTCCGGCGCATGCTGCAGGGCGGGGAGCTGGAGCAGCTCAGCTTCATGCTGGCCGCCGATCCCGAGGGGGCCAAGGACTTCCTGGAGAAGATCCGCCAGGAGGGCAGGCAGGACGACAGGGAGCGGATCGACCGGCTCTACACCATGGCGCTCAGCGGGGAGCTCGCCTCCACCGACGTGGAGACACAGGTCCTGAACCTCATCAACCCGGACCGGCGCCGCCCCATCCAGGGTCCCATCGGATCGCTGCCGCCCCGCCGGGAACCCCGGCAGCTCGAGCCGTCCACGGACGGGGCGTTCACCCCGGACTGGGTGTCGGACGAACCGCCCCGACGGCGCCCCCACCGGCCCGAGCCCTCCCGGGACGAGCCCCGCCGGACGGGGTCCGGCCGACGGGAGCCGTACGCCGGCCAGGACGCCGACGCGGACGAGCCGCCCTCCCGCGCGCGACGCGAGCCCCACCGGGACCCCTACTCGGCGGACGACGACGCGTACACGCCCCGCCCCCGGCGCCGGCCCCACCGGCCGGACCCCTACTCCCCGGCGGACGCCGACTACGACGACCCACGCGACCGCGACCGCCGACGCCCCCACCAGCCCGAGCCCTACTCCACGACGGCCGACGCCGACTACGACGACCCGCGCGACCGCGACCGTGACCGGACCTACCGGCCCGAGCCCTACTACGAGGGCGACGACCCCGACTACGACGACCCGCGCACCCGAGCCCGACGCCGGCCGCCCCGGCCCGAGCTCTCCTCGGGTCCGGACCCCGACTACGACGAGCCGCGCTCGCCGGACCGTGACCGGACCTACCGGCCCGAGCCGTACTACCCGGACGACGACGTCGACCGGGAGCGGCCGCGCCGCCGCAGACGTGCCGAGGACGACGGCTGGTCCTGGGTGGAAGAGGACCGATGACCGCCGACGGGGCGGCACGGACCTCCCCCGACCCGGTCGGGCCGGTGCCGGACGGGGGTCGGCACTGCCATGACCGGGCGGGGGAGCGCATCGCCGAGCGGTTGCTGACCGCGGTCCGGGAGGACCTCGGCCGGGCCGACTCCAAGGCGGCCGTGCTCCTGTCGGGGACGCTCGCACTGCCCGCGTTCCTGGTCGGGTGGCACGGCACGCCCGGCTGGGACGGGTTCGCCGACATGACGCTGATCCTCTCCGGGGTGCTCTGGGCCGTCGCGGTGGCCGCACTGGTCGCGGCGCTGATGCCGCGCACCGGCACGGTCCGCGGCCGGGACGAGGTGACCTACTTCGGCGATCTGGTGGCCGCGCACGACATCGCACGGCTGTCCGCCCGGGTCACCGAGGCGGCGCGCGATCCCGCCCGGTGGCTGCTCGTCCAGGCCGTGGACGTCAGCTCGATCCTGTCCGCCAAGTACCGCGCCATCCGCTGGGGCGTGGCCTCGCTCGCCCCGTCGGCGGCCCTGGCCGTGGTCTGGGGTCTGACCGCGGGCTGACCCCCGACCGGCGCACGCAGCACCGACGTACCACCGCACACACGCCAACGCACCACCGCACACGACATCGGCGCGCACCAGGCACGACGCGCACGCGTCCGTACACGTCGCAAGACGAATCAAGAACCTGACGAATCAAGAACCTCAAGCACGAACCTCAAAAACCAAGGGGACGGCCGTGGGAAGAGTCACGGGAAGACGGCAGACAGGAAGGGCCCGGGTGCGCCGCGCCGCGATTTCGGTGCTGGGCGGCGCCGCGGTGTTCGTGTCCCTGTTGGCACCGGCCGGTCAGGATCCGGTGCCTGCGGCGGACTCCGAACCGGTGTTCCCAGCGGTCGACTACGCCGTGGCCGTCGACGAGTCGGCCAGCCTCGCGCCCGAGGACATGAAGGCCGAGAAGGCCGCCGCCAAGCGGATCGCGCTGGGCGACGTCTCCTCGTCCTCGCAGGTCACGGTGTTCGGCTTCGCCGCCGCCGAGAAGGCCGGCCAGCGCGTGGTGGACCCGGTGTGCCCGCGCACCACGCTGAACGCGGCGGGCCGCGAGGAGGTCGGCGGTTGCGTGGACAAGCTGCGCAGCCGCAAGAAGAGCGAGGGCACCGGCACCGACCTCCCGACCGCCATCCGGCAGGGCGTGGACGACCTGACCGACGGCTCCGACGCCTCGGTGCCCCGGGTGCTGTTCCTGCTGACCGACGGGAAGATGGACGTCGAGGACAGCTTCAAGTACGGCGATCCCTCGCACCGCAAGGCCGAGGGTGAACGGCAGTTGAAGCTGGCGCTGGAGGAAGCCGCCGCGCAGAACGTCCAGATCTGGCCGCTGGGCTTCGGCGACGACCCGGACAAGAAGCAGCTCGACCAGATCGCCGCCGGCGGCTACCAGAAGGGCTGCGTCGAACTGCCCTCCGCCACTCCCAAGGCCCACAAGGTCGACGGGGCCAAGGACGTGGGCACCACCCTGGAGAAGATCTTCGCCGCCGCCCACTGCCTGCGTCACGAGGAAGGCCCCAGCAAGCGGCCGCCGGCCACCCTGGAGATCGGCATCTCCCCGCTGGCCACCGTCGGCAGCATCGTCGTCGACAAGGGCGACCCCGAGGTGAAGATCACCTACATCGACCCGGCCGGCGACAAGGTCCCGACCACCTCAGGGAAGTACAAGAACTCCCGGTTCGAGCTGGCGGGCGGCTCCGGCACCGTCGAGGCGCTGAAGATCGTCGACCCGCTGCCCGGCATCTGGAAGGTGAAGGCCGAGGCCCCGGAGGGCCACCGCTCGCTGCCCGTCGCCGTCAGTGTGCTGTGGCAGGGCGAGCTGCGCGGCGCCATCACCATGGACCCGCCCTCGCCGCAGGCCGGCGAGAAGGTCACGGTGACCATGCGGCTGCAGACGCGCGAGGGCTACGAGATCAAGGACCCGCGCGACTACGAGGGGCTGCGTGTGCGCAGCGAGCTGACCGGGGACGGCTTCTCCCCCCTCGCGCTCGAACTCGCGGACAACGGCAAGGAGTCCGACCCCGAGGCGAGCGACGGCTCCTTCACCGGCACCGTGACCATCCCCGAGGACGCCGACGGGGCGCTGACGGTGAGCGCCACGCTGACCGCCTCGGGGCTGACCGCCGACACGCGCAGCGAGACCGGCGAGGTCGCGCCCGGCGAACTGCCCGTCAAGGCACCGGTCGAACTGCCCGCCGGCGACACCCATCCCGGCGGCACGGTCACCGGCACCCTGGACGTCAGCAACACCACCGACACCCCGCACACCCTGCGGCTGTCCGTCGCCGACGTGAAGGACGGGCTGCTCTCCGTCGAGCCGAACGAGATCACCCTCAAGCCCGGTGAGCAGGGCACCCGGCAGGTCACGGTCAAGGTCTCCCCCGCGGGCGCCTTCGGTGACCGCCTCGGCGACGGGCTGGACCTCTCCGGCACCTTCACCGTCGTCGACACCACCGACGACGACCGGACGCTCGAACGCGCCCCGGTCTCGGTGCGGGTCACGCCGGAGCCCGGGATCTGGGAGAAGTACTGGTGGGCGTTCGTGTCCGGCGCCGTCGCGATCGCGCTGGCCGCGGTGGCCGTCGTCGCCTGGCTGGGGCTGCGCAGGCGTCGGCGGGACCCGTTCGGGCTGGTGCTGCAGCTGGTCTCCGAGGACGGCACCGTCCTCAATGAGCACAAGGCAGGACACGGCAACAACAAGCAGTGGTACGAGTTCGCCGTCGCCGAGGCCCATCGCAGCCCGCGGATCGAGAAGCGCGCGCACGGCCCGTACGCCGTCCGGCGCAGCCGCGAGGGCGGAGCGGTGGTGCGCAAGGGCGGCAACCGGATCGCGCTGCCCGTCCGCGGCCAGGTCCAGCTGACCGACACGCTGAGCCTCACTCTCGGCGGGACCCCCGGCCCGGGGCCCCGTCCGCCGCAGGGCGCCTTCGCGGGTCGCGGCGACCGGAGGCCGCCGAGCCAGAGCGGCCCCTACGACGAGTTCGCGTGACGCGCGGGGGCGGCGTCCGGACACGTCACCGCCCGGCCCGCCCCCGCGCACCGAACAGCGCAGCACGAGCACCACAACGCACGAGCACCCAACGCACCGCACCACAACGCACCGCACCACATCGCCGCGCGGCCGTCCCGCCGCGCGGCACCACAGACGTACCGAGCACGAACCGGCGGCCGCGTCGGCCGTGAAGCGGGGAGGAAACCATGAAGATCTTCCAGCCGATGCTTTTCGTCGGCCTGGGCGGCACCGGAGGCCTGGTCGGCGCGGAACTGGAGCGCAGACTGCGCGCCGAGCTGTGCGGTCCGGACGGCATGGCGCTCAGCCGGCAGAGCGGCCACGCGCCCTTCCAGCTGCCCGACTGCCTCCAGTTCGTGTACGCGGACTACAGCGAGAGCGATCTGCAGCGGCTTCCGCAGTTCAACGTGGACCCGTCCCTGCGGGCGGCGTACGCCCGCACCTCCCGGGCCACCCACGACCTGCTGCCGAACTTCGACGCCTCCCCGGAAGTGACCAAGATGCTCCGGGCGGTGCTGCGCGATGAGGTCGCCGACTGGCTGCCGCCGCGCATCGACGAGCCGAAGGTCACCCCGCTGCACGCCGGCGCGGGCCAGCTGCCGACCGTCGGCCGGGCCGCCCTGTTCGCCACCCTCCGGCACAGCCTCGCCCCGGTGCTGGAGCCGCTGATCCAGGCGATCGACGCGATCGCCAAGTCGGCGGGCGAGCTCAGCGAACTCGGCGGCGGCAGGGTCAACGGCTGTGACGTGTTCGTCGCCTTCTCGGTGGCCGGCGGCACCGGCGCCGGGATCTTCCTGGACTACCTGCACCTCATCAACCACGCCTTCCAGCTGCGCCGTTTCGACGGCGTGAAGATCTATCCGCTGGTCGTCATGCCGTCGTCGTTCTCCGCCGCGACCGGTGGCGGACGGGAGGCGGAACTCAACGCGGCCCGGTCGCTGGTCGACCTGTTCCGGCTGGTGGACACGCAGAACGCGCCGTCGGAGGGCCACGAGATCGGCGATCTCGACCAGGAGCTCGGGCTCGGCATCCGCTACCCGGGCGCGACGCCGATCCGGTTGCGCACCGGCATCCTGCCCACGGCGTTCCTGTTCAGCCCGACCGCCGGCATCCGCGCGGACGACCTGCGCCGCTCCATCGTCTCCCTGGTGATGTCGCTGATCGGCACCGAGCTGGGCGACGGCCGCGCCCGGGGCCGGAAGATGGCGGCCGACGACGACTTCCAGACCTTCGCCGCGAGCTTCATCAACCGGGGCGTGCAACGCAGCGCGGTGTCCCCCACCGGCATCGGCCGGCAGGGCGTCTCCACCAGCCTGGTCGCCTCCATGACCGCGCCGATGGACCAGCTGGCCGACCTGGTGGCCGGGCGGCTGCTGCGGCTGGCGGTCACGGACCTCGTGGAGCTGCCGCGTGCGGTGCTGCGGGAGCAGGCAGTGCCGATGATCCGGCAGCTGTTCGCCGACTCCCACCTCGAAGAGCTGTGGGAACGCAGGCAGCTGGCGGTGCCCGAGCCCGATCCGCTGCCGCGCGGTGGCCGCAACATCGAGCAGGCGCTGGGCGAGCGCATCGCGGACATGCAGCGGCTGCTGTCCGACCTTCGGTCCGAGGCGGACCGCGCGGCCACCGTGATGGCCGACCGGTTCGCGCCGCGACCCGCCATCGACAAGCTGCTCCAGACCGTCGACCCCTTCCTCGCCGAACGCGTCGTCAGGGGTGTCCCGGACAGCGAGGAACAGATCGCCCGCCTCGGCTTCCTCGGCATGCTGGAAAGCCGCGCCCGCAACCCGCAGCGCCCGCCCGGGGTGACCGAGCAGCCGCCCAAGATCCCCCGGATCAAGGGCCAGTTGGGCGGCCTGGCACCGGCCCGCTGGGGCGACGACGACGTGCAGGCGGCCATCCAGGAGCAGGACGCCTGGTACCAGTGGCGCTGCCGGATGGTGTGGCACGAGGCCTGGCGCGATCAGCAACAGCACTGGCAGCCGCAGGCGGACGCGGCCGGGACCGACCTCGGGCGCCTGGTGAACGCCTTCCGCAGGCACAGCGACCAGGAGCGCAAGTCCGCCCAGCAGAAGGCCCACGAACTGTACGAGGACCGCACCGGCATCTCGTATCTGCTGCCGCCGCAGCGCAGCCTCAACCACTTCTACGAGGACGTCGTCAGCCGGCTGATCCACCGGGAGGGGCTGCGGGAGAACGACGACGAGGCCGCGCTGCTGCTCAAGCTGGTCGACGGCGACACCTGGCGCCAGGTCCACGGGCTCAGCCGGCGTGACCCGGAGGGCGCGGTGGCCCGGGTCAAGGGGCAGCTGGAGGCCCGGATCACCCGGCTGTTCGCCGAGAGCGGGGCGCATCTGGAGCAGCGGCCGCTGCTGCCGTCCATGGGCACCCTGCTGGCCGCGGCGGCGGGGGACGCGGACGCCAAGGACCAGGTCAGCAAGGAGGCGCTCGACCTGTTCGGGCGGAAGCTGACCGGGCTGCTGCCGGTCGGGTTCACCCCGGAGGGCACCGGGCTGCTGCGGGTCCTGGTGACCTATCCGCGGGTGCAGGCCGTGGAGGAGGTGCAGGAGTTCCTCGGCAAGACGCTGCGGCTGCCCTCGGACGCAAAGAACTCCGTGGAGTACCGGGGGGTGGAGAGCGACTCGATCACCGTGGTCCTCTTCCGCAGCGAGATGAGCCTCACCCAGGTGCCCGAGGCCCGCAAGGTGCTGCGCCAGTGGGCCCGCGCCAAGGACTCCGAGCAGGCCCAGGACGTACTGCGGTGGCGTCAGCGGCTCGGCTACCGGGACAGCTGGATGGTCAGCAGCGAGGAGGACCGGCGCGTCATCCTGCACCGCCTGCTGTGCTGCATGTGGAACGGCCAGGTGGACGTGGTGGACGGCGACCCGGCGTCGCCGGACCGGGTCCGGCTGCGGCTGTCCCCCGAGAAGGGCACGGACATCCCCGGCGTGCGGCTGCGGCTGGGGGACTACCCCGGGGGCGTGTCGAGCTGGGCCGAGCTGCTGCGTTCGTACGAACGCTGGACGGTGCTCGACGACGAACGGATCGTCGAGGACTACTGCCGCGAGCTGATGCGGGCTCAGCCGCTGGGCCTGGCCCGGACCGGCAGCGAACCGCATCCGCTCTTCGTCGACCTGGTCGAGAAGGTCGCCCCGCGCCAGCTGGAGCTGCTGACGGAGCGCCGGGAGCGGGGCGGCGAGCGGGTCGAGGGCTGGGTGCGCCCGCTGTGGGAGTTCTGGGCGGAGACCCTCCCCGCCGCGCTGGACACCCAGTTCGGCGACCAGCGCGCGGTCCAGCCGACCCTGCGCGACCTGTTGGAACACGTCCGCGGCGGCACGCCGACCCGCCCCCGCACCCGCGAGGACGTGGGCGCACCCCGGCGCCCCGTGGCGGACGACGACGACTGGGGGACCGCGCCGGTCACCTCGCGCGGCAGGGGCCGTTACGACGACCACGACAAGCCGTACGGCAGCGAACGCGGCGAACGCGGCGAGGAGGACCGGGAGAGCCGGGACAGCCGGGACAGCTGGGACTCCCGCCGTGACAGCGACGCCCGGCCCCGCACCGACAGCCGCCAGGACGACTACGACACCTACGACGCCTACGACAGGCCCGACCCGGACGGCGACCGCCGCCCCGACAGCCAGGGTGGCCGGGGATGGGAGTCCGGCCGGGACGGCGGCGACCCGCCGCGGCCGTCGTGGGACGTCGACGAGCCCGGCGACACCGCCCGTCGCGCCCCCTGGGACGGTGACGCGCAGTGAGCCTGTCCCAGGACTTCCGTACCGTCGTTCATCTCGACCTGAGGGCCGGGGCGGCGGCGTTGAACAGTCCGTCGGCCCTGCGGGCCAGGGTCGCCCAGGAGCTGGGCCGGGCCGGGCTTCCTGAGCCGGACGAACCGCTGTTCCTGGTGGTCGACACCCCGGCCGGGCTCACGGACCACCAGCTGCAGTACGAGCTGCTCACCGGCTACCGGGCGGTGAGCGAGGTCAGGCTGCTGGTGCTGCTGGTCGGCAGCGCGCCCGGCGCGTTCGCCGGTGCGGAGGGCGGCTTCCAGCCCGACCGCCGGCTGCTGCGGCCCTCGGTGCTGCGATCCTCGGGCACCGCGCTGCTGTGGGTCGGCGATCTGCGCTCCGCCCGCACCGCGCTGGAGCAGCCCGAGCACGACGACCCGGACGCGCTGGCGATCCTGGTGGACGTGCTGTCGGTCCCCGACGTCTACCTGGAGGTGCTGGACCGCATCCAGTCGCTGCCCGACGCCGTCGCCGCACCCGGCGTACGGCTGCTGGAGCAGGACCTGCCGCCGGAGGTACGCGACCGGGCCTGGCGTGATGCGCTCACCCGGTTCGCCGGGGCGGACACCGACCTCGCCCCGGACGTGCTGCTGACGGCCTCGTCCGGAGCCGATCTGCCGGAGCCGCTGCGCGGCCTGGTCGCGGGCCGGAGCGGCCGGGACCAGGGCCACCGGGAACCCGGCGGTGTGGCCGACGACGCCTACCGCGCCTGTGCGGACGCCCTCGACTACGCCGAGGACGCGCTGGCCGGGCTGCGGACCCTGCCCGGCCTGCTGCGGGCCTCGCGCCGGGAGGCGTTCGAGACGGACGTCGACCAGGCGCGCCAAGCCCTCGACAACTACCGGGATCTCGTCGCCACGGCCCTGCGCAGCGGCGGCGGCAGTGCACCGTCGGCCGCCGAGTCGGCGACCCGGCTCGCGGCCCTCGGGCTGCGGGTGCCCTCGGCCGAGGGCATGGGCGAGCGGATCGGCGAGGGGCTGAAGGAGTTCGCCCACAAACTGCTGGGCCAGCAGCTCGCCCTGCGGTCGGTGGCCCAGCGCTTCACCGGTCTGGCCGGGCGGGTGGAGCCGGTGCCCGGCTCGGCGCTGCTGCGGAAGCTCACCCCCCACTCCGCCGAGGCCGTGGCCCGGCAGACGGGCGCGGCGGGCACGGCGGGCGCCGAGGTCCCCGGCGTCCCGGTGGCCGGCCCCCTGGCGGCGGCCGGGGCGGGGCTGCTCGGTGCGCTGTGGTCGGGCCCCTTCCTCGCGCTGGCGGTCGTCGTGCCGCTGCTGTTCGTCGGGATGGCGATGCTCGGGTCGGTCCGGCTGAAGGGTGCCGGACGCCCGGGCCGCTGGGCCGTGGCCCCCAGGGTCGCGGCGGTCGCCGGCGCGGCGGTCGGGGCGGCGGTGGGGTACGCGACCGATTCGCCGGTCTGGGTGGGCACCATCGGGCTGCTGGTCGGTCTCGGCGTCGCGGTGGAGACGGTACGCCGGCTCTGGCGCGCGGCGGCCGCCGCCTGGGCCCCGGGCCACGCAACCGCCGTACTGCGCAAGGCACTTGATGGCCTGGACGCGCTGCTGGCCGAGGCGGTGCGGGAGCACTGGGCCGTCGAGGAGCGGCTGTACTGCGCCGACGCCGCCCGTTCCGTCGCCGGCATGCTGCGGGCGACGGCGGCCGCGGCGGAGGCGGAGGCGGTGCCCGAGCCGGAGCGCCTCGTGACCGCCGGGGCGTCCACGGGCTTCGGTGCGTCCGGCGCCGGGACGTCCGCCGAGGACGACTGGCTCGTCGACGACACGGACCTGGAGCCGGACGACGCCCTCGCCGACTCCGACGACGGCGACTGGGCGAGCGTGTACGCCTGGGAGGACGAGCCGTCCGAGGAGGAGAAGCGGAGGGAGTCGGCCCGGGAGGACGGCAGCGCCTCAAACGGACGGCGTGGCAAGGGAGTTGTGCCGCGCTGGCTGGAGCGGGAGAACGGTGAGGGCGGGCCCGAGCTGGTCGCCACCCTGTCCGCCGACCTGACGGACGCGGCCCTGGAGGCGATGAAGCACTACTGGGGCGCCGTCGAACGCGGCCAGGCCGGCGCCCGCGCCGTCCTGCGCACCGAGGAACGGGTCCGCGAGCTGCTGTCGACGGCCCGCCATCACCTCCAGCACAACGGAGTGCTGGCCCCGCCCCCGTTCGCCGCCCCGCGCCGCGTCCGCGCCACCTCGGCGAACCTGCTCGGCACCGACCCGCACGGACCGGCCGAACTGGTCAGCGCGGAGGCCGACCGGCAGGCCGTGGTGCAGCTGTCCACACCCGAGCAGGGCACGCTGCTCACCCGCGACCCGACGGCCGCGGTGTGGCTCAGGTTCGCCCCGAGGGCCGTACGCGACGAGGTCGAGAAGGCCTGGCGGACGGCCGGTTCGGTCCACCCGGAGGACGTCCTGTGGACGTCGTCGGGCCGGTACGCCGGCCTGGTGCGCCTCACCCCGCTGCGCATGGGCGTGGTGAACACGGTCCGGCCCCGGCACGGCTCCGGGCCGGACGGGACGGACATGGACATGTACGGGGACGGGGACAGGGCGACGGCCAGGGCCGGGGGCAGGGCCGACGGAATGGAGACGTACGGCACGACGGACGCATACGAGCGGACAGAGCCGTACGACCGAACAGAGCCGTACGAGCGAACGGAGCCGTACGACCGGACCGAACCGTACGACCAGGGTGAGCCGACGAACCCCTACGAGCGGACGGCCTCGTACGACCGGACGGACTCGTACGACCGGACGGACTCGTACGACCGGACGGACTCGGACGACCGGACGGACTCGGACGACTGGCTGAGCTCGGGCGACTGGACGCAGAGCGACGACCGAGGGGACGGCGACCGCCGGTGACGAGCCCCACGCATTCCCCCCTGCCGCGGCCGGGCGGACCGGCTCCGGACAAGCTCGCGTTCACCGTGCCGTCGGGGCGGCGGCGGGTCACCCCGGTCCGGGTCGGCCGCGAGTTCCGCCGCGACCGGCTGCTGCCCCAGCTGATCCGCAAGGCCGTGCTGGACGACGAGGGCCAGCAGTGCGTGCAGGTACGCCTGAGCGCCAAGGACGCGGCGAACCCGGCTGCGCGCGCCCTGCTGGACACCGAGGCGGGCACCGCACTGCGGCTGAACCAGGTGCTGGGCGACACGGAGTACGCGACGCTCTTCCCGAGGATCGTCGGCTACGAGCTGGACACCGCCGAGCCGTTCCTGCTGTACGACCCGCCGCGCGGTACGGCCGTCGCGCGGATCCATGTGATGTCCGCGACCGACCAGGAGGTCTTCACCCGGGACCTGATGCTGGCCCTGTGCCTGCTGGAGGGCCAGGGTCTGGTGCCGCGCGGCGTCTCGCCCGCCACCGTGTTCTGGGACGGCGCCAAGGTCCAGCTCTGGGGGCTGGAGTCGGTGACCCGGACCGGACGGCCGCGGCGCCCGTGGGGCCGCTCGCCCTTCTGCCCTCCCGAACAGCGCCGGGGCGAGTCCCTCGCCGACTCGCGGGACGCGGTGTGGAGCGCGGCCCAGGTCCTCTACCAGCTGGTGACCGGACGGCCCGGCCCCGCCGACCGGCCACCCGCCGACCTCGGCGAACACCGCAAGCTCGACCAGACGTTGCGGGACGCCTTCGCCCCGAGGGCGGCGGACCGGCCGACGCCCGCCCAGGTGCTCGACCTCGTGGCGCCGGGTGCCGCGCGCCGCGTCCGGCTCGCCGTGCCCCCCGACGAAACGCGCCCGCACCACGAGGCCTTCGAGGAGGCGCTGCGGCTCAAACGGCAGGCACCCGCAGCCCGCCCCCGCAACGGCTCCACGTCCGGTTCGGGGTCGGGGTCGGGGTCTGGGTCTGGGTCGGCCGACGACGAGGTGCTCTGCCCGTACTGCCTGGAGACCATGCGGCTCGACCTCTCGAAACTGTTCGTCACCGACAGCCGGATGCAGTACCAGCCGCTGGACGTGAAGGGCATCAAAAACCCCGTGCGGCGGACGGACGTCATGCGCGGTGCCGTCCAGAAGTGCACGGCGGACCCGGAGTTCCCCGCGCACTACATCCCGGTGCCCTACCTGACGTACGGCCGCCCGCTGACTGTCGCGATGGTCGGCCAGTCCTCCACCGGCAAGAGTCATCTGCTGGCCCAGATGATCGCGGCGATCACCGACGGCGGCCTGGAGCCGTTCGGCCTGAAGTGGCAGTCCGTCAATCCGGAGCAGCACGCACGGTTCGTACGGGACCGGGTGCAGCCGTTGCGCAACGGCAAGGTCCTGGACCACACGGCGGCGCTGGGCATGGACGACTTCGCCCGCTTCGTGGAGTCCCTGCTGATCACCGACGCCCGGGGGCAGGTGCGTCCGGTCGCCTTCTTCGACCTGGGCGGCGAGGACCTGGTACGGACCGACGCGGCGCTCAGGTTCCTGCTCGGGGTCGACGCCCTGATCTTCGTCGTCGACCCGGCGCTGGCCCTGCCGCTGCCGCAGCTGGACCACGCCAGGGAACGCTGGGGCGTCGAGGTGAACCGGGACGGCGACCTCGCCTTCGGCACGGTCCTGGACCGGCTGCCGAAGAGCGGCGGGTATCTCGACGTGCCGGCCGCGATGGTGCTCGGCAAGGCCGACCTGCTCAGGTTCCAGCCGCCCGTGGACGGTTGGCTGAGCCGGCCACCAGCCACCTCGCTGGACCCGGCGCTGATGCGCGAGGAGAGCCGGGACCTGTACGGGCTGCTGCGCCGGCACGCGGGCCAGGCGTGGCTGCGCCCCTTCGACGCGATCCGCCAGTGCACCCTGCACATCGCGTCCGCCACCGGCGGCCAGGAGGACCACGGCCGCTACCCGGCGGGGGCGGGGCCCCGGCGGGTGCTGGAACCGCTGCTGGCACTGCTGGCCATGCACGGGCTGATCGAAGTACCGGGCGGCGCCGATGCGTTGGCGGTCGGCGAAGCCCCGGCGCTCGAAGCGGTGCCGTGGGAGGAAGCCACGGACGCCGGGAGAACCGGGGGAGCCGGGAAGCCCCAGCGGTTCAAGAGCTCTTCCGAGAGGTCTTTCGAGAGTTCTGACGGGCCCGAGGAGCCCGATGGATCCGAGGGAGGGGAACTCCAGTGAACGACTTCCAGGACGGGGGCTCGGTGCACCAGATCGTCTTCCGCTGGGACGGCAACCACGGCCGCCAGGACACCGGCATGAACGCCGTCGCCCACTCCTGCGACGCCGAGCGCGCCGAGGAACTGGGCCGGGAACTGCGCCCGTTGCTGTGGGTGTCCGGCGCGGCGGCCGCCCGGCCGAGCGTCGTACGCACGCTGTCCCGGGACGGCGTCGTCCTCCTCGTCCAGCGCTGGCCCACCACCGACCGGGGCGGACGGCCCAGCACGATCAGCCACGTGCTGGTCGGGGATCGGGGGACCCTGACGGTCGATCGGTGCCTCGGGCTCGCCTACCGCGGCGGCTGGCGCAAACAGGAGAAGGCGGAGCAGGCGTCCGGGACGCTTTCCGAGTTCGACCGCGCGGACCTCGAGGAGCTGGCGTGGAGCCGGCTGCCGGACATGCTGGAGCGGCTGCCGGAGGTCGAGCACGCGCTGATCCTGGCCACGGCGGAGTTGCTGCGCGATCCAAAGCAGCGGGTGTCGCTGCTGCTGGAGGAGAGGACACCGCGCGACTGGCCGACGCCGGACGCGGTTCCGGTGGTCTATCTCGGGCTGTTCCTGATCTTCGGGACCTGGCTGAAGCAGACGTGGACGTTCGCCACGTACGACACGGTGGACAGCCATCCCCTGCAGCTGATGTCCGTCCCGCGCTGGGAGCCGGACGCGGGCGGCTCCGGCCCGCTGGCCCGGATCATGGGGCGCAGGGAGGCCAACCCCCGGTTCGAGCAGAAGGCGGCGCTGCAACTGGTGAGGCACCTCCTGTCCCATCCAGAGGCACCTGCGGGCCTACCGCAGCTGGTCAAGGAACTCCCCGACGGTGCGTCCCTGGACTGGGAACGGCGCCGCGCCCGGCTCAAGGAGATCCTCGGCGCGGACCGCACACCCCCGGCCGGCACGAGGATCCCCTCACGCGCGCCGCGAGCGGGGGAGCCGGGCCCGGCTCCGACCCGGGACCGGGACCGGGACCGGGACCGGGACCGGGACCGGGACCTGCAACGGAACGAGGATCGGGGACGGGACGGGGACCAGGCATGGGACAGGGGCCAGGAACGGGACGGGGACCAGCACTGGGACCGGGGCGGGGAGCCGACCCGAGCCGCGATCGCCTCGGAGCCGTACCGGGCCTCGTCCTCGGAACCATTCGCGGAGCCGTACGCGGAGCGGTACGCGGAACCATTCGCGGAGCCGTACGCGAACCCCGCCCCCACACCCCGCCCGCCGAACACCCCTGCGCAGCCCCTCCACCCGCCCGCCTACAGCCCGAACGGCCATGAGGCACACAACCTCCGCCGGAACCTCTGCGCCTACCGGCGCGGCGACGTCATGGGGCAGAGCGTCCTGCTGACGGAGCTGCGCAGGCAGCCCGACGAACTGCTCCTGCACGAACTGCGCTCGGGCGAACTTCCACCCGAATCCGTCGAGTTGGTACTGGACGTGCTGGGCGACCCCCACCGCGTCCAGGCGCGTCCACTGAACCTGCAGCAGGAGCTGTGCGCGGAGGTGCTCCGCAACGACTTGTACTTCACGCCGCACGGACCGGGCGCGGAAGGCAGGTCGGGAGCGGACCGGGCCTCCCGAGCGGCGTACCTCTTCACCTGGGCCGTCGCCCCACATGTCCGGGAGGAGCGCCATCTGCCCGAACTGCGGTCTCTGCTGTACCGCTTGAGCCGGGACACCCACCCCACCACGGGCAACTGGCTCCGGCAGAGCATCATCGAACCGCCGAACGGCCAGGTCCCCGACCTGCCACCGGACCTGTGGAGCCGGCTTCTGGGAAACGCGCTGCTCCGGGCCGAAAGACCGCCGTCCACGACGCCATCGCCCCAGGCTCCCCCGTCGCCCCGCACCGCCCCGGCGCCCATGGCACCCCCGCAGCCACCGGACGTCACGCCGGACCCGACCGGCATCACAGCCCGGCTCTCCGACCTGATCAACAAACCGAGCTGCTTCCTCGGGCTCCTCCTCGTTCTGGGCGTCGTGCTGGTGGGGCTGGTGCTGATGCTCTTCCTCTGACGTCAGAAGATCACTCCGCAATAGGCAAGCAGCCTCGGTTCCCCTGAGCGGCGAACTGAGCGGACTTGGCCATCAAGCCCGCCCGGATCTCATCGTCGCCGGTCACAATCCCGCCAGGGCCGAATCACTGGACCGAACTCGTCTCCATCAAGGCGCCACCTTTCCTGAATGGGAGGGGCGGCGCCTCAGCCATTCGGACCTGTTGTGACCGGGAGCCTTTACCTCAAGTCATGCTCAGTAAGGAGATCACTCCATCGAAGTGCACATGATCGGGTCGTAACGTTCTGGGCGTTCGGCCGCTTGACCAGCGGCCACTGACATGGGGGAAGCATGGGCATACGAATGCGCCGAACTGCCATCGCGTCCAGCACGGCACTGCTGCTCTGCCTCGGAGCAGTCGGGACAGCGAATGCGGATCAAGGAGTGTCGGCGTCGCCCGCCAGCGGAGCTGACCAGGCCGCAAGTGCGGACTCCAACACGGCAGAGGACACTGTCGTCGGCACCGCGCCTCCGCAGGAGCCCGAGGAACAGATCACCGAAGTTCCCGATGGCGCGGTCGACGACGAACCCACGTACACGGGCAAGCCGACCCCCGGCGACACGCCCAACCGCCCGGACTGCGGGGCGCCTGAGTTCGTGTACAAGCCCAAGTCGAAGAACGGGGATTACCACAAGGGTGTGGGTCCGACGAATTCGAACCACAACGGCACCTCCAGAACCGCCAGGTCGACGTTCACCTCGGAGGTAACGGGCGAGGTGGGGGTCGCCATCCAGGGCGAGCTCGAAACGTCAGTCAACAGGATGCTCGCCAGCATCAAGGCCAAGTTCAATGTCACCGTGACGGCGAAACTCACCGCCAAGCTCGGGAACTCGATCGCCGTGGACACTCCGCCCCACAAGACGACGAACGCCAAGTACGGCGTCTACCGGCTCAAGCACACAGGGGTCAGCTACGTGATTCACTCCAACTGCACAACCTCCCCCGAGAAGAAGGTTGTCAGCTACTCCCCCTGGAAGGTTGGCTGGGCCCTGTGGGAAAGCTGAGGAAGCTCACTGTCATCGGGGGAATCGCAGCGGTAGTTGCGTTGGCGGGCTGCACCAGCGACAAGGACCAGGCCACGCCCTCTCCTCACACGCCGTCACCCCGGTCCACGACCTCTCCGACAGGCTCGCCGGCGTCAGACCGTGCCGAGCACGTACCCGGGGAGACCGTGACCAAAGCGCCGGTCCTTCCAGACGGAGAGGTCGTAGCGCAGGCCGTGAACGCTACCGGCAACCGCGAGATGGACATCCGCGGCGGAATCAAGACCGGGCCCATGTCAGTCCTCGTGAATTGCCAGGGCCAGGGAACACTGACCGTCTCCGTGGAACCCGTCGGGTTGAGTTTTCCCCTCGAATGCGTGGATGGAGAGGTCAGCAGCACCTTCAACCAGCTGTCCCTGAAGCGCGCCCGTGATCACGGCACCGTGAGCGTGACTGCCCCGTCCAGCGTCCGCTGGGCACTCACCGTCGGACGGTAGACGACCGGGGTTCGGCAATCGCGACGACTGCCGAACCCCGTTTCACGGAGGCAGGCTCAAACCGCTCCACCTCAGACCGGATCCCCGAAACAGTCTCAGCCTGCGATAGGCAGACCGACCCGGTTCCCCTGAGCGGGCGAACTCAGCGGACTTGGCCAGGCGGCGTGCTCGTGTTCTCCCAGCCACCGGCGATCCCCGGCGCGTACGGCCCGCAGGGCATGTACAAGGGCGGCTTCGCGGGCAAGGCCATGTTCACCTACCGCTACAGCTACCGCCCTGCGGTGTGGGAGCGCCTGCTGACGCGGGCCGGTTTCGCCTCGGCCGAGGCGCGCGTGCTCGACGCGCCGGAGCCCGGCGACGAGTTGTTCCCCGACGGGCCGATCTGCGACAGGCAACAGTTCGTGCGCGTCACCAACAACACGAAGAACACGATGTCCGTCAAGTACAGGACTTCGTGAAAAACGACCTGTCCTACGCGGTCGACTTCAAGTTCGCGTCCAAGAAGTCGGGCACGACGACCATGGGTGCGTCGATCAACATCAGTGGCTCGGTCAAGGTGTTGTGGCTCGGCAAGTTGGAGGTCGACGTCAACGGCAGCGTCAGTAAGAGTTGGACATCTGAGCTCGGCATCGAGACCGGCGGCAAGGTGAAGGCTCGCTCAACGGTCAAGGGTGACTACGGCATCATGAAGGAGAACGTGTATGGCTACGTCGCGACGCAGTACAGCAACTGCAAGATCAGCGACAAGCAATACATGAGCGTATGGGCTCCGTATCGCGAGGGTTGGCGCATCTACAGCTGACCCGCACGCTGCGATTTGAGCGCCTCGTCGTGACCGTTGGCACCAGGGCGCGTCCCACTTACCTCAAGGAGTCATCGCATGCGCCGACATGTTGCCGCGCCGGTCCTGCTGGCCTCTCTGATCTCGGCGTGCGCCGCTAACAATGGCGACGTCGGCTCGCAGGCCCCGGCCTCTTCGCCGTCGAGCACTACAGCGGCGAACCCCAGCAAGGCCCCCCGAGACCCCCTGGCCCTTCCAGAGAAGCCTGATTTCCTGCTCCCGGTGACCAATGGCACGGACAGCCGCACGTTGCCGGTGTTCATGCCGACCGAGAAGGTCTACACCATCCACGCCCTCTGTACGGGTAAGGGCGCCATGACAATTCAGTACGGGCCCAAGGATTCAGACCCTTCCAAGATCACATGCGGTGACCCGGTCACCATCGGACGCGTCTACACCGCGCCCAGCGAGCAGAAGCACCTGTCCGTAAAGGTCAACGGCACCGATGTGCACTGGTCCATGGCCATCCTGTCTGGCACTCACGCCATGTTATGACCGAAGGCGGTACTGCTCCGAATGACGGCAACGCTGACGGCAACGACGGCACACGGGAACCGACGATCACGAGCGTCAGCGACCAGCCCGGAAGAAGGCGGAGCCCTCGCCTGACAAGCTGCGCGATCCTTCGGATCGGAAGGTTGCAGGTTCGAATCCTGCCGAGTGCACACAGGTCAAAGGCCCCTTGGGATCACCCCAAGGGGCCTTTGACCTCAGCGGTTGACATCAACGCGGTGGGAAATGGCGCTCAGTCCTTGGCGTCCGGCTCTGTCTCGCCCTCCGAATTCTGGTTCAGCCGCGCGAGAGACGCCGGATGAACCGGGGCTTGGGATCAGCTCAGGGCTGCACCCACCTCGTAGATGGTGGGCCGATCCCCGGGAGCATGGCTGAGCATCGCGTCGATCAACTTGCCCAGCTCACCAGGCGCCTTCACCGGCCGACGCCGACCGTTCGCCACGGCCTCCCTCTGCACGGGGCGCGGAGCGTGGTCCGGGTACTCGACAGCCCGCCAGCCCGTGGCTGAGATCAGCAAGGTAGCGCCGAGTGCGTAGATGTCGGCTTCCTGTGTCGGCTCGGCCTCTCCGGTGTCGAGCACGCTGCGGGAGATCTCCGGTGCCTCGTAGTGGACGAGGCAGCCGCGGAACGGGAAGTCGTACCCCTCGGGCACGCTTCCGCCTCGGGCAAGGGCAAGGTCGATGAGGTACGTCCGCTCCGGCCCGACGATGAAGTGAGCGGGCTGCACATCACCGTGTGCCCAACCCTGGGAGTGGAGTTCGGCCAGCGCCTCGACGCAGCCCAGCGCCACGCTGATGTGCGGGGCGATGGTGGAGTCTGGCCGGCGGCAGGGCTCCCACAGTCGGTACAGGTCCGGCCCCTCACGCCACGGCTGGAAGTTCCACGTCCCGTGGTCCCACTCGCCGTACGCGAAGTCAGCGAACCCGAGGCGGTACAGCACAGCACCCTCGCGCGCAGGCGCAAGAGCAGTCCAGGGCTGGGCGGGCCAGTCGGCCGTGGCTTCGATCGGATAGCCGACTTTCACGGCGTGGTGGCCCCGAGGGCCCTCCACCTCCCAGACCATGGAGCCCCGACGATTGAGCACCAGGCGCTGAGCCGTGGGCATGAGCGCGTCGAGCACCACGATCGGCAGTTCAGGGGTTGAGCCGGGCAACTCGCTTCTCCTTCCGGGCGAACGCGGCCGACCACGAGTCGAGGCCGGCCGCGTCGCTGCTGTCGTGTTGCTACGCCTGTCCGTACGGTCGGCCGCAGTCCGAGTCACACTGCGCGAGGTTCGAGCCGTCCACGGTCCACAGCTCGTCGAAGACCATGAACCCGGCCGCCTTCATGGCGCGTGCCGATGTGGCGACCTTCTCAGGGTCCCGGGCCCCTCCGCCCGGCTTCGGGTTGTGGTGCAGGAAACGGCCCGCGTACCGTTCGCACAGCTCCGCGTACTCCTTCGTGTGCAGGATGAGCGCGTGCAGGCCGAGGTCCACGTCATCCGACGGGACCATGGGAACCGTGGCGGTGGCCGCCGTGACCAGGAACGCGACTGCCTGGTCCGCGATCCGCTCGGCACGCTCGGGCGACTGCTCGTTGTGGACGACCACGAAGCGGGCGAGGCTTTCGAACAGCTCCTCGCCAGCCACCGCGCGACCGGTCTTCTGATCGTTCGCCGTTGCCGTCATGCCAATACTCCTTGTGTGTGACGGTGCGTGGGTTGGATGGCCGGCCCCGAACGGGGAAGGGGGGAACCGGGGAATGGCACCCGTCCGGGGCGGCCCGTCTACTGGCCCATGGCGAGAGCCATGCCGATCACCAGGCCGCACGAGCCGCTGATCATGATCACGAACAGGACTCCTGCGTACCGGCCGATAACACGCATCACAGTCCGTCCCGACTGTTGCCGTTCTTGATGGCCAGGCGTGCGCTCAGTTCCTCTCGCGCACTCGGCGGTTTCACGTCGTCCGGCATGGCATCCCACTCTGCGCCACCGCCGATCGGCCTTATCTGCACACGGCCGCCGACCTCACCCATGACGACGCCGATGCGGTTCCTGGCGGTGTCCTTCGCCAGTTCACCGATGTCTGGTCTGGTCTGCTGGTTGCTCGCCATGGAAAGGAGCATCGCGATTCGGGGACCGCCGCCAAAAGGTCAGGCTGATTACCCAACTTGGGTAACATCGCGGCAAGTAGATACCCAACGACGTTGCGTAGCCCTCGCAGTGGGGAGCCACCCAATGCCCGACGCCGACCGGCCGCAGGAACTGCCTGCCAGGCTGCTCACCGATCCGGAGATGATCAATGCGTGCCGGGTACGGGACTTCGCCAGGGTCTTCCGGCTGGTGAAGACCAAGGCGGACATCTACCCGTCGATGATCGCCAGACGCTGTGAGCTGACCCCCAGCCGTGTCGGCGAAGTGATTGCAGGCCGACGCCAGTTGCAGCACATGGACGTGGTCGAGCGCATCGCGGACGGCTTGCGGATCCCGGGGCACATGCTTGGGCTGGCCCGTCGATCGTGGGAGACGCCTCAGGCCCTCGTCGTGACCGAGCGCGAGGCGCCAGAAGTACCAGAGCCCGAGCAGCAGACAACCGCGTCTCTGCCAGGACCCGATGTAGACAGCATCTTGGCGCTGGCCACACGAACGAGCCTCAATGCAGCCACACTTGAAGCTTTCCGCTCTTCCATTGAGGACTACTGGCGACGGGACAACCAGCACGGCGGCGAGGCGCTGAGGCCGGCCATCGTCGGCCAGCTCCGCCACGTCGTTGGACTCCTGAAGGAGCACCGGCCCCCGTCCATCCAGAACGGCCTGTACGGAATCGCGGCCGAACTGGCACGCCTCACCGGCTGGACCTACTTCGACGCCCGCCAGTACAACCAGGCCCGCGCGTACTTCACCGAGGCCCTGCAACTGGCCAAGGGAATCGATGACCGGCAGTTCATGGCCAACGTGCTGGCCTGCATGAGCTTGCAGGCGACCTACCAGGACAAGCCCGCGGATTCGCTGGCACTTGTGACGGCCGCCCAGGACCAGGCCCGCTCAGACCTAGGCACCACCCCACGCGTCCTGTCCATGCTGTCCATGCGCGAAGCCTTCGCTCATGCCACCCTCGGCAACCGGGACTCCACCCACCGGGCGATCGGAGAAGCCCACCGTCATTACGAGCAGATCCAGGCCAGCGACCCCGACCCGTCATGGGTGACCTACTTCGATGAGCCGAAGCTCATCGTGGACACAGGCATCGCGCACGGCCGACTCGGCGAAGCAGCCACCGCCGAGCCCTTGATCGCGGACGCCTTGCGGCGCGAAGACCACGCCAACCAGCGCGGCCGTGCGTTTCACTCGTTCTGGCTGGCGCGTACGCAGTTGGATCAGGGCAAGCTCGACCAGGCATGCCACACCGCCACACGAGCACTTGAACCCGCATCAGCGGTGGCCTCCGAGCGAGTGTCAGGCCATCTCAGGGAGTTCTACGGCCAGTTGGCCCCGTACAGGCAAGAACCCGTAGCCCTGGCCTTCGAGGCGACGCTACGGGAACTCCTACCACCGGTCAGCGGATCGATTCATCCATGAGCAGGTACAGGAGACCGACCAATGATCCGCTGCTCACGACCTCACGGCGGTCGATCATCCCCCGCACCTCGCTGAGAGGGATCCACTCGATGCGGTCGGACTCGTTCTTCTCCGTGGGCGGCCCCGCGTAGGTCGCGCCATCCACGCGGAAAACGTGGTGCTGCGAGTCGGTGATGCCGTTGGCCGGCTCGCCGTAGATCAGGGGCTTGATGGGGCCGGGCCGCCAGCCCGTCTCTTCGAGGACTTCGCGGGCAACCGCCTGTTCCGGGGTCTCGCCCTCCTCGATCAGCCCCATGGGCAGCTCCCAGGCCCACGAGTCGGTGATGAAGCGGTGCCGCCACATCATCAGCACTTCCTGGCGATCGTTCACCACGGCGGCCACGGCCAGGTGCCGGAGGCGAACGACGTGGTACTCCCACCTGCGCCCGTCAGGTTGCTGGACGTCAACCAGACACAGGTTCACCCACTTGTTGGTGTAGATCTGTCGCTCACCGTGGGTCTTCCACTCCATACCTGCGGCCCCTCTCGATCGGTCTCCAGGATCTCAGACCGACGGAGCGACGAACACAGGTTGGGTCTTTTCACGTCAGCCTGACGAGATGGCCTTACCGTACTACTCCGAATGACGGCACCGACGGCACACAACGACCGACAATCACGAGCGTCAGCGATCAGTCCGGAGGAAGGCGGACCCCCGCCAGGCAAGCTGCCCGATCCGTGCTGAAGACGCTAGAGAGGTGGTTGTCGTTGAGTGAGGGGATGAGAAGACGTGGATGTGTATGAAGCCGTGGACAGCCGCCGGGCCGTACGGGCGTTCAGCGATGAGCCGGTATCCAAAGAGCTACTCGAACGTGTGCTGGCCGCAGCGACGCGGGCCCCGTCGAGCGGGAACCTCCAGCCGTGGCATGTGTATGTCGTGACCGGCGAGCCCTTGGCCGAACTGAAGAGGCGTGCGACGGCCAGGGCACTGAGGGGAGACCCGGGTGATGAGCGGGAGTATCCGATGTATCCGGCCGAACTGACCTCGCCGTATCTGGACCGTTTTTCCGCCGCAGCCGCCCAGCGGTACAAGGCACTGGGAATCGAGCGCGACGACCCCGACAGGCCCACGAAGATCGCCGCCTTGAACTCGGAGGCGTTCGGGGCGCCCGTCGTGCTGTTCTGCTACCTCGACCGGACGATGGGGCCCGGACAGTGGGGGGATGCGGGGATGTACTTGCAGACGGTCATGCTGTTGCTGAGGGCGGAAGGGTTGCACAGCTGTCCCCAGGTGATGTGGACGATGTACCGCAAGACCGTCAGCCAGATAGTCGGAGCTGATGACGGGCTCGCACTGTTCTGCGGTCTAGCGGTGGGATTCGAGAAGGAAGGCGTGCCACGGCTGCGTACCGGGCGGGCGGACATGACGGAGACAGTGAGCTTCATCGGAGTGTGACCGCTAAGCGGTCAACAGAGCTGTCTGGGCACTCGTGCGCCAGGCCCCAGGGGCAGGACAATGACGGCAACGTTGACGGCAACGACGGCACACAGAGACCGACGATCACGGCCGTCAGCGATCACCCCTGATGAGGGCGAGGCCCCAGCGCAACGCGCTGCCCGATCCTACGGATCAGAAGGTTGCAGGTTCGAATCCCACCGAGTGCACAGAGTCGAGAGCCCCGGTGATCACCGGGGCTGTCGCATTGCGTTGGCGCCTGCTAGTTCAGACGGCCCAAGCGCCGACCGCGGCTTTCGGCGATCCGGAGGGCGTCATGGAGGGCCTCGGTCAGGCGCTCGGCGAGGAAGCGGAGTTCGCCGGGCGGGGTGTCCGGGAGCATGTCATGGGCGTGGGCGAGGAGTTCGCCGCCCATGCCGAGTTGGATGGACTCGGTGGCATCGGCCAGACGGGACACCGGTCCGCCGTGGTCATCGGTGATGAGGTAACACGCCTTGCCTTCAGGGCCGGCCCAGGGGAGCAGGCGCGGCGATTCCGCTGCCATCAGGCGACCTCCAGCCCATGGATCCAGTACGGGCCGGGCATGTCCTGCCCCAGGGCGGCGAGGGCGAGCTCGCGGCGCCGCTGACGTTGCTCGTGGGCTGTGAGGTACGGGCGTACGGAGCGGGTTGCCGTGGCGTCGAGCGGAGTGTCCAGGCCGTAGGGGCTGCGGTGGGCCGGGAGGGGCATGACGCGAGGCCGCGGTGGGGCGACAAGGGCGAGGTGGGGCGGTCGGGCGGGCCTGCGATGCGCGCCGCGTGGCTTGAGCAGCAGTGCCACCCAGGCGGCCAGGCGGTGGATAAGGTCGGTCATGTCATCAGCTCCGAGTTCGCTGGTGGCCGTGCCCCGGGGCGGCTGCAACCGTCGCCGGGGCTTCTTGGAAGAGAACCCTACTATGGTCTACTGCGGTATGAGCGGTTAACTGTGAATCGCGCCGGGTGCCACCGTCTGCGCATGGTGGTGCGGTGATGGAATTCGCTCCCGACATCCCCCGTTGGCGCCAGGTAGCTGAGGTGATCCGCCGCCGCATCAAGGACGGCACTTACCCGCCGCGTACGCGTATCCCGTCCGTCGTCGAGATCACGGCGGAGTTCGGCATCGCTGCTGTGACTGCACAGAAGGTCCACAAAGGCCTGCGAGAAGAAGGACTCATCTACACCGAGCCCGGCCTCGGCTCGTTCGTCACCGAGCGACCTGAGAAGTCCGCCGCCGCAGAGGACGCGTAGACGACGGGGGCGTCAGCGCTGGTTCAGTGCGCGCCGGGCAGCGGTGATCACGTTATGGGCGTCGGCCCCGTACACCGCGGACTCCCGGAGCGCTGTCCATACCTTCCTGTACAACGCGACATTGTCGTCGTCGTCCAGCCACAGCTCCGCGTGCCAGTCTTCCGCGACGACCAGGCGGTCATCGAGAACCCAGAAGCCGTTGGCGGGGACGATCTTCACCGGGGAGGCGAACGGGATGATGCCGAGTTCGACCGTGTCCATACCGATCATGCCGGTGAGCCGGTCGAGCTGGGCGGCGAGTACCGAGGGCGGACAGATCAGTGAACGCAGCGCGGCCTCCCACATGAGCACGTGGAGTTTGCGGCCGGACCGGTACAGCCACTCCTGGCGCTGCACCCGGGCCCGCACGGCGTCCTCGATGTCGCCGGCCGAGCCGAGCAACTCCGCATAGCGCCCGATGACGTGGCGGGCGTACTCCGGTGTCTGCATCAGGCCGACGACCACTGCCTCTTCCCATACCCATATCTCCGCGGAGCGCTCGATCTCGTTGCTGAGGCTTTCGTGAAGGGGCTTGAAGCCGTTCGCCAGGGCCCGGCGCCACGACCTGATGTGGGACTCGAATCCGGCTAGGCGCGCGGCGAGTTCGGGATACGCGTCCGGCTGCTCGGTCGCGTCAGCCCATGCCCGGAGATCCTCGGGGGTGGCCGTCTGCCTGCCGTTCTCCAGCTTGCTGACCTTGGAGCCCTGCCAGCCGAGCCGCTGTGCGAGTTGCTGACCGGTGAGCCGGCCGCCAGGGCACGAAAAGCGGAGTTCGCGAAGCCGCGCCCCCAACGCCTCCCGTGCCTGCTGGTAGTCAGTACTCACCGGTCACACGCGCTACTCGGTCGCGGCTACCTGCGCGGCGAACCTGTCGTACCCCACGGCGTGGTGCATGGCCGCGTCGCGCACCATGGAGTACCGCACGACCTCCGCAGGCTCCGTGATCAGCTCGACGTTCAGCAGGTTGTCGCCGTCGTCGAAGCGGAGCAGGGCGACCAGACGCGAGTCGAAGAGCCAGAAGTCCTCGGCGGGCAGACCGGCTCGGTCCGCCTCCTCTCGCCAGAGGTAGCGGATGTCCTCTCCGACGGAGGCGTTGTGCCTGGAGTAGTCGAGCAGGAACAGCTGTTCCGTGGTGGGCGGCTTGTCGGCGATGCGGACGCGGCCGATGGTCTTGCCTGCATCGGTCTGGCGGCGGATGTTCGTGAACCAGGGCTCGCTGGGGTCCCAGGTCGACGATCCGGTGGCCAGGAAAGCCTGATAGTCGGGGTCCTGACGGTCTGACGCGTAACCGCGCCGCGTCTCCAAGCGCCAGGCGGTGTGCTCGAAGGTTTCGAAGAGGCCCAGGAAGGTGTCTCGGTCGACCAGCTCCGGCACCCGCTCCATCTCCTTCGGTCCCCAGTTCACGAGTAGTTCCCGCGGCACGACCACCGCGGCCTCTCGCTGCCCGAAGTGCCGGAGCTGCGCGATGTCCTCGGGGTCGGTGACCGGCGTGCCCTGAACGACGATCTCGCCGGTGTTGACGTCCGTGTGCAGTGCAGGACAGCCATCGACCTTGCTGTCCGTGCCGGTGAAGAGTAGCTGACGCGCCATGAACGCTGTCCTTTCCCGGGGGCGTTGATCCAATCAGCATGGACAGGGGCCCAGCCCGGCGCTACGGAGTGAGGCGGGGCACAGAAGAAATCACCAGCAATCCGAGTAGCTCGACGAGCAAATTTGAGAAAGAAGCATAGTGCCTGCCAACTTCCCGCTCTTAGCGTCCTGTTCATGGATCGGACGGAACTGCGAGACAGCGACCCGGCCCCGGCAGAGAACGGCGCCCTGGTCGTCGACACGAAGACAAACAAGATCGGCTACGCCATGGGGAACGAAGGCCCCCACGTCCAGCTCCGGCCCCCCGGCGGCGGACGCGAGTGGGATGCGGCCCCCAACGAAGTCCGACACGCCACGGACACCGAAGTGCTCCGTGCACGGGTGACCGAGCTGAACCGGGCGGGACGACTCGGATGACGGCGCCCACCGAGACACTCCCCCTGTCCGCCGAGTGCGCGCTCGCCGTTCAGCCCGGCTACAAGGACCTGCACCGCGAGTGCCGCCAGCTCAAGGACATTCCGCTGCCCCACGCCGTCGGCATCTGGCTCGTCCGCCGTTGCGGCTGCCCCCACCACGCTGGCAACCGCCGACGATCTGCGCCCGCCCCGACGCCCACCAGCACATCGGCACACTGATCGTCCGCGCGGAGGTTTCGGCGAACACCACCTGATCCCGTCGTCACGGTCTGGTCGGTCCTCGCCGCTGCCCTCTGGGGGTGGGTGAGGCCGCGCCGAGTTCGCCTCGGCGCGGCGCCGACCCGTTTGCTCAGTCCCCGTGCGGCTCCCGCACCACCGCCGTCTCCCCCGCCGGAACGCTGACCGCCCCCGGCACCGGCTTGCCCGTCAGCAGTTCCGTGGCGTCCACCGCGACCGCGATATGGGCGGGCCGGTCGGTGTGGTTGATGAGGAAGAGATAGTCGGCGTCCGAACCCCGCCGCAGGACCGCCTCGACGCCCTGCGGGGTCGTGCGGACCGGCTTTACGCCCGCCTCCGCACGGATGCGGTCCAGCAACCCCGCCAGGGTCGCCGCATCCGGCTGCGTGGCGAGGTACCAAGTGGTGCCCTCGCCAAGGGAGTTGCGCGTCACCGCCGGTCCGCCCGCCAGCGGACCGGTCGTGTACGACTCCACCGGCTCGGCGCCGGCCAGGCGCACCCGCTCCGACCACAGCGCCCCCGTACCGCCACCACTGAGCCCCACGGACTCGCCGGGCAGCAGCGGGAACAGCTCGTCGGTCAGCACCCCCAGCGCCTCCCGGAACGCGCCCGGGTAACCGCCCAGCCGGACGTGACAGTTCTCGTCGACCGCACCACTGTGGAAGCCGACGGCCAGCGTGCCGCCCCGTTCCGCGAAGGCCGTCAAGTTGCTCGCGCCCTCGTCGTCCACCAGGTACAGCGAGGGGGCCAACACCACCCGGTACCCCGACAGATCCGCGTCCGGCCGTACGAAGTCCACCGCCACGCCCGACCGCCACAGCGGCTCGTACCAGGCGCGGACCAGGTCCTGGAAGCGCAGTTCGGCGCTCGGCTGGGAGGGGAGTTCCATGGCCCAGCGGGCGTTCCAGTCCCAGACGACGGCCACTTCGGCCGTGCCGACGCTGCCGCGTACCTCGGCCAACGCCCGCAGGTCCGCGCCCAGTCGCACGACGTCACGCCAGATCTGGCTGTCGGTGCCCGCGTGCGGGAGCATCGCCGAGTGCCACTGCTCGGCGCCCGCCTTCGCCGCACGCCACTGGAAGTAGGCGATGCCGTCCGCGCCGCGGGCCACATGGGCCAGCGCGTTGCGCCGAAGCTCGCCAGGGCCCTTCGCCCTGTTCACCGGCTGCCAGTTCACCGCGCCCGTGGAGTGCTCCATCAGCAGCCACGGGCCGCCCGCGAGGGAGCGGACCAGATCGCCGCTGAGGGCGATGTCGATCTGCGACTCGGGGTCGGCGGACTGGAGGTAGTGGTCGTTGGAGACGACGTCCAGCTTCGGGGCCCAGCGCCAGTAGTCCAGCGCGTCGAAGTTGTACATCACCATGAAGTTGGTGGTGGCAGGGGTGGCCGGGGCCGCCTCCAGCAGGACCTCGCGCTCCGCCTCGTACAGCGACAGCAGCTCGTCACTGCAGAAGCGGCGCCAGTCCAGCTGGTGGGTGGGGTTCGGGACGGCGCCCGTGGGGCGGGGCGGGATGATTTCGTCCCAGGAGTAGTACCACTGGCTCCAGAAACGCGTTCCCCATGCCTCGTTCAGGGCTGCCAGATCGTCCGCGTACCTGCTACGCAGCCAACGCCGGAAGGCGGCCGCGCTCTCGTCGCAGTAACACTCCGCGTTGTGGCAGCCGTACTCGTTGTGGACGTGCCACATCGCCACGGCCGGGTGGTCCGCGTAACGGCGGGCGATCTCGCCCGCCATGCGCAGGGCCGCCTCGCGGTACGCCGGGCTGCTCGGGCAGAACGTCTGGCGGCTGCCGTACGACAGTCCGCGGCCGTCCTTGTCGACCGGCAGCGCCTCCGGGTGGGCCTTGAAGAACCACGCCGGGGGTGCCGCCGTCGGGGTCGCGAGGTCCGCCGCGATGCCGTTGTCGTGCAGCAGGCCGAGGACGCGGTCCAGCAACGAGAAGTCGTACTCGCCCTCGGCCGGCTCCAGCAGCGCCCAGGAGAAGATGCCGACGCTGACCATGGTCACCCCGGCCTCGCGCATCAGGCGCATGTCCTCGGCCCAGACCTCCTCGGGCCACTGCTCGGGGTTGTAGTCGCCGCCGTAGGCGATGCCGGGGAGGGACAGTTCGCGCTTCATCGGGCATCTCCCCCGAGCAGACGGCGAGTCGTGGCCACGCCCCACTCGTCCAGCGACAGCAGACGGTCGCTGGATGCCATCAGGCCGCCCGTCGCCTCGACGTGCGCGGCCCACTGCTCCCGGGTCTCCACCGCGGGGCGGGCCATCAGGCAGTCGGGGTCGTTGATCCAGAGGCGGCCGTGCTGCCACTGGCGGCCGGCGCCGGTGAACTCGGCCGGGTCCTGGCCGGGTTGGCTGTAGTCGTCGGCCTCGGGGCGGCGGTGCGGGGCCGTGTCGGGGCTGACCCGCATCGCGTCGAACAGGCCGATGGAGGGGAGGATCGGGGCGCCGCAGCCCAGCAGGTAGGCGTCCTCGCCGATCGCCTCGCGGAGCAGCTCGATCCCGGATCGGTACGCCGTCAGCGCGTCCGCGTCCCGGTCGTGTCGTACGCCGTCCAGCGCGCCCGCGTAGAGGAAGTCGACCTTGAAGTAGTCGTAGCCCTCGGCGCGCAGCGTGCGGAACACGTCCGTCAGATACGCCGCCGCCTCGGGGTGCGTGGTGTCCAGGACGCGCAGGTCGTGGCCCCAGTTGCGGCCGGCGTGTGTGAAACCGCCGTCCGTGTCCCGGACCAGCCACTCCGGGTGCTCGGCGGCCAGGTCGCTCGCCGGGTCCACCAGGAAGGGGGCCGTCCAGATGCCGGCCCGGCGGCCCCGCGCCCTGATCGCGTCCGCGATGCCCGCGCGGGAGCGGAAGCGGCCGGAGAGGGTGAGCCAGTCGCCGAGGGCCTTCTGGTAGCCGTCGTCGATCTGGACGACGTCGATGGGCAGGTCGAGGGTCTCCATCGCACGGAGGTTCTCGTGGATGTCGTCCTCGGTGACCTGCGTGAAGTACTCGTACCAGGAGCACCAGACCGTCGGGGCCGGGCGCGGGGCCGCCAGTTGGAGGCTGTCGGCCCAGTCGCCCAGCACCGACTGGACGGTGCTGCCCGTCCACTCCTTCACCGGGCCGTCGGCGCTGACCTCCGCGACGCCCCCGTCCCGCACGACCAGCCGGATCGACGGGACCTCACGCGTCGGATCGGCCGCCGCCCACAGGCGCACCGGTGAGCCGTCGCCCGGGTCGAGCACCAGCAGGCCCTCGCCCTGGAACGTGCCCTCGGGGACGGTGACGCCGGGGCGGTAACAGACCGTCGCCCAGTTGTCGTCGGTCGGGCGGTACGGCTTGTCGCCGAGGGCGTAGGCGCCGCTGGGGCTCCAGGACTGCCAGCCCTCCTCGTGGACGCGGGCGCGGGCCTCGTCCACGGGCACGGAGGCGACGGGGGTGAAGGGGTGGTGCACGGGGGTTCTCTTTCGAACGGGGCCGAGGTCAGCCCTTGTTGGCGCCGAGGGTGAGGCCGCTGACGAACTGGCGCTGGAGGAGGAAGTACACGACCAGGACCGGGACGGCGGTGATGAGGGCGCCGGCGGCGATGAGGTTGGGGTCGGTGAAGTACTGCCCGGAGAGGTTGTTCAGTGCCGAGGTGATCGGCATGTTCTCGCCGGTGGAGATCAGTACGAGGGCCCAGAAGAAGTCGTTGTAGATCCAGATGGACAGCAGGGTGCCGAGGGCGGCCATCGCCGGTTTGCACAGGGGGAGGGTGATCTGCCAGTACAGCCGCCATACGGAGGCGCCGTCGACGAGTGCGGCTTCGGTGAGTTCGTGGGGGAGCATCTTCATGTAGTTGCTGAGTACGAAGGCGCAGAACCCGGACTGGAAGGCGACGTGGATGAGGACCAGGCCGAGGGCGGAGTCGTAGAGCTTGCCGCTCATGGTGATGCCGGGCAGGTCGATCAGGAGGTAGAGCCGGTAGAGGGGGGTGATGATGACCTGCTGCGGGAGGAGGTTGCCGGCGGTGAAGACGAGCAGCAGGAACAGGTTGATGCGGAAGTCGAAGCGGCTGACGTAGAAGGCGACCATCGAGGACAGGAAGAGGGTCACCAGTACGGCCGGGACGGCGATGAGCATGGTGTTGCCGAAGTAGTGCGTCATGTCCGACTGCTGGAAGGCGTTCGTGAAGTTGTCGAACGTCAGCGTGTCGGGCCAGGACACGTAGCCCTTCTCACTCGTTTCGGCGTAGGGGCGCAGGGCGGCGTAGACGGCCCACAGCAGCGGGGCGAGCCAGGCCAGTGCCATCGAGGCGAGGAAGAGGTGCAGCAGGATCCTGGCCGGGCGGATCGGGGTGCGCTGCTTGGACGCATTGAGGGGGGCGGTGGTGGTGCTCATGCGCGCCGCTCCTTGCGGAAGGTGGCCACCAGGTAGGGGATGATCACGATCAGGGAGATCAGCAGCAGGACGACGGCGATGGCCGAGCCGTATCCGATGCGGCTGGACTCTCCGATGATGTTGTTGGTGACCAGGATGGAGAGCAGTTCGGTGCCTTCGGCGCCCTTGTTGAAGACGAAGACGAGGTCGAAGGCGCGCAGGGCCTCGATGATGGTGACGACCAGGACGATGGTGTTGGTGGGGCGCAGGGTGGGGAAGATGACGTTCTTGAACGTCTGCCACTCGCCGGCGCCGTCCAGGGCGGAGGCCTCGCGCAGGGCGGGGTCGACGCCCTTGAGGCCGGCCAGGTAGAGGATCATCATGTAGCCGGCGTGGCGCCAGGACGCGGCGACGAGGATCGCCCACAGGTTGAGGTCGGGGTCGCCGATCCAGTCGATGTACTTGCCGGGCTCGTTGGCGCCGATGACGCTGTTGATCAGGCCGGTGTCGGGGTTGTAGACCAGCTGCCAGACGAAGCCGATGACGGCCATCGACAGCACGACGGGCAGGAAGAACGCGGTCTGGTAGACGCGGCTGAAGCGGATCTTCTTGTCCAGCTGCACGGCCAGGAACAGCCCCAGCGGGGTCGGGATCAGGATCAGCACGACGAACCAGACGACGTTGTGCTCGACGGCCGGCCAGAACTGCGGGTTGTTGGTGAACAGCTCGCGGAAGTTGTCCAGCCCGACCCACTTGATCGAGTCGAAGCCGATGCCGTCCCAGGTGGTGAAGGCCAGCGCGATCGACGCCAGCGCGGTGACCCAGACCAGGGCGATGTGCAGGATCGTCGGCAGCCCGGCCATCAGGCCGAGGGTGAGCCGGTCACGGCGGGTCAGCAGACGGCGGTGCCCGCGGGGCACCTTCTTGGGCTGGGCAGCGCCCGAAGGCGGCACAGCGGCCGCCTCGGGGGTCTCCTTGGTGATGTCAGTCGTCATCTCGATCAGCCCGACGCGAAGATCGTCTTCTTCTGGCGCTCGATCGACGACAGCAGGCTGTCGATCTGCTTGGGGTCACGGATGAACTTCTGCAGCGCCGGCTGCATCACCGTGGAGGTGAAGTCCGGCCGGCTGTCACGGTCCATGAACTGCGTCAGGGACTTCGCCCCGGAGATCATCTCGTAGGCCTTCTTCTGCAGCGGGCTGTAGGAGGAGGTGTCGGCCTTGGTGGAGGCCGCCACCACGTTCGGGTCGGACTTGAGGTAGATCTCCTCCGCCGCCGGCGAGCCCAGGTACTGCAGCAGCTTGACCGCACCGGCCTTGTTCTTCGGGGCCTTGGAGAGCATGAACCCGTCCGTGGGCGCCTCCACGGTGTCCTGCCCGTAGGCCGGGTCGATCTCCGGGAAGGCGAAGAAGTCCAGGTCCTCACGGTCGGCCTCGTCGGTGAACTGCTGACCCACAAAGGTGCCGAGCAGATACATGCCGGCCTTCTTCGACGCCAGCGTCTGGGCGGCGTCCTGCCAGGTACGGCCCGTGGCGCCCTCCTGGTGGAAGGGCAGGATCTGCGCCCACAGGTCGAAGGCCTTGCGCACCTTGGCATCGGTCCAGGCGGCCTTGCCCGCCATCAGCTCCACATGGAAGTCGTAGCCGTTGGCACGGAAGTTGATCTGGTCGAACGTGCCCAGCGCCGGCCAGGCGTCCTTGTCACCGAAGGCGATCGGCACCAGGCCGTCCTTCTTCATCTGCTTGCACAGCGCCACGAAGTCGTCCCACTTCGTGGGCACTTCGTAGCCCTTCTCCTTGAACACGCTCTTGCGGTAGAACAGCGCCCACGGGTACGTGTACAGCGGCACGAAGTAGTACTTGCCGTCCTCGCCCTTGGAGAGCTTGTGCATCGCGTCGGGGAAGTTGCCCCCGATGGACTTCCACACGTCATCCAGCGGCGTGGCCAGCCCCTTGGCCGCGAAGAACTGCATCCGGTAACCGGCGAACCAGTTGAACACGTCGTCCGGCGTGCCCTGCAGGTAGGAGTTGATCTGCTCCTGGAAGGTGTTGTGGTCCTTGGTGTTCACGTCGACCGTGAGCCCGGACTCCTTCTTGAACGCCGCGTAGATATCGGCGAACGCCTTCTTCGGCACCGCGTCCGACGCGTTCGAACCGACCGTGACCGTCTTCGGATCACTCGCCGAACCACCGCCACCGCACGCACTCAGCAGCGGGACACCGGCGCCGAGAACAGCGGCGCCACCGATGCCACGCAGCAAAGTGCGACGGCTCGGCGAGGGCAGTGAGAGACCGGAGGGGGAGAAGTGCTGCATCTACGGCTCCTGATGACAGGGTTCGATCACGAGGGTGGGCTAGCTGAAGTCCGTCGTAACCGATCAGAAATCAACTTGACCGAACACGTTGGCGCAATAACAGCCGTATGTCAGGTCATGCGTCAAGAGATGTCGATGGCCGTTTCGGAAACGTGACCGATATCTCGAACCGATCTTGATGCCCGGGATGATCGAAATTGTGGAGGTGCGCTGCTAGCGCACGACGACCGACCTGGTCTCGCTCACCTGGTCGACCTCCGACGTCCGTACGGTGACCTTCATCTTCCACGTCCCGGCGATGGGCAGGTTGAGGAAGCTGTTGCCCCAGTAGCCGCCCTTGTCGGCGAGCTCGGCGTCGAGGGGGCCGATGTCCTTGGCCGCGTGGGTGAAGGAGACACGCAGTTCAGGAACGATGGCGACGCCGCCGTCGGGGCCGTAGACGAGGGCCTCGATCGAGTTGTCGCCGACCCGGCCCGGGTCGAGGGTGATCTGCACCTTGCCGCGGCCGCCGGGGGTGCCGACGTCGAAGGGGACGGTGGTGACGGAGGCACCGATGACGGCGGGCGCCCCCGCCGCCGCCTCGGCCTCCGCTCGGCCGGGCAGCGTGCTGGTGAGGCTCGTGGTGACCGCGAGCACGACGGCGCCGACGGCGACTTCGGCGAGGACGGAACGGCGCAGCGCACGGCGGTGCCGGTCCGGGGGAGACGCCACGTGGGCCGACGGCGGCTCCGGCGACGTCGGCTCCGGCGAGGTCGGCCCGCCGACCGCCTCCGGCACCCGCTCTCGCTCTCGCTCCCGCTCCCGTTCCCTTTCCCGTACGACCGCCTCCGCGTCGACTGTCGCCAGCCGCGCCGTCCAGCGACGCGAGAGGGCCGCCGCCCCGAGGAGCAGGGCCACCGCGGCCAGCTTGAGGGTCAGGAGCCTGCCGTACGTCGTGCCGGTGAGCGCGTCCCAGGAGCCGAGGCCGCGCCAGGACTGGTAGACGCCGGTGACGACCAGGACGGTCACGGAAGCGAAGGCGAGGCGGGAGAAGCGGGTGACGGTGGCCGGGGTCAGGGGGGCCGACCGGTACAGCGTCACGACCAGGGCCGTGAGGCCGCCCAGCCATACCGCCGTGGCCAGCAGATGCAGCGCCGAGGACGCCATGGCGGCCGGCACCTGGACGCCCGCGGAGGCGTGCTCGCCGGCGGCCCAGGTCACGGCGAGGCCTGCGGCGAGGGCGGCGCCGGACCAGCCGTAGGGCTGACGGCGCCGGGACAGCCGTACGAGATACACGGCGGCCCCCAGCAGGAGGGCGAGGCGGGCCAGCAGGACGACGCCCGGGCGGCTGGTCAGGGTGCGGGTGAGGGAGTCGGCGCTCAGGGACCCCAGGGGGCCCTCGCCCGTCTCGTACGGGGCGCGCAGCACCAGCAGGGCGAGGGTGGCGACGAGGAGGGTCCACCAGCCCGTCCTGAGCAGCCTGTGGAGCACGGGGGCGTCCGGCGGACGGCAGACCGCCATGAACGTCGCCGTGCCGATGAGCAGGGCGGCGGCGAGGTAGGCCAGGTAGCGGGCGATGTTGTAGAGGGCCTTGGTCGCCGGGTCCTCGGTGGGGCCGGGGTCGACGGTGGCCAGGGTGAGGGAGCGTTTGCCGACGGAGAAGGTGAACGCTCCGGAGACCGGATGACTGTCGGCCGACACCACCCGCCAGGCCACCGTGTAGGTGCCCTGGGCCAGCTTCCCGGGCAACGTCACCCGCGCGGTGTCGCTGCCGTCCTGGGCGTGCTGCGGCTCGCCCGTGCGCAGGCGGCGGCCGTCCGGGTCCAGGACGCGGAAGGAGTCGTCGAGCAGGCCGACGGACTCCGTGAAGGTCAGGGTGAGGTGACGGGGGGCCGACTTGAGGAGGGTTCCGTCCTCGGGGTCAGTGGCGCGGAGGGCTGCGTGAGCCGACGCGGATCCCGTGCCGCCGAGGAGGAGCAGGACCAGCAGGGGGCCCAGCAGCACCAGCCGTTGAACTCCTCGCCGCGAGTGGCTTCGGTACCGCGATTGTCGTCGGTCATCGCACCCCACGTCTGTCACATCTCCGTCGTCGGACTCGAGGCCTCGGGGGTATGTACGGACGCGAAGCCCTCCGGGCTCAGCACGCTCGGCAACGGTCTTGCGAAGAGGGCTCCGCCCCCGGCCCCCAGGCCCTACCCCACTCACCACCCGACTCGAAGCAGGGGCGCGATCACGCCACCGTCACCATGTCGGCCCCGCCGACACCCCACCGTCCACCACCAGATCGTGCCCCGTGACCCAGGACGCGAGCCGCGACGCCAGGAACACGCAAGCGTCCCCCACGTCCTCCGGCCGCCCCAACCTCCCCGCCGGCGCCGCCCGTTCCCACCGCCGCACCCCCTCCGGCCACGCCTCCTCCAGCCCCTCCCGGTCGATCAGCCCGGGCGAGACCGTGTTGACGCGGATGCCGAGAGGGCCGTACTCCAGGGCGGCCGAGCGGGCGTGCATCACCACCGCCGCCTTGGAGGCGGAGTAGTGGGCGTGCAGGGGTGCCGGGTGGGTCGCCTCGATGGAGGCGATGTGGGTGACCGAGCCGCCGCCGTCCTGCTCCCGCATGACCTCGACCGCGGCCTGTGTGCACGCGAAGACGCTCGACAGGTTGGTGTCCACGACCGCCCGCCACTGCGCCACGGTCATGCCCCGCAGCTCCTGCGTCGGCTGTGCGCCCGCGTTGTTGACCAGCGCCGTCAGTCGCCCGTCACCCCACTCGGCGGCCTCGGCCACCACCCGTCGGCACTCCTCCTCATCCGTCAGGTCGCCGCGCAGCACCACGGCCCGCCCACCCGATTCCCGGATACGGGACGCCGCTTCCCCCGCCGCCTCCACCGCCGTACGGCAGTGCAGCACGACCGCCGCCCCCTCCTGCGCGAACCGCAGCGCGACCCCGCGCCCGATGCCGCCGCCCGCGCCCGTGACCAGGGCGACCTGTCCTTCGAGGAGTCCGCTCATGGACGGCACAGTCCCGCGATCCGGGCGGCTTCGGCGGGATAGCGCGCCGTGAGCTGCGCCAGGTCGCCGTGCTCGTAGCCCTCGTAGGTGAAGCCGGGCGCCATCGTGCAGCCGAAGAAGGTCCAGGACCCGCCCGCCGCCACCCGGGCGCCCATCCAGCTTCCGGCGGGGACAGTGAGCTGGATGTGCTGGCCGCGCAGTATGTCGGGGCCGAGTACGGCGGTGCGGGACGTGCCGTCGGGGGCGAGGAGCAGCATGTCCAGGGGGTCGCCCAGATAGAAGTGCCAGACCTCGTCGGACGGCAGACGGTGCAGGGCCGAGAAGTCGTCCGCGGTGAGGAGGACGACGATCGCGGAGCCCTGCGGGCGCCCGTCGGCCAGCTCCGGTCCCGCCCACGTACGCCGGAACAGCCCGCCCTCGCGCGGGATCGGCTCCAGTGCGTAGTGCGCGACGAGCTCTTCGGGGGTCACGCCGGGAAGGCTACCTCTCGCTCCAGGAAGGCGAGTTGGGCGTCCTTCCGCGGGATGTACACGTCCGGGAGGTCGACCTCCGGCAGCACGACCGCCGGGCCCGCCGTGAAGCCCTGCTTGAGGAAACGGGCGATGGCTTTCTCATTGCGTACGTCGGGATCCACCACCACCCGCTGCCGGTCCAGGGTGAGGAAGACGTATGACGTGATGACGGTCAGGAGCGCCGAGGTCCAGCCGGACCGCGCGCCGGCCGAGCCGGCGGGGGCGAGCAGCAGGTGGACGCCGATGTCGTCGGGACGGACGTCGTAGCACTCGCCGACGCGGTCGGCCTCCGGCTCGTACGTCTGGAGCAGCGCGACCGGGTCGGCGTCCCGTACGACCAGGAAGGCGTGGTGGGTGTCGAGGGTGTCCAGGTGGGCGTAGATCTCGGCCACCTGGTCCCTGGTCAGGCCGTTCATGCCCCAGAAGACGGCCCGTTCCTCGCTGACCCAGCCGTGGATCACCTCGGCGTCGGCGTGCGGGTCGAGGGGCAGGACACGGACGGCGCCGAAGCCGTCGACCACTTCCTCGTGGACCGGTCGGCGGACGACCGCGGGCGGCTCAGACATCGGACTCCTTCTCAAACTGGGTGAAATCGGTGACGACCGGGGCCAGATCTCCCATGCTCCACAAGGGGAGTTGGTCGCGGTGGTGGGGTGAGCCGGGGATGCCGGAGGCGCCGAGCGGGACCACCCAGCGGCTCGCCTCGCGGTCGGCCAGGTCCCAGACGTATCGGGCGGCCGGGCCGCGTGCGCTCAGGTCGGTGAGGCCGGGCACGGCGGAGGTGCACAGCACGCAGTCGTGGTCGCCGGAGAGGCCGGGTTCGTCGTACGAGGTCGTCGTCAGCGCCCGCCAGGGGGCGAGGCGATGGGTGTCGCCCCAGGTTCCGGTGGGGTGCCGGGCGGCCACCTCCTCCACCGCCGCGCGTACGGCCTCGGCGCGGTCGATGCCGTACGACTCCTCCAACTCCGCGGCGCGCAGCAGGTGTTCGAGGGCGAAGCCGACGCGCGGGAGCAGGGCCAGCCAGGGGAGGAGCACCTCCGGGTAGGCGGGCGGGACCGACAGCGCGGCGAAGGCCGGATGAGCGGCGAGTCGCCGTACGACCGCCCCGCGCACCGCCGCGTACAGGGCCGCGGTCTCGCTGCCCGCGTCCATGCGGCGGTCCCAGGCCAGGAGGGACCGCCGGATGCGGGCGGCCTCGGGGGAGAGGGCTTCGGCGGCGCCGAGGATCTCCAACAGGGGCTCCGCGGAGGCCAGTTGCGTGTCCATGTGGATCGCCGGCATGTCGGCCGCCGACCAGCGCTCCTTCTCCCCCAGCAGCGCCGTGATGCGGTCCGCGCGATGGGGCGGGGCGAACTCGACGCCCAGGGGTGCGGCGATGCCGCGCTGGTTGGCCATGGCGGCGATGCCGTCGGTGAGCCCGCCGCGCGGCGTCTCGTGCCGGCCGTGCCAGTCGTGGCCGGGCTCCCAGGCGGGCACGAGCCGGGTGCGGTTGGCCTCGGAGCGCACCGGCACCTTTCCGGCGACGCGGTGCAGCAGGCCGCCCTCGGTGTCGGCGGCCTGGACGACGTTGACGGGCTCGGCCCACAGGTCGACGGCACGGTCGACGTCGGCGACCCGGCGGGCGCGCAGGAGGGGGAGCAGGGCGCTGAAGCCGAGGTCGGAGGTGACGCGGGGTGGGTAGCGGAGGGCGACGGCGAGGGCGAGGGGCAGGGTGCCGTCGGGGTCGAGGTCGAGGTCGGGGTCGAGGTCGGCGTCGGCTTCCGGGGTGCCGGGGAACGCATCGGACGGCCCGCCAAACGGCCCGCCGGACAAGCCACCCGACAACCCGCCCGACAACCCGCCGGACAGCCCACCGGAGAAACCTTCCTGCAGGCCGTCAGGCAGCCCCTCAGGCCCCCCGATGATCACCGGCCCCCGCTCCGTCTCGATCACCTCGACCTCGACCGGCTCCTCCCCCGCCACCTCCACCACCTCGGTGTGCCGCGCCGCTCGGCGCCACACCCCGTCCGGCCCCAGGGCCTCCACCCCCGCCCCCGTACGCCGCAACCGCTCCCGGTACAGGTCCTGGTAGTCGGCCATGGCGTTGGTGATGGCCCAGGCGACCGTGCCGGTGTGGCCGAAGTGGGCGATGCCGGGGATGCCCGGGACGGCGAGGCCGACGACGTCGAACTCGGGGCAGGAGAGGTGGATCTGCTGGTAGACGCCGGGCTCCTCGATGAAGCGGTGCGGGTCACCGGCGATGATCGCGTGCCCGGTGACGGTCCGCTCGCCGCTCACCAGCCAGCCGTTGCTGCCGGAGGTGCCGGGCCCGTCGGTGGCGAACAGCGCGACCGCGTCGGCGCCGAGATGCCGTACGACCTGCTCGCGCCAGAGCTTGGCCGGGAAGCCGGCGAAGAGGATGTGAATGCCGAGCCAGACGCCGAGCGGGGTCCAGGGCTCCCAACGCCCCGGGGCGAGCCCGGTGCGCGCGAACTCCGGCGTACGACGGGCGCCCTCGGCCAGCCCGTCGTTCACCCCGTCGACGTACGCCCGCACCCACCCCGCCGACTCCGGGTCCCGTCTCTCCAGTTCGGCGAAGCAGCGTCTCGCCGTGTCGTCGAGGCGGGCCCGTCTGACGAACCGGTCCCAGGGCAGGGCCTCGGCGCCGAGGAAGGACGCGGACGTGCCCTGCGCCCGGTGCCGCTCCACCTCCAGCTGCCAGGCCCGGTCGAGGGCGGTGACGCGGCCCTGCACCCGGGCGAGTGCCATCGCGTCGTCCGCGCGAAGATGCGGAATGCCCCAGGCATCACGGAAGATCTCGCCGGTCACCTGTGCCCCTCCTTTACTTTAGGTTAGCCTTGCCTAAGTCATTGGTGCAGGAATGGTACGTGAAGGGTGAACAAGCCATGGTGCAGGGGCACGGCTGGGAGGGCGCGGTCCTGAAGCTGCTGCGCGCGAAGGACTTCGTGTTCACGGTGACGGGCGCCGAGGACGTCACCGAGGACTACCGCCGCGTCCACCTCACGGACGGCGGCATGCTGGCGGCGACGGGCGTGCACCCGACCATGTGGGTCCGGCTGTGGTTCGACAACGCGGGCAAGCCCCACCAGCGCGCCTACACCCTGGTCGACCCGGACCCGGCGGCCGGCACCTTCAGCCTGGAGTTCGCCCTGCACGAGGGCTGCGCCAGCGACTGGGCGCGGGCGGCGAAGCCCGGCGACACGATCGAGGCGACCATCCACGGCACGGGGTTCACCGACCCCGACCCCGTTCCCTCCCACGTCTTCGCCGTCGCCGACCCCGCCTCCCTCCCCGCCCTCAACTCCCTGCTCTCCACCCTGGACTCGGCACCGGTGACGGTCTGGTTCGAGGGCGAGCAGGACGACCTGCCCTTCCGCACCGAACCGTCCCGCCACGAGGTGCGAAAGGTCCCCCGCCGCGACTCCGGCGCCCACCTGGTCGCCCAGGTGAAGGACGCCCTGCCCGGCCTCCTCGCCGGCGCCCCGGACCCGTACGTCTGGATCGCCTGCGACACGGCGACGACCCGCGCCCTCACCTCGTACGTCCGCAAGGAGCTGGGTCTGCCGAAGCAGCGGGTGAACGCGCTGGGGTACTGGCGGCCCTGACCGCACAACCATTCGTGTGGTTCGTGTGTCCAGTGGGACGTCCGATGCTCAAGTCTGGGAGTCCCGTTGCGCAGAGCAGTCACGGCGGCCGCCGTGCTCACCGCCTCCGTCGCCGTCACGCTCACCCCGGTGACGTCCTCCGCGGCGGCGCCGTACAAGGGCGCCAACACGGCCGCCGTCCAGGACGACTTCAACGGGGACGGCTATCGCGACCTGGCCGTGGGAGCGCCGTACGCCACCAACGGGAGTGTCGAGGCGGCCGGTTCGGTCGTCGTGCTCTACGGCTCGGCGTCGTCGGTGAGCGCGACGCGGCGGACGGTCGTCACGCAGGCGACGACCGGGATTCCCGGGGACGCCGAGGAGCTCGACCGCTTCGGTACGGCGGTGACCAGCGCCGACCTGGACCGGGACGGGTACGCGGACCTGATCGTCGGCACCCCGGGCGAAGACGTCGGCACCAAGCAGCTCCGTGGCTCCGTGACCGTGGTGTGGGGCGGGCCGGACGGGCTGAAGGGCGGCGCGAACATCGCCCCGCCCGCCGGTTACGGAGACGGCATGACGCTCTGCGGCTTCGGGATGTCCCTCGCCACCGGTGACATGAACGGCGACGGGGCCCCCGAGCTCAGCATCGGCTCCCGCTGCGAAGGCGCCTCCTACACGGGCCCGTTCACGCGCACCGGGCGGGCCGCCTCCGCCTACCGCGAGTGGCGCACGGGCGAGACCCGGGGCGTGGTGATGGGCGACGTCGACGGCGACGGCAGGGCCGAGCGGTTCTGGCTGGCCGGGCCGACGAGCGGCGACCTCCGCGGGCCGGTGCACCTCGACAACGGCGCCCCGCACGAGGACAGCCTTGCCAACTGGCCCACCAAACTCCCCTACGCCGACGGCCACACCGGCGTGATCGGCGACGTCAACGGCGACGGGTACGGCGACCTCGTCACCGGCATCGCGGCGGACGACTCCCTCGCGGGCGGGACCGGCGCCGCCCACCGCGGCGGCGAGATCCAGGTGCTCTTCGGCAGCGCGCAGGGCATCACCGCCGACCAGAAGCCGAAGGTGTACCAGCAGGACACAGCGGGCGTGCCCGGCACGGCCGAGAACGGCGACCGGTTCGGCCAGTCCCTCAGCATCGGTGACGTCAACGGCGACAAGTACGCCGACGTCCTCGTCGGCTCCCCCGGCGAAGGCATCGGGACGCAGGATTCGGCCGGTGCGGTCGTCCTGCTGCGTGGCTCCGCCTCCGGCCTGACCACCGCCCGTGCTGCCGGATACAGCCAGAACACCTCGGACGTGCCCGGCACCGCCGAGACCGAGGACGAGTTCGGTACCGCCGTCCACATCGCCGACCTCAACAAGGACGGCAGGCCGGAGACGGTCGTCGGCATTCCCGGCGAGAACAGCGACGGCTGCGTGTGGATCGCCCGCGGCTCGGCCTCCGGCCCCGTGCTGAGCGGCTCGGTCAGCATCTGCGGCAAGAGCACCGGCATCACGGTCCGCGGCTTCAAGGGCCACTTCGGCGCCGCCCTCACCGGCCCCCACGTGGAGAGGTGACGCAGGCCACGGCATGATCGGGGTCATGGACGTCACCCTTCACCTCGCCCAGGACCCCGAGGCCGACGCACTCCTCGGCCGCAGCCCCCTCGCCGCGCTGGTCGGCATGCTGCTGGACCAGCAGGTACCGATGGAGTGGGCGTTCAAGGGGCCCCGCACGATCGCGGACCGCCTCGGCACGGACGACCTGGACGCACACGACATCGCCGTCCAGGACCCGGAGGCCTTCGCGTCCCTCCTGTCCGAGAAGCCGGCGGTGCACCGCTACCCGGGCTCGATGGCCAAGCGGATCCAGCAGCTGTGCCAGTACCTCGTCGAGCACTACGACGGTGACGCCGAGCTCGTCTGGAAGGGCGTCGAGGACGGTCGGGAACTCCTGCGCCGCCTGGAAGACCTGCCCGGCTTCGGCAAGCAGAAGGCACAGATCTTCCTCGCACTGCTGGGCAAGCAACTGGACGTGCGCCCCCAGGGCTGGCAGGAGGCCGCAGGCGCCTACGGCGAGACAAAGTCCTTCCGCTCCGTCGCCGACATCACCGGCCCCGAGTCACTGGCCAAGGTGCGAGCACACAAGCAGGAGATGAAGGCGGCGGCAAAGGCAGCGAAGGCGTCCGGCAAGTAACCAGGAAACAGCAGCCAGAGGCCAGCCGCCCGCCCCGCGAACAACACCCCGACGGCAACCGTCCGCCACGGGAGCAACACCCGGACGGCAACCGTCCGACCCGCGGCGCGGCGCGAGGGCAACCGTCCGACCCGGGAGCGGCAGCCCGGCAACCGCCACCCCGCCCAGGGCCACCCATCCGACCCGGGGTTCAGCCCGGCGGCAGCCGTCCGGCCTGCGGGGCAGCGCGGCGGCAACCGTCCGGCCCGCGCGGCGACGCGGCGGCAACCGTCCAGCCCGCGGCGCGGCAGCCCGGCAACCGCCACCCGCCACCCGCCCAGGAGCAGCCCAGGACCGCCCATCCGACCCGGGGTCCAGCCCGGCGGCAGCCGCCCCACCCGGGAGCAACCCGGCGGCGGCCATCCGACCCGTAAATGCGGCCGCTCACAATCCGGCCGCCCGCAAATCCGGCCCGCGGCAGTCCTCGGGCTCGGAAGCGACGCGGCGACAGCCGTCCAGCCCGACAGCAGCCACCCCACCCAGGAGCAGCCCGGCGCCAGCCACCCGGCCCGCAAACAGACCCGCACCAGCCGTCAGTCGACTGGACCGCTCCAGATGGCGGGGCGGGCGGGCTCGTTCCCAGCATGGAGCATGAGCGAGGCACCGTCCGGCGCCCCTTACGGCCGGGACTACGACGACCGCCGGGTCCACTCCGGTCACCCGCCCGGGCCACCCGGGCCGGGGACGTCCCATGAGCCCGAGCCGCCCTTGGAGGGGCCTCTGCACGCCCTCTCCCGGGCCGCCTGGCAGATCGTCCTGCTCACCGGCGTCGCCTCCCTGGCCCTGGGCGTCCTGGTCCTGGTCTGGCCCGGCGCCCCGCTCTTCGTCTCCGGTGTCCTCTTCGGCCTCTACCTCCTGATCAGCGGCGTGTTCCAGCTGGTCTCCGCCTTCGGCACGCACCGGACGACCTCGCTGCGGGTGCTGGCCTTCATCAGCGGCTCCCTGTCCGTCGTCCTCGGCCTGTTCTGCTTCCGCCGCCCGATGCAGTCGGTCCTGCTGCTCGCCCTGTGGATCGGCATCGGCTGGCTCATCCGCGGCATCACCCAGACCCTGGCCGCCGCCTCCGACAAGTCCATGCCGGCCCGCGGCTGGCACATCTTCCTCGGGGTCGTCACCTTCGTCGGCGGCATCGTGCTGATCGACTCCCCGATCGAGTCGGTCACCGTGCTCATGCTGCTCGCCGGATGGTGGCTCGTGGCGGTCGGCATCGTCGAGATCGTCACCGGCATCCGGATGCGGAAGCGGGCCCGCCAGGTCCCGCACGAGCTGTGATACCCGCGGCGAACCGGTACGCCGTGCGGGCGGATCTCACGTCCGACGCGATGAACGCCGTACGGCCACCGGGGAGATGACTTTCCGTGAGCACCGCACGAGGCCCCCTGCGCAGCCGCGCCTGGCTGCGGGTCCTCGTGCTGCTGCTCTTCCTGCTGGTGCCGGGCGCGCACACCCAGGCGCACGCCGTGCCCATGACGTCCGTTGCCTCCGGCGCCTCCTCCGGCGCCTCCGGCGAGCTCGCCGAGCACGACGTCCTCGACACGGTCCTGCGGCCACTGGCCCGCCCCGACCGGCGCAACACCGTACGGCTGCGTCCCGCACCCCTGCCGAAATCGGCGCCGCCCGGCGTCCGGGCCTGCCCTGCCCGCCCCGCGCCGCCACGGCCGCCGTACGTCCCGCACATCCTGCGCACTGTGGTCCTGCGCTGCTGACAGACCCCGCGACGAGGTCCGCCGGTACGACACAAGGAGCACAGCCATGCCCATCGACCCCTACGCGGTCCTGCGCGCCCTGCTGCGCGCGGAGGCTGCACGCAACACACCGAAACCGCAGGTGCAGAGGGAGAAGCCGCAGCAGCCCCCTAAGGACCGGGAGCGCGGCTGACGCCGACCTGACGGAGGCGGGGCCCTACCCCGGGGCCCCGCCTCCGCCGCGCCGCACCGAAGGCCGACCGGGTGATCTCCCGCCCGACGTTCCCCGGCCCCGCAGGCCGCCTGCAGCCCCTCGTATTCCGACTCCCTGTCCACAGCCTGTGCATACCGCCCGTACGGCACCGACGCCGTCACCGCCCGCTCCGGCACACCACCACCGTCACCACGGCCTCGCCGGTACACCGCCCCCTTTCGGGCGAATCGGATGCACGGTCTGCGTGTTCAGCCGGAGTCACGGCCCCGGACCCGCCTTGGGCATGGTCTCCCGCTCGCTCACGTCGGACGTACTCCCGCTTCCGCTCCGACGGACGACCGACTCGGCCCCGCCGCAGGCCCGGATCCACGCCCCCGTAATCCGCTCCGACCGCCGGCCCGACGTGTGTTCGGTTCGGCCTCGGTCGCCGCCCGCGGCGTCCGTTCGGGTCCGTTCCGGCTTCCGATCGGGCCGCCGTTCCCCGCCCACCTCCCGGTCTGTCCAGTTTTGTCGCGTCTTTTCCAGCGGCGCACTCCGTCGCCATGGCTGCGCCCGGAAGGTCTTGACCGGTAGGCTTTCCGTGTGATCTTCAAGCGCATCGGAAACGGCCGGCCGTACCCCGACCACGGCCGGGAAAGCACCCGGCAGTGGGCGGACGTCGCGCCGCGCCCGGTCCGCCTCGATCAGCTCGTGACGACCAAGGGTCAGCTCGATCTGGAAACCCTGCTCGCCGAGGACTCGACGTTCTACGGCGACCTCTTCGCGCACGTCGTGAAGTGGCAGGGCGACCTGTATCTGGAGGACGGCCTTCACCGCGCGGTGCGCGCGGCGCTGCAGCAGCGCCAGGTGTTGCACGCGCGAGTCCTGGAACTGGACTGACCCCGGGCCGACACCCCCGCGCCGCGCCGCCTCAGTTGCCCCTTTCGGGTTGGACTGAGCGACGTCGAATGATCATCTAGTAGGCATTGCCGCCCGGGAGCACTACGCTGCGCTCATGAGCATGCTGACTCCCCAAGGCATGGGCGGCCAGTACCGCATCAAGGGGAACAAATACCCCCGGATGCGACGTCGCCGACGGCGCGGCAGGCTCGTCGGCATCGCCGTCGCCTCCGCCGCCGTACTCGGCATGATCGGCTGGGGCACACTGCAGCTCATCGACCTGTTCACCGGGGGCGGCGGAAAGGCTTCGGCAGCCGGCACGAAGGCCGGCTGCGGGACCAGGGCGACCCCCTCGGCCACGCCCACGGCCACGGGGGCCCTGCCCGAGCCGGGCAAGATCACCGTCAACGTCTTCAACGCCACGACCCGCAGCGGCCTCGCCAAGCAGACCGCGGACGAGCTGAAGAAGCGCGGCTTCAAGATCGGTGACGTGGGCAACGCGACGAAGCAGTTCGACAAGAAGGTCAAGGGCACCGGGCTCCTGCTCGGCCCGGACGCGGCCCTGCACACCTCGCTGCCCGTCCTCGCCACCCAGCTCGGCACCGCCGAACGCCGCACCGAAGTCGCCCGCAAGGGCACGGCCGTCGACCTGATCATCGGCGACAAGTTCAAAGAGCTGACGAAGAAGGCGGACGCCGACAAGGCACTGGCCGCACTGACCAACCCCGAGCCGACGCCCGCCGCTTCGAAGAACGCCTGCTGAGCAACGCCGCCAAGAGGCGCGGGGCTGCGCCGCTGTATCGCAACCCTGCGGCGAAGAGAGCGAAGAGGGCGAACAGACCGGACCGGACCGGACCGGACCCGCCCTACTCGGCCGCGCCGTAAAGGCGATCCCCCGCGTCTCCCAGCCCCGGGACGATGTACCCGTGCTCGTTGAGGTGGTCGTCCACGGCGGCCGTCACGACCGTCACCGGCGTGCCCGCCAGTTCGCGCTCCATGAGCTCGACGCCCTCGGGGGCCGCGAGCAGCACCACGGCCGTGACGTCGTCGGCGCCCCGCTTGATGAGCTCCCGGATCGCCGCGACCAGCGTGCCGCCCGTGGCCAGCATCGGGTCCAGGACGTACACCTGACGGCCGGACAGGTCCTCCGGCATGCGTGAGGCGTACGTGGAGGCCTCAAGGGTCTCCTCGTTGCGGATCATGCCCAGGAAGCCCACCTCGGCCGTCGGCAGCAGCCGGACCATGCCGTCCAGCATGCCGAGGCCGGCCCGCAGGATCGGCACCACCAGGGGGCGCGGGTAGGAGAGCTTGACGCCGGTGGTGTCGGTGACCGGGGTCGTGATGTCGACCGCTTCGGTGCGCACGTCCCGCGTGGCCTCGTAGGCGAGCAGGGTGACCAGTTCGTCGGCGAGCCGACGGAAGGTCGCGGAGTCGGTGCGCTGGTCGCGCAGCGTGGTGAGTTTGTGGGCGACCAGAGGGTGGTCGACGACGTGGAGACGCATGTCCACAACAGTAACGGTGCTCGCGTCCCCCTTGCGCTGGCGTCAAACCGCCCATCGGAGGGAAAGTGGGAGGGACGTAGCGGGGGTGGTGAGCCGATGCCTGATCCTGAGTCCCCGGCGGATCCCACGCGGGACACACCGGAGGAGCCCGACCCGGAGGAGCCCGACGCCGCGCGCCGTCGGCGCCGGGCCCAGTTCCTGCGGGAGCTCGCCGAGGCCCGCGAGCTGCGCGACCGTGTCCAGCCGCGCCGCGCCAAGGCCGCCCGCCTGCGCCACGCGATCCGTATGCGGACGTTCCGCTGGTAGAGGGAGGCGCCGGGGAAGATCCGCGGTCCTCGGGTGCGTTGCAGCGGTGGGCGTGCGTGGACACCTGGAAAAGCCGCGTACGATCCGCACGTGGCAGCAACGACTGTGCTGGTCGGTCCTTTACGGAGGTGCTCGCGCCTCTCTCGGGACAACCCGATCAAAACTGCCGGACACAGGGAGCCGAAGACGTCCCCTGAACGCCTTGTTTCTGCCACGATTCCGAGTGGGTGGGCTCGGAGCACAGCTCTCCCCGCCCCCAACCTCCGCCGGGGGGACCCCCAACCGGCACGCCTATGACCAGTGGGAGAGTCACGGTGTACTTCGCCGCACTGCTCGCGCGCACCGAAGACGGGTGGGAAGCGAGCGACACAGAGCTCGACGATGTGGAAACCCTGTCGGACCTGGCCGACCTGGCCCGTGAAGCCTCCCCCGAGGACGACACGGTGCTGGTGCTCATCGAGCAGGAGGACGCCTGGTTCGGCGTCGTCCGGATCGACGGCGAGGACGATCCTCGGATCTACGTCTCGGACGCTGCCGCCGCTGCCCGCAGCAGTTACGGGGAGATCCTGCTCACCGACGAACTGCTCGGCAGGGAGCCCGGCGACGACGGCCCCGACCTGGATGCCCTCGACCTCGACGGCACCGAGGAGCCGGACGGCGACTCCGACGACGAGGACGGCGGCGGGGCCGAGGCGGTCCCGCACAGCCCCGTCGGCGACAGCGAGATCCTCGACGACCTGGGCGTCAGCGAGAAGGAGCTGAAGGCCCTGGACGCCGAGGACGCGCTGGGCGCGATCGCCGAGGCGCTGGGCGCCTCGGAGGTGCTGGAGACCGTCCGCTGACCTCGTCCGACCGGGGGTCGGCGCCCGAGGTGCCCGACCCCGTACGCGACCGCTGGCGGGCCGCGATGCGGCTCGCCCTGGACGAGGCCGAACTGGCCGTCCGGGGCGGGGACGTCCCCGTCGGCGCCGTCGTGCTGGCCGCCGACGGCACGACCGTGCTCGGCGTCGGCCACAACGAACGCGAGGCGACCGGCGATCCGACCGCGCACGCCGAGGTCCTCGCGATCCGGCGCGCGGCATCCGAGGTCGGCGAGTGGCGGCTGTCCGGCTGCACGCTCGTCGTCACGCTGGAGCCCTGCACCATGTGCGCGGGCGCGATCGTGCAGTCCCGGGTGGACCGGGTCGTCTACGGCGCCCGGGACGAGAAGGCCGGCGCCGCGGGCTCCCTCTGGGACGTCGTACGCGACCGGCGGCTCAACCACCGCCCCGAGGTGATCGAGGGCGTGCTCGCCGAGGAGTGCGCGCGGATCCTCACCGACTTCTTCCGCGGCCGCTGACCCGGTGCCCCCGGTGGCCCGGTCCCCTGACCGGGGGGCTTGAGGGGAAACGGATTTCAGAGCACGGCCGACCGTGCTGTAAGGTCTCCCTCGGTAGCGTGTCCGAGCGGCCGAAGGAGCTCGCCTCGAAAGCGAGTGTGGCGCAAGTCACCGAGGGTTCAAATCCCTCCGCTACCGCTCTTCAGAAGGGCCCCGTCGAAAGACGGGGCCCTTCGTGCGATCATGTGCGGTCGATGGGGCAAAAGTGACTGGGGAGGCCGCGATGGCGGTGAATTCGAAGAAGGTCGCCGTCTATGTGGTCGTGGTCTTCGTGTCATACGTGATCATCACGGACCCGAAAGGGGCCGCGGACTACGTCCAGATAGGGTTCGAGGGCATATCGGACGCCGCCAAGGCCATCGGCGACTTCATGACGTGGATCGCCAACGGAGGCGACAGCTAGGGAGTGCTCATGATCCGCCACCTGGTCCTCTTCAAGCTCAACGAGGGCGTCGAGCGCGACGACCCGCGAGTCGTGGAGGGCGTCGAGGCGTTCCGCTCGCTCGAGGGCAAGATCCCCGAGATCCGGCACTGGGAGCTCGGCTGGAACATCAGCGACCGCCCCATCGCCTACGACTTCGCGATCAACTCCGCCTTCGACGACGTGCCCGCCCTGCGCACCTACGCGGAGCACCCCGAGCACCAGGCGGGCGTCACGCTGTGGCGGGAGTTCGCCACCTGGGTGATCGCCGACTACGAATACTGAGCCACAACATCCCGGATCCACCCGGATCCACCCGGATCTTCACGGAGCCCTCCGCCGGAACGACGGGGGGCTTTCGCATGCCTTGCCCCCGGATTCATCCGGATTCACCCCCGACCCCATCCCCAACACGGCATTATGCGGTGCTTGCACACGGTGGACATGTCTTGTGATGCTATGACCGCTTTTGACGGATGAGTTGATGTGAGTTGATGGATCACGAGGTGGAGTTGACCGTGCCGGCCAGTACTGCGCCTCAAGCCCCGGCCCAGGAGGACACCCCCGCGGACACGCCCGCGCCCACACCGCCCCGCAGTCGCGGCGCCGACACCCGGGCGCTCACCCAGGTGCTCTTCGGTGAGCTGAAGGAGCTGCAGCCGGGCACGCCGGAGCACAACCGCGTGCGCGGGGCGCTCATCGAGGCCAACCTCCCGCTCGTGCGCTACGCGGCCGCCCGTTTCCGCTCCCGCAACGAGCCGATGGAGGACGTGATCCAGGTCGGCACCATCGGGCTCATCAACGCCATCGACCGCTTCGACCCGGACCGGGGCGTGCAGTTCCCGACGTTCGCGATGCCGACGGTCGTCGGCGAGATCAAGCGGTACTTCCGCGACAACGTCCGCACGGTCCACGTCCCGCGCCGGCTGCACGAGCTGTGGGTCCAGGTCAACAGCGCGACCGAGGACCTGACGACCGCCTTCGGGCGGACCCCGACGACCGCCGAGATCGCCGAGCGGCTGCGCATCACCGAGGACGAGGTGCTGTCCTGCATCGAGGCCGGGCGGTCGTACCACGCCACGTCACTGGAGGCCGCACAGGAGGGCGACGGGCTGCCCGGACTGCTGGACCGGCTGGGCTACGAGGACCCGGCCCTGGACGGCGTGGAGCACCGGGATCTCGTCCGGCATCTGCTCGTACAACTCCCCGAACGCGAACAGAGAATCCTGCTCCTGCGCTACTACAGCAACCTCACCCAGTCGCAAATCAGTGCCGAACTCGGGGTCTCCCAGATGCACGTTTCGAGGCTACTCGCGCGTAGCTTCCAACGGCTGCGTTCGGCGAACCGGATCGACGCGTAACCGCAAACAAGAGCGACAGGTAACCGTCGCGAGCGAATCGCTCACCAGGGCGGATCCCGACAGTTCTGCGTTGAAACACCGTCAGACCCCCTTTATCCAGGGCGGATTCAAGTCTCACATGTCGACATGTCACTACAGCGTGTTGCCGACATGTGACATTCTTCGGGAAGCGCGTTTGCCGTGGCTTCGGCTCCGGTATTCAGGTGAAGGCTGGCGTTCCTCGATCGGAGCGTTCGCCGCGACCGTCCCGCGACCCAAAGGGGGTGGCATGTCCGCACACCAGGGCAGCTCGAAGGTGCTCACGCTCACGAAGAGCGAGTCCGCGCCCGACGCCGCGCTCGACGACGTACCGGCCCTTGAGGCCGTTCCGGCACCGGCCGTCCCGGCCGATGACGTCCCGGCCTGGCCGGCCACGGCGAATATCGACACCCGCACCCTTTCCCGCTCCCTGTTCCTGCGGCTCGCCACCCTGGACGAGAACAGCCCCGAACGCGCATACGTCCGGGACACCCTGATCGAGCTCAACCTCCCGCTGGTGCGCTACGCGGCGGCCCGCTTCCGCTCGCGCAACGAGCCGATGGAGGACATCGTCCAGGTCGGCACCATCGGCCTGATCAAGGCGATCGACCGCTTCGACTGCGAACGGGGCGTGGAGTTCCCGACGTTCGCGATGCCGACGGTCGTGGGCGAGATCAAGCGGTTCTTCCGCGACACCTCCTGGTCGGTGCGCGTCCCGCGCCGGCTCCAGGAGCTGCGCCTGGCCCTCACCAAGGCCAGCGACGAGCTCTCCCAGAAGCTGGACCGCTCCCCGACGGTGACCGAACTCGCCACCGTCCTGGGCGTGTCCGAGGAGGACGTCGTCGACGGCCTCGCGGTCGGCAACGCCTACACGGCCTCCTCGCTGGACTCCCCGGCCCCGGAGGACGACGGCGGCGAGGGCTCCCTGGCCGACCGGCTCGGCTACGAGGACACCGCGCTGGAGGGCGTCGAGTACCGCGAGTCCCTCAAGCCGCTGCTGGCCAAGCTGCCGCCCCGCGAGCGGCGGATCATCATGCTGCGCTTCTTCGCCAACATGACCCAGTCGCAGATCGGCGAGGAGGTCGGCATCTCCCAGATGCACGTCTCCCGGCTGCTGACCCGGACGCTGGCGCAGCTGCGCGAGGGCCTCATCTCCGACTGACCCTCATCTGCGACCCCGGCCCTCATCTCCGACCGACCCCTTCATATTTGACGGAGCGTCAGCCACCATGGCCGAATGCTTCGCGCAACCGCGACAAGGACGACCTGGACACATGGCCGTCGGTGCACCCTGATCGGTGCGTCGGCGGCCGTCGTCTGTCTGGGCGGGGTGCTGGCCGCGTGCGGAGGCGGCGGAGGTGGTGACGGGTACGTCGCGACGGGGGCGGCGGGTGGCCCGCCGAGGGTGTCCCATACGGCGGTCGCGCCGACGGGTGAGGTGACGCTGGTGCCGCTCGACGAGCCGGAGAGCAGTGGCGGCGAGTCGAGCAACTCCCCTGGACGGGAGGGGAGTCAGGGGCCGGTTTCCCCCGAGGGAACGGAGCGCGAGGGAATGCGGAGCCCTGCTCGACAACGCCCGAGCGACACCCCTGCCCCCGCAGTCACGCCGGCCGACTCCGCCGTACCGCCGAGCGGTTCACCCGTACCCTCGACCCCCGCGACAACCCCTTCGCCCGCGAAGCTCACCGTGAGTGCCCCCGATCGGGAGCCCACCGACAAGCGCTGGTGCGAGAAGGTGACCCTCGACTTCCACAACTCGGGCGGCACAGCCGTGCGCTCGGGCACCGTCACCTTCGGCACCCACGTCATCGGCGCGCTCGGCATCGACTGGGCGACGGTGGAGTCGACGGAGGAGCTCCCGGCGCCGATCGGGGCCGGGGCGCGCAAGGAGAAGACCTGGACGGTGTGCGTCGACGCCTGGCGTGTGCCGCTGGGCATGCACATCGAGACGCGGGACGTCGCCGTCCGGTGGAAGTGAACGTGGAAGTGAACCCTGCAGCGACTACTTGAGCGCCAGCCAGGCCACCGCCGCCACGATCACCACGGCGGCGATCACGCCGACGATCAGACCGATGCGCGGGCCCGAGGAGGCCTGCTGCTGCCGGCCCTGCGGGGCCTCGTCGACGAACGCGCGGAACATCTGGGTGTTGCCGGCGGGGTCGTGGTTGCCCTGGGGGCCCTGGGTGTTAGCCATGGCCTGAGACCCTAGCGAATCCGCCCGTTCGGCCCAAGTGGGGGCTCCCGCCCTGCACAGGGGGTCACAGGACCCACCCCACCTGCACATTTACGGTCGCAATACTTGCCTTTGCCAAGTTTTTGCGGCACGCCGAGCCCGTTTTGTTTGCCTGCAGCAACCAATAACTCTATGGTTGCCCTAAGCAACAAACGACGGAGGTGTGATGGCCGAGCAGGCGCAGTACGAGGAGCTGGTGCGCCAGTTCAGCGCCTTCGGCGCCGTGAAACGGGAGATGGGACGGACGCTGCCGTCCGACTGCCCTTCCGGTTCCGCCGCCGTACTGACGTTGCTGGTCCGCCACGGGGAGATGCGCATGAGCAAGCTCGCGGAGCTGCTCGCCGTGGACATGTCGGTCACCAGCCGCCATGTCACCCACGTCGCCGAGCGCGGCTGGATCGAGCGCTCCCCCGACCCGGCGGACAAACGAAGCCGCATCCTGCGCCTCACCCCGGCCGGTGAGGACCGGGTGCGGGAGATGTCCCGGCGGACCACGCAGCTGCTCGCCGAGCGGCTGAGCGACTGGACCGACGACGACGTCGCCGAGCTCACCCGGCTCATGGCCCGACTGAGGGCCAGCTTCGACGACTGCCGTACACCCGCGATCACCCAGTAAGAGAAGGAAATCCATGGCAACGACCACACCAGCCGGTGTGCGGGCCCACGCCAAGCACTCAGGAGGGCCGTCCGCCGACGGCGCTCCGATGTCGCACCGGCAGATCATGGAAGCGCTGACCGGGCTGCTGCTCGGCATGTTCGTCGCGATCCTGTCGTCGACGATCGTCTCCAACGCCCTGCCCGACATCATCAAGGACCTCGGCGGCGGCCAGAGCGCCTACACCTGGGTGGTCACCGCGTCGCTGCTGGCGATGACCGCGTCCACCCCGCTGTGGGGCAAGCTCGCCGACCTGTTCTCCAAGAAGCTGCTGATACAGCTCGCCCTCGTCATCTTCGTGGCCGGTTCCGCACTGGCCGGTCTGTCGCAGAACGCCGGGATGCTCATCGCGTTCCGCGCGGTGCAGGGCATCGGCATGGGCGGTCTGTCGTCGCTGGCGCAGATCATCCTGGCCGCGATGATCTCCCCGCGTGAGCGCGGCCGCTACAACGGCTACCTCGGCGCCACCTTCGCCACCGCGATGGTCGGCGGCCCGCTGATCGGCGGCGTCATCACCGACACCGACTGGCTCGGCTGGCGCTGGTGCTTCTACGTCGGCGTGCCCTTCGCCGTCATCGCCCTGATCGTGCTCCAGCGCACCCTGCACCTCCCGGTCGTCCGCCGGAAGGTCAAGGTCGACTGGGCGGGCGCCTTCTTCATCACCGCCGCGGTCTGCCTGCTGCTGGTCTGGGTGACCTTCGCCGGTGACAAGTACGACTGGGTGTCCGGTCAGACGTACGCGATGACGGGTGGCGCGCTCGCGCTGCTCCTGATCTTCATCTTCGTCGAGTCCAGGGCGAGCGAGCCGATCATCCCGCTGCGACTGTTCCGCAACCGCACCATCACCCTCGCCTCGCTGGCCTCCCTCTTCGTCGGCATCGCGATGTTCGCGGGCACGATCTTCTTCAGCCAGTACTTCCAGCTGGCCCGGAACGAGTCGCCGACCATGTCCGGCGTCCTGACCATCCCGATGATCGTCGGCCTGTTCATCTCCTCGACCGTCTCCGGCCAGGTCATCACCCGCACCGGCCGCTGGAAGGCATGGCTGCTCGCGGGCGGTGTGCTGGTGACGGCGGGCCTCGGGCTGCTGGGCACGATCCGCTACGACACCGAGTACTGGCACGTCGCGATCTTCATGGCCCTGCTGGGTCTCGGCGTCGGCATGATGATGCAGAACCTGGTCCTGGCCACGCAGAACCAGGTGGACCCGAGCGACCTGGGCGCCGCCAGCTCCGTGGTCAACTTCTTCCGCTCCCTCGGCGGTGCCATGGGCGTCTCGGCCCTGGGCGCGGTCCTGAGCCACCGCATCACGCACTACGCCGAGGAGGGCCTGACCAAGCTCGGCGTGCAGGGTTCGTCGGGCCACGGCGAGATCCCGGACCTCGACGCGCTGCCCGCGCCCGTCCGCACCGTCATCGAGAGCGCGTACGGCCACGGCGTCGCGGACGTCTTCCTCTACGCCGCGCCGATCGCCTTCCTCGCCCTCCTGTTCGCCCTGTTCATCAAGGAGGTCCCGTTGAAGACGAAGGGCGCCCTGGCCCAGGCCGCCGAGGGCAGCGAGCCCGCGACGCCGGAGCCCGCCGAGGCCGCCGCGCCGGCCGCCGCGCAGGAGCGGGTCCCGAGCTGGGCCGCCGCCACCTCCGACACCGAGGCCTCGACGGACGGCACCCAGAAGCTCGCCGCCGTGGCCACGGTGGCCCGCCCCGAGGAGACCACCGGTCCGTCCGGCGGCGTCCCGGTCCGCGGATTCGTGCGAGGCGCGGAGAGCGCGCCGGTGCCGCAGGCGGCTCTCACGCTGATCTCGCTGACCGGGCGGCAGCTCGGCCGGTCGGTGGCGCAGGCCGACGGTTCGTACGCGGTCGACGCGCCGGGCGCGGGATCGTACGTCCTGATCGCCTCCGCCGACGGCTTCCAGCCGCAGGCCTCCACCATCGTCGTGAACGGCGACGAGCCGGTGTCGTACGACGTCCTGCTCAGCGGCACCAGCGGCCTGAGCGGCGTCGTCCGGACGGCGCAGAGCGCGCTGCCGGTCAAGGAGGCGATGGTGATCGTCACCGACGTGCGCGGGGATCTGCTGGCCACCGCCGCCACCGGTGAGCAGGGCGAGTTCAGCTTCGCCGAGCTGGTGCCCGGTGCCGTGACCGTCGCGGTGAACGCCGCCGGGTTCCGGCCGCGCGCCCTGCCCGTCGAGATCGGCGGCACCGGGGTCACCCGGATCGAGGTCGACCTCGAAGCCGGCGCCCAGGTCCAGGGCGTGGTCCGGGCACCGTACGGCGCGCTGGCCGACGCCCGGGTGACCCTGGTCGACGCGGCGGGCAACGTCGTGGGCACCGCCACCACCGGGGCGGACGGGGCGTACGCCTTCACCGACCTGGACGGCGGCGAGTACACGGTCATCGCGACGGGCTACCCGCCGGTGGCGACGGCTCTGACGGTGACCGGCCGCGGAGTCGACGACCACGACATCGAACTCGCCCACCCCGGCGAGTAGCAGAACCCCGGCCCGTGGCGGCGCGCTCTGAGCGGAGGTGCGCCGCCACGGGCCGGACTCTTTATGGCCAATTTGTAAGTCTTTGCAGGGAGTTGGACGGGATGGGACTGAGCGCGAGGATCCGCACCCGGGACGGATGGGCCGTGTCGCACGCCGTCGTCACGGTGACCAACATGACCGGAACACAGGTGCTGCGCGCGGAGGCCGACGCGGAGGGGGCCGTACGGGACGCGCATCCGCTGGCCCCGGGGGCGTACACCGTCATCGTCACCGCCGTCGGCTACGCGCCCGCCGCCGCGAGCGCGATCGTCACCGCGAGCGGGCGGGCCGAGGTCGGCACGGTGACGCTGGCCCGGCGGGGCGGCACGGAACTGCCGCCGCCCGGGCCGTGGACCGTCGACCCGGCGCACTCCAGCGTGGCCGCCGTCGCCCAGCACCTGGGGATCTCCAGCGTGCACGGCCGTTTCACCCACTTCTCCGGCGCCATCGAGATCGCGCCGGACGACGTCACCAAGTCCCGGGTGGAGGCGGTGATCCGGGCCGACTCGATCGACACGGGCAACGGCATGCGGGACGGGCATCTGAAGTCGCCGGACTTCCTGGATGTGGAGAAGCATCCCGAGATCACGTATCGGTCGACGGGTGTGACGGCGGCCGCGGGTTCCGACCGCTGGACCGTGCACGGCGAGCTGGGCATGCACGGTGTCGTACGGCCGGTGGACCTGGACCTGGCCTACCTCGGCACGGGAGCCGACCCGTGGGGCGGTACGCGGGCGGCGTTCCGGGCTACGGCGGAGCTGCACCGGGACGACTTCGCGATGAGCTACAACCAGGTGGTGCAGGCGGGGATCGCGGCCATCGGTACGACACTGAAGGTGGAGCTGGACATCCAGGCGGTGCAAGGGGAGTCGCTGCCGCAAGGGTAGGCACGCCAGGGTCACGCTCAGAGGACCGATCTCCCCCTAGGCTGAGGCCATGGCACCGAACATCGCGACGAACACCCGCGTTTCGCTCGAAGAACTGCTGGACTTCGTACGTCCCCGTCACCGCGCCGTCCTGCTCACCCGACGGGCGGACGGGAGCCCGCAGGCCTCGCCGTTGACCTGCGGGGTCGACGACTCGGGGCGGATCGTGGTGTCCACCTACCCCGAGCGGGCCAAGACGCGCAATGCCAAGCGGGACCCGCGGGTGAGCCTGCTCGTGCTGAGCGACGACTGGGACGGGCCCTGGGTGCAGATCGACGGGCCCGCCGAGGTCATCGACTCGCCGGAGTCCGTGGAGCCGCTCGTCGAGTACTACCGGAACATCGCCGGGGAGCATCCGGACTGGGACGAGTACCGGGCGGCGATGGTGAAGCAGGGCAAGTCGATCATTCGGGTCACGCCGGAGAAGTGGGGGCCGGTGGCGACCGGCGGGTTCCCGGCGCGGCTCGCTCCGCAGGGTTAGCCGGCGGACGGGGCCTCCTGGTCGTCCGCGGCCGCTCGCGCCACCATCGCCTCGATGCCCGCCACCAGCAGGTCCAGGGCGAACTCGAAGTCCCGCTCCCACATCTCCTCGACCGTGTCGCCGCCGCGGGCCTCCATGAGTTCCGCGGACTCCTGGACCATCTCGGCGGCTTCCGGGGCCTGCGTCACCGTGCTCATGGCGTGCTGGAAGTAGTCGTCCGGGGTCATGCCGAACGCCGCGCTGCGGGCGATGAAATGGCCCTCGATCGTGCCGAAGCCGTACACGAACTGGAAGACGGCGGAGATGGCGGCCACCAGGCCGTGCGCGGGCAGCCCGGTCCTGCGGATGACGCGCTGCACGAAGCGGGAGAAGGCGAGGCTGTTCGGACCGATGTTGACGTAGGTGCCGATCAGCGGCGACAGCCAAGGGTGACGGACCAGCAGGTCGCGGTACCCGCGGGCCAGCGCGCGCAGCTGGTCGCGCCAGTCCTCGTCGTCCTGCGGATCGGGCAGGGTCAGTTCGCCGAAGGCCGCGTCGAGGGCGAGTTCGAGGAGGTCGTCCTTGGTGTCGACGTACCAGTAGACGGACATCGCGGTCACGTTCAGCTCGGCGGCCAGCCGCCGCATGGAGAACTTGGCCAGCCCGTCGGCGTCCAGCAGCCGGACGGTCACGGCGGTGATCCGGTCACGGTCGAGGCCGGAGGGCTGTCCCCCGCCACGTCCGCTTCGGCGCTCCTTGCCTTCCAGCCAGACGCTGGTCCGCGCGGACTGCCGGGCTGCCCTGGCCATGGCGCACCTTCCTCGACGTTCTGATGCTGGCCATGCTAAGCGCCCCCCAAGGGGCGCGGGGAACTGCGCGACCAGCCACAACGTGGCCCGCAGTCGCACGACTACCCAGCACCCCGAGCTCTTAGGCGCCCACCCGCTCAGCCCTGCGCAGCAGACCCGCCGCGACCAACCCTCCGGCCAACACAGCCCCCGCCCCCACCAGCTGACTGGTCTCCAGCCCGGAGGCGAATGCGTCAGTAATACGTTCCCTCTCCGCATCCGACCCCGCCTCGGCCAACGCCCCGGGCAGGGACACCGCGGCGACGGAAATCAACGCCGCGAACCGCGAGTTCAACACGGCCCCCAGCACCGCGACACCCAGCCCCTGCCCGAACTCCGCCACCGTCCCATTGATGCCCGCACCGACCCCGGCCTTCTCCGGCGGAATCGCGCTCATGATGGCGTGCGCCATCGCCGGGCTGGCGATCGCCGCGCCCGCGCCTATGAGCACCAGGCCCAGCAGCGTGCCCGGATATCCGTGCTCGGTGAGCGTCGCGATCGAGACGAGGCCGGCGGACATCGCCGTCATGCCCAGCCCGATGGAGACGGGAGTTCCGAGCTTGCCCGACCACTTCGCCGACAGACCGGTGAAGTTCAGGGCCACGATCATCAACGCGAGCGGCGCCGTGCGCAGCCCCGCCTCCAGCGGGCCGTAACCGAGCACGAACTGCATGTGCTGGGTGAGCAGGAAGAGCGATCCGCCCATCCCGAAGGTGATCAGCACCGCCCCGGCCACGGCTCCCGTGAAACGGCGGTTGGTGAAGAAGTGCATGTCGAGCATGGGATACGGGATCCGGCTCTCCCAGTACGCGAAGCCGCCCAGCACCACGACCGCGACGGCCGCCGACGCCAGCACCCGGCCGGACGTCCAGCCGTGCTCGGGTCCGGAGATGATCGCGAAGACCAGCGAGGACATGCCGATCGTGGACAGCAGGGCGCCGAACAGGTCGGGGCGGTCGCCCTGCGGGTTCTTGGACTCGGGGACCAGGGCGACGACGGCCACCAGGCCGAGCGCCGCGACCGGCAGGTTGATCAGGAAGATCGCGCCCCACCAGAAGTGGTTCAGCATGAAGCCGCCGAGGAGTGGTCCGGTCGCGAAGCCCAGTGAGTTCACGGCCGCCCAGATGCCGATCGCCTTCGGCTGTTCCTCGGGCGTGAAGATCTGCATCGCCACGGCGAGCGTGGTGGTCATCAGCAGGGCGCCGCCGACGCCCATACCGGCCCGTGCGGCGATCAGCTGGCCGGAACTGTCGGCCAGTCCGGCCACCAGCGAGCCGATCCCGAACAGGGCGAGGCCCGTGACCAGCATCTTCTTTCGGCCGTAGCGGTCGGCGGCGCTGCCCGCGGTCAGCAGCAGACCGGACTGCACGAGCGAGTACGCGTTGATCATCCACTGGATGTCCGAGGTGGCGGCGCCCAGTTCGCTGGTCAGCGAGGGGATGGCCACGTTCAGGATCGTGTTGTCGAGCAGCACGGTGAGCTGGGCGAGGCAGATGACACCGAGGATCAGCCAGCGCTGGGGATGGCCGCCTTGGGCCTGGGCCAGGGCCTTTTCCTGGGAGGACGTCGACATGCCGTACACCGTAGAACATCTCCCATACGCTGTACAACGAGATTCTCGGACATGGGAGAGGGCGGTGGCCACGCCCGGCCACCGCCCTCTTGCCTCCGGCTACTTCACCGGGTTACGTCAGCTGCTCGCCTTCTGCGTCAGGTCGTAGAAGGTCGCCGAACCGACCGTCACCTGCTTGAAGTTGGCCTCGACCCACTCGGTGATCTGCGAGGACGTACCGCTGCTGCTGCCGCCCATGCCGCCGCCACCGGAACCGCTGGAGATGAAGTAGTGGATCTTGCCTTCCTCCACGTACTTCTTGAACTGCGCCAGCGTCGGGGACGGGTCGGTGCCGTTGAAGCCGCCGATCGCCATCACCGGGTCGCCGGTGGAGAGCTGGTAGCTCGCGGCGTTCTGGGCGCCGATGGCCGCGGCGACCCAGGTGTAGTCGTCGGCGTCGGTCTCCAGCAGCTTCTTGGCCTCGTCGCTGACGCTGGCGCCGTTGAGCAGACCGCCCATGCCGCCACCGCCACCGTCACCCATGCCGCCACCGGGCATTCCGCCCTGCTGGTTGCCCTGCTGGCCCTGGCCCTGCTGGCCCGGCATGCCACCGGGGAAGCCGTTGCCGTTCTGCTGGTTCTGGCCACCCTGCTGGTTGTTCTGACCCTGCTGGTTGTTCTGGCCCTGCTGGCCCGGCATTCCGCCGCCGAAGCCGCCACCACCACCGGGGCCGCCGCCACCGCCGGGGCCGCCACGGCCGCCCGCGACCGCGGGGCCGGCGGTGACGATCGAGCCGGTGTGGCCCTCGTTCAGCGTGGTGAGCGTGTACGCCGTCGGGCCGGCCAGCGCGGCGGCGAGGCCCAGGCCGACGACGCCCATGGTCAGTTGACGGCCGAGCTTGGCGGCGAAGATCAGGCCCAGCGCGGCCGCCAGACCGCCGACCAGGACCAGCCACTTCAGCCAGGGCAGGTAGTCGGAGGAGCGGTTGAGCAGGACGTAGCCCCAGACCGCGGTGGCCGTCATCGCGGCCGCCAGGGACAGCGACGCCCACATCTTGCCGCGCTCCTCCCAGAGCTTGGCCGCGCCCATGCCGATCAGCGGGGCGATGTAGGGAGCGAGGGCCACCGTGTAGTACTCGTGGAAGATGCCCTGCATGTAGCTGAAGACCAGCATGGTCGTGATCAGCGCGCCGCCCCAGACCAGGAACGAACCGCGCGTCACCGACGTGCGCTTGGCCTTGCGCGTGGCCACCAGGCCCGCGATCAGCAGGATCAGCGCGGCCGGGATCAGCCAGGAGATCTGGCCGCCGATGCTGGAGCTGAACAGGCGGTCCCAGCCGGTCTCGCCCCAGTTGCCGCCGCCGCCGTTGCCGCCGCCACCGCCGCCGCCGACGCTGCCGGTCTCGTCGCCGTTGAGCCGGCCGAGGCCGTTGTAGCCGAAGGTCAGCTCCAGGAAGGAGTTGTTCTGCGAGCCGCCGATGTAGGGGCGGGAGGAAGCCGGCCACAGCTCGACGATCGCGACCCACCAGCCACCGGACACGACGATCGCGACCAGGCCCGCGGCGAGCTGGCCGATCCGCTTCTTCACCGACACCGGCGCGCACACCGCGTAGACGAGGGCGAGCGGCGGCAGGATCAGGAAGGCCTGCAGGGTCTTGGCGAGGAAGGCGAAGCCGATGGCCACACCGGCCCACACCAGCCACCTCGTCCGGCCGTCCTCCAGGCCCCGGATGACGAAGTAGCAGGCCACGGCCATCAGCAGGGCCAGCATCGCGTCCGGGTTGTTGAACCGGAACATCAGCGCCGCGACGGGGGTGAGCGCGAGCACCGCGCCCGCGATCAGGCCGGCCGCGGGGCTGAACCGTCGGCGTACGGCCGCGTAGACCACGGCGACCGTGCCGACGCCCATGAGGACCTCGGGGAGGAGGATCGCGAACGAGCTGAGCCCGAAGAGCCGCACCGACAGGGCCATCGGCCACAGGGAGGCCGGGGGCTTGTCGACGGTGATGGCGTTGGCCGCGTCCAGCGAGCCGAAGAAGAAGGCCTTCCAGGACTGGCTGCCGGCCTGAACGGCCGCCGAGTAGAAGGAGTTGGCGTAGCCGGAGGCGCTGAGGTTGTAGAGGTAGAGCAGGAGCGTGGCGAGCAGCAGGCCCAGGAAGGCCGGGCGGGCCCAGCGCGGGTCCTCGGGACGGCCGCGCCACAGCCGCCGTACGAAGGGCTGCTTGGGTTCGCCGGCGTCGGGAGCCGGAACCGGAACCGGAGCGGCGGGCGTGGGTGCCGAGGGCCTGCCCCAGGTGTCTGGGCTCGCGTCTCTGTCGTGTGTCGACTGGTCGTAGTAGAGCGTCATCGGGAGTCCCTCGAGTCGGTGTCGTGCGGGCGCACCGGCTGCAGCTGCATGGTGGCGTCCCGCCAGGTGCCGTCCGGGCGGTCCGCGGCTTCACCGGCGCGGACCGATGCGGTTTCGTACGGGTACTGGGGCGCGCGCTGTGCCACCGGACGCTGCGGGAGCGGGCCGTGGTGGCCGGGCTGCGCCGCGGAGACAGTGGAGTAGGCCCGCGAGGACGGGTGGGGGGCCCGGGCGTGGGGCGGGGTGTGCGGCGCGTTGTGCAGCGGGTTGTGCGAGGCGACCACCGTCGAGCCGGTGTCGCTGTCGCTGTCGCTGCGGTCCGGGAACACCCACGCCCTGAAGAGCAGGAAGCGCAGCACCGTCGCCGCGAGGTTGGCGGCGATGAGGACCGCCAGTTCGGTGGAGTGCGCGGGGTTGCTGCTGGCCGCGTTGAGGGCGGCGAGCGAACCGCTGGTCAGGGCGAGGCCGATGCCGAAGACGACCAGGCCCTGCGCCTGGTGCCGTACGGCGCCGCCGCGGCCGCGCACCCCGAAGGTGAGGCGCCGGTTGGCGGCCGTGTTGGCGATCGCGGAGACCAGCAGGGCGAGCGCGTTGGCGATCTGCGAGCCGGTGAACACCCGGAAGCCGCTGTACAGCAGCAGATAGAACAGGGTGGACAGGCCGCCGACGACGCAGAAGCCGACGAGCTGGCGGGCCAGGCCCTTGGGTACGTCCTTGATCTCGCGGTCGCGCGGGTCGTCGCCGAAGGGGCGGGTGATCCGGTCCAGCGGCAGCGAGCCGGTCGCCAGGGCCCTGCCTACCCGCCACACGCCCTTGAGGTCGTCGGTCGCCGTCTTCACGATGTGGACCGTGGAGTCGGGGTCGTCGACCCAGTCGACCGGCACTTCGTGGATCCGCAGTCCCGCGCGCTCGGCGAGCACCAGCATCTCCGTGTCGAAGAACCAGCCGGTGTCCTCCACCAGCGGCAGCAGCACCTGGGCCACGTCCCGGCGGATCGCCTTGAAGCCGCACTGGGCGTCCGAGAAGCGAGCCTGGAGCGAGCCGCGCAGGATGAGGTTGTAGGCCCGGCTGATGAACTCCCGCTTGGGTCCGCGCACCACCCGCGAGCTACGGGCCAGCCGGGAGCCGATCGCCAGGTCCGAGTGACCGGAGATCAGCGGCGCCACCAGCGGCAGCAGGGCGTTGAGGTCGGTGGACAGGTCCACGTCCATGTAGGCGAGGACCGGGGAGTCCGAGGCGGACCAGACGGTCCGCAGCGCCCGGCCGCGGCCCTTCTGCTCCAGCCGGAAGGACTTGACCTCCGGTATCTCCGCCTCCAGCCGCGACGCCACCTGGGGGGTGGTGTCCGTCGACGCGTTGTCCGCGATCGTGATGCGGAACGCGTACGGGAAGGTGCGCTTGAGGTGATCATGCAGTCTCAGCACACACGGCTGGAGGTCCTTCTCCTCGTTGTAGACGGGGATCACTACGTCCAGGACAGGCGTACCGGCGTCGCCGGCCGGGAGGTGCTCCCGCGCCGGCAGGGTGCCGGGAGAAGAGTCGGTTCGCATGGAACCGACTTTCGTCAGGCGCCCTGTTCCGCCCATGTGGTGACGCTGTGCTGTGCCTGTGAGTGCTGTTGCCAGCTCATTTCGGGGCTCGGCGGCGTGCGGAGCGCCGGCAGATGCACCGTGAACACGGTGCGTCCGGGCACGCTGTCGACGGTCACGGCGCCGCCGTGCGCGGTCGCCACGGCCTGCACAATGGCCAGGCCGAGGCCGGTCGAGCCGGTGGCACGCGAGCGCGCGGAGTCGCCGCGCGCGAACCGTTCGAAGACGTGCGGGAGCAGATCGGCCGGGATGCCCTGACCGTTGTCCTCGACGTCCACGCACAGCCACGGGCCCCGCCGTTGGACACGCGCGGTGACCGTCGTACCGGGTGGGGTGTGGTTGCGGGCGTTGCCGAGCAGGTTGACGAGGACCTGCTGCAACCGGGCCGCGTCCGCCGACACGAGCGCGGGCTCGTCGGGCAGGTCAAGGCGCCAGTTGTGGTCCATGCCGGCCGCGCGGGCGTCGCTGATGGTGTCCACGACGAGCGGGACCAGGTCGGTCTGCTCGAACTGGAGCGGACGTCCGGCGTCGAGCCGGGCGAGCAGGAGGAGGTCCTCGACGAGGAGGGTCATGCGCCCGGCCTCGGACTCGATACGGCCGAGGGCGTGTCTGGTGTCCGGCCCGACCTCTTCTCTGCCGCGCCTGGTCAGTTCGGCGTACCCGCGGATGGAGGCGAGGGGGGTGCGCAGCTCATGGCTGGCGTCGGCCACGAACTGCCGTACCCGCATCTCGCTCTGCTGGCGCGAGTGCAGGGCGGCATGGACGTGGTCCAGCATCCGATTCAGCGCGGCGCCGACCCGGCCGACCTCGGTGTGCGGGTCGGTCTCGGACTCGGGGACGCGTTCGCTGAGGTTGACCTCGCCGGTGTGGAGCGGGAGTTCGGAGACGCGGGTGGCGGTGGCGGCGACCCGGCGGAGGGGTCGGGTGGCTACGCCGACGATCACCGTGCCCGCGATGCCGGCCGCGACCAGGGCGGCGGCGGTGACGCTGGCCTCGATGATCATGAGGGTGTTGAGGGTGCTGCTGACGTCCTTGGTGGGGATGGCGACGTAGTAGCTGCGGGTGCCGTCGGGGCTGGTCTGGTACTTGACGCGGTACTCGCCGAGGCTGCCCAGGTCGGCCGTGTGCTCTTTGTTGTCCTGGGGGACCTGGTTGAGCGCCGCTTCCTGCGCTTCGGTGAGGGGGTTGGCCTTCATCCCGAAGGGGTCGGCGGTGGTGCTGTCGTTCGACTTCTGGCCGACCTTGGCCTCGGTGATGACGCCGTTCTGGACCAGCGCGATGACCGTGCCGGACGACCCCGGGCCGCCGGCGCGCTTGGCGAACTCGTCGAGGTCGGGGGCCTGGGCGGCCTTGTCGGACGAGTTGTTCTTGTCGGGGTCGTTCTTGTCGGGGTCGTTCTTGTTGAGGTCGGCGCCGGGAGGCTTGCCGGCGGCCCGATCGGCGACCTCGGTGAGCTGGGTGCCCAGTTGTTCGTACAGGTGCGAACGCAGCGCGAGCGTCGTCACCGTGCCGATCACCGCACACACCACGGCGATCAGCACCAGGGACGCGACGACGAGCCGTGCCCGCAGGGTGCGCGGCTGACCCGCTCGTCTCTTCTGCGTACGCGGCCGTCGTCGCCCGCTCATGACGCCGCGGGCTTGATCAGATAACCGGCGCCACGCCGGGTGTGGATCATCGGCTCACGGCCGGCGTCGATCTTCCGGCGCAGGTAGGAGATGTAGAGCTCGACGACGTTGGCCTGCCCGCCGAAGTCGTACGACCACACGCGGTCCAGTATCTGGGCCTTGCTGAGCACGCGCCGCGGGTTGCGCATCAGGAACCGCAGCAGCTCGAACTCGGTGGCGGTGAGGTGGATGTTCTCCCCGGCCCGCGAGACTTCGTGGCTGTCCTCGTCGAGCGTCAGGTCCCCGACGACCAGCACCGAGTCGGACCGCCGGTCGGCGGCACCGGAACGCCGGATGAGCCCGCGCAGCCGGGCCACGACCTCCTCCAGGCTGAACGGCTTGGTGACGTAGTCGTCCCCGCCCGCGGTGAGCCCGGCGATACGGTCCTCGACGGCGTCCTTGGCCGTCAGGAACAGCACCGGCACGTCCGGCAGGTCCCGCCGCAGCCGCCCGAGGACGCTCAGCCCGTCCATGTCCGGCAGCATCATGTCCAGGACGACGGCGTCGGGCCGGAACTCGCGCGCGGTCTGGATGGCACCCGTGCCATCCCCGGCACTCCGGATCTGCCAGCCCTCATAGCGAAGGGCCATCGACAGAAGTTCGGTGATCGACAACTCGTCGTCCACCACAAGCACTCGGACGGGGCTCCCGTCCGGCCTCAGCAGTTCGGTGCGCCCCTGGGGCGAGGTCGTGGTCATGCTGGAACTTTGTCGGAGCCCTCTTAGAACACGCTTTCCGCAACCTGTGATTTTCCTAAGAAACGCACAGGAGACTCTCAGGGGGCACTTGGGTGATCGACACGTGAGGCCCCCGGCGGACCCGGCGGAGCCGCCTGCTCGAAACCATTGCTGTGCTCGACCCTGGCAATGTGCAGCGAGTACCGCTCATACCAGTGCGCACGCCCGCGCTCCTTGGCCGCCCCATGCTCCGCATGGTCGCGCCACTGCTCGATGCCGGCGAGGTCCCTGAAGTAGGCGACGGTGATGGAGAGGCCGCCGGGGGTGCGGGCGGAGTCCTCGCCGAGGAACCCGGGGATCTCCTTGACCAGGTCGCCCATGCGCTGGGCGGTCGCGCCGTATCCACCGTCACCCTCGGTGCGCACGGAGGTGAACACGACGGCGTAGTACGGAGGGTCGTGAGCAGGAACGGGAACGGGGACGGGTACGGGGGGCGAGGACGAGGACGGGGCAGGGGCGACAGGTGCAATGCGGTGATCGCTCATGTCACCTACGGTCGGCTTCCGCACCTCGCGGCGTCCAGGCTCCTTGCCGAAAGGGATCCCGGAGGGATCCAACTCTTTACCGTCACGGGATCAGAACCAGCCGTCCTGCGCGCCGTAAAAACCCGTGGCGGACCACGGCGACCGTTGCTAACCTCCCGGAGGCCGTGCGACAGAATGAGGAGGTGGTACCCGTGAACGCAGTATCGACATGGGTGCTCCCCTCCGGGGTCGCGGTCGGGCGATAGGTCGTCCGGGAGCGCCGCTCAAGCGCACTCCCGAAAGGCACGACCATGCACTTCACTTCCGAGCAGCGCCTCGACGACGGCGTCCTCGAACGCGAATTCACCCTCGGCGAGATCCCCGGCACCCTGTGGACGCCCGGATCCGCACCGGCCCCGCTGGTCCTGATGGCCCACAACAACGGCCTGCCCAAGGCGGAACCCCGGCTGGTGGCCCGAGCCCGGTACACCGCGGCGCGCGGCTACGCGGTGGCCACCATCGACGCCGCCGGGTGCGGTGACCGTCCCCGTTCCGCGGCCGACGAGCAGGCCCGTGCCGACCTCCGGCGGGCGATGCAGGCCGGCGAGCTGGTCGACGAGATCTTTGAGTCCTTCATCGGCCCACTGGTCGAAAACGCGGTACCGGAATGGCAGACCACTCTGGACGCCCTCCTTGAGCTGCCCGAGATCGGCGGCCCGGTCGGGTATTCCGGGGGGTGGACCGCCCTCGGCATTCGGCTGGCGGTGGTCGAGCCGCGCATCGCGGCCGCCGGCTTCTTCGCCGGGGGGTACGTGCCCCGTGCCCAGCGCGAGGAGGCCCGGCAGGTCACCATTCCGCTGCTGTTCTTGCTGCAGTGGGACGACGAAGGCAACCCCCGGCAACGGGCCCTGGACCTGTTCGACGCCTTCGGCAGCAAAGAGAAGACGCTGCACGCCAATCTGGGCGGGCACACCGGCACCCCGTGGTTCGAGCTGGAGGACGGGTGCCGGTTCTTGGACCGACACCTGAAGTGAGGCCGGGCCGTCTGGCGGGCGGCAGACGGTAGGCGGTGTCGGCCAGGCCACCGTCATCGAGGGCAGGTCCCAGCCCTCCTCGATGGCGGCCCGGTACGCGGCGACGAAGAAGTCGTCCTTGGTACGCCTGTCAGAACAAGCCGTCTTGCGCGCTCGCCGCCCGCTTCCTCAAGGCCCGCACCAGCATGGTCAGTTCACCGTCCCCACCCGCCGGCACCAGCTCCCACCCCGTCATCAACCGCGTGTCGACCACGACCACCCCGCCGCCCGTCTCCACATGCAGATCCGGCCCCGCAGCCGCCACCAACCGCCCGCTCACCACCCCGCCGGCGACAAGCTCGGTCACCTCCCCGACGGCGTCCGGCAGCTCCGCGAGGCCGAACGCACCGGCGTGGTCGACCGGTTGGCAGGGCTCGCGGTCGAGTGACTCCGGCCAGCCGGGGAGGGCCACGGCGCGGGCATGCAGGTCCTCCACCTCGGCCGCCCGCTCCGCCGCCGACGCCGGCAGCGCGGAGCGCACCGCCCGCTTGTCGCCGTACGGAATCCGGTCCGGCACCCGCAGCGCAGCCCGCAACAGCTCCTCGGCGCGGCGCGCGGCCATCAGCGGGCCGACGCCCAGCCAGCTGAAGCAGACCGCGCCCTGTTCCAGCAGCCGTGCCGAGCCGCGTTCAAGGGCGGTGATGCCGACCTTGGTCATCCCGGGCCCGAACCAGGCCAGATATACGTGGTACGGCCGCGGGTCGTCCGCGATCGTGTCGGCCGCCACGGAGTGCGCCCGGTCCAGCCGCGCACACTCCTCGCACCGCGCCCCCGTACTCCGCCCCGGCACGACCGCCCGTACCGGACACGCATGCCCCCGCGCTCCCACGCATGTCCGCACGCCCCCTTCCGCGACCCCGAAGGCCACCCTTTTCCCCCAGGTCAGCGCGGAGCGCCGACCACCGTCCCACGCCAGCTCGGGACCGTCCGCCGACCACCGCAGCCCCGAGCATCTCCATGCCTGTGCCATCGCCCTTCGAGACTAGAGGCAGACACTGACAACGGCGGTTCGGTGACTGGAGACCGCTGGTGGCGCCGGTTCTGCAACCGCCCTCAGCGCCGACCTCAGCGGCCGGCTTCAGCGGCGGCGGGCTCGGGATCCCCGGTCACGGGAACCACCCCGGACGCCACCGCAGCCGTACGCCGACCGCGCCCCGCCAATCGGCATCCCCAGCAGTCCGCATGCCCTTCCCGAGCGGTCAGGTCGCGCGCCCCCATACGCCACTGGCCCCGAGGCCGGATGCCCGGCGGCTTGCCCCAACCGGACAGGTGCAGGGCCCAGGTGACGAGGACGCTCGCCGCCACGATCCCCAGCCCGCCCACCATCAGAACAGCCGAAACCATGCATATCCCCGCCCCCAGCACAGCGGAGCCGATGGTCGCGATCGCGGTTCCGGTCCACCCCGCGACCGTGTGCCCCTCGTCATACTGACTCACGTGCTACCTCCCGAGCATTCCGAGAATCTCTCACCTCGTGAGAAGTTTAGGAACTGAATCTCTCACAAGCTAAGGTAATCAGGAAGATGCAAGCCAAGCCGCGTCCCACCGCCACCCCGGCCCAAGCGCTGGAGGCAATGGACACCCTCATCGCGGCCCACCTGCTCGGTCAGCAGGAGATGGCCCAGCGGCTGGGCCTGAACATCACCGACCTGCTCTGTTTCGCCTGCGTGCTGAAGGCGGGCGAGAACCTGCTCACGGCGGGCGACCTCGCGGAACACGCCCACGTCACGACCGGCGCGATGACCGGCATCCTCAACCGCCTGGAACGCGCCGGCTTCATCACCCGCCGCCCGGACCCGGCCGACCGCCGCCGCGTCCGCGTGGCCGCCGTCCCGGCCGCGGTCAGCCGGGCCGAGGAGCTCTACGGCCCCTACTACGCCCGCCTCAACGACCTCTTCGCCAGCTACTCCGCCGACGAGATCGCCGTACTCACGGACTGGTTCACCCGCACGACGGGCCTCGCGCAGGCCTACATCGACGAACTGCGCGACCTGGACGAGTCCTGATCACTGACGGGCGTCGTACTCCACCCGCGCCCGCTCGACCTCGTCCAGATGGACGGACCACTCGGAGAGCGCGGCGAACAACGGCGCCAGGCTGCGGCCCAGTTCGCTGATCTCGTACTCCACGCGGGGCGGCACCTCGGGGTGATACGTGCGCACGACCAGGCCGTCCCGCTCCAGTTGCCGTAGTCGCTGGGTGAGCACCTTCGGTGTGATCGTGGCGATACGACGCTCCAGTACGACGAAGCGCTGGCGACCGTACTCGTGGAGCGCCCACAGGATCGGAGTGGTCCAGCGACTGAAGACGATGTCGACGACGGGGGCGATCGGGCAGGCGTTCTCGGGATCGCCTCCGCGCGGGGTCCACTTCCCTGCGCCCTCCGTGTTTGTGTCCTCAGTCACAACTACCCCCGTCCGCCAATACTTTCCTCTAGGTACCTACTACCTCCACAACAGTAGCGTCGCCGTGCGAGACGAGAACGAGAACGAGATACGAGATACGAGAACGAGATTCGAGATCGAATCTCGGAACGGAGACCGATGATGATCGTGGTGACTGGAGCAACCGGCAATGTGGGACGGCCACTTGTGCGGGCCCTCGTCGAAGCGGGCGAGCAGGTGACGGCGGTCTCCCGCCGGATCTCCGCGAGGGACGTGCCGGAGGGGACCCGCTCCCACGCGGCCGACCTCGCCGAACCCGAGCGCCTGGCGCCCGCCCTCGACGGGGCCAAGGCCCTGTTCCTGCTGATCTCCGGCGACTTCATGGCGGCCGGCGGTGACCTCGGGGCCGTCCTGGATGTCGTACGGGGAGCGGGCGTTCGGCGCGTGGTCCTGCTGTCGTCCCAAGGGGTCGGCACCGGGGACCACCCCTCGGTCCTGGAGGACGCCGTCAAGGCATCGGGCCTGGAGTGGACGATGCTGCGCCCGGGCGGTTTCCACTCCAACGCCCTCCAGTGGGCCGACATGGTCCGCACCCGACGGGAGGTGGCCGCCCCCTTCGGCGACGTGGCCCTGCCGACCGTCGACCCGGTCGACATCGCGCAGGTCGCGGCCCTGGCGCTGCGCGAGCCGGGGCACGACGGCGAGGTCTACGAACTGACCGGCCCCGCGCCCGTCTCGCCCCGGCAGCAGACGGCCGCCATCGAGGACGCCGTGGGTGAAGCCGTCCGGTTCGTCGAACTGACCCGCGCCGAAGCCCGGGAGCGGATGCTGGGGTTCATGCCCGAGCCGGTCGTCGAGAGCACACTCGACATGCTGGGGGCTCCGGCGGCCGCGTTGCGGCGGGTGAGCCCGGACGTGGAGCATGTCCTCGGGCGGCCGGCCCGTGCGTTCGCGGACTGGGCCGGACGCAATGTCAGTGCCTTCGCCTAGCCTGCGGAGCAGTCACATCGCGCCACTTGAGAAGGCGGCCCGCCCCATGCTGCACGAGCCCGAGAACACCCTCTTCGTACGGGGCACCCCTCCCGTCCTCCTGCTCGCCGACCCTCCGTCCACGATGCCCTGCCGGCCCTGACCGCGTCCGACGGGCAGGTGCCGCTGTGCGCGGGCTGGGGCGTCGTGCCCAAGCTCACCCTGTGCGTCGTGGACGGGCCGGGGGAGTCCGGCCTCATGGTCCCCTCGCTCGCCGCACCGGTGCTCGATGCGGGCGGGCCAGGTGACATGGGCGCCTGGTGCGAGGATGCCGAGCAGGCGGGTGGGGCGGTGGTGCTGTCGGTGGAGCGGATACCCGAAGTGCTGGACTGGGGCCACCTGCTGGGCTCGGGCACCTCGCGGGGCGGCTTCGTGCGGATCATGAACTGAGCCGCGTTGCTGAGCCGAGTTGCTGAGCCGGGCTGCTGAGCCGGGCTGCCGGCCTACAGACCCGGTCTTGGCGCCGCCCCGGCCTCCCATGGTGGAGCCTGCCCCACCATCGGTCCGGTAGGTCACTCCATCGTTCCGACGTGCGGACAACGGCATCGTTGGCCTCAGTTGATCCCGGCTGAAGCCCTGTCGATACCGGCTGAAGCCCGACTGAGGCCCTGCTGAAGCCGCACCGGGATGAGCTGCCTCCATCAGAGGTTCAGGTCAGCCCGGAAGGAAGCCGCCATGGAGTCGCAGCGCTCGTCGAAGCCGAGCCCGTCCAAGCCGAGCCCGTCCAAGCCGGGTCCCTCGTCCCCGTCCGCGCCGGGCCCCCTCTCCTCCTTCGCCCGGTTCGTGGTGTGCGGCGGCGGTGTCGGGCTCCTCTCCAGTGCAGCCGTGCCGCTGCTGGCCGCGGCGATGCCCTGGGCGCTCGCGAACGCCCTGATCACCGTCGCCTCCACCCTCCTGTGCACCGAGCTGCACGCCCTGTTCACCTTCGGCACCGGACGGCGCCCGGGGCTGCGCCGGCACCTCCAGTCGGCGGGCTCGGCCACCGCCGCCTACCTCGCCACGACGGCCGCGATGCTCATGCTCCACGCGGTCCAGCCGTCCCCCACGCTGCTCTGGGAACAGGCCGTGTACCTGACCGCCTCCGGGCTGGCGGGCATCGGGCGGTTCCTGGTGCTGCGACTGTTCGTCTTCGCCGGGGACCGGAAGACGCCGCGCCCGGCGCCGCTCAGGACCCCGGACTCCCTTCACCTCTGCACGGCCGCCTGACCATCAGTGCGCCCCAGCTGTCACAGCTGTTCTCAAGGCCGTTCGCTGCTCCCCGCGAGGTGGTCCATGACCCGTTCGATCGGCCACACCTCGCCGATCTTGTGCCGGATGTCGAAGAGGTTCGCCGCGTGCACGTCCGGATCCCGGTCGCCCACCGCCTCCTCCACGACGACCGGGACGAACCCGTGCTGCATCGCGTCCAGCGCGGTGGCGCGCACGCAACCGCTGGTCGACAGCCCGCCGATGAGAAGCGTGTCGATGCGCTGGGCCGTGAGGTACGCCGCCAGTGACGTACCGAAGAAGGCGCTCGGGTACTGCTTCGTGACCGTCAACTCGTCTGCCGTCGGGGCCAGTCCGTCGATGAAGTCACCGTATGGACTGCCCTCGGCGAACACCTTCAGCGTCGGCACCTTGCGGAAGAAGACGCCGCCGTCGCGGCCGTCGGGCCGGAACCGCACCCGCGTGACGACCACGGGGATGCTCGCTCGGCGTGCGCCCGCCAGCAGCGCCTTCATCGCGTCCACAGCCGGTTCGACCCCGGCGTACAGAGGGGAGTCGGGGTCCACGTAGGCCCGGGCGGGGTCCACCAGGAGCAGGGCCGGGGAGGTGCCGGGGGTGAGTCGGCCACCTAAGCCGGCCCGCTCGTAGTCCCCTTCACGGTTCTCCTCACGGTTCTCTTCCCAGCTCTCCTCACGGTCCTCCTCACGCCGCCGTAACCCGCTCATGCCCGCCGGCACTTCATCAGCGGCTGGATGCGCGTGCCGAAGTTCTCGATGCCCGCCAGGAAGTCGTCGAAGACCAGCATGATCCCCTTGGTGCCGTCGACTTCGGCGATCTCGTCGAGCATCCTCGCGACGGTCTCGTACGACCCCACGAGCGTGCCCATGTTGAAGTTCACCGCGCCCTCCGGCAGCACGATGGTGCGGGCGGTCGAGGAGTCGTCGGCGGTCGTGTCCGAGGCCGATTCGCCGGCCATGTACGCGAGGGCCGCGCGGTCGGCGTTGTCGTGGTAGTCCCGCCACTTCGCCTGCGCTGCCTCGTCGGTCTCGTCCGCGATGACCATGAAGAGGGAGAGCGCGCCCACGTCCCGGCCGGTCTCCCGCGCCGCCTCCACCAGCGTGGCGGTGCTGTCCGAGAAGGCGAGCGGGGTGTTGACGCCACTGCCGAGGATGAAGTTGTAATCGGCGTGCTCGGCGGCGAACCGCATGCCCGTGTTGCTCTGGCCCGCGGCAACGATGTCGATGTGCCCGTTCGCCGGGCGCGGCGACAGCACGCAGTCGTCCATCTCGTAGAACTCGCCCTTGAAGTTGCTGACGCCCTGGCGCCACAGCTCCTTCATCACGGTGACGTACTCGACGGCCCGCTCGTAGCGGTTGCCGAAGTGCTCGTCGCCGGGCCACAGGCCCATCTGGGAGTACTCGCCGGGCGCCCAGCCGGTGACGATGTTGACGCCGAAGCGGCCGGGGGCGATGGAGTCGACCGTCGTGGCCATGCGGGCGACGATCGCCGGGGGCAGGACGAGGATCGGCGTGGAGGCGTACAGCTTGATCCGCTCGGTGACCGCGGCCAGGCCCGCCATCAGCGTGAACGACTCCAGGCAGTGGTCCCAGAACTCGGTCTCGCCACCGAACCCCTTGAGCTTGATCATCGACAGCGCGAAGTCGAGACCGTGCTCCTCGGCCTTCTGCACGATGGCCTTGTTCAGCTCGAAGGTCGGCAGGTACTGCGGTGAACTCTTCGATATGAGCCAGCCGTTGTTACCGATGGGGATGAAGACACCGATGTCCATGCCGCTCCTCAGGGGGTCGGGGGGTCCCGGGTGATGCTAAGCCGTCGACAACAACTCGACGATAAATCTTGGCTGTTGACGACCTGTCGACCGGCCGGGTGAGAGGCGTGAGGATCTTGCGAACCATCGAATCGGTTACGGCTGTGACGGTAAGGTCCCCGGCATGAACGCTCGGCTGTCACTGCTCAGCACGGTGGCCCCCGGTGTCGCGGAAAGCGAGGTCTTCCGGCTGGCCCTGCAGCATGCGGTGGGCGAGCTGGGCGCCCTGGGCGGCATGATCCATCTCCGCGGCCCGATGTCCGCGCTGCGCCTGGTGTCGACGGCCGGGCTCCCTGCGGCCCTCACCCGAGCCTGGGAGATCATCGACCAGGAGGGCCCGCTGGCCCCCGCCCGTGCGCTGCACGAGGGCAGTGGGGTGTGGGTGCCGCTGAAGCCGGCCGAAGAGGCAGACGCCGGCTGGCCCGGCACCGGCCTCGCCGCCTTACCCATGTACAGCGGCAACCGCACCACCGGCGCGCTCAGCGTCCTGATGGGCGACCGGGGCGAACCGACCCCCGAGCACTGGGAGTTCCTCCGGGCCGTCATCGCGTGGGCCCAGGACCGTATGGTCCACGCACGGCCACCGGCGGGCCCCTCGCAGATGGACTCGCCGAGCAGCGAGCGCGTGCGCCAGTCGCTGAAGGAGGTCAGCGTCGGCTCCTGGGACTGGAACATCCGCACCGGCGACCTGACCTGGGACGAGGCGGCCCTGGAGCTCTACGGCACCCGGCCGCAGGACTTCACCGGCAAGGTCGACAACTGGATGCGGTGCGTCCACCCCGACGACCTCGCGCCGACGCTGGCGGCGGCGGACCGGGCGATCCGCGACGGCGGCGTCTTCGAGGCCGAGTACCGGGTACGGAAACTGGACGGCAGCTGGGGCTGGACCCAGGCCCGCGGCAGGGTGACGTACGACGACCACGGCGAGCCGCACCGGATGATCGGCGTGGGCTGGGACAGCGACGAGCCGCGCTCCGCCCGGGACGCGCTCAGCCGGGCCCTGCGGCACATGAGCGACGGCTTCCTCGCGGTGGACGACGACTGGCGGATCACCTTCGCCAACCTGGAGGCGGAGCGCACCCTGGGCTACTCCGAGGAGGAGCTCTTCGGGTGCCTGCTGTGGGACCTGCCCACCGCGCAGCAGGTGCCCGGCCTGGAGATCCGCTGCCGGCAGGCCGCGGCCGCGGAGAAGTCGGTCGGTTTCGACGTACGGCTGCCGAACGGGCGCCTGTGCCACCTGCGGCTGGTGCCGGGCCCCGACGGCCGCACCATCTACTTCACGGACGTCACCGAGAGGCGGCGCCTGGAGGAGGACCGCCGCTCCGCAGAGCGCGCGGCCGGCGAACGGGCCGCGCGGATAGCGGAGTTGACGACGGCGCTCGCCAAGGCGACGACCTCGAAGGACGTGGTGGACGCGGTCGCCCGCCGCGTACTGCCCCCGTTCGAGGCGACGGGACTGGTGGTGCAGACGGTGGAGTGCGACCGCCTCCACACCGTGGGCTCGGTCGGCTACCCGGACGACATCCTCGCCATACTCGACGGCCGCGGACGCACGGAACCCAGCCCGCTCTGGGACGCGATACTTTCCGGCGCCCCGCTGTTCCTCTCCTCCCCCCGGGAGTTCGCCGCCCGGTACCCCGAGATCGCGGACCTGCCGGCCCGCGCCGGCAAGCAGGCCTGGGCGTTGCTCCCCCTGACCGCCTCGGGCCACACCTTCGGCATCTGTGCGGTCACCTTCGACCACCCCCGCCGCCTCACCGACGAGGAACGCACCCTTCTCACCGCGACCAGCGCCCTGGTGGCCCAGGCCCTGGACCGGGCCCGCCTCTTCGACGCCGAGCACACCCGGTCCCGCGAACTCCAGCGCAGCCTGCTCCCCCGCGACCTGCCCACCGTCCCCGCCTGCACGGCGGCGGCCCGCTACCTGCCCGCCGGCCAGGGCATGGACGTGGGCGGCGACTGGTACGACATCATCCCGCTGTCGGGCGGCCAGGTGGCGCTGGTCGTGGGCGACGTCATGGGCCACGGCCTGCCGGAGGCGGCCACCATGGGCCGCCTGCGCACGGCCGTCCACACCCTGGCCGACCTCGAACTGCCCCCCGACGAGATCATGAGCCACCTCAACGACATCGTCGGCGCCATGGGCGAGGAGTCGTACGTGACGTGTCTGTACGCGTTGTACGACTCCACGACGAGGATCTGCTCCATAGCGAGGGCCGGCCATCCGCCGCCCGCCCTGCTCCACCCCGACGGCACCGTGCTGTTCCCGGCCCTGGCGGCCGACCCGCCCCTGGGCGCGGCGGAACCCCCCTTCGAGACGACCGAGATCCCGGTCCCCGAAGGCAGTGTGCTGGCCCTGTACACCGACGGCCTCGTGGAGTCGTCGAAGCGCGAGATGGACGAGGGCATGGCGGCCCTCGCCGAAGTCCTGCGGACCTCGCACGCGGACGGCACCGCGAAGGACCTGGAGCACCTGTGCGAACGGGTCACCTCCGCCCTCCTCCCCGTCGACCAGCAGGCGGCCGACGACGCGGCCTTCCTGCTGGCCCGCCTGCACGCCCTGCCCTCCTCCCGCATCGCCGCCTGGCCTCTCCCCGACGACCCCCGAGCCGCGGGCCGGGCCCGCGGCCTGATCCGCGACCAGCTCGCCGCCTGGGGCCTTCAGGACCTGACCCCCACGACCGAGCTCCTGGCCAGCGAACTCATAGGCAACGTCATCCGCCACGCCAAGGGCCCACTGCGCCTGCGGCTCCTGCACGGCGCCGACCTGATCTGCGAGGTCTTCGACGGCAGCCTGACGATGCCGCGTATACGCCGGGCGACGGAGACGGACGAAGGGGGCCGGGGCCTGCAACTGGTCACCGCGCTCTCCCAGCGGTGGGGGACCCGCTACACCCCGACGGGCAAGTGCATCTGGACGGAACAGACCCTCCATACGACGCCGGACGCGCCCCGGGACGAGCGGCCGGCCGACCACGCCTTGGAGCGGATGTTCCTGGGCCTGGCGGGCCTGGCGGGCCTGGGGGACCTGGCGGGCCTCGGGGAGAACTTCGACGGCGACCTGGACACGCTGGCGTTCGGGGACCAGGACCTGTAGCACGGCGGCGTGTCACGGGCGGCCGCAGCGTGTGCCGGGCGGCGTTCCCAGGAGGAGCCTCCCGTCGCGGGGGTACCGTGAGAACGGCGCATATGGCGCTCCGCAAGAACCCGGAGGGTGAGGCCATGGCCCACCGCCGCACCGATTCGGCCAGTGCGACCAGAGCGCTGCTGCAGCAGCTCGGGGATCTCACCGGCCGGATACTGGACCAGATCAAGTTCCAGCAGGCACGCGTCGAACTCGCGGCCGCGCTCCAGCGCCAGGTCCTCGCCGCCGAGCTCCCCGACCTGCCCTGCCTGCAGGCGGCGGGGCGGTACACACCCGCGCGGGTCGGTCTGGACATCGGCGGCGACTGGTACGACGGCTTCGTCATGCCGGACGGCTCGGTGGGCTTCGCGATCGGCGACGTACAGGGCCATGACGTCGAGGCCGCGGCCCTCATGGGGCAGGTGCGGATCTGTCTGCGCGCCGTCGCGACCGCCACCACGGACCCCGCGGAAGTACTCCGGCGCACCAACGACCTGCTCGTCGCGATGGACACCGAGCTGTTCGTGACCTGCTCGTTCCTGCGCTTCGACCCGGTCACCAGGGAGCTCTGCGACGCCCGCGCCGGGCACGTCCCGGCCGTCTGGGCCACGAGCGACGGCCGCTGCGAGATCGTCCTGAGCGAAGGCGGTCTGCCGCTGGGCATCCACGCCGGCGAGCGCTACCCGTCGTCCCGTCGGCTACTGACCGACGCGGGCGCGTTCGTGCTGCTCACCGACGGTGTCGTGGAAGGCCCCGGCTACCCGATCGAGGACGGGCTGAAGACGGTGGCCGACCTGGTCGGCGACGCCTGCGGCTCCGACCCGGACGAGCTGGCCGCGCAGGTGATCAAGGTGGCGGACAACACCGGCCACAACGACGACGCCGCGGTCCTCGTACTTCGTTACGGCGGCCTCGTGGACGAGCCGGGCGGCGGCGGGTGAGCGGCATGCACCGCGGTCCGGTCGTCACCGAGGGCCTACGGCTGGCTGCCGTCGCCGCCGCCTACTACGTCAGCGCCAAGATCGGGCTGCAGCAGGAACTGGTACGCGGGCAGGTCACGCCGTTCTGGCCGCCCACCGGCATCGCCCTGGTCGCCGTCATGGCGTGGGGCCTTCGCATGTGGCCGGGAATCGCTCTCGGAGCGCTCGCGGTGAACGCGCCGCTCGGGCCGTCGTTCTTCCCCGTGCTCGCCATCGTGACCGGCAACACCCTCGCCCCGGTCTGCGCCTACCTCCTGCTGCGGCGCGTGGGATTCCGGACCGCCCTCGACCGGCTGCAGGACGCCCTGGCCCTGGTCTTCCTCGGGGCCCTGGGCGGCATGGTGATCAGCGCGACGATCGGCACCACCGTCCTGGTGGCCTCCGAGGCACTGTCGGCCCACGACTTCTGGCCGACCTGGTCGGTGTGGTGGACGGGCGACGCGATGGGGGTCCTCGTCATCGCCCCGCTCCTGCTGGCCGCGCGCACCGTACACCGGCCACGCGACGCACCTGTGCTGCGCTGCGCCGAGGCGCTGGTCCTGCTGTGCGGCACGGCGGTGGCCTCCGTGGTGGCCACCCGCAGCTCGCTCAACCTGCTCTTCCTCGTCGTCCCGTTCCTGCTCTGGGCGGCCTTCCGCTTCCAGCTGCCCGGCGCCGCGCCCTGTGCGCTGATCAGCTCCGTGGCCGCGATCTACGCGGGTGCGGTCGGGGTGGGTCCGTTCGCCGGCCAGGACCTCCTCGCCAAGATGGTCATCCTGCAGGCCTTCAACGGCACCGTGGCACTGACGTCCCTCCTGCTCTCGGCCGTCATCACCGAGCGCAACCAGACCCTGAGGGAGCTGGGGGAGGCCTGCGATCGCCTGTCGGAAGCCCTGTCCCGGCTCATGCCGGACCAAGCACTCGATCAGCGCCCGCTCCTGCGGCCGGAAAGACGCGGGGAACGGAAGTAGCCCGCTCCCCCTCAGTCGGCGACGCGCGCGCCGATGGCCCGGGCGCGACGGCGGGCTTCGGAGCTGAGGCCCTTGCGGCGGGGGGAGGTGCGGGAGCCGTAGGCGGTGGGTTGGGCGAGGCAGCCCAGACCGCGCAGGCCGGGCTTGGCCACCACGCAGGCGAACCGCGGGTCACCCGCGTACCGGAGTTCCGCGTCGTAGTCCTTCAGCGCCTCGCGGCTCCAGGACCGGAAGAGCCCGGCGGCCGCCTTCAGCGAGACCGTCGTCCCGGGGCTGTCGGGGTCGGGCAGCACGAAGAGCGCGTCCTTGCCCTTGGTGATCCGGACGGCACCGGACTGCCGACGCCAGGGGTAGACCGCGAGGATGCGCCGCATCCGCCACCCCGTGCTGAGCCGGCCGAGGGCCAGGACCGCCAGGATCGCGAGCACCACGAGGACCGGCACCATGGCCACCACTGCCGCCGTGGGCAGCAGGAGCGTGAGGTACAGCGCCCCCACCCACAGCGCCACCCAACCCAGCGACTTGGCCAGGTGCCACGCCGTCCAGCGATGGAGCGCACGCCGGGTGCCAGGCGTGTCCCACGCCACCGGACCGTCGAAGCCCTGCTGGTCGAAGCCCTGCTGGTCGAAGCCCTGCTGGTCGGAGTCTTGCCTGTCGAAGCCCATGGTCGATCACACCTCCCGGGTCAGCCGAAGTCGGAGGCGATGTCGTCCGCGACGCCGCCCGCGCCGTCATCGGCGTCTCCGCGTGCGGCGCGCTCGATCTCCGGCAGCGGATCGTGGAAGGACACCGTGTGCGCGATGCCTTCCATCAGGTCGCGGTAGTGCTTGCGGGAGTCCACGGCCGTGGTGCTCAACGTCAGGACACCCAGCTGCGTACCCGAGGGGGCCGGGACGTAGAGATTGCACTGGTAGAGCTCCTGGCCGGGGATCCCCTCCAGGGCGGGCATGGTGACCATGGTGTCGGTGATCGACGCCGGCCGGCCCCCGGGAAGCGTCAACAGCTCCACGTTCTCGGCGCATTCGCGCAAGGAGACCGCGCGAACCGCCGTGATCTTCGCCGGCGCCCACGCGACCTCCCTGAGCGCCACCGTGAACACGGACGAGGCGGAGGACCCGTCGTCCGCGTAGTGCATCCCGAGCGAGCAGGCGATGACGCCTTCGCTCCGCATCTGGCCGGCCATGAACCGAACGTCCCGCAGCGCACCGGTGTACCGGTCACGCTGGTCCTCGGGGGCAAGGTCGAGGATCAGCGCCAGTGCCTGCGCGAGCTGCGTCTCCTGCTCCGAGCCCGGTGCGGGATCGAGAGCGTCGATGGGAACGTCGAAGTACCCGCCCGGCAGCGCGTACCAGATCTTCGAGCTCGGATCCCTGGCCGTGTCGTCGATCACCAGACGGACCGGGTTCCCGGCGGCTTCCTCGGTCATCGCAGTACCGCCATGGTGTTGCGGAGCACGGAGAAGGCCGCGGGGCCGTCGAACAGGCCCGCGCGGGCCGCGTCGACCCCGGTGGCGGTGTTCTTGCCGCCGTCGCTGTCGAGGGCGTCGATGTTCTCGGCGGCCAGCCCGTACCCGGCGGTGAACACGCCCGCGACCGGCGAGACATAGTCCATGCCCACTCTGACGGCCTGGCTGCCCCCCGCCGCCTTGGCCACCAGATCACCGACGGGGTTGTAGGAACCCGCGGTCGCGATCCGGCTGGCGGCCGTGACGGTGTCGTCGGCGAACCGGCCGAGGAACTGCCCCGCGCTGACCGCCTCGGACGCGAAACGCGTCGACCGGATGGCCCCGTTGAGGCCACGGGACACGGCCCCGATACCCGGTACCGCCCCCAGGGCGTCACCGACGAGCCCCACCGAGTTCTCCCAGAAGTCCGCGTCGAACTCCCCCTTGGTGAACCCGTCCTTGAGCGAGGCCCGCACCTTGGGATCGGCGAGCCGGGACCCCATCGTGGCCAGGCTCAGCGCACCCGCGGCGAGCAGCATCGCGATCCCGAACGGCCCCGTGCACAGCAGCGCGAGCAACCCCGCCACCGCGGCCAGCACACTGAGGATGTTGGTGAGGTTGTCCCCGATCCAGCTGAGCGCCTTGCTCAGCCACCCGGGCTCCTCGGGCGCCAGATCCTTCGTGGAGTCCGTCAGCTTCGTCGCGATGTCCCGCGCCTCGGCCTCGTGCGTCCCCTCCAGCTCCCGCGCCTTGCGTATCACCTCGTCGAGGGCGCCCTGTGCGTTGTTGACGGCGGTGACGGCGTCGCTGAGCCGCGAGTTGGCCGCGTTCAGGCGGGCCTGAGCGGCCTGCAGCTCGGGGCCTTCGTCGAACGTCTGCCCCGCGAGCTTCAGGTCGGGGTCCTGCTTGGCCGTCTCGTGCCGGGAGTTGGCCGTCTTCAGCTCACCCTTGTGATCGGCGGCCTCGACGTCGTACTTGTGCGCCAGCTCCCGGCGGCTGGTCAGCCCGCCGTGCCACTTGCCGAGGTGACCGGCGGCCAGCGTCAGCGACTTGTGGGCGTCCTTCATGTACTTCGGCAGGTCACCGTCGAGGGCCTCCCGGAAGCCCACGGCGGCATCGCCCTCCCAGAAGCTGGACTCGCCGAGCAGTCTGTCGATCTTCTCGTACGCGGTCTGCAGCGCGCTCGCCGACTTGGTGAGCTGGTTGCGCAGCCCCTCGACCTCGCCCGGCTCTCCCGGCACGGGGTTCCAGCCGAGGTGCACATAGGGATTCTGAGCCACTTCGATCACTTCCCCGCAGCCGCGGCGCGCTTGAAGCTCTCCTCGAGCGACGTCTCGATCTCGCGGTAGTTGTCCGTGTTCTTCTGCAGCCCCTCGGTGAGCTTGCCGATGCGTTCCTTGATCTGCTCGTTGCCGTACTTCCACCGCTCCTGGAACGTGTCACACGCCTCGTCCAGCTCCGGCGTACCGATCTGGTCGGCGCGCACGTGCTGCAGAGCGGTCCGCACCTGCTCAAGGGAGTCATGGGCTCCCTGGAGATCCTTGGTGAACGCCGCGAGCTGATCGATGTCCGTCTTGAAGTGATCCCCCACGCAGGCCTCCCCGTTCGCATTTCGGCAGTCGCATCAGCAAACGACAACCGGCAACCGAAGGCCCGATCCTGCCATGGAACGGCAAAGACCCCGTGTCAGGATTGCGGAAGAGCTGTGCGACATTGCGCCCGCCCCGTCACGCTTACGTGAAGCCCTTCCGTTCTGGCCCGGGTTGCCCCGACGAAAACGCCAGAGGCCCCGGATCACTCCGGGGCCTCTGGCTCTATGTGCACTCGGCAGGATTCGAACCTGCAACCTTCTGATCCGTAGTCAGATGCTCTATCCGTTAAGCTACGAGTGCTTGTTCTGTTTTCCGCCGCTCCCGGCCCTTCCGGCCCGCTCGCGGCGACAGGAAGAACATTACATGACTGCCGCCGCCATGTGAAATCCGTTTGCCGCACCCCTTGTGACCTGCGGAAATGCCCCGAAGAGCCCCTCGTCGGCCGTATGGCGTCGCAGCGCAAACCAACGAAGCCCCGGTCTGGTGACCGGGGCTTCGTGATCAGGCGCGGAGGCGGAGGGATTTGAACCCTCGATGGGCTTTAAGGCCCAAACCGCATTAGCAGTGCGGCGCCATAGACCGGACTAGGCGACGCCTCCAGCACAGCCGCTCGCGCGAGCGCGAGTGGTGCGTGCAGATGATGACACAGTCGAGCGGGGTGTCACCAATCGGCTCCCACGGTACTAGGCAGGGAGGCTGCAGGGCAAAGTCCTTCCCGGCGTGCGTCGAGGCGTACGTCGAGACATCCGCCGAAGGGCCCAGGGTGGGCGGGGTGTGCGCAACGTCCGAGGGCGCGCGGCGTTAGTCAGGTCATGTTGCAGGTCAACCGTTCCGCCCCGGCCCGGCGCCTTCGCCGGGTTCTCCTCGTCGCCGCCGGCTCCCTCGCGGCCGTCGGCTCCGCCGCCGTCGTGCCCGCCTCCGCGCACGCCCAGGCCGCGCCCCTTCCCCTCGCGCCCCCGACCCTCAAGGACCTGGGCCACTCCGGCGATCACCTCACCGTCACCGTCCGCAACGTCGGCGGCAGCGCCGGTGGCGCCGGTGGCGACCGGACCTATGAGCTCTCCTGCCATCCGGCGGGCGGCGACCACCCCGATACCGAGGGCGCCTGTGCCGCGCTCGACCGCGGTACCCGATGGGGCAAGGACGTCTTCGCGCCGACGCCGCAGGGCGGCTTCTGCACCATGCAGTACGGCGGGCCGGCCACCGCGCATGTCACCGGGACCTGGGCCGGGCGCCCCGTAGACGCGCGGTACGACCGCAGTGACGGGTGCCAGATCGCCCGATGGGACCGGCTCGTCCCGCTCCTTCCCGACCTGCGGGCGCAAGGGCAGCGGTCGTAGGTGACTGCGGTTTCCATACCGGACGCACCGACTCCGTAAAACTCCCGCGAAGGTCTCGCGAAGTCGGAAGGAAGCCGCAAGGAAGTCACAAGGAAGCCGGAGGCCGGCCGGAAGGACGTCTGTACAGGCGGTCATACGTTCTGGGTCACTTCGTCGTGCGACCTCCCTCTCATCCGGCGTCGCGAGCGCAACCCCAGCCCTTAGACTCCCTCGCGTGACACGCTGCGGGACGGTTGGCAAGATGGCCCGAGCGGTCGGCAAGGTGCGGTAACAGGGAGGAAGCGTCTCGTGAGCAGCAGGCCATCCCGAGGCGCTGCTCGCCTCGCAGCCATACTCGACGCGCTGCCCGATGCGTTGGTGCTGGTCAACGCCAATGGGACCGTCGTCAATGCCAACACCATCGCGCTCGAGGCCTTCGAGGCGCCGGGGACCGCTCTGGTGGGGCGGGGGCTGCTCGATCTGCTGCCCCAGTTCGACTCGAAGCTGATTCCGGGCTCCATGCGGCGGCCCGACCACATGGATCCGCAGGGGCGGACCAAGCCGACCCGGATGATGGCCCGGCGGACCGACGGGAGCGAGTTCCCGGTCGAGGTCACGTCCGCGAATCTCGAAAACGGCCAGCAGGCCTACGACAACTACGGCTACACGGGTGACGAGCTGCTCATGCTCGTCGTGCGGGACCTTTCGGGGACCGTCGACACCGAGGCCGAGCTGGCGCGTTCGCAGCGGCAGACCGAGATGATTCTGCGGGCCGCGTCGGAAGGTGTCGTCGGCACCGACACCGACGGGCGGATCGTTCTCGTCAACCCGGCCGCCGCTCAGATACTGGGTTATCGGGCCAGTGACCTCGGCGGTCGCGAGCTGCACACGCTCGTCCTGCACTCCCGTACCGACGGATCCCCCTTCCCGTACGAGGAGTCTCCGCTCGCCGACACCCTGCGCTCGGGGCGCAAGCACCGGGTGCGTGGGCAGGTGCTGTGGTCCAAGGGCGGGGACAAGGTGTCCGTCGACCTGACGACCGCGCCCGTGCGCGACGGCGAGCAGCTCGTCGGCGCCGTGATGACCTTCACCGACCGGCGGCCCTACGACGCCCTCGCCGACGAGAAGGCGGCGGACGACAAGCGGCACGCGTCGGAGCTGGAGCGGCTCGCCGAGGAGCACGCCTCCGAGCTGACCGCCCTGCGGCAGAAGCACGTGAGCGAACTCGAGGAGCTCACGGAGCGGCACGAGGAGGAGCTCGCCGCGGGCGAGGAGCGGTATGCCGCGCTCGGGGAGCGGGAGAAGGACCGGTACGAGGCCCTCGCCGGGCGGCACGAGCAGCTGCTGACGCTGCTCGCGCGTTCGCTGCGGGGTCCGCTCGACGAACTCCGTCGTGAGCTGGCCGCGCTCGCCGCGGACGACGCGGGGCAGTTGTGGCCTGAGGCCAACCAGGTGCTGCATCACCTGTCGGCCGGCTATTCGCGCATCACGACGCTGATCGACAACGTCCTCGGGTACCAGCGGCTCGACTCGGGTGGCGAGCAGGTCACCCGTACGAAGGTGATGCTCGACGCCGTCGTCGCCGCGGGTGTCGACGGGGCCGTCGAGCTCATCGGGCCGGGGCGGGTGCAGTTCGCGGTGCACGCGCCGCCCATCGAGGCCGAGGTCGACCCGCAGCGCCTCGCCACCGCGCTCGCGCATCTCGTCGCGGATGTCGCGGGGGTCGACGCGACCGGCAACTCGCCCGTCTCCGCGGGCGGTTACATGGACAACACCGTCGTCGTGGCGGCGGCGCAGCGCGGTGAGGTCGTACGGATCGAGGTGCGGGGGCCGTATGCCGGGGGAGACCCGGTGCACGAGCCGATCGTGCGCGGCATCGTGCGGGCCCACGGCGGTGTGCTGCAGACGCACGACGTGCCGGGGATGAGCGGCAGCGCGTACGTCCTCGAAGTGCCGATCGGCGGTGGGGCCGGGGCCGTTCCCGCCGCCCCTGTCGAGGCCGTCGAGGTCGCCGCGGGCACTGCGGCTGAGGCCGGTGACGGGACCGAGGGTGCCGCCGAGGGCGGCGAGCAGGGTGCCGGGGGCGGTCGGCGGCGGGCCCGGCGGTCCTCCGTCGACGCCTTCCTGGAGAGCGACACGCCCGGCGCCGATGCCGAGGCCACCGACGCCGAGGGCGCGACGCCCACGGGGCGGCGGCGCAGGCGCGCGGCCGCACCCTCGCCGGAGCTCCCGCAGGGTGCGGGTGACGACGGCGGCGAGGCCTCCGGCGGTACCGGACGGCGGCGCGGGCGACCGGCCGAGAGCGGCACGGGCGGCCAGGACGGTGTCTCCGAGGGAGCCGTCGTCACGGCCGCCGAGCATGCGGCGGGGACCGCGGCCGCCGGGAACGGGCTCGGCGGGACCGTACCCCCGCAAGGAGTGCCCGCACCCAGTGGGCGACGTGCCCGGCGTGACGGCGGGGAGCAGCACGCGCTGCCGCCCGCGCTGCCTGCGGGCGGTGACCCCGCTCAGCCGGGTTCCGGGGCCGGTACGACGGGTTCGGGTGAGGGTGCTCAGCCGAGCGGGCGTCGGCGGCGCGCCCTGGCCGCGGCGGCCGAGCGCGGTGCCGCGCAGGCGCAGGCGCAGGAGGCGGGGCCCCGTCAGGTGTTCGCGCTGCCGCCCGCCGCGGCGGACCGGACCGCCGTCGCCGACGGCAGCGGCGGCGCGGAGGGGCAGGGCGGCGCCGAGCCGACTTCGGCTCCGGGTCCGGGTCCGGCTCCGGGTCCGGCCATGACTCCGACCACGCCTGCGGCTGCGGCTGCGGCTGCGGCTATGACTCCGGCTTCGCCTGTGGCTCCGGGGCAGGTCCCGGGTGCGGTTCCGGGTGCGGTTCCGGTTCCGGGGCAGGCGCCGGCTCCCGTGCAGGCTCAGGCTCCGGGGCAGGTCCAGGTTCCGGGGCAGGTCCAGGCCCCGGGGCAGGGGGCTCCCGGTGACGTTCTCGTCGACGAGGGTCGGCACGATGCCGTGCCGCACGACCAGTCCGAGGACCACACCCCGCCGCAGCCGCATCCGACCAGCGCGCCGACCGGGCGTCGCCGCCGGGCCGTGGGCCAGCCCACGGAAGCGGCTGCTGGGCAGGCGACTCCGGTGCAGCAGGGTCAGCCCCAGCCGGTGCCTGGTCAGCCCGCCCCCGCGCAGCCTGTGCCAGGTCACCCCCTCCCCGCCGAGGCGGCTCCCGGCCAAGGCGCCCCCGCGCAGGGCACCCCGGCACAGGGCACCCCGGCCCCCCAGCCGTGGCCCGCTGCCGATGACGCCTCCGGTGCCGGGACAGCCGTACCGGCGGACCTCGCTGCGGCGGCCCCCGCGCCCCCGCACGCGGCCGGCGCTCCCGTACCGCCGAATCCGAACGCCCCCCAGCAGGCGCAGCCCCAGCCCGCCCCCGGTACGCCGGCTCCGGGCACCCCGCTGCCCCCCGAGGTGGCGGAGACAGCCCAGGCCGCCCAGCAGCAGCGTGCGGCGCAGCCTCTCCCGGCCGAAGCCGCCGCTCCTGCCGCTCCCGGCGCACCCGTCGACCCGAACTCGACGCAGGGGCGGGCGATCAGTGTCCGGACGTTGGGGCAGGGGGTGCCCTTCACGCGGCAGGCGGCGCAGGTGCAGCAGCCCTCGCCGTCGTCGGCCACGCCTCCCCCGCATCAGACCAACGGCGGACGGCGCCGCAAGCTGGGTACGCCGCCCGACCCCGCCACGCGGACCGGCGCCTCGGCGGAGCAGGCGGCGCGGCCGCATCCGCCGACCGAGCAGCCGGTGCCCGCGCAGCCGGCTCCCGCACCGTCGCAGCCGTCGCTCGGCGGGCAGTCCCAGCCGTCGCAGGCCGGGCAGTCGCGGCTGGCGCCGATGCCCGAAGCCGCCGGACGGTCGTACGCCATAGGCGCGCCGGACGAGAACGCCGCCGAGGGGCCCGAGCCGCTGGACGGGCCGGGCGGGGCCGTCGAGATCGCCGACACCCCGCGCCCGCAGCCGATGGACGACGAGTTGCCGCCGGAGCCGCTCGACAACCCGCGGCGGCTGCTGGTGTGGCCGGCGCCGGATGTGACCACCCAGCAGGCGCTCAGCGACCGTGGCTACCGGCCCGTCATCGTGCATTCGCGCGAGGAGGTCGACGCCCAGATCGCGGCGTTCCCGGCCGCGCTGTTCGTCGACCCGCTGACCGGGCCGATCACCCGGACCGCGCTGCAGTCGTTGCGGCAGGCCGCCGTCGCGGCCGAGGTGCCGGTGATGGTGACGGCGGGGCTCGGACAGGCCTCGCGGGAGGCGGCGTACGGCGCCGATCCCGCCGTACTGCTGAAGGCGCTCGCGCCCCGGGACACCGAGCAGCACCCGCCGCGCGTCCTGCTCATCGAGGAGCACGCGGAGATCGCGCTGGCGTTGACCGCGACGCTGGAGCGGCGCGGGATGCAGGTGGCGCGGGCCGCGAGCGACGCCGACGCGGTGGCGCTGGCGGGCGATTTCCGGCCGAACCTGGTCGTGATGGACCTGATGCAGGTGCACCGGCGCCGGGCCGGGATCGTGGACTGGCTGCGCGCCAACGGGCAGCTCAACCGCACCCCGCTCGTCGTCTACACGGCCGCCGTCGACCAGGCCGACCTGCCGCGGCTGGCCTCCGGCGAGACGGTGCTGTTCCTCGCCGAGCGGTCCACCAGCGGCGAGGTGCAGTCCCGGATCGTGGACCTGCTGTCGCGGATCGGCACCAACTGAAGGCGTATGTCGTGACGCATGGCCTGTGAGGTGCGTCGTGACGCATGGCAGGCCCGTCGCCTCGTGAAGTACGTCGGGACGCGGTACCGGCTGACGTACGTCAGCGCGCGATGAGCCTGCGCGCCGCCTCCTTGACCGAGGCACGCAGGCGGTCGCGGTCGTCGTCCTCGCCGCCCACCAGGATGCGGCTCATCTGAGGCACGACGGTGGCCCAGTTGGCCATCGCGACCAGCAGGAACAGCAGGTCCTGGGCTGGGATCGCGTCGGTGATGACGCCGCGGTCCTGGCCGTCCTGGACGGCGGCGACCTTGTGGGCGTAGTGGTCCTGGCGTTCGGTCTCGTCGGGCAGTTCGGTGGTGCCGTACTGGATGCCCTCCCAGTACAGGAGGCGCAGCAGTTCCGGGTGGGCGGCGTGGTAGTCCATCAGCCGGTCCAGCCAGCCCTCGATGTCGTCCGGGTCGACGGGGACGGCCGCCGCGAGGTCGACCATGGACCGGCCGAGGACCTGGGAGAACAGCTCCGCCTTGTTGCCGAAGTAGGCGTAGATCAACTGCTTGTTGGCCTTGGCCTCGGCCGCGATGCGGTCGATCCGGGCGCCCGCGATGCCGTACCGGGCGAACTCGGCGACCGCCGCGTCGAAGATCCGGGCCTTGGTGGCCTCGGGGTCCCTTACTGCCATGGGATCAGGGTAGCGGGTAAGTAACCAACTGTTTGGTTGACGGGGAGGCGGGCGCGGCGCAGACTGTTCGGCAGACATCCAACCAACCAGTTAGTTGTTAGAGCACCCTCGAAGGCTCGAAGGAAGCGCTCCGCTCATGCAGTCGACCACCCCAGCTCGCCGTCTCCGCACGCCCACCCCACAGACGAAGACGTCACGCCTCTTCCTCCCCCTCATCGCCCTGTGCTCCGCCGTCACGGCCGCCAACATCTATCTCGCCGCCCCGCTGCTCTCGGTCATCGCCCAGGACTTCGGGACCGCCCCCTCGGCCGTGGCCTGGATCGCCTCGGTCGCGCAGTTCGGCTACGCCGCCGGCCTGCTCTTCTTCGCCCCCCTCGGCGACCGCGTGAGCCGACGTCCGCTGGTCGCCGTCCTGTCGCTGGCCACCACGGCCGCCCTGGCCGTGGGTGCGGCGGCGTCCGGGACCAGCACGCTCGCGGCCGCGGTCCTCGTCGCCTCCGCCGCGACCGTCGTCCCGCAACTGCTCGTCCCGCTCGTCGCCGAACGCGCCCCCGCCGAACGCCGCGCCCGCCATGTCGCCGCCGTCATCGCCGGCCTGTTCACCGGCATCGTCGCGGCCCGCGTCCTCGGCGGCCTGGCCGGGCAGGCCTTCGGCTGGCGGTGGGTGTTCGTGGGCGCGGCCGCCCTCACCGCCGTACTCGGCCTGCTGACAGCCGCCGTCCTGCCGGCCGAACGCCCCCGCCGCGCCGGCGGCCTCGGCGGCCTCTTCTCTGGGCTCACCGAGATGCCGGGCCTGGTGCGCCGCTCCCCCGACCTGTGGCGCGCATGCGTACGGCAGGCCGGGATGTACGGCGCCTGGAGCGCCCTGTGGACCTCGCTGGCCCTGCTGCTGACGGGGAAGCCGTACGCCCTCTCGACCGCGACCGCCGGACTCTTCGGCCTCTTCGGACTGTCGGCGAGCGTCGTGGCGCCGCTCGCGGGGGGCCTGGTCGACCGTTTCGGCGCCGCCAAGGTCGTACGGTCCGCGTATCTGCTCGCCGCCGTCTCCGTGCCGCTGTTCTGGCTGGGCGGGCACGTGATGGCCGCGCTGTTCGTGGCCGCCGTCGCCATCCACGCCGCCCTGGTCGCCTCCCACGTCGCCAACCAGACCCTGGCCCTGACGACCACCACCTCTCCCGCGACCGCCAACAGCGCCTACGTCGTCGCAGGCTTCACCGGCGGCGCCACCGCCTCGGCCCTGGCGGGCTTCGCCTTCGGGCAGTGGGGCTGGGGCGGAGTGTGCGCGGTGGCGGGGGTTTGGCTGGTGTTGGGGTGGGGGTTCACTGCGGTGCGGCGGTGAGGCGTATGGCAGCGAAGGAGCCGCACGGATATGAAGGAGCCGCACGGATATGAAGTCGGCGGCGGTCGGCGGGAAACGGTGGCCGGGACAGGTGCGGGGCGCGGAAGAGCCCGCTCCGTCCCGACCGCCGTACACCCGTCCCGACCGCCGTTCGCTCGTCCCGACCGCCGTTCGCTCGTCAGGGCTTGCCCGTCAGGGCCTCGCCCCTCAGAGCTGGGTGATGTCCAGGTCGCCCTCGGCGTACTGCCTGCGCAGTACCTTCTTGTCGAACTTGCCGACGCTCGTCTTCGGCACCGCCGCGATGACCGTCCAGCGCTCCGGGAGCTGCCACTTGGCGATCTTGCCCTCGTCGGCGAGGAAGGTGCGCAGGGCCTCGAAGTCGGTGGTGGCGCCCTCCTTGAGGACGACCGTGGCCAACGGGCGCTCGCCCCACTTGTCGTCGGGGACGGCGACCACGGCGGCCTCGGCGACGTCCGGGTGGGACATCAGGGCGTTCTCCAGCTCGACCGAGGAGATCCACTCGCCGCCGGACTTGATGACGTCCTTGGCGCGGTCGGTGAGGGTGAGGAAGCCGTCGGGGGAGATGGTGCCGACGTCGCCGGTCTTCAGCCAGCCGTCCTCGCTGAACTTGTCGGCGGGGCGCAGGGGTTCGGCGTCGGGGCCGTTGTAGTAGGCGCCCGCGATCCAGGGGCCGCGCACCTCCAGCTCGCCGGCCGACTCGCCGTCCCAGGGGATGCGTTCGCCGCCGGGGCCGGTGAGGCGGGCCTCGACGCTCGTCGGGAAACGGCCCTGGGTCAGCCGGTACGCGAACTCCTCCTCCGTGCCGACCGCGTGGGCCGGCGGACGGGCGACCGTGCCGAGCGGCGACGTCTCCGTCATGCCCCAGGCGTGGCAGACCCGCATGCCCAGCTTGTCGAACGCCTCCATCAGCGAGGGCGGACAGGCCGAACCGCCGATCGTGACCTGGCCGAGGGTGGAGACGTCCCGGGGCTTGGCGGTGAGCTCGGCGAGCAGGCCCTGCCAGATGGTGGGCACGGCGGCCGCGTGGGTCGGCTTCTCGCCCTCGATCATCTCGGCGAGGGGCGCGGGCTGGAGGAAGCGGTCCGGCATCAGCATGTTGACGCCGGTCATGAACGTGGCGTGCGGCAGTCCCCACGCGTTGACGTGGAACTGCGGCACCACGATCAGCGACGTGTCCTGGTCCGTCAGCCCCATCGACTGGGTCATGTTGACCTGCATGGAGTGCAGGTAGACGGAACGGTGGGAGTAGACGACGCCCTTCGGGTCCCCGGTCGTCCCGGAGGTGTAGCACATGGAGGCGGCCTGACGCTCGTCCAGCTCCGGCCAGTCGTACGTGGTCGGCTTGCCGGCGATCAGCTCCTCGTACTCGTGCACCTGCACGGACGCACCCGCGAGACCAGAACGGTCACCCGGCCCCGACACCACCACATGCTCCACCGTCTTGAGGTGCGGCAGCAGCGGGGCGAGCAGGGGGAGGAGCGAACCGTTGGCGATGACCACCCGGTCGGCCGCGTGGTTGACGATCCAGGCCAACTGCTCGGCCGGGAGGCGGAGGTTGAGGGTGTGCAGGATCGCGCCCATCGAGGGGATCGCGAAGTACGCCTCCACATGCTCGGCGTTGTTCCACATCAGCGTCGCGACCCGCTCGTCGCCGACCACGCCCAGGTCCTCGCGCAGGGCATGCGCCAGCTGGGCCGCACGCGCACCGACCTCGGCGAAGGAACGGCGGTGCGGCTCGGCCTCTCCGGTCCAGGTGATGACCTGCGATGTGCCGTGGATCGTCGACCCGTGGGTCAGGATCCTCGAGATCAGCAGCGGTACGTCCTGCATCGTGCTCAGCACGGCGTCCTCCCGGGGGCGACATTGCCTACGCGGTAGTAAGGGTTGCGGAGATTCTGCGCGCATACCGCGCGGTATGTCACTAGGGCCGGGCGATCGATCATGTCACGTTGCGTTCATGGGGACGTGACGATAACGGGGGAGGCGGGCTCGATCGGGGTGGGATCAGGGGCGGGGTGGGTCGCGGGTGCGGATCGGGGGCGGGTAGATCGGGGTGGGGTAGGTCACGGTGAGGTTGGGTGAAGTGGGGTGGGGCTGGGTGGGGGACGGCCGGGTGGAGTCCGGCCGGGTGGGGTGGTGGCGCCGACGGGGGGCGTGGGTTACAGGGACGGCGCGGTGGGTGACAGGGTCGGCACGGTGGGTGACAGGGTCGGCACGGGTGGGTTACAGGGACGGCGCTGTAGGCAGCAGGGTCGGCGCTGTGGATACCAGGGACGGCGCGCGATTCCGGCCTCGGCACCTCACCGTCGGCCCAGCGCCGGCACTAGCGAACCAGCCCCAGCTCAGGGTCCTCGCGGAGCTTCCCGAGCGCTCGTGACACCGCCGACTTCACCGTGCCGACGGAGACCCCGAGCACCTCGGCCGTCTGGACCTCGCTGAGGTCCTCGTAGTACCGCAGGACGACCATCGCCCGCTGCCTCGCCGGCAGCCGCGTGATCGCGCGCCACATCGCGTCGTGCAGCGCCTGCCGCTCCGCCGGATCGTCGTCGTGGCCGGGCGCGGGCTCCGGCTCGGGCAGCTCGTCGCAGGCGAACTCGTCCACCTTGCGCTTGCGCCACTGCGAGGTCCGCGTGTTCAGCAGCGCCCTGCGCACATAGCCGTCGAGCGCGCGATGGTCCTCGATGCGTTCCCAGGCGACGTACGTCTTGGTGAGCGCGGTCTGCAGCAGGTCCTCCGCGTCGCTCGGGTTCGCGGTCAGCGACCGGGCGGTACGCAGCAGCACCGGCTGGCGGGCCCGCACGTACGACGTGAAGGAGGGATACGTCGCATTCGGCAGGGACCGCGTCGCGGCGTCGGAAGCGCTGGTGCAGACGGGTGTGGTCATGGCTCCACGCTATGAGCGGCCCCTGCCTCAGCGGATCGGCCGCAGGTGCCGAAGCATCGTCCGCCTCAGGTTGTAGGGGTGGGGCTGACTCCACCTCCTGAAGGTGGACGAGCGGGGGACACATACTGCGGGATTACCCCTGGGGGTCACCCGTCGGCAGCAAGAACCAGCCCCGACGTCGGCACGCCCGTACCCGCCGTCACCAGTACCCGCCCCGCCCCGGATATCTGGTTCACGGACGTCCCCCGCACCTGCCTCACCCCCTCCGCGATGCCGTTCATCCCGTGCAGATACGCCTCCCCGAGCTGCCCCCCGTGCGTGTTGAGCGGCAGCCGCTCCTCGGCCACGAAGTCCCCGGCCTCCCCCTTTCCACAGAACCCGAACTCCTCCAACTGCATCAGCACGAAAGGAGTGAAGTGGTCGTACAGGATCCCCACGTCGATCTCCCCCGGCCCCAGCCCTGCCGTCCGCCACAGCTGCCGCGCCACCACGGCCATCTCCGGCAGGCCGGTGAGGTCGTCCCGGTAGAAGCTCGTCATCTGCTCCTGCCCTCGGCCGGCGCCCTGGGCCGCCGCCGCTATGACGGCCGGCGGACGGGGCAGGTCACGGGCCCGGTCGACGGTCGTGACGACGAGCGCTTGGCCGCCGTCCGTCTCCTGGCAGCAGTCCAGCAGCCGCAGTGGCTCGACGATCCAGCGCGAGGCCGCGTGGTCGGCGAGGGTGATGGGTCTGCCGTGGAAGTACGCGGCCGGGTTGGTTGCCGCGTACTTGCGGTCGACGACGGCCACATGCCCGAACACCTCCGGCGTCAGCCCGTACGTGTGCAGATATCGCTGGGCCGCCATCGCCACCCAGGAGGCCGGCGTGAGCAGCCCGAACGGCAGCGACCAGCCGAGCGCCGCCCCCTCCGCCGACTGTTCCCGGTGCTGTACTCCCGACCCGAAGCGCCGCCCCGACCGCTCGTTGAACGCCCGGTAGCAGACCACCACCTCCGCGACCCCCGTGGCCACGGCGAGCGCCGCCTGCTGGACGGTCGCGCAGGCCGCGCCGCCGCCGTAGTGGACCCGGGAGAAGAAGGACAGCTCGCCCATCCCGCAGGCCTGGGCCACGGTGATCTCCGGGCTGGTGTCCATCGTGAACGTCACCATCCCGTCCACGTCCCCGGGCGTCAGCCCCGCGTCGTCCAGGGCGGCCCGCACCGCCTCCACGGCCAGCCGGAGTTCGCTGCGTCCCGAGTCCTTGGAGAACTCGGTGGCCCCGACACCGACAATCGCCGCCCGGCCGGCCAGGGCGTCCCGCGCGCGGACACTCATGCGGGACCCTCCGACGATGCAGTGCCCGCGGCCCTCGCCGGCACGCTCTCCGTCACCCCAGCCGGCACGCCATCCGCCGCCTGCACCGGCACGCTGACTGCCGCCCCAGCCCGGGCACTGACGGCAGCCTCAGCCGGGACGGTCACCGTCACCGTGCCGGTCACGTGTCTGCCGATGCCGTTCGCACCGACCACCCGTACCGTCGCCGTGTCGCCGTCGACCTCCTCGATCCTGCCCGTCAACACCATCGTGTCTCCCGGGTAGTTGGGCGCCCCGAGTCGTATGGCCACCCTGCGCAGTTCGGCCGTCGGTCCGAAGTGGTCGGTGATGTAGCGGCCGACCAGGCCATTGGTCGTGAGGATGTTCATGAAGATGTCGGGAGAGCCCTTCTGGCGGGCCAACTCCGCGTCGTGGTGCACGTCCTGGTAGTCGCGTGAGGCGATGGCCCCGGCGACGATCAACGTGCGGGTGATCGGGACCTCCAGCGGCGGCAGTTCGTCACCGACCTTGAGGTGATTCCCCGTCGCTCCCTCACCGGCCCTCATGCGACGACCTCCTGCATCTGCTGAGCCTCCTGAGCGCGCCAGACAGGCAGCACCAACCCCTCGTCGTACTCCTGGAATTCGAGCCGCACCGGCAGCCCGATCCGCACCTTGTCGTACGGCACCCCCACCACGTTGCCGATCATCCGCACGCCCTCGGCCAGTTCGATCAGGCCGACCGCGTAGGGAGGGTCGAAGGCGGGGAACGGTGGGTGGTGCATCACGACGTACGAATAGACCGTGCCCTCGCCACTCGCCCCGACCGTGTCCCAGTCCAGGCCGCCGCAGGCGTTGCAGCCGGGCAGCCAGGGGTGGCGCAGAGTGCCGCAGCCCGTGCAACGCTGGATGAGCAGGCTGCGCCGCTGGACGCCCTCCCAGAAGGCGGCGTTGTCGCGGTTGACTACGGGGCGGGGGCGAGCAGGCTTCTTGTGCTGCTCTGACTGACCGGCCCGACCTGCGGGTGCGTACTTGAGGATGCGGAAGCGGTGGGTGCCCGCCAGGTCGGTGCCGACACGGATGTTCATGCGGGTCGTGACGAAGTACCCCGTGCCGAGCTTCGTCGTCTTCTTCTCCGACACCGACTCGATCACCGAGTCGAAGGTGATCTCGTCCCCGGGTCGCAAGGGCCGTAGATACTCCTGGTCGCAGTCGGTGGCGACCACCGAGGTGTAGCCCGCATCGTCGAGCAGGCCGAGCAGCTCGTCGTACGCGTGCGTGCCTCTCGTATGGCCGGAGAGGCCGCTCATGGTCCACGCCTGGAGCATGGTGGGCGGTGCGATGGCGTCCGGTCCCGAGTACGCCGGGTTGGTGTCGCCCATGGCCTCGCACCAGTGCCGGATCATGGGCGCGTTGACGGGATCCTTGCCCGCGCGCGCCACAGCGGCGCGCTGGCCCTCGTAGACCTTCAGCCGCGTCCCGAACTCGTCGCTCGCTTCCGCCTCATGGCTCACCACGGGCTCGTAGCTCACCGTCGCCCCCTCGTCCTCATCGCCCCACGGCGCATCGCACTGACACTTCTGGTACACCGCGACCGCCGATCCGGTTCCCACGAGTTTTTGGGACCTTCACGAGGCGCCAGGCCCAGAGCCCGGACCGCAGACCGCAGACCGCCATATCTCAGGCCGCCATATCTCAGGCCCCAGGCCCCGGATCTCAGAGCCCAGGCTCCAGGCCCCAAGCCCCGGATCTCAGGCCCCACGAAGGTTTCTGACTGTCCGTCAGATACGACCCACTGTCAAGGCCGCAGCAGGCCGACGAAGGTCACCGGGAGGCCGCAGAAAAGCCAGGAGAAACACGGAAAACGCCTGCGTGGCGGCACCGAAGTACCGCCACGCAGACGCGTTGCACCCCACAGCACACCCCACAGATCCGAGAGGGCCGGCGCCTGAGCACCGGGGCGCAGGCCCCCTCAGCTCACCACCAGATCGGAGTGAAGTTGACGGACGTGTTGTCGTTGCCCTGATTGACGGCCGTGAACGCGGAGCCGTTGACCTGGGCCGTGTTGCTCTGGTTCGAGGCACCGGAGCCGGTCGCCTGCTGCTGTGTGGTGGACGAGGTGCCGTAGTTGTCGCCGCCGACCCCGCTGCCGATGAGGCCCTGGGCGGCGTTCGTGACGGCCGCGCTGGATCCGTCGTCCGCGAAGGCGCCGTTGTCCGCCGTCGCGACGCCGGTGAACAGTGCGGCGGCGAGCGGGAGTGCGGAGATGGCTGCGATGACGCGGGCGGTACGGATGCTTGCCATGTTGTTCCTCCAGAACAGGTGCGCCCAGGCTCCCCGCCGGACGCATAGGTAGTGCATGAAGTACTGCTCGTTCCAAGGCAGTTGGCCGACCGCCCTGGAGCTGTGCACGACGTCGCGAGATCAGAGTTGCCCACCGAATCCCCGGCGAACCACCCCGGAAGCCCCTATTCGCCCTGAAGCGTGATGACATGTCGATAAACCCCTTTCGCCACTTCTAGCCTTCAAGTCGGGGAAGTACGGACAGCGCACCTCAAGCCCCACAAGGGACGAAAGGTTCCAGCAACTTGTGGCCAACCTCCACCGCCCGGCGGGTCGCCCGCCAGGCCACCCCCTCCCCCCTTTCCTTTTTCGAACATTCGTACGAACATGGAGGCATGGCCACCACCGACCGGCAGGCCACGACGCTGGCCCTCGCACACGCCCTGTCAGCCGCCGAACGCGGACTGGCCGTCATCCCCCTGTCCCGGACGAAGCTCCCGGCCCTGCGCTCCCCGCACCGCGACGACCCCGGCCCCGCGCCCTGCCACGGCGAGTGCGGCCGCTTCGGGCACGGGGTCTACGACGCCTCCACCGACCCCGCCCGCATCCGCGAACTCTTCGCGGCCGCCCCCTGGGCCACGGGCTACGGCATCGCGTGCGGCCTGCCCCCACACCACCTGATCGGCATCGACCTCGACACCAAATCCGGTACGGACTCCTCGGCCGCCCTGCGCGAACTGGCGCTGCGCCACCTGTTCACGATCCCGCCCACGGTGGTCGTCCTGACCCCCAGCGGCGGCCGCCACCTCTGGCTGACCGGCCCGCCCCACGTCGTCGTCCCCAACTCGGCGGGCCGCCTCGCGCCCGGCATCGACATCCGCGGCGCCGGCGGCTACCTCGTCGGCCCCGGCTCCCGCACCGACCACGGCGTCTACAGCACCGCCCCCGGCACCTCCCACATCGCCCCCGCGCCCTGTCCGCGCGCCCTCCTGCGCCTTCTGCTCCCTCCGCCCCGCACACACCACCCCACGCCCCCCTCGGCCGGCGGCCACGGGCAGGGACTCGTCCAGTTCGTGCTCGCCGCGCACGAGGGCCAGCGCAACACCCGCCTGTTCTGGGCTGCCTGCCGTGCCTACGAGGACGGCATCGGCCCCGCCCTCGTCGACCCTCTGGTCGAGGCGGCACTCAACACCGGCCTGACCGAACGCGAGGCCCGCGCGACGATCGCGTCGGCCGCGCGGATGACGGGGCACCGGCCCTGACCGGACATCCGGGGTCCGCAGCCGTCTGCCCGGGCTCCGGGGCCCGCAGACACCTGACGGGCTCCGGGATCCGCAGGCGTCTGCCCCGGATCCCGGGGCTCGCAGGCGCCTGACAGGCCTTGAAATTCACGGGAGCTCGATGCACCACCGCCCTAGAGTGCCGACCATGTCGCTGACCCGCGTCGTCCTCACGTCCGGCCGCTCGCTCGATCTCTCCGAGCTGCAGCTCTCCTCGACGTACGGCGGAATGCTGGAGGGCTACCCGTGCAAGCCGGTCAACGACATGAAGATCAAGGGACTCCTCCGCACCGCGGAGCACGCCCACCCCTCCACGCCGGTGCACCTCGTGCCGCCGCCGCGCGAGTATCCCGACCAGTACGCGGGCGCGTTCGGCCCGGTGGAGGTGCTGCCGTCGGTGGCCTGCGTGGGCGCCTTCCACTCCACGGCCCTCGACCGCGACCACGACCCGGTCCTGTATCGCTCCGCCCTCACGATCATCTGGTTCCAGCCCACCGCGCGCGTGCCGTCCGGCTGTGACGCGGAGGACGCGCTGCGGGAGGTCGAGTGGGAGGCGCTGGCGCGGGACTACGAGCTCTAGACGTCGGGACTAGGCCCTCGGGACGGCGGGACCACGCGCTCCTGAGACGGCCCTCCGACGACGGCCGTGGCGGGGAAATCGGCTTGCCCCGAAGGGGAGCCCGACTGCCAGGGTCGGCCGATGAGCATTTCCCGACGTGACCTGATGCGCTGGCAGTTCGATCTCACCTGGGCGCTGTTCGAGTACCACCTCGAACGGCTCCGGCCCGAGGACTTCCTGTGGGAACCGGGGCCGCACTGCTGGACGGTACGCCCGGCCGCCGACGGCACCTGGGTGCCGGACTGGGCGGAGACCGAGCCCGATCCCGTCCCCGTGCCGACCATCGCCTGGGTGAGCTGGCACATCGGCTGGTGGTGGAGCGTGTCCACCGACCATCTGCGGGGCCGCCCGCCCAGGGAGCGGACCGACGTCACCTGGCCAGGCGACGGGAAGGCGACCGTCGCCTGGTTGCGCGACCTGCGTGCGAAGTGGCTGGCCGCGCTGGACCGGCTCGACGACACGGATCTGGACGCCACGGCGCTGTTCCCCTGGCCGAACGACCCGCAGTACACCGTCGCCCACATGATCGGCTGGGTGAACGCCGAGCTGATGAAGAACGCCGCCGAGATCGGGCAGTTGAGGCTGCTACGGGCTCAGCAGCCGGGGCACTGATCCCTTACCGCCGACGCCGCGCCGATGGGTGTCTCTCGGCAAGATGTCCAGCTCGGCAATTAGCACCAAAATGGTCTTCATCTGCTTATTTCCGCGCTGGATCGGAGACGCCATGCAGGATCTCAAGCTTGAGCAGAAGCGCTCGCTGTCCCGCCTTGAGGCGGCCGATCAGCTCGAGGCGCTCGCGACCGCGCTGCGGGAAGGCGGGGATGCCGAACTGGAACTCGACCCTTGGAAACTGAGCCTGCGGATCCCGGACGACCTTCGCGGCGAGATCGAGGTCGAGGTCAGTGACGGGGAGATCGAGCTGGAGATCGAGTTCAAGTGGCCGACCGCCCCAGGCGCAGAGAAGGCTGGAAGCGGGCGGAAGAGCACGGCTGCCGCTCCCGGGCGGGCCCGCACCGGCGGAGGCAGAACCTCGAAGCGGACCGCCGCGACGAAGTCGTGAGCGGCGCCAAGGTCCGCCTCAATGATGTGCGCAGCATGCGAACCGATTCAGCCACCTAGCGCGGCGACGGCGTCCACCGGGACGGTGTAAGGGGTGCCCGAACCTCGGGCACCCCTTCTCACCTGGCCTTATGCCGCCTGACAAGCGGTGGGTGTGGGATTTGAACCCACGGTGACTCGCGCCACGACGGTTTTCAAGACCGTTCCCTTAGGCCGCTCGGGCAACCCACCTCGGCCCCGGCCCACCAGGGGCGGAGCGGGTACAGCGTACCGGCCTGACGCGTTGCGCGGGGTTGGTGGTCCGTATGCGGGCCCGTGGCTCCCTTGCCGAAGAGTCCCTGAGCGGCCGTACGAGCGCTCGCCGTCAGCCGGCGTCGCTCAGGCGGACTCCGTTGACGGCGGCGTCGAAGGCCGGCCGGTACTCGTGCCATTGCTCGTCCGGCGCGGAGAGGTAGATGACGTACTGGGTGCCGTCGGCGCTCGCGAAGGCCAGTTCCGCCGCGCGGTACTTGCGTGCGCGGCCGTCGAAGGTGAACTCCCAGTACCCGGCAGGCTGTCCCCGGAAGGTCGTCTCGGCCATCCTCACCCGTTCATAGCCGGGATTGTCGCGGGCGGTCTGTTCCTCTTCCGTCTCACGCCAGTGCCGCAGCGGATCGGTGCCCGCGAACTCGACGACGTTGACCCTCAGGCCCACCAGTTCCGACGGGTCTATATAGCCGACTTCGCCACCGGGCAACGTCTTGCGGGTCCAGCCGTCGCGCACGGGCACGGAGATGCCGGTGTCCGGCTTCTCGAGGTGGTAACCGGCGGGCACCGGCGGCACGGTGGCAGCGGGGCTGGCGGTGGGGGAGGAAGTGGACGCCTCGGAGCCGGACGGGTGCGTAGTCGGCCCATCGGCGCGGCCCTTGAGCCACCACAGTGCGCCGCCCGCCAGACAGGCGGCGAGGGTCACTGCCAGGACCGACCGCACCACCGTACGGCGGCGGTTGCCCTTGCCCTTCCCGCCGGGAGGCACGAGGTCCTGCGCACGGTCCGGGCGCGTGGGTGCATCGAGGCGCGAGGTCCCGGTGCCGGTCACCTCGCCCAGGCGGCGTTCTACCTCGTGTACGTCCATGCGCTGTTCGGGATCCTTGACGAGCAGACCCTCGATCACCGGGGTCAGGTCCCCGGCCCTGCGCGAGGGCTCGTACGGATCGGTGGCGATGGCGTACGCCGTCTCGATCGGGGTGTCGCGGCGGAACGGGTCCCGCCCCTCGACCGCCTGGTACAGCGTCGCCCCCAGGGCCCACAGGTCACTGGCGGGACCGGTCTCGGGATGCGCGCCCCTGAGCCGTTCGGGCGCCAGGTAGCAGATGGAGCCGATCAACTCGCCGGGCTTGGTCAGCGAGGACGTTCCCGACTCCATGGCGATCCCGAAGTCGGTGAGGACGATCCGTCCGTCGTCACCGAGCAGCACGTTGGCGGGTTTGACGTCCCGGTGCAGGACTCCGGCGTCATGGGCGGCGCGCAGGGCGGCGACCATGGCACGGCCGATCCGGGCAGCTTCCTCGGGTGGCAGCGCGCCCCGGCGCTTGAGGACGTCGCTCAACGTGACCGAGGGGATGTACTCCATGACGATGCACGGCAGGCCCTCGTCGTCGACGACGTCGTGCACCACGATCACGTTGGGGTGGGTGATCCGGGCGGCGCTGCGGGCCTCGCGGCGGGTGCGCTCGTAGAGCGTCCGGACCTCGTCGTCCTGCAGGTGCGGCGGGATGCGCAGCTTCTTCACGGCGACGTGCCGACCGAGCAGTTTGTCCTCGGCACGCCAGACGGTTCCCATACCGCCGCTGCCCACCCGCTCCACCAGCAGGTACCTGCCGGCGACGAGCCGCCCGAGATCGGACACCGCGAGACCGTCCCCTTGTCTGCTTCCCATTCGCGGCTCCGCTTCCCATTCGCGAACAGTCGAGGTCGAGAAGGCACGATAGCCCATCCGAACGTATGGACACGGCCGCCCTCGATCGGCAACCCCCCGCGCGCGCAGCGCAGTCCACACCCCGGCGAACAGCTCCCTGGCCGTCCACCCATGCCGTCGCCTCAGCGAACGACAGTGCGACAGGGCGCCCTCCCGGCGGGGAGGACGCGGTGCGTCGCCTCCTGGTTCCCGCCCCTCCCGAAGGCGCCCACCTCGCCCAAGGCGAGGGCAACAAACGAACACGCGCGCGTGACGTCGCCCCTGGTCGGAGCCGGACGTACGCGCGCGTGGCCGGTGGCGTCAGCTGTCGCCCGTGCGGGCGCCCAGGGTGAGTTCGACCGTGCGGGACTGGCCGCCGCGTTCGTAGGTGATCGTGACCTTGTCGCCGGGCTTGTGGGTCCAGATCTCGCCGATCAGGGTGGGGCCGGAGTCGATCACCCTGTCGTCGAGCTTGGTGATGACGTCGCCGGGCTTGAGGCCGGCCTTGGCGGCGGGGCCGCCCGCCTCGACCGCGTCCGAGCCGCTGGCGCCCTGCTCGGTGATCTTGGCGCCGCCGGTGGTGTCCTCCAGGGAGACGGAAGCGCCGATCTTGGCGTACACCGGCTTGCCGGTCTTGATCAGCTGCTTGGCGACGTACTGGGCCTGGTTGATCGGGATGGCGAAGCCGAGGCCGATCGAGCCGGACTGGCTGGTGCCGCCCAGGCCGTTGGCGGAGGACTGGATCGCGGAGTTGATGCCGATGACGTTGCCCTGCGCGTCCAGCAGCGGCCCGCCGGAGTTGCCGGGGTTGATCGAGGCGTCCGTCTGCAGGGCGCTCATGTAGGAGGCGTTGCTGCCGGTGCCGTCGCTGGAGGCCACCGGGCGGTTCTTGGCGCTGATGATGCCCGTCGTGACCGTGTTGGACAGGCCGAAGGGGGCGCCGATCGCGATCGTCGAGTCGCCGACCGCCACCTCGTCGGAGTTGCCCAGCGTCAGCGGCTTGAGGTCCGACGGCGCGTTCTTGAGCTTGATCACCGCTACGTCGTAGCCCTGCGCGTGCCCGACGACCTCGGCGTCGTACTTCTTGCCGTTCGGGAAGGTCGCCGTGAGCTTGCCGCCGTCGACCGCGTCGGCCACCACGTGGTTGTTGGTGACGATGTGGCCCTCGGTGTCGAAGACGAAGCCGGTGCCGGTGCCGCCCTCGCCACTGCTGCTCTCGGCCTCGATGGTGACGGTGCTCGGCAGCGCCTTGGCGGTCACGGACGCGACCGTGCCCGGGTCGCGCTTGATGTCGCCACCGCTGTCGGCGGCGGAGACGGTCGTCGAGGAGCTGTTGTCGTCGTTCTTGGCCAGGGTGTAGCCGAGGCCGCCGCCCAGGCCGCCCGCGACCAGCGCGGCGATGAGGACCGCGGCGAGCAGTCCGCCGCGCCCACGGCCGGACTTGGGCGCCGGCTGCTGGTAGCCGGCGCCCCAGCCGAAGCCCGCGCCGCCACCGCCATCGGCGCCAGCACCAGCAGCACCTGCCGCAATGCCGCTGTCGGCGTACGGCGGCGTGGGCGGCGGCGGAGGCGGCCAGGAGGCGTCGGGGGCCGAGCCCTGGGAGGCGGGCGGCTGGGCACCGTTCGAGGCAGCCGGGGCGACGGGCGGCTGGGCGCCGTTCGAAGCCGCTTCGGCAGCGTACGGCTGAGACCCGTTCGCGCCCGCCTCGGCGGCGTACGGCTGCGTGCCGTTCGAGTTCGCCGGGGCGCCGTTCGGCACCGGCGGGAGCGGAGTGGTCGGGGCGGCGTCGCCCTCGGGAACCGGGCGTTCCTGGGATGCCGGAGCAGCAGGAGCATCCACCGGCACGGGAGGTGCGGACGGGGCCGGGGGTACCGCGGCGCCCTCGTTCTCGGTGCTCACAGCTTCTCTCCTCGATCCACGGCTGTAGTTTTCGGTCGCACTCGGTCACGCCCGTTCACGCTGGCCAGTACTTGTCGGCGGTCGGTGCGCTTCAGCTGTGCATGTCTTTTTGTATGCCGTCAGCTTTTCCCACGGGCCGTCAGAGCACCATAAGCGGTGGCTGTGGGTCCACGGCCATTCCTTATATAGGGCATGTGCGACTAAGCAGGCGCAATCCCAGCACCCTCAAGACTGCTCCGGCCGCACGTCTACCCGCCCGCGGTGGGACCATGACGCGGTGACCCACGCACGGCAGCAGCAGATCCAAGTCGTCGCCCATCGCGGAGCCTCCGAAGACGCTCCCGAGCACACCCTGGCCGCGTACAAGAAGGCGATCGAGGACGGTGCGGACGCCCTCGAGTGCGATGTACGCCTCACCGCGGACGGCCATCTCGTCTGCGTCCACGACCGCCGCGTCAACCGTACGTCCAACGGCCGCGGCGCGGTCTCGGCCCTGGAGCTCGCCGAGCTCGCCGCCCTGGACTTCGGCTCCCGCAAGAACCGCGACTCGTGGAAGAACCGGGCCGAGGAGCCCGACTGGGAGTTCCGGCCGGAGGACCCCGAGGACACCTCGGTGCTCACCCTGGAGCGACTGCTGGAGCTCGTCGCCGACGCGGGGCGGCGTGTGGAGTTGGCGATCGAGACCAAGCACCCGACCCGCTGGGCGGGGCAGGTCGAGGAGCGGCTGCTAGTCCTGCTGAAGCGGTTCGGGCTCGACGCGCCCGCCTCGGCGGACGAGTCCCCGGTGCGGGTCATGAGCTTCTCGGCGCGCTCGCTGCATCGCGTGCGTGCCGCCTCGCCGACACTGCCGACCGTCTATCTGATGCAGTTCGTCTCACCCAGACTCCGGGACGGACGGCTGCCCGCGGGCGTCGGCATCGCCGGCCCCTCGATCCGGATCGTACGCAGTCACCCGGCTTATGTGGAGCGCCTGAAAAGGGCCGGTCACCAGGTGCACGTCTGGACCGTGAACGAGCCCCAGGACGTCGACCTCTGCGTCGAGCTGGGCGTCGACGCCATCATCACCAACCGCCCGCGCGCGGTGCTGCACCAGCTAGGCCGCTGACCCGCGCGCGTAGCCGACGCACGGCCGAAGCACGACCAACGGCACGACCGAAGCACGGCCAAAGGCACGGCCAAATCAAGTGGTCACAGCAAACCGCGCACCCGGAAACCCCTAAAACCTCATCAATCCCTGCACAACCTCTTGACCCCGGAGCCCCTTCAGCCCCATCCTCCACTCTCGGTCACACCGTCGAATTCCAGCCATCTCGATTACAGGGAGTGCTCCGGCGCGTTCGGTCCGTATTCGATCGTTGCGAGTGCGTCACCGGACATTGATTGGCCGGTTTCCGGTACAGGCCAATGGGGCATCCACACCGTGGCGTGGGGCAAAGGAGGTCTCGGGGGTGGCGTTGGTGGTGGCACAGGAGGTGCCCACGTCGTCGAGCATGGCCGTACCCCATGGCCCTGCGGGCGTGGGGGAAGCGAGACACCGTATGCGCTCACAATTGCGCAGGGGTGGTGTGGCGGATTCGGTCATCGACGATGCCGTACTGATTCTTTCCGAACTCTTGAGCAACGCCTGCAAACACGGCCGGCCGCTCGGTGACGCACTGTCCGGGGACGGTGACGTCCGGGCCGCCTGGCGCGTGGACGCGAGCGGCAGGCTCATCGTGGAGGTGACGGACGGCGGCGGGCCCACCCGCCCTGCTCCGGCCACGCCCTCGGTCACCGCGCACGGCGGCCGCGGGCTGAACATCATCACCGCTCTCGCCGACGACTGGGGTGTACGGGACGACGCCCGGGGCGAGGTCACGGTCTGGGTCGTGGTCCACGGCGACGTTCATGATCCGGATGCCGGACACCGCCGCCACGACTTCGCTACGCGCGTCGCAGCGCCGTCGGTGGGCGCGATATCCGGCCTCGACTTCGCCGACGCCTTTGACGACCTGGACTGACGGCACGGGTTCCGGCAGAGGCACTGCTTCCGCCGGAGGCCCTGTTTCCGGCACGACCCGGTGGGTTGTCCACAGGCTCCCGTCGCGCATGGCGTGAAGGGCTAGGCTCGCGCCGTACGAGACGAGCCGTAACCGGGAGACACCCACGATGGCCAAGAAGCGACCCCAGACCAAGGCCAAGCGCCCGCAGCTCAGCGACGGAGCCCCCGCCGGAGGCGCTGATGGCCACTTTCCGGTCGTCGGCGCACGCGAGCCCTGCCCCTGCGGCAGCGGCCGGCGCTACAAGGCCTGTCACGGCCGGGCCGCCGCGCAGGCGGTGACCGAGCTGGTGCACCGCCCGTTCGAGGGGCTGCCGGGCGAGTGCGACTGGGTGGCGCTGCGCGAACTGGTGCCGGCCGCCACGGTCGAGCTGACCCTGAAGGGCGGCCTCCCCGAGGGCGTCCCGTCCGTCACCCTGGCCACCGTCCTGCCGATGGCCTGGCCGGCCCTGCGCCGCGACGACGGCTCGGTACTGCTCGGCCTGCAGAACGACACGGCGTCGGGCGACATCAGCCGCGACCTCGCCGACACTCTCCAGCAGGCACTGACCGCACAGCCCGGCACGCCGGTCCAGGGCCGCCGTGCCCCGGCCGACGGTCCGCGGCTGCAGGATCTGCTCGACCCCGAAGGCGCGTTCGAGCCAGTTGTGCACGCGGGCTTCGAGTTCTGGGTCCCGGACGCGGAGAACGCCACTCCGGAGGTGACCGCCTCCTTGGAGCGGGCCAACGCCGCGGCCATCCCGACGGTGCGGCTGACCGGCGTGGACGCCGCCTACTGGTGCGAGACGCCGGACAAGAACCACCTGCGCTGGGTCATGCCGCACTCCGAGGAGCAGCTTCTGGACGCTCTCGCGCGGCTGCACGCGGCAAGGAAGTCGAACCTCGGCGAAGGCACCCGTCTCGTGGGCTCCTTCCGCGCTCACGGCCTCACCGTGCCGGTCTGGGACCTGCCGAGCGGCGTCGGCGCGGAGGACGTGGAGAAGCCGGCGGCGGAGTTCGCCGAGCGCCTCGCCGCGGCCCTGGCCACGGACGCTCCGCTCACCGCGGACGAGCGTCGCGCGCGTGGCGGCCTGACCAACCGGCAGGTCACGCTCAGCTGACGAGCGCTGCGGAGATCAGGTTCGGCTGAACGGCCGTTCAGCCGAACCGGCCCCTCCGGGAGGGGTGAATCCGATCACAACTCCCCTGCGGAGCAAGGGAATCCGTGACTGGAAAGCCCGGATCGAATTTGCGAACCGCCGATCTCTTGTTACCGTTCCACTAGCCCGGTTGCTGGTGCATCCCCCGTCGCCAGCAACCGGGTCTTCCCATATGCGCACTCCTTTACGGAATGACGCCGCCTGTCAACTGCCCGTAGGTGACCCGGAGTTGCCCGGCGAGGAGTTGCTCGCGGAGCGCAGCAGCAGCGGCCCGCTCCCGGCCCGGGACGCGAACTCCGCGACCGCCGTGTAGGCGTCCAGGTTGCCCCGAGTGCGCTCCCGGGGCGTCTCGCACGTCCCCGGCTCGTCCTCGGCGCCCCCGGCGCAGCGCATCTGCACCGTGCGGCCACCGGGCCCCATGAGACTCAGTACGGAGTCCATCGCACCGCCGGTCGCATTGCGGAAGTAGGTACGCGCCCAGGTCTCCTCGCCCTGTGTGAGGACGCAGGTCTGCGCCTCGACGCCCTCGGGGGAGGTGAGTTCGGGGCCGCAGCGGGCGGCGGTGGCAAGGCCCAGGCCGAGCAGCAGCGACGAGTCGGCGAGCTCGGCGGCCGGCGCCTTGGCGTCGGCGGGGCGGGACGGGCGTACGGCACCGTCCTTCGGAGCATGGGGGGAGGACCGTACGGCCTCGTGCGCGGACGTGTGTCGGGCGGCCCGGCTCGCGTCGACGACCTGACCGGCGGCCGCCCAGGCCAGCGGCAGGGCGACCGCGGCCGCCGCGACGGACGCGAAGGCGATCAGACGGACTCTTCTGCGATTCGGCCCGCGGCGATGCGACGACGGTGCCCTTTTTCCCCTGGTTTGACGCGGCATATAGCGGAAGATAACGACCACGCGCGCGTGCACCGTCCCGCGCGCGCCGGACGGCCCTACAATTCGGGCGCGCTCACACCCGTACGAGTGAGGGCCTCAACCACGGCGTCCACCACGGCCTCCACGTCCGGCACCCACGGGGAGGCCGAGCCGGGCAGCGGAGCGCGCTGCCAGCTGATGGGGCCCTGGCCCGTCTCGGACGGGGGCAGGGCGATATAGCCGCCCTCGCCGTGGAAGCGGAGGGAGCCGGGGACGAAGTCCTTGGCGTAGAGCAGTTCGCCCAGCTGCTCCATGGAGTACGGCTTCACCAGGATCGACCAGCGGGCGGGCGAGGCGACGACCGGGCCGAGGCGCATGCCCATGCGGTCGAGTGCGGTGAGGGCGTGCGCGGCCGGCAGGGCGGGGAGGCTGACCGCACAGGGGGCCGCGTCGCCGGTGGCGAGGATGATCGGGGCCGTGGGCCGGTTGGCCCACCACCAGCGCACCATGCGCTCGTCGGTGGTGGCCGCGAGGAGGCCGGGGTCGAAGGGGTGGGCGCCGGGCACCGTGCACTCAGGGTCGGGGCAGCCGCAGCGGGAGTGCCCCTGCGGGTGCGTCGTCACGCCTGGGAGTACCGGCCAGCGCCATTCCGTCGCGAAGGTCAGGGCCGCGCTGATCAATTCAGGCGTCCCGTCGCTGCGCAGGAGCCTGCGTCGCCTTCCGAGGATCTCGCGCATGAGCGCTCGTTCCTTTCCGTTGCACCGCTGGCAACACCGTGGTCACATCACACCATGTGTCGATCACTTCACTGTGCGTACCTGTTGGCGCATCACACCCCTGCCGTGGGCAAGGGAAACCCCTATGGGCCGAGCGTTGACTGCTTCCGCGGCCACCTCGCCCGTACTGCGTCTATCAAAAGCATGGGCGTGGCGTGGGGGTGGCGAAGTCTGGCGTTTAGCGTCGCGCGTATTTCTCTTCGCCTCCGCCACGGGAGGATGGGGCCGGTCGTCGGTGGCTAAGACGCCCGGGTCCGTCGCCAGGTTCCGGGTGGCTGTCAACCACCCCTGGCCTTCACCGAGTACGTACCCATCACGACCGCTGTGACGCTCTGTGGAGCGAAACCAGTCGACCGCAATACCCCGTTCCCTGAGTCAGTTTTAAGCCAACTTTGCCATTGTGCAAGAGGAGTACGGCGAGTACTCACGTTACCCACGGACACCAGGAATCCCGGCAGGACAATGCTGGACATCCCCTCACGAGTGCGTGTACATGTGGAGACACTGCTAGCGGCGCAGAATGACATGGGGGTTTGCGATGCTTTTGAGCAATACGCACCGGTCGGAAAGCCGGACGCCATGAACGCCCCTCACCCTCCGAAAGTGGCCGGAATCGATTCAACGGTTCCCTCGCCCGCACACACTGTCGCGCCCGCGCCCGCGGCCTCGGGCACCTCAGCGGTCCCCCCGCCCAACGCACCAGGGGCGCTGCTTCAGGACCGTCTCGCCGGCTGGGTCTCCGACCTCACGACACTCCACGAACTCACCGAGCGCCTGGCCCGTACGGACGCACTCGACGGAGCCCTCCAGGAACTGCTGCGCGCCGGAGCCGCCCTCGTGGGTGCCCGGCGCGGTCTCGTCGTACTGGAACCGGCCGACGGGCTCGGCCCGGACACGACGATCGGGCTGGGCCTCGCCCGCGCCGACCTCGGCCACATCGAGACCGTCCCGCGCAGTGCGATGTCCTACGGGAGGATCCTCGACGGACTGCCCGGCGGCGACCGTGAGATCGCCCAGCCGGACCTGCTCTCCGAAAACGGGCTCGACCCGCGCCACCGCGAGGTGGCCGCACGCCTCGGCTACGCCGCGAGCTACGCGCTGCCCCTGTCCACCGAGGCCGCCGGCCGCCTCGGCGCCGCCGTGTGGCTGTACGACGAGCCCGCCGAACCGGCCGAGCGCCAGCGCCACCTCGTCGGCCTGTACACCCGCTACGCCACCGAGCACCTGGCCCGGCTCCTCGAAGTCGAACGCACGCGCGCGTGCATGAAGACGATGGCCGAGGAACTGCTGCCCTCCCGCCTGCCCCGCATGGCCGGCGTCCAGCTCGCCGCACGGCACCGTACCGGCCCGCGCGGGGGCGGCGACTGGTACGACGCGCTGCCGCTGCCGGACGCCGCACTCGGCCTGGCGGTCGGCTCGGTGACCGGCTCCGGGCCCAGCGCGGTCGCCGCGATGGGACGGCTGAGGGCCAGCCTGCGGGCGTACGCCGTCATGGAGGGCGAGGACCCGGTCGCGGTCCTGTCCGATCTGGAACTGCTGCTCAGACTCACCGAGCCGGCCCGCTCCGCCACCGCCCTGTTCGCCTACTGCGAGCCCGCCCTGCGCAAGATCACGCTCGCCGGGGCCGGGCACACCCCGCCGCTGCTGATCGGCGAGCGGCGCACGGAGTTCGTGGAGACCTCCGTGTCCGCGCCGCTGGGCATGCTGGCCTGCTGGGAGGCGCCCAGCGTGGAGCTGACGGCGGAAGCCGGAGAGACGGTTCTGCTCTACACCGACGGACTGCTGCACCGCACCGGCGACTCCACCGACCGCGCCTTCGCCCGGCTGCACGCGGCGGCGGCCTGCGTACCCCGGGCGATCCGGCACGACCCGGACGCCATCGTCGACCACGTGCTGCGCACCGTGCTGCCGGACGGGCTCGACCGGGCGGACAGCGAGGAGGACGTCGTGCTGCTGGCGGCTCGCATCGAGTAGCGGCGCGCTGACCTTCGGTCACTCCCCATAACAGGCACGTGGTCTGCGCCATAGCAGCGGCGGGCAAGCGGTCTTTCGCCCTGGGCGCGCCTCTCCACGACCGTACGATGGACGGGGTCCAGTGCCGTATCGAGGAGGAAGACCGTGGCCGACGAGCTCACCCCGGAGACCCCGGAGACTGAGTCTGAGGAGCCGATCAAGCAGCGCAAGAACGGCCTGTACCCGGGCGTGTCCGACGAGCTGGCCGAGAGCATGAAGTCCGGCTGGGCCGACACGGAGCTGCACGACCTGGAGCCGATTCCCCAGGCCGCCGAGACCGCCGCGCGGCGCTCCGCGTTGTCGGCGCGCTTCCCGGGTGAGCGTCTGGTGATCCCCGCGGGCAACCTGAAGACCCGCTCGAACGACACCGAGTACGCCTTCCGGGCGTCGGTCGAGTACGCGTATCTCACCGGCAACCAGACCGAGGACGGCGTGCTCGTCATGGAGCCCGTCACCGACGGCCACCAGGCGACGATCTACCTCCTGCCACGCTCCGACCGCGAGAACGGCGAGTTCTGGCTGTCCGGCCAGGGCGAGCTGTGGGTCGGCCGCCGGCACTCGCTCACCGAGGCGGAGAAGCTGTACGGCATCCCGGCCTCCGACGTGCGCGAGCTCGCGGACCAGCTCCGCGAGGCGACGGGTCCCGTGCGTGTCGTGCGTGGCTTCGACGCCGGCATCGAGGCCGCGCTGACCGACAAGGTCACCGCCGAGCGGGACGAGGAACTGCGGGTCTTCCTGTCCGAGGCGCGGCTGGTCAAGGACGCGTTCGAGATCGGCGAGCTGCAGAAGGCCGTCGACTCGACCGTGCGCGGCTTCGAGGACGTGGTGAAGGTCCTCGACAAGGCCGAGGCGACCAGCGAGCGCTACATCGAGGGCACGTTCTTCCTCCGCGCGCGCGTGGAGGGCAACGACGTCGGCTACGGCTCCATCTGCGCGGCCGGTCCGCACGCCTGCACGCTGCACTGGGTGCGCAACGACGGGGCCGTGCGGTCGGGTGATCTGCTGCTGCTCGACGCGGGCGTCGAGACGCACACGTACTACACCGCCGACGTCACGCGGACGCTGCCGATCAACGGCCGTTACAGCGAGATCCAGAAGAAGATCTACGACGCCGTGTACGAGGCCCAGGAGGCCGGCATCGAGGCTGTGCAGCCGGGTGCGAAGTACCGGGACTTCCATGACGCGGCCCAGCGTGTGCTGACCGAGCGGCTCGTCGAGTGGGGGCTCGTCGAAGGGCCGGTGGAGCGGGTGCTGGAGCTGGGGCTTCAGCGGCGGTGGACGCTGCACGGGACGGGGCACATGCTCGGCATGGACGTCCATGACTGCGCTGCGGCGCGGACGGAGACGTACGTGGAGGGTGTGCTGGAGCCGGGGATGGTGCTGACCGTCGAGCCCGGGCTGTACTTCCAGGCCGATGACCTGACCGTGCCGGAGGAGTACCGGGGGATCGGGGTGCGGATCGAGGACGACATTCTGGTGACGGAGGACGGGAACCGGAATCTGAGTGCTGGGCTGCCTCGGCGGTCGGACGAGGTCGAGTCCTGGATGGCCTCTTTGAAGGGCTGACGTCGGATTGATGGTCGGGTACCGAAGGGGTGTCCGGCCGTCGTCGCGGTCTGCGGGTTGTGGGGGCTTGTCGCGCCCACGCGGCGGAGCCGCATATCGATACAGTCCCGCGCCCCTAGGGGGGGTTGGGGTGGACCTGCATCTGGAACTGGCCGCCGTCGATGGGCGTCGGGCCGGACTCGAGCGGGCGCTTCGGGATGCCGTGCGGGACGGACGGCTTACTCCCGGGGAGCGGTTGCCTGCTACCCGGCGGCTCGCCTCCGAGCTCGGGATGTCGCGGAACACTGTGAAGGCGGCCTACGACCAGCTTGTCGCCGAGGGGTATCTCACCGCCCGGCAGGGGGCCGGTACGCAAGTCGCCTCGTTGCCTCCCGCCGACGCCGCACCGCCGGAGGCCGCCGCACGCGCGCGTGAGGCGCGTTTTGATCTGCGGCCGGGGAGTCCGGATGTGGGGGCGTTTCCGGCGGCTGCCTGGTTGCGGGCGTTGCGCAGGGCCATCGCTACGGCGCCCTCGCCGGCGTATGACTATGGCGATCCGCGTGGGCGTATCGAGTTGCGCAACGCGCTGTCGGGGTATCTGGGGCGGGCGCGCGGGGTGATCGCGCCGCCGGAGCGGATCGTGATCACCTCCGGGTATGTGCAGGGGCTGGCGCTCCTCACGCGCGTGCTGGAGGGCGGCGCCGTCGCCATGGAGGATCCCGGGTTGCCGTTCCATCGGGAGGTGGTGCGGCGCAACGGGGGCGCCGTCGTGCCCGTGCGGGTCGATGAACGGGGTGCGTGTGCCGAGGAGTTGGGGGACTGCGCGGCCGTTGTCGTCACGCCCGCGCATCAGTACCCGACCGGTGTGACCCTGCATCCGGAGCGGCGGCGGGCGATCGGCGACTGGGCACGCGCGCGTGAGGGGCTGATCGTCGAGGACGACTACGACGGGGAGTTCCGTTACGACCGCCAGCCCGTCGGCGCGCTGCAGGGGATGGCGCCGGGACAGGTGGTGTATCTGGGGACCGCCTCGAAGACCCTCGGGCCCGCGCTGCGGCTCGGCTGGATGGTGCTGCCGCCGCACCTGGTCGACGCCGTCGCCGACACCAAGCTGCACAGTGACCATCACACCGAGTCCATCGGCCAGTTGGCGCTCGCCGAGCTGATCGACAGCCACGCCTACGACCGGCATGTGCGGGCCTGCCGGCTGCGGTACCGGCGGCGCCGGGATCAGCTCCTGGAGCGGCTGGGGGCGCGCCGGAATGTGCGCGGGATCGCGGCCGGGCTGCATGCGCTGGTGGAGGTCGACGACGAGGCGGCGGTGCTGGCACGGGCGGAGGCCGAGGGGCTCACGGTGGGGCATCTGGGGGAGCACTGGCATGCACCGGGCGGCGGCGAGAAGCGGCCGCAGGGGCTCGTCGTGGGGTACGGGACGCCTCGGGAGCGGGTGTATCCGGAAGCGCTGGAGGTGTTGGTGAAGGTGCTGGAAGGGGCCTGAATTGGGCCACTGAGATGCCTGGGTATTGGGCCTGTCGAGAGGTCCACGGCGTCCTTAACGTCATTGGCATGACAACCCGCCTCCTCCCGCCCGCCGGTCCGCAACGCGTCCTCGCCCTGGCCCAGTTGAGCAACTCGGTCGGAGACGGCGCCTACTACACGACGTCGGCCCTCTACTTCACCCAGGTCGTCGGCCTCGCCCCCGCGCGCGTGGGGCTCGGGCTGACGGTCGGCTGGGCGGTCGGCTCGCTGGTCGGGGTTCCGCTGGGGCGGCTCGCCGATCGGCGCGGGCCGCGCGGTACGGCGGTGCTGCTGGCCCTCGTGACGGGGCTCGCGGTGGCGTCCTTCACGGTCGTGCACGGGTTCGTGCCGTTCGTGCTGGCCGCGTGCGCGTACGCCGCCGCGCAGTCCGGGCTCGCGGCGGCCCGGCAGGCGTTGCTGGCGGGGCTGGTGTCCGCCGGGGACCGGACGGGGTTGCTGGCGCATCTGCAGTCGACGCTCAATGCCGGCCTGGCGGTGGGTGCGGGGCTCGGCGGGCTCGCGCTGCATGCCGGGACGCGGACGGCGTATCTGGCGGTGTTCGCGCTGGACGCGATGAGCTTCCTGGTGTGCGCGGGGTTGCTGCTCCGGCTGCCCTCCGTGACGCCTGTGCCGAGTCGGCGGCGGGACGGGCTCGGCGTGCTGCGGGACCGCCCGTATGCGTTGGTCGCGCTCCTCAACACCGTGCTGCTGCTCCGGCTGCCGCTGCTCAGCCTCGTGCTCCCGCTGTGGATCACCCGTAGGACCGAGGCGCCGGCCTGGCTGGTCTCCGCGCTGTTCGTGCTCAACACCGGCGCGGTGATGCTCTTCCAGGTCAGGGCGGCGCGCGGCGTCACGGGCCTCGTCACCGCCACGCGCGCGGTGCGTGTCGCGGGCTGGGTGATGCTCGCCGCGTGCGTGGTGTTCGCGCTGTCGGCGGGCGCCTCGCTGTGGGTGGCCGTCGGTTTCCTGGTGGTGGGCGCGGTGCTTCAAGTGGTCGCCGAGATGGGGCAGTCGGCGGGTTCCTGGCAGCTGTCGTTCGACCTGGCCCCGGAGGGCCGCGTCGGCGAGTACCAGGGCCTGTTCGGGACCGGTGTCACGATCGCCCGCACCCTCGGCCCGCTTCTCCTGACGAGCCTGCTGGTGGAGTGGGGGACGCCGGGCTGGCTGCTGCTGGGCGGGGCGATGCTGGCGGCGTCGTACGCGATGGGACCGGCGGCCAGGTGGGCCGCCGGTCGTCGGGCGCAGGAACAGGTCAGGCAGCCCGTGCTCGTGCCGTGACGGGCAGCGAGTCCAGGAACAGCGCCCCCGCGAGCAGCCCCGCACTCCCCCGTGGGCTCCACACGCGCGTGTGCAGGTCGGCATCGAGGGCGACGAGGGCCGCCGCGCCGGCCTCGGTGGCCGTACCGCCCGCTTCCAGGACCGCGCGGGCGCCCGCCTGGACCTGCCGTAGGCCGATGGGGCCCGCGGTGTAGAGGAGTTCGGTGTCCTGGAGGGTGGACATCACGGTGAGCAGGGCGTCCAGGCGGGCCTGCTCCTCCGTGGCGCCGGCCGAGCGGGCGGCGGTGAGCGCGTCCAGCGCCCGACGTACGTGCGGAAATCCGGCCCGGGCCTCGCCCCGTGCCCCGGCGGCGCCGTACTTCGCGGACACGGAAGAGCCCCGGGAGGGCCTGCGTGGGGCGCGTTTGTCGGTGTGCGCGGCGATCCGCTTGGCGGTGGCGGCGACGTCCCGCGCCCCGGCCCGGGGGTCGAGCGCGGCCGCGGCGACCAGCAGGCCGAGCGCCCACAGCGCGCCCCGGTGCCCGCCGCCCGCGAGGTGCACCGAGTGCTCGGCGCACCTGCCGATCGCGCCCAGTTCGCTGCGGAGCCCCGGCGTCGGCTCACCCGTGCGCCGGGCTGCGGCCGCCATCGCCGCGAGGCCCGGCGCGAGCGCCTTGGCCGACCAGTGCAGCATGCAGTGGTCCCGGCGGGTGACGCGGGCGCCGAGGTCGCGCGGGTCGGGCAGGCCCGGCTTGGGAGCCAGGGCCAGCTGCCCGGTCAGCGCGGTCACGGCGGCCTGCGCGAGCGCCTCGTCCTCGCGGCTGCTCATGGCCGTGCCCCCTAGGAGGAGGCCGAGGCCGACGGGGCGTCGCTGGGCGGGGTGCCCGTGGGCGCGTCGCTCGGCGGCGTACCGCCCTCGCCGCCACCGCCACCGCCGCCGCTGCCCGCGCCGGTGTTCTCGGCGTCCGGGTCGATGCCGATGGTCAGGAAGCCCTTGTAGCCCTTGGAGGGGTCCTTCTTGTGCACGGCCTTGAGGGTGAGCAGGCCGCTGGAGGCGCCGCCGCCGTCGTAGACCATGTCGTTGTCGAGGGTGGTGTAGCTGCCGGAGTGCTTCGAGTAGGGCTCCAGCGTGAAGATCTCCTCGGCGATGTCGTCGGCGAAGAACAGCTGGCCGGTGTAGTTGACCTTGCCGCCCTCGTAGGTGCCGTCCTCCTTCTGGCCGCCGGTGTGCACCTTGAGGTGGATGTGGCAGGTGCGCGGGGTGTACCAGCCCGGGAAGATCGTCTCGAACTTGACGACCCCGTTTGCGTTGGCGACCTGGTAGCCGCGCAGATAGGTGTTGTCGTCGGCGGTCGAGCCGTCCTCGCTCTCGGCGGGCGCGGAGCCGCCGGGGTTGGCCGTGGTGTAGCCGGAGTAGTAACCCCAGGCGTCGCAGTGCCAGATCTCCACGGCCGCGCCGGAGACCGGGGTGCAGTTGTCGGTGGCATCGACGACGGTGAGGCGCAGCGTCAGCGGGACGCCGCTCTTGCCCTCGGTGATGTCCTTTCTGACCAGGGCGTTGTCGAGGTAGTAGGGGCCTTCGGTGACGCTCGACATCAGCGTCATGCAGCTGCCTGCGCTCTCCGAGGCGGTAGTGGTGGCCGTCGCCGCGGCGTCCGTCGCGGTGGTGCCGGCGTCGGCGAAGGCCGCCTGATAGCCGGCGACGGCGAGCCCGCCCGCCGCGACCGTTCCTCCGGTCACCGCGATCGCGCGGCGCCGGGTGATCGACTTGTCCTTGTGGTTTCCCGTCATGTCCGGGAAATTAGGGGCGCCGTCCGTCAGGAGCTTGAGGTGGCGCTGTGCGGGGGCTGTGAGTCCTGAGGAAGCTGAAGTTCGCAGCGCTCATCGGCCGTTGGTGGGTTGGTCACCTGGTCACCCGTAGAGCTCAGCGATTACCCCGAATGCGTATCTTCCGGTGGGTTTGTCGCCTCCCCGGGCAAAGAGAACTGGTCACTTCCGCGATCTTCCCTGCCCAGGAGAGCGAAGACGATGACCCGTTCGTCTGCACGCCGGAGCCCGGCGCGGTTGCTCCGTTCGGTGCTGCCCGCCGTCGCCACCGTCCTGTCTGTGGTGGCCACGCTCCTCCTCGGCGGTGCGACACCGGCCGCCGCGCTGACGAAGCCGGTCGTCAACGGGCCCGTGTTCAACAACCCGCTGGGCACGGCGGCGCAGCGCAAGGCGATCTTCACCCAGCTCGTCCGGCTGATCGACGCGACTCCCGCCGGGGCGCAGATCCGCGGCTCGATGCACGAGTTCGTCGACCAGGAGGTCGCGAACGCCCTGATCGCCGCCCATGGGCGCGGCGTCGACGTCAGGCTCATCCTCGACGACTCGACCTATGTGGGCCCTGACGGCGCCGAGTTCGCCAACCCGGCCTACCGGTCCCTCAGGGCCGTACTCGGAACCAGCACCGCCGCCCGCTCCTGGGTCGTCGTCTGCGACGACAGGTTCGAGGACGCCGACGGGGTGGACGACGTCCAGCGCGGCTGCCTGGCCGTGGCGCCGCCCCAACCGGCCTACAACCACAACAAGTTCTTCCTCTTCTCGAGGATCGGGCCCTTCGACGACGGCACCAGCTACTCGAGGGTCGTCTTCCAGACCTCCTCGAACCTCTCCGACTGGTACAAGGTGGAGTCCTTCAACGACGCCGTCACCTTCACGGACAGCACGGTCTACAACGCCTACGCCTCGTACCACGAGCAGCTCCGCCAGGGGCGCACCCTCGCACGCGGCAACAACAACGCCTACTTCTCCACGCCGACCGGCTCGACCTACCGCGGCTACTTCTTCCCACGGGGTGACGCCTCGTACAACAACCCGGCCACGGACACCGTCGTCAACGTGCTGAACGAGGTCAGCTGCGCCTACACCGGAGCGGACGGGCTGCGGCACCAGACCGACATCCGCATCGTGATGCACAGCTTCTTCGGCTCCCGCCGCCAGGTCGCCGACAAACTGGCGCAGCTGCGCGGCCGTGGCTGCTGGATCGACGTCGTGTACGCCGACAGCGACTCAGCGATCACCAGCCGGCTGAACGCCGCCGGCATCCAGCACCGCGGATGCCGCATCCCCAACGGCCCCGGAATCGACGTCCGCCCGCACAACAAGCAGATCCTGCTCGACGGCGACTACAACGGCGACATCACCCCGCGCGTCTACACGGGCAGCGCCAATTTGACGGGGTCGTCACTGCGCTCGGCGGACGAGGCGATCGTGCGGATCAGCAGCGCGTCCCATCACGCGAGGTACCTGAGCGAGTTCTACAGGATCCGCTCTGCTTGCGGCGGTTGACGCCCGCACACGCGACGCGCGCTACACCGCCATCAACGGGGCGTCCTCCCGCCACTTGAGGATCTTGTCGAAGCTCACTACGGCCCCGCTCCGGCCCGGCTTGTTGCCGATCTGGACGTGGTCCGCGAGTTCCTCGATGAGACAGAGCCCTCGCCCGTGCTCGGCGTCGGTGGCCGCCGGGCGCGGGGCGCGGGGCGGTGCGGTGAAGCCGGGGCCCGAGTCGGTGACCTCGATGTGGCATTTCTCGCCGTCGAGGTAGGCCGTGACGCGGTAGGCCTGGGGGGAGCCGTCGGGCGCGGTGTCGCCGCCGTGCTCGACGGCGTTCGCGCAGGCCTCGCTGAGGGCGACGGAGAGGTCGTACGACACATCGGGGTCGACACCCGCGGTCTCCATCGTGCCGATCAGCAACCGCCGGGCGAGCGGCACGCTCGCGGCTTCCCGCCGCAGATGGAGTGACCACCAGATGCTCATACTCCAGCCTCCTGGCCGCGGCTCGACATACCGTTACGTATTGCCGCGAGTGCCCCGCTGTAAGCACTTCATTGACGTGATGCCGCCCATATGGTCGATGCGCCCATTCTGGAATCGGTGTATGTGGGTGTGGCCTACACCAGACGGTGATCTTTCGGTCGTACGGCTCCTATCTCATCTGTCTCCTCATACGGTCCCCAACCACCCGTAAGCCATCTTGCGGACCTGCCGTATGGCGGCCATGAGGCCAGTGCGATGATGAGCCCGCCATGTCTGCCCCCCACCCGCGCACGGTGCGCTCCGGAAGTGATCTCCGGATACTGCGGGCCGCGGTGTTCGCCGCGGTCTGTGTCGTGCTGGCCGCGGTGGGGCACGTCCTGGGTTCCTGCGCCACGATCCCGCTGTGGACGCTGGGCGCGGGGTTCCTCGGAGTTCTTCTGGTCACGGCGCCGCTCGCGGGACGTGAGCGTTCGCTGCCCGGGATCGCGGTGCTGCTCGCGGCCGGCCAGACCGTCCTGCACACGCTGTTCGGGCTCGGTCAGCACGGGGCGAGTGCCGGGGCGGCCACCGGGGCCTCCTCCGCTTCCGTCTCCGCTTCCGCCTCCCTGTCCGACGCCGCGCTCGTGGCGCAGGCGGCGCGGCTCGTCTGCGGGACCGCCACGGCGGCCATCAGCCCGGCCCGGGCCCAGCGGATCCTCACCGAGGCGCGGATCGGCCCGGCCACCGGTGCGCATGCCTCACACCCGTCGACGGACACTCTGTCCACCGTCACGGACTCCGCCGCCGACTCCGGCGCTTCGCTGCTGCCGTCCCTGCCCATGCTGCTCGCCCACGTTCTCGCGGCGGTCGTCGCGGGCTGGCTGCTGCGGCGCGGGGACCTGGCCCTGCTGCGGATCGTCGAGATGTCCGCGCTGTCGGCGCACTCGGTCGCCGAGGGGGCGTCCGTACGGTCCCTGCGCGGGGCGCTCGCGCTGGTGCGCGCGCTGCGTGCCGGGCTGCCGGGCGCGCCCGAGGCGGGCCCGCGCATCCAGTGCGCCGGATGGTTCGGCCCGGCCGAGCCCCGCACGCTCGCACTCCAGCACACGGTGATCCGGCGCGGCCCGCCGACCGCCGCACTCGTCCTCGCCGCCTGACACGACGCGACCGCCACTCCACCGACGTGGGGATGAGGGGCCGCCGTCGTGCGGCACGCGCGCGTGCCCGAGTTTCCGATCGAGGGACAGCTTCGTTCTGCCTTTCACGCTGCTTTCCCGCTGCTTTCCCACCTGATCGGGCACCCCTGCGCACGCGTACTCCTCTTCACCACCGGAATCTCGAATCTCACCCACAGTGGAGTGCTCCGAATGAAGGCCTCTCGCATCGCCGCCGCCTGCGCCCTCGCCGGCACGGCCGTGCTCGCCCTGTCTGTCCCCGCTTTCGCCCACGTCAGCGTGCAGCCGGAGGGCACCGCCGCCAAGGGCGGTTACGCGGTCGTCGACTTCAAGGTGCCCAACGAGCGCGACAACGCCGAGACCACCAAGCTCGAGGTCAACTTCCCGACGGACCACCCGCTGGCCTCGGCGATGCCGGAGGCGATCAACGGCTGGGACATCGAGGTCACCAAGTCCAAGCTGGACAAGCCGATCGAGATGCACGGCGAGAAGATCTCCGAGGCGGTCACCAAGATCACCTGGACGGCCACCGGCAAGGGCATCAAGGCCGGCTTCTTCCAGAAGTTCCCGGTCTCCGTCGGCCAGCTCCCCGAGGACGCCGACGAACTGGTCTTCAAGGCGATCCAGACGTACTCCAACAAGGAGGTCGTGCGCTGGATCGAGGTCCCGCAGGACGGCCAGGAGGAACCGGAGAACCCGGCCCCGGTGCTCGAACTGTCCGCCGCCGAGGACGGCCACCACGGCTCGTCGTCGTCCGACAAGGCCTCCGACTCCGACGACGCCGAGGCCGCCTCCGCGAAGACCACCGCCGCCGAGCCCGCCGACGGCAGCGACACCACCGCCCGCGTCCTGGGCGTGGTCGGCATCGTCGTCGGCGCGCTGGGCGTGGCGTACGGCGTGATCGCCGGCCGTCGGCGCACCAACGCCTGACGCCCCTCCGGTTCACGGCGCGCGCCGGGGCACGCCCCCGGTGCGTGCCGGATCTCTCACAACTGGGACGTTTTTCTGTGTGTAATGGGACATTTTCTATGTGTAAGAAGACTCGCCATGCGTAAGAAGACCTTCGCCGCGGCCGCACTGCTCGCCGCCGCCACCCTGACCCTCTCCGCCTGCGGCAGCGGTGACGACAGCGCCCAGCCCGTCACCGTGGTCTCCGAGGAGGCCGGGTCGGACAAGGCCGCCATCGTCCTCGACAAGCCGTTCGAGAAGCCCGACCTGGTCCTCACCGACACGAACGGCAAGAAGTACGACCTCCGCAAGGAGACCCGGGGCAAGCCGACGCTGATCTACTTCGGCTACACCAACTGCCCCGACGTCTGCCCGCTGACGATGAACAACGTCGCCGTCGCGAAGAAGCAACTGCCCAAGGCACAGCAGGACGAGCTGCGCGTCGTGTTCGTCACCACCGACCCGGAGCGCGACACCGCGTCCGCGCTCGGCAAGTGGCTCAAGGGCATCGACCCGCAGGTCGTCGGCCTGACCGGCGACTTCGACACCATCCAGGCCGGCGCCCGCACCCTCGGCATCTCCATCGAGCCGCCGCACAAGGACAAGAACGGCAAGATGGTCTCCACCCACGGCACCCAGGTCGTCGCGTTCTCGCCGAAGACCGACGCCGGGTACGTGCTCTACACCGAGGACGCCACCGTCGACGACTACACCAAGGACCTCCCCAAGCTCATCAAGGGGGAGAAGCCGTGAGGCGTCTCGTCGCGCCCGTCGCGGTACTGACCGGGGCCCTGGTCCTCGCGGGCTGCGGATCCGGGGACACCCAGACCGACTCCCAGGCCGACTCCCAGGCCGGCTCCAAGGCGGAACTGTCCGTCAGCGACGCCTACATGCCGCAGCCGGTCTCGGACTCCATGGCGGCCGGCTTCCTGACGGTCACCAACAAGGGCGGTACGAAGGACGAGTTGACCTCCGTCACCAGCGACGTCGGCGACGTGACCGCCCACGAGACCGTCGGATCGTCGATGCAGGAGGTCAAGGACATCGACGTCCCCGCGCACGGTCAACTCGTGTTCAAGAGCGGCGGCAGCCACCTGATGTTCGAGAAGCTGAAGCGCAAGCCCAAGCAGGGCGAGAAGGTGACCGTGCAGCTCCACTTCGCCGAGTCCGGCACGGTGACGGTCGAGATACCGGTGAAGTCCGCGACGTACAACCCGAAGACCGGACACTGAGGGAGAGATCGCCTTGACCCAGACCATCGCCCCCCGCGTCCGGCCCCGGGTGCTGCCGCATGTCCGGACCCTGGTGCTGCTGCTCCTGGCCGCCACCGGCCTGCTCCTCGCCGGTGCCGGGCCGGTCTCCGCGCACGCCGCGCTGACCGGCAGCGACCCCCAGCAGGGGGCGGTGGTCGACAAGGCCCCGACGCAGGTATCGCTGACCTTCTCCGAGAAGGTCGCCCTGTCCGACGACTCCCTGCGCGTGCTCGACCCCAAGGGCAAGCGCATCGATCGCGGCGACCCGGCCAACCTCAGCGGCACGACGTACGCCGTGAAACTCCACAGCGGTCTGCCCGACGGCACCTACACCGTCACCTACCAGGTGGTGTCCGAGGACAGCCATCCCGTCGCCGGCGCCTACACCTTCTCCATCGGCGCCCCCTCCCAGACCACCGTCTCCGTCTCCGGCCAGACGGCGGGCGGCGGGATCGTCGGCGCGCTCTACGGGTTCGGGCGGTACGTGTCGTACGCCGGCTTCATCGTCATGGTCGGCGCCGCCGCCTTCGTGCTCGCCTGCTGGCAGCGCGGGTCGGGCGTGCGGGCGCTCCAGCGGCTCGTCGTCTCCGGCTGGCTGGCGCTGACCGCCGCCACGCTCGGGCTGCTCCTCCTGCGCGGCTCGTACACCAGCACCGGCAAGGTCGGCGACATCTTCGACCTCGACCTGCTCGGGCAGGTGCTGCAGACCAAGACGGGCGCGGCCCTGGTCTCCCGGCTGCTGCTGCTCGCCGCCGCGGCGCTGTTCATCGCCGTGCTGTTCGGGGCGTACGACAAGCGTGAGGAAGAGGAGAAGCAGGACCTGACCTTCGGGCTCGCGATCGGCGGGACCGTGGTGGCGACGGGGCTCGCGGCGAGCTGGGCGATGTCCGAGCACGCCTCGACCGGGCTCCAGGCCGGGATCGCGATGCCGGTCGACGTCGTCCACCTGCTGGCCGTCGCCGGCTGGCTCGGCGGGCTCGCCGCACTGCTCGTGGCGCTCTACCGGGCGCCCGCGGACACACCGGTCGACGCCTCCGCCGTACGACGGTTCTCACGCGTCGCCTTCGGCAGCGTGCTCGCGCTGGTCGCGACCGGGATCTACCAGTCGTGGCGGCAGCTCGGATCGTGGTCGGCGTTCACCGGGACGCGGTACGGGCAGTTGCTGCTGGTCAAGATCGGGCTCGTGGTGCTGCTGGTCGGGATCGCGTGGATCTCGCGGCGGTGGACGGCGCGGCTGGCGGAGGCCGTCGTGGTGAAGCGGCGGGAGGCGAAGGACGCGGCTGAGGGCGAGAAGGGGGCGGTCGGGGGCGCGGCGGACACGGGCGCGGGTGTCACGGGCGCGGGTGTCACGGGCGAGAGCGGGACAGACGCGGTCCAAGACGTCGAGGGTGTCGAGGACGTGGAGGGCGAGGACGGGGACGTGGAGGGCGAGGACGAGGCTGTCGAGGGCGCGCGGGAGCGTGCCACCGCGCGGGCCACCACCTCCGCATCCACCTCTACCTCCGTCTCCGTCTCTGCCTCCGGCAAGAAGGGCGCCTCGGTCGCCGTGTCCGGCAGCAAGGGCGGCGAAGCCCAGGGCGGCGACTCCCGGCGCGCCGCCCAGCTCGCCCGGCAGCAGGCCGCGATCGACACGGCGCGGCAGAAGCAGCAGCGGGACGCCGACCCGAACAGGTTCGGACTGCGCCGCTCGGTGCTCGCCGAGGCGGGCGTCGCCGTCGTCCTGCTCGCCGTCACCACCATGCTGACGTCGACCGAACCGGGGCGAACGGAGGAGGCGGCCAGGGCGGCCACGTCGGCCTCGTCCGCCGACGCCTCGGCGACCGGGGCGCTGACCCTGGACATGTCCTTCGACACCGGCGGCGAGGACGGCAAGGGCGTCGTACGGATCGACCTCGATCCCGCGCGCGTGGGCGGCAACGAAATGCACGTCTACGTGGAGCGGCCCAACGGCCGCGCCTTCGACGTCCCCGAGGTGAAGGTCGCCTTCACCCTCGAGTCGCAGGACATCGGTCCGCTGCCCGTGGTCCCCGACCACATCACCACCGGACACTGGTCGGCGACCGGAGTGCAGATCCCCATGGCGGGCGAATGGAAGATCGCCGTCACCGTGCGGACCTCCGACATCGACCAGACCACCGTCTCCAAGAACGCGCAGATCGGCTGAACCGCACCATGGCTGACCAGTCCATTCCGGAGGCCCGTACCCCTGGGACTCCCCAGACGCCCCAGGCTTCCCAGGCTTCCCGGACTCCCGAGACGGCACTTAATGGCGAGACCGCACTTAATGGCGGCCTTCCAGAAGGCGCCTCCCACAAGGACGGCATTTCGCGGCGACGGCTGCTCGGAACCGCCGGTGCCACCGGGCTTGTACTCGGTGCGGCCGGCGGGGCCGTGGGATACGCCGCCCGGCCGGCCGAGGCGACACCGCTCGCCTCGCTGGGCGCCGATCAGGTGATGTTTCACGGGAAACATCAGCCCGGCATCCTCCAGCCGCTCCAGGCGCGCGGCCACGTTGTCGCCTTCGACCTCGCGGCGGGCGCGGGCCGTAAGGAGGCGGCGGCATTGCTGCGCCGTTGGTCGGAGACGGCACGACGACTGATGGCGGGCGACGCCGCCAAGCAGGACGACACCGATGTGGCCCGGGACGCCGGGCCGTCGTCCCTGACGATCACCTTCGGCTTCGGGCACAGCTTCTTCGCGCGAACCGGCCTGGAGAAGCAGCGCCCGGTCTCCCTGGACCCGCTGCCCGACTTCTCCTCCGACCAGCTCGACAAGGCGCGCAGCAACGGCGACCTGTGGGTGCAGATCGGCGCCAATGACGCCCTGGTCGCCTTCCACGCCCTGCGCGCGATCCAGAAGGACGCCGGCCAGGCCGCCAAGGTGCGGTGGCAGATGAACGGCTTCAACCGGTCGCCGGGTGCCACCGCGCACCCGATGACGGCGCGCAACCTGATGGGCCAGATGGACGGCACGCGCAATCCGAAGCCGACGGAATCCGACTTCGACCAGCGCATCTTCGTGCCGGAGTCCGGTTCGAAGGACCCCGCGTGGATGGCAGGCGGCTCCTACGCCGTCGTACGCCGCATCCGCATGCTTCTCGACGACTGGGAGCAGCTCTCGGTCAAGGAGCAGGAGGACGTCATCGGGCGCCGCAAGTCCGACGGGGCACCGCTGTCCGGGGGCACCGAGACGACCGAGATGGACCTGGAGAAGACGGACAAGGCAGGGAACCTGGTCGTTCCCCTCAACGCCCACGCCCGCATCACCCGGCCCGACCAGAACGGCGGCGCGGCAATGTTGCGGCGCCCCTTCTCGTACCACGACGGCATCGACGCGGACGGGGTGCCCGACGCGGGGCTGCTGTTCATCTGCTGGCAGGCCGACCCACTGCGCGGCTTCGTCACCGTCCAGCGCAAGCTCGACCGCGGTGACGCACTGTCGAAGTTCATCCGGCACGAGGCGAGCGGGCTGTTCGCGGTGCCGGGCGGAGCAGCGGAGGGCGAGTACGTGGGGCAGCGGTTGCTGGAGGGGTGAGCTGGGTTGGGTTCGGCACATCCCGTGAGCCGGCGTCCGGATCCCCCTTGGCGCGGCCGGGTGAGATATGTCCACCGCGTTTCGCAAGGCCCATTAGGGTGAGGTCATGCCAGCGAGCTATGCCTATCTCGGCCCCGAGGGCACCTTCACCGAAGTCGCCCTGCGCACGCTTCCCGAGGCCGCGACCCGGGAGCTGATCCCGTACGTGTCCGTGCAGTCCGCGCTCGACGCGGTGCGCGTCGGCGAGGCCGAGGCCGCCTTCGTACCGATCGAGAACTCCGTCGAGGGCGGTATCACGACCACGCTCGACGAGCTGGTCGCGGGCGCGCCGCTGATGATCTACCGCGAGGTGCTGCTCTCGATCACCTTCGCGCTGCTGGTCAGGCCCGGCACCAAGCTGTCGGACATCAAGACGGTCTCCGCGCACCCGGCCGCCCAGCCGCAGGTACGCAACTGGATGAAGAAGAACCTCCCGGACGCCCACTGGGAGTCGGCCGCCTCGAACGCGGACGCCGCGCGCCTGGTCCAGGAGGGCCAGTACGACGCCGCCTTCGCCGGCGAGTTCGCGGCCGCCCGGTACGGCCTGGAGGCCCTGGAGACCGAGATCCACGACGCGCAGAACGCCCAGACACGGTTCGTGCTGGTGGGCCGGCCGGCCCGGCCCGCGGCGCCGACCGGCGCGGACAAGACGTCCGTGGTGCTGTGGCAGCGCGACGACCATCCCGGTGGGCTGCGCGACCTCCTGGGCGAGTTCGGCACGCGCGGCATCAACCTGATGCTGCTGCAGTCCCGGCCGACCGGCGCGGGCATCGGCAACTACTGCTTCTGCATCGACGCCGAGGGCCATGTCTCCGACCGCCGGGTGGCCGAGGCGCTGATGGGGCTGAAGCGGATCTGCCTGGAGGTGCGGTTCCTGGGCTCGTATCCGCGCGCAGACCTGAAGCCGGGGAATGTGCAGGCGCCGCGCCAGGGGACGTCGGACGAGGCGTTCGTGTCGGCGGCGGACTGGGTGGCACGGTGCCAGGACGGGCGGTTCTGAGCGGCCCGTGACGAGAGCCTGGACCGGCCCGTGGCGGCCGGTTCCGACCGGCTCCCGCGCAGGTTTCACGCCAGTACTACCAGCTTATTGTCGTTATCCACAGGCGTTATCCACAGGTACTCTTCTCGACCTGGGGACAAGTCGACAAGCAAGGGTGAGGCTGTCGACAAATCACTCTCCGAGCCACCTCGGCGTCCACCATCGAGCAAGTCACCCTTCGTCCACTCTTTTCCTTTGGGCAATCCTTTGGGGCGACCGCTTTCCACTCGAAAGTGCGGATGGATAGGGTTTGTCCTGGGAATCCTCGACTTGCTCGGCACATTGCGGAGTGATCAATTCCGACATCCACAGTCCATCCACACACCCTGTGGATAACTCTTCCCCGACTGGGGATCCCTGTGGACAACCGCGGCCCAAATCCCGTTCTCCACAAGGGAATCGGGTCAACTGGCCGCCTCGCGCCTGCCCCGTTCCAGGGAGTGAGACGCCTTTTATTGACACGCCTCGCAATTCACCCATAACTGAACGTAAGCCGCGGTTCGGAATAGCGAGTCGTGGGCTGTCACCCCGCCCCGGTAGCCTTGAGCGCGTGATTGACCTTCGCCTGCTCCGTGAGGACCCTGACCGAGTGCGCGCCTCGCAGCGCGCCCGTGGAGAGGACGTCGCGCTCGTCGACGCCCTCCTGTCTGCCGACGAGCGGCGCAGGTCGTCCGGCGTCCGCTTCGACGAGCTGCGTTCCGAGCAGAAGAACCTCGGCAAGCTCATCCCCAAGGCCTCGGGCGACGAGAAGGCCGAGCTACTGAAGAAGGCGAGCCAGCTGGCCGCCGACGTCAAGGCGGCCGACGCCGAGCAGAACGAGGCGGACGAGGAGACCAAGCGCCTCGCGCTCCAGCTCGGCAACCTCGTGCACCCCGACGTCCCGGTCGGCGGCGAGGAGGACTTCGTCGTCCTGGAGACGCACGGCACCATCCGCGACTTCGGCGCCGAGGGCTTCGAGCCCAAGGACCACCTGGAGCTCGGCGAGGCGCTGGGCGCCATCGACGTCGAGCGCGGCGCCAAGGTGTCCGGCTCGCGCTTCTACTACCTCACCGGCGTCGGCGCCCTGCTGGAACTGGCGCTGGTCAACGCGGCGATCGCCCAGGCCACCGAGGCCGGTTTCATCCCGATGCTCACCCCGGCGCTGGTCCGCCCGCGCGCCATGGAGGGCACCGGCTTCCTCGGCCAGGCCGCGGAGAACGTCTACCACCTGGAGAAGGACGACTACTACCTGGTCGGCACCTCCGAGGTCCCGCTCGCCGCCTACCACATGGACGAGATCGTCGACGCGGAGAAGCTGCCGCTGCGCTACGCGGGCTTCTCGCCCTGCTTCCGCCGCGAGGCCGGCACCTACGGCAAGGACACCCGCGGCATCTTCCGCGTGCACCAGTTCGACAAGGTCGAGATGTTCTCGTACGTCGCCCCCGAGGACGCGGAGAACGAGCACAAGCGGCTCCTGGAGTGGGAGAAGCAGTGGCTCACCGGCCTCGAGCTGCCCTTCCAGGTCATCGACGTGGCCTCGGGCGACCTGGGCGCGTCGGCGTCCCGCAAGTTCGACTGCGAGGCGTGGATCCCGACCCAGGGCAAGTACCGCGAGCTGACCTCGGCCTCCAACTGCGACAGCTTCCAGGCGCGCCGGCTGTCCGTCCGCATGCGCGACGGCAAGAAGGTGCAGCCGCTGGCGACGCTCAACGGCACGCTGTGCGCCGTACCGCGCACGATCGTGGCGATCCTGGAGAACCACCAGCAGGCCGACGGCTCCGTCCGGGTCCCCCAGGTGCTGCGCCCGTACCTGGGCGGCCGGGAAGTCCTGGAGCCGGTGGCCAAGTGAGCGAGGCGGCCGGCGAGGCTTCCGGCGAGGTGACCGGGGGCTTTCCGTACAAGCTGATCGCGACCGACCTCGACGGAACGCTCCTGCGCTCCGACGAGTCGGTCTCGCGGCGCACCCGTGACGCCCTCACCGCAGCCACCGCGGCGGGCGCCGCGCACATCGTCGTGACGGGCCGCGCGGTCCCGTGGACGCGCCACATCCTCGACGACCTCGGCTACGAGGGCCTCGCCGTCTGCGGCCAGGGCGCCCAGGTGTACGACGTCGGCGAACGCCGCCTGCTGACGTCGGTGACCCTGGACCGACAGCTGGCGGGTGTGGCGCTGGCCAAGATCGAGGCGGAGGTCGGCCCGCTGTTCCTGGCGGCGAGCCGCGACGGCCTGGACGGCGATGTGCTGGTCGGCCCGGGCTACGCGGTCACGGGCCACCTGCCTTCGACCCCGTTCACGGACGCTTCGGATCTGTGGAGCGCCCCGCTGAACAAGATCTACATACAGCATCCGGATCTGTCGGACGATGAGCTGGCCGAGGCGGCCCGCCAGGCCGCGGGCGGCTTCGTCACGGTGGCGATGGCGGGCGAGGGCATAGTGGAGCTGCTGCCCCTGGGCTTGTCCAAGGCAACGGGCCTGTCCCTGGCGGCTCGCCGCCTGGGCCTCAAGGCCGCGGACACGATCGCCTTCGGCGACATGCCGAACGACATCCCGATGTTCGCCTGGGCCGCGCGCGGCGTGGCGATGGCCAACGCCCATGAGGAGCTCCGGGCGGTGGCTGACGAGGTGACGGCCTCCCATGAGGAGGACGGGATCGCGGTGGTGTTGGAGCGGTTGCTGGGTTAGCCCCCACCGTGGCACGGCCTGCAGCGCCGGGCGCCTTCTCAACGCACCCAGCCCCTGCACTACGGCTGCGCCAAAGTGGAAACGTCTCGCGGAGGATGCACGAATCGAACGTGCGCGGGCTTTTCAGACCCGACCACGGCTTAGCAAGCCGGTGCCTTACCACTCGGCCAATCCTCCGGGTGGGCGACCCACGCGAGAGCGACATCGCGTGCTCGAAGCGGCCGCCCCGGGCAGCTCCCCGTGCGGTACGGACTCTACGGAGGGGTAGCGATTACTCCGGAGTCCGCCGTCGGCTGCCCTGTCGGGAGCTCGACGTACTGCCGTGCATGGACATCGTCGCGCTCCTCTCCCAGAACGTGGCGCCGAACTCGTCGTCCGGCGGTGTGGACACAACCACTGTGCCTGTACGGCGAGTTGGGCGCCACTGATTAAAAGGCACTGGAAAGGCGGCGTACGCCCCTTACCGGCGGCGCCACTTGCGTCGGCGCCCCTTGCTGAAGAACCACCCGGCAGGCGGCTCGTCGGAGCGCCACGGCTGCGGCTCGGGCTTCTCGCGACGCCAGCGCGCGGCCAGCATGCGGGCGCGGGCGGACGGCTCGGCGGTCTCGGCCGCGCGTATGAAGTCGTCGTCCAGGACCAGGTTGCTCCAGGTGTCGTCCCCGGACTGTTCGCGATCCCCGTGCTGCGCCATGCCGCCTGCCATCGCCGTCCTCCAGTTCGTACAGTGCATCCCCCTTGCCCAGTGTGCCCGGGCAGAGGTGAAGCCTCCGTCAGGAGCGAGCCCGGTCAGGGGCCCGCTCCTTTACTTCTCACCGGCGCCCTTACTCCTCACCGGCGAGCGTCAGCGACCGCAGCTTCTGTCCCGCGTACCAGGTCGCGAGCACGGTGACCACGGCCAACAGCACCGTCGCCGTGGGCAGTGAGACGTCCGACGTCACCATCTCCCCGCCGGCGACCTTCTGTGCCACCGCCAGCGCCCACTGCTGGACGCTCAGCGTGCGCGCCCCCGACACCAGGGAGCCGAACAGGGCCTCCCAGACGAGCGCGTAGACGAGCCCGAAGACCACCGCGTGCCGGGACACGGTCCCGAGCAGCAGGAAGAGTGCGGCGTAGGCGATGGAGGCGACCAGCGCGGCCACCGTGTAGGCGACGGCGATCTGCTGGCCGTTGCCGTTCAGGATGAACCCGGCGATGAAGGTGGGCAACGCCGAGAACACCATCGTCACGGCGATCGCCACGATCAGCTTGGTGAAGATGATCGTCGACCGTTTCACCGGCTTGGACAGCAGATACACCACCGAGCCGTCGTCGATCTCGGGCCCGATCGCACCGGTGCCGGCGATGACACCGATGAGCGGCACCATGGTGGCGAGCGCAAGCCCGCCGAGCAGGTCCGACGCGGTCTGGTCGTCGGCTCCGGCGAGACCGCGCACCACCACGGAGACCGCGATGAGCAGCAGCGGCAACGCGCCCAGGATGAGGGCCCGGCGACGGCCGAGCAGGGCCCGGTAGGTGAGCCGGGCGACTGTGGGGTCGTACATCTTGGGCCTCCTACGCCGCGACGAGATACGAGAAGACGGACTCGAGGGACTCGTCGGACGGCGAGACCGTGAGCAGACGGATGCCGTGGTCGCGTGCCACCCTCGGCAGCAGGGCCGTGAAGCGGCCGAAGTCGACGGCCTGGATGTGCAACGCGCCCTCGGCCAGGTCGACCTCGATTCCGGACGTCGACGGGTCGGCGATCAGCGCGGCCGCGAGGGCGCGGTCGTCGCTGGAGCGCACCAGGTAGCGGTGCGGGCGGTCGGTCATCAGGCGACGGATCTTGCGGAAGTCACCGCTGGCCGCGTGCCGCCCGGCGACGACCACCTCGATGTGCCGGGCGAGTTGCTCGACCTCCTCGAGGATGTGGGAGGAGAACAGCACGGTGCGGCCCTCGTCGCCCATGCGCCGCAGCAGGTCCATGAGCTGCATGCGCTGGCGCGGGTCCATGCCGTTGAAGGGCTCGTCGAGCAGGAGCAGCGAGGGGTTGTGGACGAGGGCGCTCGCCATCTTCACGCGCTGGCGCATGCCCTTGGAGTACGTGGAGACCTTTCGGTCCTGGGCGTACTCCATCTCGACCGTGGCCAGGGCCTTTTGGGCGGCCTTGGCACCCAGGCCGTGCAACTCGGCGTTGGCGACGACGAATTCGCGGCCGGTGAGGAAGTCGTACATGGCCTCGCGCTCGGGGACGATGCCGATGTGCTGGTAGATCGCCTCGTTGCGCCAGACCGGCTGGCCGTCGAGGGTGACGGTGCCGGTGGAGGGGGCCAGGAAGCCGCCCATCATGTTGATGAGGGTGGACTTTCCGGCGCCATTGGGGCCGAGGAGGCCGGTGACTCCGGGGCCGATCGTCATGGTGATGTCGTTGACGGCGACCACGTTGCCGAACCAGCGGGATACGTGGTCGATGGAGAGCGTGGTCACAGTCCGACCTTTCGGTAGCGGCGCATCAGGAGGCCGTAACTCGCGGCGATCAGGCCGAGGGTGACGAGGACGTAGACGGCGCCCACGCCGGTGCTCGGGCCCACCGCGCCGGGGAACGCGGAGCTCGCGCCCAGGAAGGCGGACTGCACGCCGTCGATGAGCGTGATCGGCGAGAACAGGCCGATCCAGGCGATGGCCCCGCTGCTGCCGCCGCCGTCACCGAGGGACTGCGCGTCGGCGATGGCCTGGAGGGTGGACACCGCGCCGTAGGAGATGGTCAGTACGGCGATCACGGCCGCGATGCCGAAGCCGCGGCGCGGGGTGACCGACGCGATGACCAGGCCGAGGCCGGCGAAGAGCAGCGAGAGCAGTGCCACGGAGACGAGTCCCTGTGCGAATCCCTTGGTCTGGTCGGCGAAGTCGAGCTTGGCCAGCAGCGCGCCCACGTAGAGCACGATCAGCGGGGCCGCGGTGAGGATGAACAGCGCGGAGGCCAGCGCGGCGAACTTCGCCCGTACGTAGTCGGCGGTCTCGATGGGCCGCGAGAAGTACAGCGGTACGGTCTTGAAGCGCAGGTCGCGGGAGACGGACTGGGGTGCCTGCGAGGCGACGTACAGGCTGATGACGGCCTGCATGACGATCGCGTAGCGCGTGTAGTCGACGGGCAGGTCGTTCGCCTTGGTGGCGACCGCGACGGCGACCATGATGGCCGCGGGCACGCACATCACCACGAACAGCAGCATCGGCAGCACCTTGGACTTCACCGAGCGGCCGAGGCCGTAGGCGCCGCGCAGGGACTGCGAGTAGAGGGAACGGGTGGCATAGGAGCGGCCGAGGCGGGGGCCGTCGTAGGTGCGGTAGCCGATGTTGTGGATGCGGGTCTGGTCACCCTGCTGGGTGGCTACGGGGTGCTCAACCGCCATGGCTGACCGCCTCCTTCGGCTGCGCGTCGGCGCTCTGCTCGTTGTCGGTGAAGACCTCCGAGATGTGGTGCCGGCGCTGTTCCATGCGCACCAGGCCGAGGCCGAGGTCGGCGACCACGTCGCGCACCAGGTCGTAGGTCTCGTCGCCCTGCGCGGTGAGCAGCAGGATGTGCCCGGCGCCCGGGAGGCCGCCGCTGCCGTCGAGAACGTCCACCCCGCGCGCGTGGAGCGCCTCGCGCACCGCGCGGGTGCCGTCCGGGTGGTCGTCGGTGTCGGTGACCTCGATGGCGAGGGTCGTCGTGGTCTGGGTGAAGTCGGTGGTGGAGCTGGAGCGCAGGAGCTTGCCGCCGTCGATGACGACGACGTGGTCGCAGGTGCGCTCCAGTTCGCCCAGCAGATGGGAGGTGACCAGGACCGAGATGCCGAAGTCGGTGTGGATGCGGCAGATGAGGCCGAGCATCTCGTCGCGGCCGACCGGGTCGAGGCCGTTGGTCGGCTCGTCCAGGAGGACCAGCTGCGGGTCGTGCACCAGGGCCTGCGCCAGCTTCACGCGCTGCTTCATGCCGGTCGAGTAGCCCCCGATGGGGCGATAGCGCTCCTCGTAGAGACCGACGTGGCGCAGCGTGTCAGCGGTGCGCTCGCGCGCGGCGGCGGGGGGCAGGCCGGACATGCGGGCCATGTGCACGACGAACTCGGTGGCCGAGACGTCGGGCGGCAGACAGTCGTGCTCCGGCATGTACCCGACGCGCTCGCGGATGGCGCCGCCCTTGGTGGCGACGTCGAGGCCGAGCACTTCGGCGCGGCCCTCGGTGGCGGGGGACAGACCCAGCAGGATCTTGATCAGTGTGGACTTGCCGGCTCCATTGGCTCCGACGAGTCCGGTCACACCGGGCCCGACGTCCACGGAGAGCCGGTCAAGCGCGGTCACCCTGGGGAACCGCTTGCTCAGGCTTTCGGTCGCGATCACAGTCACGCCTTCGACGGTAGTGACGCGGACCACGCCGGTCGTCAACCCGCAGAGCTGTCTTGAAGTCAGACTCCAGATGTACGGGGCCCTAGGGGTCACCCCTGAGTCGAACAACGCGCCCCTGATTTTTCCACATCGGCGTGGTTTTCCACAGCCCGAGGCACGCCTATTGACGCAGCCTCTAACAACTGTCACATTCACCAGTGTCAAGTTACGGGCACGTACCGCAGTCAGTGTGGACAAGGTGGGGCGGTGGCATGACTACGGCAGTGACAGGCGGACTCCGTGCGGATTCCGCGGAATTGCGCGGGTTCAGGCAGGTCCAGCGGCTGGCGTACGAGTGCGCGGAGGCCGTCGCGGCGCGACTGGAGCCGGGCATCACCGAGCGCGAGGCGGCGCGTATGCAGCGCGAGTGGCTGCGTGAGCGCGGTGTGCGGGACTGGTTCCATCTCCCCTTCGCCTGGTTCGGGGACCGCACTGCGTTCGTGAACTTCCGCATCCCGCTGCAGTTCTTCCCCACCAACCGCCGGCTGGAGCCCGGGATGCCGTTCATCCTGGACATGGCCCCTGTGTACGACGGCTACACGGCCGACATCGGCTACTCGGGCTCACTCGGCATCAACCCCGTACAGGACAAGCTGATGGCCGATCTGGAGGCGCATCGCGAGCTGATCCTGCGCGAGGTGCGCGAGCGGCGGCCGCTGCGGGAGATCTACGAGGACGTGGACCGGCTCATGGTCCGCCAGGGTTACGCCAACCGGCACCGTGCCTATCCCTTCGGCGTGATCGCGCACAAGGTCGACCGGGTCGAGCAGCGCCGCTGGTCGGCGCATGTGTTCGGGTTCGGCACCCAGTCCCTGAAGGGCCTGGCGAGTGACGCGCTGCACGGCCACCGCGAGGGCTGGTCCCCGCTGTGGTCGCCGTACCGCTTCTCCGACCATCCGCCGCAGCCGGGCCTGTGGGCGGTCGAACCGCACCTGGGCTTCCGGGGCACGGGCGCGAAGTTCGAGGAGATCCTGGTCGTCACCGACTCCGGGGATCCCGAGGAGAGCGCCTTCTGGCTGGACGACGATCTGCCGCATGTGCGGCGCTGGGCGGAGGAAAGGTGACGGTGCCGGTGACTCTCGAGAACGCGCGTGAGCGCCGGGTGCGGACCGGCGGGGTCGAGCTGTGCGTCGCCGAGCTGGGCGACCCCGGGCAGCCGACAGTGATCCTCGTGCACGGCTATCCGGACAGCAAGGAGGTGTGGTCCGAGGTCGCGCCACGGCTGGCCGACCGCTTCCATGTCGTGCTGTACGACGTCCGGGGCCACGGCCGCTCGACGGCACCGAAGCCGCTGCGGGGCGGCTTCACGCTGGAGAAGCTGACGGACGACTTCCTGGCCGTCGCGGACGCGGTCAGTCCGGACCGGCCCGTGCATCTGGTGGGGCACGACTGGGGCTCGGTGCAGTCCTGGGAGTTCGCCACCGTCAAGCGCACCGAGGGCCGGATCGCCTCCTTCACGTCCATGTCCGGCCCGTCCCTGGACCACTTCGGACACTGGATCAGCAACCGGATCAAGCGCCCCACCCCCCGCCGGGTCGGCCAACTCCTCGGCCAGGGCGCCAAATCCTGGTACGTGTACGCGCTGCACACACCCGTGCTGCCCGAACTGGCCTGGCGCGGTCCCCTCGGCAAGACCTGGCCGCGCATCCTGGAGCGCCTGGAGAAGATCCCCGGCGCCGGCTACCCGACCTCGTCGCTGCCGACGGACGCGGCGCACGGGGCGTGGCTGTACCGGGACAACGTACGGACCCGGCTGCGCCGTCCGCGCACGGACGCATACGCGCACGCGCCGGTGCAGCTCATCACGCCCCTTGGAGACGCCTTCCTGTCGGAGCGGCTCTACGACGAACTGGAGCTGTGGGTTCCGCAGTTGACCCGTCGCACGCTTGCGGCGAAGCACTGGATTCCGCGCAGCCGCCCCGACCAACTGGTGGCCTGGATCACCGAGTTCGTGACATCCGTGGAGGGCGGGCGGCCGGAAGGGGTGACGGCCACCGGGAAGTACGCCGACCGCTTCGGCGGGCAGCTCGTCCTGGTCACCGGCGCCGGCAGCGGCATCGGGCGGGCGACGGCGTACGCGTTCGCCGAGGCCGGCGCGCGTGTGGTGGCCGTCGACCGGGACGCCGAGGCCGCGTCCCGCACCGCCGAGATGTCCCGTCTGATCGGCGCCCCCGCGGCCTGGGCGGAGACGGTCGACGTCTCCGACGAGCAGGCCATGGAGAAGCTCGCCGAGAAGGTCGCCACCGAGTACGGCGTGGTGGACGTCCTGGTGAACAACGCCGGGATCGGCCTGTCGGGCTCCTTCTTCGACACCACACCGGAGGACTGGAAGAAGGTCCTCGACGTCAACCTGTGGGGTGTCATCCACGGCTGCCGCCTGTTCGGGAAGCAGATGGCCGAGCGCGGGCAGGGCGGCCACATCGTCAACACCGCGTCGGCGGCGGCGTACCAGCCCTCCAAGGCGCTGCCCGCCTACAGCACCTCCAAGGCAGCCGTGCTGATGCTGAGCGAGTGCCTGCGCGCGGAGCTGGCCGGCCAGGGCATCGGCGTCACCGCGATCTGTCCCGGCCTCGTCAACACCAACATCACCTCGACCGCGCACTTCGCCGGGGTCGACGCCGAGGAGGAGAAGCGGCGCCAGAAGAAGTCGGCGCGGTTGTACGGGCTGCGGAACTATCCGCCGGAGAAGGTCGCCGACGCGATCCTGCGGGCGGTGGTGCGCGGTGAGGCCGTGGTTCCGGTGACGCCCGAGGCGCGCGGGGCGTATCTCATGTCGAGGTTCACGCCGCGGGCGCTGCGCAGGATCGCGCGGCTGGAGCCGCCGCTATGAGTGGGGAGCCACCGCTATGAGTGAGGTCAGCCGGGTGGCCGACCAGCGCGGTGAGGTCGGCCGCCTGGCCGATCAGCGCCGTGAGGTCGGCCACGCTGTCGGCGGGCCGACCCTTCCCGCCTACCGGATCGAGGACCTCGCTCACCTCAGCGGTGCCACCGTCCGCACCATCCGCGCCTACCAGGACCGAGGCCTGCTCCCCCGCCCCGAGCGCCGCGGCCGGGCCAACGTCTACTCCGACGCCCACCTCGTCCGCCTGCGCCAGATCGCCGACCTCCTCGACCGCGGCTACACCCTGGCCTCCATCAAGGAACTCCTGGAGGCCTGGGACGCCGGTCGCGGCCTCGGTGGGGTGCTCGGGCTGGTCGCCGAGGTGGACGGGCCGTGGACCGACGAGGAGGCGGTACGGATCTCGCGTGCCGAGCTGGACGAGCGCTTCGGCGGCACCCCGGACGACGCGGCGGTGGCCGATGCCGTGGACCTCGGCGTGCTGGAGCCGGTCCCCGGCGACGCGGACTCGTTCCTCGTGCCGAGCCCCCAAGAGCTTGCCGTGGCAGTCGAGTTGCACGCCGCCGGTGTTCCCCTGTCCGCGATCTCCGGCCACCTAAGGGAGTTGAGAGGTCAGGTCGAGCACATCGCCGCCCGCTTCCTGGAGTTCACCACCGAACACGTCTTCGCCCGCTACCTGGACGGTCCACACCGTCCGTCGGACGCCGAAGCGGCCGAAGCGGCCTCTCTCGTACGACGACTGCGCCCGCTCGCTCAGCAGACAGTGGACGCCGAACTCGCCCGAGCGATGCGTCTGTTGGCGGTGCGGCACCTGCGTCAGCACCTGGATGCGGGCGAGACCCCCGATCTGCGGGATCGGACGCGTTCCGTGACGGTCCCGGCCGAGACGATGGCGGCCGTGGAGAGGCTTGTTGGCCCGGACCAGGCCGCGTCCTTCATCGCGCTGGCCGCCGAACGGGAGGTGAGGGCCCGCGCCTTGGACCGGCTGGCCGCAAATCATGTCACGTCAACCGATCTTGACGAAACCTCTTGAATCGACGGCTCGTTGTCCACAGAATCGCCAATTCCCCTGTGGATAACCGCACTTGGTTGTGGATCAAACATCCGGAGCGAAATCGTTCGCGTGATTCACACCTCTCCCGGCACGCTGGTGACATGGATGAAAGACGCACCGTGAAGGTGTCGAAGTACCTCTCGAAGCACCTGCGCCATCAGCCCGAGCGAATCGGGCTCACGCTCGACGAGGCCGGCTGGGTCGAGATCGACACGCTGATCGCCGCCGCGGCCGCGCACGGATTCCGGTTCACCCGGGAAGAGCTGGACCACGTGGTCGCCGCCAATGACAAGCAGCGCTTCGCGATCGAGGGCACCCGGATCCGCGCCAGCCAGGGCCACAGCATCGACGTCGACCTCGGACTGCCCCCGGCGACGCCACCGCCGTACCTCTACCACGGCACCGTGGCCGGCAGCCTCGACGCGATCCGCGCCGAAGGGCTGCGGCCCATGAGCAGGCACGACGTGCACCTCTCGCCCGACCGCGAGACCGCCACGCGGGTAGGGGCCCGGCGTGGCCGCCCAGTGGTGCTCTCCGTGGACGCCGGCGCCATGCACCGCGACGGCCATGTCTTCCACATCAGCGCGAACGGGGTGTGGCTGACGAAGGCCGTGCCACCGGAGTTCCTGCGCTTTCCCGAGTCGCACTGACCTCCCTGCCCCGATGGTGTACGCACCGGGAGTACCTGCCCATGATCAGCCTCACTCCGTGGCTGAGCAGCCGCGCGCGGTGACTGTTTCACGTGAAACCCGGTCGGCCGCTTACGCTCGACACATGAGTCTGCGCCTGAGCACCGTGATCCTCCCGTACCGTCGCTGGTCCGAGGGGGGCCGCGAGGCATGGCAGCGCGCGGAGCAGCTCGGCTTCCACACCGCGTACACCTACGACCACCTGTCCTGGCGCAGCTTCCGGGACGGCCCGTGGTTCGGTGCCGTGCCGACGCTGACCGCCGCCGCGGCCGTCACCGACCGTCTGCGGCTCGGCACTCTGGTGACCTCGCCGAATTTCCGGCATCCCGTGCCGTATGCCAAGGAGCTTGTCTCCCTCGACGACATCTCCGGTGGCCGCTTCACGCTCGGCGTCGGTGCGGGCGGCTCGGGGTTCGACGCCACCGTGCTCGGCCAGGACCCGTGGACGCCGCGCGAGCGGGCCGACCGGTTCGCCGAGTTCGTCCAGCTCCTGGACCGGCTGCTGACCGAGGACGCGGTGTCGTACGAGGGCGACTTCTATTCGGCGCACGAGGCGCGCAACATCCCGGGCTGTGTGCAGCGCCCCCGGCTGCCCTTCGCGGTCGCCGCGACCGGACCGCGCGGGTTGCGGCTCGCGGCGCGGTACGGGCAGGCGTGGGTGACCACGGGCGACCCCAAGCTGTACGAGAACGGCACTCCTGAACAGTCGATTCAAGCCATTCGTGGGCAGGCCGAGAAGCTGGCCGACGCGTGCGCCGAGATCGGCCGGGACACTGCCGACCTCGACAAGATCCTGCTCACCGGTTTCACCCCGGACCGCGGCCGCCCGCTGGAGTCCCTCGACGCGTTCGTGGACTTCGCGGGGCGCCATCAGGAACTGGGATTCACCGAGATCGTGGTCCACTGGCCGATCCCCGACTCGGACTTCGCAGCCGACGAGAAGATCTTCGAGCAGATCGCCATGGAGGCGGCGGCTCAGCTGCGGTGAGCCGGTCGGGCACGACAATGCTGGTCAGGGCCGTGTGGGCGGGGCCCGCAGGGACGGTTTCTCCTCAGGTGCCGCCTCAGATGTGCGGACTGCCGCACGGCCGTGCAGGCATATGCGGGAGAATGACCCGGTGACCTCAGCGACTCGACAGCCCCAGACCCCGGCCGCGGCCGCTGTCCGCCCGCGGCTCATCGCCACCGACCTGGACGGCACCCTTCTGCAGGACGACAAGTCGGTCTCCCCTCGCACGGTGGCCGCACTGGCCGCCGCCGAGGAGGCGGGCATCGAGGTGTTCTTCGTCACCGGCCGCCCGGCCCGCTGGATGGACGTCGTCAGCGACCACGTCCACGGTCACGGCCTGGCCATCTGCGGCAACGGCGCGGCGGTGGTCGACCTGCACGGCGGCCCCGGCGCCCACCGGTTCGTGAAGGTGCGGGAGCTGGCTCGGGAGAACGCGCTGGACGCCGTACGGCTGCTGCGCGAGGCGGCTCCGGGCACGGTGTACGCGGTGGAGCAGACGTACGGCTTCTACCAGGAGCCGGACTATCCCAAGCTGCACATGGAGATACCGGACGAGCGCGCGCCCGCCGAGGACCTCCTGGCGCCGGACGCCCCCGGGGCCGGCGAGCCCGTACTCAAGATCCTCGCCTACCACCGCACCCTCGACCCCGACGCCTTCCTCACCCTCGCCCGCCTCGCCATCGGCGACCGCGCCAATGTCACCCGCTCCAGCCCCAGCGCCCTGCTGGAGATCAGCGGCCCCGGCGTCTCCAAGGCCAGCACGCTCGCCCTGTGCTGCGCCGAGCGCGGTATCTCGCACGAGGAGGTCGTGGCCTTCGGGGACATGCCGAACGACGTGGAGATGCTGACCTGGGCGGGCCAGTCGTACGCGATGGGCAACGCGCACCCGGATGTCGTCGCCGCCGCGTCGGGGCGCACGGTCGCCAACAACGAGGACGGTGTGGCGGTCGTGATCGAACAGCTGCTGGCGCAGCGGGACTAGGCCTGGCCCGGCCTCCTACCCCACCTGCACTCCCCGCGCCGCCAGCCACGGCACCGGATCCACCGCCGAGCCCATCTCCGCAGTGACCCGCGCCTCGAAGTGCAGGTGCGGGCCGGTGGAGTTGCCGGTCGTGCCCGTCTGGCCGATCCACTGCCCGGTGTCCACGCGCTCGCCCTGGTCGACGGCGGAGGAGGCGAGATGGGCGTACTGCGTGTAGTAGCCGTCCACGTGCCGGACGACGATCTCCATGCCGAAGGCGCCCCCGCACGACACCCTGGCCACACGCCCGTCCCCGACCGCCCGCACCGGCGTACCGATGGGCACCGCGAAGTCCTGCCCGGTGTGCCGGTTCGCCCACCGCGACCCGCCGCTGCCGAACGCCGCGGACAGCTCGTACGACTCCACCGGCGCGACCCACTCGGTCGTGAAGTCCGTCTGCGGTTGGTCGAGCCGCACGGCACCCGCGCAGGAGCCGGCGGCCACGGAGGCGTCGGCCTGCCCCTGCAACTGCCACCGCGCCGCTTCGAGCTTCTGCTCGATGCCCTTCTTCAGCTCGGCGAGCGCGGCGTTGCGCTTGTCCAGGGTCTGCCAGGCCGCTGCGGCCTTGGCCTCGTCCGCGGTCAGCCGGGCCTCGGCACGACGGTTCTTCTCGATGGCGTTGTTGACGGCCAGGTTCGTCTGCGAGAAGACATGCTGCCCGCGCATCAGCTGGTCCGGGCTCCTGGCGAGGATCAGCTGCGCGGTGAGCGGCATCCCGCCGCTGCTGCGGTACTGGGCGCGCGCGATCCGGCCCAGGTCCTCGTGCAGGACGCCGATCTGCCGCCGCTCGCGTTCGAGCAGCGCCTCGATCCGCTGTGCCTTCGCCCGCTGCACCTCGGCCTCCTGCCGCCCCGCCTCGTACCGCTGTGTCGCCAGGGCCGCGTCCTCGTACAGGCGCGCCACCTGCGCACCGAGGACCACATCACCGCCGTTTCCCCCGCCGTCGCGGCCCGGGGTGTCCTTCCCGTCGCCGGTGGCGTCGGCGGACGGGGCCACGAGCAGGGCGAGCGCGCACAGCAGCGCCGGAACGAGCATGCGTTTGCGGCGGTATGAGCACATGTCAGCGATCCTGGCCCGCGGGCCGGGTCCCGGTCTTGTTCGGGTCGTACGCCTGGGGGACGCGTTGCTGCGGATGGGTCAGTACGCCTGTTGACGCGAGTGTCGACGAGCGGTCCACACCCCGGAGCACTCACCCACGACCAAGGGCCGGCCGCGCGCTACGGCGCCCCCACCAGCAAATCCGCCTCCTCCTCCCGCTCCACCATCCGCCGCAGCGGCCCCTCCACAGCGGCCAGCTCCGCGAACGTCCCCCGCTGCACCACACGCCCCGCATCCAGGACGACCACCTCGTCCACCGCGTCCAGACCGGCCAGACGATGGGTGATGAGCAGAGTTGTGCGGCCCTCGGTGGCGGCCAGCAGGTCGGCGGTGAGGGCGTCGGCGGTGGGCAGGTCGAGGTGCTCGGCGGGCTCGTCGAGCACGAGCACGGGAAAGTCGGCGAGCAGTGCGCGGGCCAGCGCGAGCCGCTGCCGCTGCCCGCCCGACAGCCGCGCCCCGTGCTCGCCCACGAGCGTGTCCAGCCCGTCGGGCAGGCTGTCGGCCCAGCCGAGCAACCGGGCGCGCTCGAGGGCGTCGCGCAGTTCGGCCTCGGTGGCGTCCTTCTTGGCGAGGAGCAGGTTCTCGCGCACGGAGCTGTCGAAGAGGTGCGCGTCCTGCGCGCACAGCCCGACGAGCCGCCGTACGTCGTCGCCGTCCAGCGCGTACGCGTCCACGCCGCCCAGCGTGTACGAGCCCGCGTCCGTGTCCAGGAAGCGCAGGAGGACCTGCGCCAGCGTCGTCTTGCCGGACCCCGACGAGCCGACCACGGCGATCCGGCGGCCCTCCTCCAGGGTCAGGTGGAGGTCGGCGAGCGCGTCCCGGTCCTGCCCCGCGTGACGGGCAGTCAGGCCCCTGACGGCGACGGGGAAGGGCGAAGCGGGCGCCTGCCGGGACCGCTCCGGCTCCCGTACGGGCTCGGGGGCGTCCAGCACCTCGTACACGCGCTCCGCGCTCTTGCGCACCCGCTGCCGGTACTGCACGGCGAGCGGCAGCCCCAGGACGGCCTCGAAGGCAGCCAAGGGGGTCAGGATGACGACGGCCATCGTGACGCCGCCCAGCCGCCCCTCGGCGACCGCCTGGGCGCCCACGAGGGCGGTGGCGGCGACGGTGAGGCCGGAGATCAGCGCAGTGAGTCCGTCGCCGAGCGCGGTGGCCGTGGCGGCCCGCGAGGCGATCCGGGTGAGCGCCCCGTCAGCCCGCCGCGCCTCGGCCGTACGGCTGGGCAGGGCGCCGGCGACGGTCAGCTCCGCGGTGCCGGTGAGCAGATCCGTCACGCGCGTCGCGAGCACTCCACGGGCAGGGGCCAGCCTGCGCTCGGCACGGCGGGCGACGGCACCCGTGACGAGCGGGATTCCCGCCCCGGCCGCCAGCAGCCCCACCGCGAGCACGGCACCGGCCTCGGGCAGCAGCCACGCGGTGAAGCCGATGGCACCGGCGGACACAACGGTCGCCGCAGCCGCGGGCAACAGCCACCGCAGCCAGTAGTCCTGCAGTGCGTCCACGTCGGCGACGAGCCGCGACAGCAGATCGCCCCGACGCGTGCGCCGCAGTCCGGCGGGCGCCAGCCGCTCCAGCCGCCGGTACACGGCGACCCGGGTGTCGGCCAGCATGCGCAGCACCGCGTCGTGCGACACCAGCCGCTCGGCGTACCGGAACACGGCCCGCCCGATACCGAAGGCCCGTGTCGCCGTCACGGCCACCATCAGATACAGCACCGGCGGCTGCTGCGAGGCCCGCGAGATCAGCCACCCGGAGGTCGCCATGAGCCCGACGGCACTGCCGAGCGCGAGGCTCCCGAGCAGCAGCGCGAGGACGAGGCGGCCGCGCCGGGGACCGGACAGGGCGCGGACACGGGCCAGGACGCCCCGTGTGCGAGTCGTGAGCGGCACGGCCCCGGCGTCGTCCGAAGGGGCCTGAGGTTCGTCCGCAGCGGTACCGCCATGTGCTTCCCGCTCGATCGGGTCGATCAGGTCGACCGGGCGGCCGGCGGCGGGCACGGGCGCCTCGGGCAGTGCGCTTGCCCGCACGGGTACCGCGGCTTCCGACAGCCGCACCACCCGGTCCGCCACGCCCAGCAGCGCCGGCCGATGCACCACCAGCAGCACCGTCCGCCCCACCGCCAGCCTGCGCACGGCCTCCACGACCTCGGCCTCGGTGGCCCCGTCGAGCGCGGCCGTCGGCTCGTCGAGCAGCAGTACGGGCCGGTCCGCGAGGAACGCCCGGGCCAGCGCGAGCCGCTGCCGCTGCCCCGCGGACAGCCCGGCCCCGTCCTCACCCAGCACGGTGTCGACGCCCCCAGGCAGCGCATCCACGAACTCCAGCGCCCCGGCATCCCCCAGCGCACGTCGTACGGCAGCGTCGTCCGCGTCGGGGCGTGCCAGCCGTACGTTCTCGGCGATCGTCCCGGCGTACAGATGCGGCCGCTGCGGCACCCAGGCAATACGTGAGCGCCACTCCCGCAGATCGAGCTCGGCGAGATCGGCTCCCCCGACCAGCACCCGCCCCTTGGCCGGCCGCACGAACCCCAACAGCGCGTTCAGCAGCGTCGACTTGCCTGCGCCGCTCGGCCCGACGAGTGCGACCGTCTCCCCGGGCTCGACGGCGAGGTTCACGTCCGACACGGCGTCGGCGGACCGTCCGGGATAGCGGACCGAGACTCCCTCGAACGACACCGTCCCCGTCGGCACCGCCGCGGTCCCCGAGGCCGGCACCGGCGTCTCCAGCACCTCGAAGATCTCCTCGGCCGCGGACAGCCCCTCGGCCGCCGCGTGGTACTGCGCGCCGACCTGACGCAGCGGGAGGTAGGCCTCGGGCGCCAGCACGAGGATGACCAGGCCGTCGTACAGATGCATCTCGCCGTGGACGAGCCGCATGCCGATCGTCACGGCGACCAGTGCCACCGAGAGGGTCGAGAGCAGCTCCAGCGCGAAGGAGGAGATGAAGGCGATCCGCAGTGTCCGCATGGTCGCCCGGCGGTACTCGCCGGTGATGCGCCGGATCGACTCGGCCTGCGCCTTGGCCCGCCCGAACACCTTCAGGGTCGGCAGCCCGGCGACGACGTCCAGGAAGTGCCCGGACAGCCGGGACAGCAGCCGCCACTGACGGTCCATCCGGGACTGCGTGGCCCAGCCGATCAGCATCATGAAGATCGGGATAAGCGGAAGGGTGCCGACGATGATCGCCGCCGAGACCCAGTCCTCGGTCACGATCCGCGCCAGCACGGCCACAGGCACCACCACCGCGAGCCCCAGCTGCGGCAGATAGCGCGAGAAGTAGTCGTCGAGGGCATCGACTCCCCGCGTGGCGAGGGCAACCAGAGAACCAGTGCGCTGTCCGCTCAGCCAGCCGGGCCCCAGCTCGGCCGACCGCTCCAGCAGCCGCCCCCGTAGCTCCGACTTCACCGCCGCGCTGGCCCGGTGCGCGGCGAGCTCGGTGAGCCACGCGATGACCGCGCGGCCGACCGCTACAGCGGCCAACAGCAGCAGGGGAGTGCGCAGTTCAGCGGCGGACATCCCATGCTCGAACGCACCTACCACCGCCTCCGCGATGAGCATCGCCTGCGCGATGACCAGCACCGCACCGACGGCGCCCAGGCCGACGACCGCGACCAGGAAGAGGCGAGTGGTGCGGGCGTACCGGAGAAGACGCGGATCGATCGGTTTCACGTGAAACATGCCCTTCGGTCCAGGGCGGGGTGTTTCACGTGAAACATCGTGAACCACCCCGCCGGCAGCGGACTCAGTGCGAGGCCCCCGCAGCGGCGTCCGCAGCGATGTGCTGCGTGCCGATCCGCTTGCGGAACACCCAGTAGGTCCAGCCCTGGTAGAGCATGACGATCGGTGTAGCGATCACCGCGCACCAGGTCATGATCTTCAGCGTGTAGGGGCTCGACGAGGCGTTGGTGACGGTGAGGCTCCACTCGTCATTGAGCGAGGACGGCATGACGTTCGGGAAGAGCGTCAGGAAGAGCATCGCCACGGCGGCCACGATGGTGACGCCGGAGAACGCGAACGACCATCCCTCGCGCCCGGCCTGGTTCGCCACGAGCGCGGCGACCAGCGCCGCGACGGCCACGACCAGCGCGACCAGGCTCTTGCCGTCGCCGTTCTCGACCTGCGTCCAGAGCAGGAAGATCAGCGCCAGCACGGCGGCGGCGAGACCGACCCGCAGGGCCAGCGTCCGTGCCCGTTCCCGGACCTCCCCGACGGTCTTGAGCGCGGTGAACACCGCACCGTGGAAGGTGAACAGCGTCAGCGTCACCAGACCGCCGAGGAGCGCGTACGGGTTGAGCAGGTCCAGAACGTTGCCGACGTACTCATGACTCTGGTCGATCTTCACGCCCCGCACGATGTTGCCGAAGGCCACACCCCACAGGAACGCCGGGATCAGCGAGCACCAGAAGATGGCTTGCTCCCAGTTGCGCTGCCAGTTCTCCTCGGGCCGCTTGGCCCGGTACTCGAAGGCGACGCCCCGGACGATCAGGCAGACCAGGATGAGCAGCAAGGGCAGGTAGAAGCCGGAGAAGAGCGTGGCGTACCACTCGGGGAAAGCAGCGAAGGTCGCGCCGCCGGCCGAGAGCAACCACACCTCGTTGCCGTCCCAGACGGGGCCGATGGTGTTGATCAGCACCCGCCGCTCGGGCCGGCTACGGGCGAGCAGCTTGGTGAGGACCCCGACCCCGAAGTCGAAGCCCTCCAGGAAGAAGTAGCCGATCCACAGGACGGCGATCAGGACGAACCAGACGTCGTGAAGTTCCATGACTGTGCAACTCCCTCGGCCTAGTAGGAGAAGGCCATCGGCTTGTCGGCGTCACGGTCGTCGCCGCCGATCTTCGTGGGCGGATTCAGGTCTGCCTCCGTCAGCTCAGGCGGACCGGCCTTGACGTACTTCGCGAGGAGCTTGACCTCGACGACGGCGAGGATGGCGTAGAGCGTGGTGAAGACGATCATCGAGGTGAGGACCTCGCCCTGGGAGACACCGGGGGAGACCGCGTCACGGGTGCGCAGGACGCCGTAGACAACCCATGGCTGGCGGCCCATCTCGGTGAAGATCCAGCCCCAGGAGTTGGCGATCAGCGGGAAGGCCAGGGTCCAGATCGCGATGCGCCAGTACCACTTCGTCAGCTTCGGGCCGAGCGCCTTCTTCGGGAGCAGCACCAGATGCGGCACCTCGTCGTCACCGACCCTCAGGTGCTGCGGCAGCATGAACTTCTTGCGGGTCAGCCAGAGTCCGACCAGGCCGATGGCGAACGACGCCATACCGAAGCCGATCATCCAGCGGAAGCCCCAGTAGGCGACGGGGATGTTGGGCCGGTAGTCGCCGGGACCGTACTTCTCCTGCTCGGCCTTGTTGACGTCGTTGATGCCGGGGACGTACGAGGTGAAGTCGTCCTTGGCCAGGAAGGACAGCAGCCCCGGAATCTCGATGGCGACCTTGTTGTGGCCCTTGTCGACGTCGCCGACGGCGAAGACCGAGAAGGGCGCCGGCTCCTCGCCGTCCCACAGCGCCTCGGCCGCGGCCATCTTCATCGGCTGCTGCTCGTACATGATCTTGCCGAGGACATCACCGCTGATCGCGGTGAGCATGCCGCCGATGACGACGGTGACCAGGCCGAGCCTGAGCGAGGTCTTCATCTCGCGGATGTGGTTCTTGCGCACCAGGTGGAAGGCGGAGATGCCGACCATGAAGGCGCCGCCGGTGAGGAACGCCGCCGACAGGGTGTGGAAAGCCTGCGCGAGCGCGGTGTTCTGGGTCAGCACGAGCCAGAAGTCGGTGAGCTCGGCCCGCCCCTTCGCCTCGTTGATCCGGTAGCCGACGGGGTGCTGCATCCACGAGTTGGCCGCGAGGATGAAGTACGCCGACAGGATGGTGCCGATGGAGACCATCCACATACAGGCCAGGTGGATCTTCTTCGGCAGCTTGTCCCAGCCGAAGATCCACAGACCGATGAAGGTGGACTCGAAGAAGAAGGCGATCAGAGCCTCGAAGGCGAGTGGAGCGCCGAAGACGTCACCGACGAAGCGGGAGTAGTCGGACCAGTTCATGCCGAACTGGAACTCCTGCACGATGCCGGTGACCACGCCCATCGCGATGTTGATCAGGAAGAGCTTGCCCCAGAACTTCGTTGCTCTGAGGTACTTCTCCTTCTCCGTGCGCACCCAGGCGGTCTGCAGCCCGGCCGTCAGGGCGGCCAGCGAGATCGTCAGGGGGACGAACAGAAAGTGGTAGACGGTGGTGATACCGAACTGCCAGCGCGCCAGAGTCTCCGGCGCCAAAGCCAGGTCCACGTCGCCGCTCCTTACCTACGCTTGTGAAAGCGTTCACATTCACAAGCAATTATGCAGCACCCGCGCTCCGGCCCCGAAGGGGGGTCCCTCGTTAGGGTCAACCCCTTGGCGTGAACTTCAACATATTGTTGAATCGCCTGCATGCAGACACAGACACCCCTGCGGATACGGATCTCCTGGCCCGCGGGTCACCTCACCGCGGCCCTCGACGACACCCCGACCACGCAGGCCCTCGCCAAGGCCCTGCCCCTCGTCTCCACCGCCCGCACGTGGGGCGAGGAGGTCTACTTCGACACGGGCGTCACCGTTCCACGTGAAACCAACGCCCGACAGGTCGTCGACCCGGGCACGGTCGCCTTCTGGACGGACGGCGACGCCCTCGCCCTCCCCTACGGGCCCACACCGATCTCGCGGGGCGACGAATGCCGCCTCGCGAGCCCGTGCAACGTCCTCGGCCAGATAGACGGCGACCCGCGCCTGCTGGCGACCGTCCGCGACGGCGACCCCGTGCGCGTGGAACTCGTGGACGCCTGACCTGCTTGCGGAGCCCTACAGCTCCTTGCGGAACCCTTCCGCCACCTTCAGGAAGATGTCGTTCGCCTCGGCCTCCCCGACCGTCACCCGCACACCCTCGCCCGGGAACGGTCGGACCACCACGCCGTGCTGCTCGCACGCCGCCGCGAAGTCGACCGTGTGCTCCCCCAGCCGCAGCCACACGAAGTTGGCCTGGGTCTCGGGCACCGTCCAGCCCTGGTCCCGCAGCCCGTCGACCACGCGGTTGCGCTCGCACACCAACGAACCGACCCGGCCCAGCAGTTCGTCCTCGGCACGCAGCGAGGCGATGGCCGCGTCCTGCGCGAGCTGGCTCACCCCGAAGGGCACGGCCGTCTTACGCAGTGCCGCCGCGACCGGTTCATGGGCGATCGCGAAGCCGACACGCAGGCCGGCAAGGCCGTACGCCTTGGAAAACGTCCGTAGGACACAGACGTTCGGCCGGTCACGGTAGATCTCCACACCGTCCGGCACCTCGGGGTCGCGGATGAACTCGCGGTACGCCTCGTCGAGCACCACCAGCACATCGCCGGGCACCCGGTCGAGGAACCGCTCCAGCTCGGCCCGCTTCACAACCGTCCCCGTCGGGTTGTTGGGGTTGCAGACGAAGATCAGCCTGGTCCGGTCGGTGATGGCGGCGGCCATCGCATCCAGGTCGTACACATCGCCCGGGGTCAGCGGCACCTTCACGGAGGTGGCACCGCTGATCTGCGTGATGATCGGGTACGCCTCGAAGGACCGCCAGCCGTAGACGACCTCGTCGCCGGGTCCGGCCGTGGCCTGAATCAGCTGCTGGGCGACGCCGACCGAGCCGGTGCCGGTAGCCAGGTGGGAGACCGGGACGCCGAAGCGCTCGGACAGCTCGTTCATCAGCGCCGTGCACATCATGTCCGGGTAGCGGTTGAAGGACGAGGCGGCGGCCGTCACGGTCTCCATCACGCCGGGCAGCGGCGGATATGGGTTCTCGTTGGAGGACAGCTTGTAGGCCACCGGACCACCGGCCGCAGCAGGCTTGCCGGGCTTGTAGGTGGGGATCCCCTCCAGCTCCGCGCGCAGCTTGGGGCTCGTCTCACTCACCGCAGTCCTCCTCGCGACCACCGGCGGCCCATCACCACCGCCGACTCCAATACTCCTCACCTTATGAGGATTCGGCCCCGATGCGTACAGGTGCGACGCCACCGAGTGCAGACCCCTTCCGCCTCACCCGCATCAGGGGCATCGTCGTACGAAGTTGTACGAATTGGGGGGCGCGTCACACATATATCTACGCGCCGGTGGCTCGCGCCGTGGCGCGCATCCCTCGTGAAGGTGAGTTGAGACCTCTTCGAAACATCGCGCACTTGGCAGGCCCATGCGTGCCGACAAGTCAGGTCCTATCATTGGATCGTTCAACTCCCTTGGTTTCCAAGGGGTTTGACGCTCGATGACCTTGCAGAAACGTGCCTGTCAACGAGTGCATATGCGTCCGCACTACCCCACCGCATGAGCCCTACTATCGGCTCGCCATGACAGCAGCAGGGAAGCACCAGGTGAGCCGCGCGGAAACCTCACGTCGAGGCAGTCGGCCCAGCCGGGCGGGCATCAGAGACGTGGCCGCCGCCGCCGGGGTCTCCATCACGACCGTCTCCGACGCCCTCAACGGCAAGGGCCGACTCCCCGACGCCACCCGACGCCATGTCCGCGAGGTCGCCGACCGGCTGGGCTACCGGCCCTCGGCCGCCGCCCGGACACTCCGTACCGGCAAATCAGGCCTCATCGGCCTGACCGTGACGACATACGGGGATGAACCTTTCACCTTCACCGAGTTCGCGTACTTCGCCGAGATGGCCCGCGCCGCGACCTCGGCCGCGCTCGCCCGCGGCTACGCCCTCGTGATCCTCCCCGCGACCTCGCGCCACGACGTCTGGTCGAACGTCGCCCTCGACGGCACGGTCGTCATCGACCCGTCCGACCAGGACCCGGTCGTCAGCGAACTGGTCAGGCAGGGCCTGCCGGTCGTCTCCGACGGCCGCCCGGCCGGCTCGCTCCCGGTCACCGCCTGGGTCGACAACGACCACGAGGCCGCCGTACTCGGCATCCTCGACCACCTGGCCGACGCCGGCGCCCGCCGGATCGGTCTGCTCACGGGCACCACCACGGACACGTACACCCACCTGTCGACCACCGCCTACCTGCGCTGGTGCGAGCGGGTCGGCCAGGATCCGGTGTACGAGGCCTACCCGGCGCACGACCCGTGCGCGGGCGCCGTCGCCGCCGACCGGCTGCTCGCCCGCCCCGACCGCCCCGACGCCGTCTACGGCCTGTTCGACCCGAACGGCACCGACCTGCTCGCCGCCGCCCGCCGCTACGGACTGCGCGTACCGGACGACCTGCTTCTGGTCTGCTGCAGCGAGTCGACCGTGTACGCCAACACCGAGCCGCCCATCACCACGCTCTCCCTCAAGCCGCGCCGCATCGGCACGGCCGTGGTCCAGCTCCTCATCGATGCCATCGAGGGGGTCGAGTCGGACCGGCCGGTCGAGCAGGTGATACCGACCGAACTGATCGTGCGTACCTCGTCCCAGCGACGTCCGCCGCGTACGACGGTCAGCCCGCCCCGGTCGCCCGAGGAGCGGTAGAAGCAGGTCGGGGGGAGTGCACAAGCAGGTCGAGGAGCGAAAGAAAGCGCGGTCATCGGGCGGCCGAAGCCCTGCCCAATCGGGGCGAAAGCCGCAGTGAACAGCAGTCCTGCTCCGATTCACCACCCCTGGGTCATCACATGGCGCGATCGGCATTCCTATGATGGGCCCACGACACCCGCGGGCCGCTGCGACCAGGCAGTCCGATGCGGTGCAGCTGCGGCGCGATGGTGGAGGGGTCTGATGACTCAGGGGGCCGGTCAGGGACCCGAGATGGAGCGGACGGCGACGTTGCGCGACTTCCGGGTGCCCGCTTACGTCCACGAGACCGGTCCGTACGCCCACAGCACGCACCCGGGCGACGTCGCCCCGCCCCGCGACGAGGCCTATCCGGAGGGCTACACGCCCACGCAGCGCGACCTGCCCGTGATCAACCGCGGTGACACCCTTCAGGTGACCGTCGACCCCGCGGACATGCCGGATCCGCAGTCGGTGGACGGTCCGGGTCCGCTGTTCGTGGTCGGTGACGTGCACGGCTATCTCGACGAGTTGGTGGCCGCCCTCCAGGAGAAGGGCCTCATCGACTCGGAGGGGAACTGGTGCGCGGGCACCGCCCGGCTGTGGTTCCTCGGCGACTTCACCGACCGCGGCCCCGACGGCATCGGCGTCATCGATCTCGTGATGCGGCTGTCGGCGGAGGCCGCCGCGGCCGGCGGCTACTGCAAGGCCCTGATGGGCAACCACGAGCTGCTGCTGATCGGCGCCAAGCGGTTCGGCGACACCCCCGTCAACTCCGGCGCGGGCACCGCCACCTTCCAGGCGGCCTGGCTGCTCAACGGCGGCCAGAAGACCGACATGGACCGTCTCCAGGACCACCACCTGCAGTGGATGTCCCGGCTGGACGCCATGGAGGAGGTCGACGGCCACCTGCTCGTGCACTCGGACACCACCGCCTATCTCGACTACGGCGACTCGATCGAGGCGGTCAACGACACCGTCCGCGAGACGCTCACGCGCAATGACGCCGACGAAGTCTGGGACCTCTTCCGCAAGTTCACCAAGCGTTTCTCCTTCCGCGACGAGGGTGGCGCCGACCACGTTCGCTCCCTGCTCGATACGTACGGCGGCACCCGCATCGTTCACGGCCACAGCCCCATTCCGTACCTGCTGGGCGAGGTCGGCTCCGAGGAGGGCGAGGACAGCACCGGGCCCCTGATCGAGGGGCCGCACGTCTACGCCGACCGCCTCGCCATCGCGATGGACGGCGGAGTGACCATGGCCGGAAAGCTGCTGGTCCAGCAACTTCCCCTGGATATCTGAACGTTCACCGGGCAGGCGTCCCCTCACGACGCAGTGACGGAAGACGGCGCAGGCCAGGGCCCAATTTTGGCAAACCCCCTGTCAACGTGTGCCGTCACCGCTCTACCATCGGCTTATCCGTAGCAGGCTCCCCTCCGTTTCTGCCCGACGGCTCGTTGGCATGCGAGCCCCAAGCCCTACGGAGCATCGGGGGATGCACATGAACAGCGTTCCGCAGCACCTGCACAGTGAGGACCGCCAGGAATACGAGCGGATCCTCGATGAGGCGCTGCGCTCCGCACCACACCGCCCGGAACTGGCCGCTGTCGGACAGCGGCTCAACTCCGAACAGCTGCGCACCATGGCGCTCAACGCCACCGCACTCATCACGGCGGCCGCGGCGACCGAGTACCAGCACTACGTGAAGGTCCGCGAGGAACTGCGCCAACCGGCGCCGTCCACCCCGTCGTCCACCCGCGAGTCCAGCTCCACCGAGCCGGGCACGAGTGCGATGGGGCTCGCCACCACCATGGGAGAAGTCGCCGAGACCGCCGGCCCCGGCGTGGTCGCCGTGGTCGCCGTCCTGGCACCCGTCCTCGCCGGCACCGCCGCAGCGATCTTCCTGCTCGTCGGCTACATCCTGAAGATGCTCGACCCCGAGCCGGCCTTCGCCCAGACGATGCTGACCACCGGATGGGTGTTCGGCGCCGTGGCGGCGGCCGCGATCCTGGTCGCCGCCGTCGGACTCCTGCTCACCGCCCTGCGCAACCGTCCGGCATTCGACGGAGGACCGTACGGCGAACTGAGCGAGGAGGTTGCCCGGGCCAGGGAAGCCTGGCGCGAGGCCCTGCTGGAGCGTGGCATCCTGCCCTTCCTGCGGGAGGCGCTCGCCGACCCCGGCACGGCATCGGCACTGCACCGCACGCCACCGTCGACGCCGGCCGGCCGTATCCCGAACCTCGGCTACGACCGCCCGGGCTTCAGCAGCCCGGACGACGGTGGCTCCCGGGGCTCACGGCCGAGCTTCTCCAGCCCGGACTACACGAGCCCGGACTTCGGAGGGCCGGAACACCAGCCGGAGTAGCCCCTCGGCTTGCGCCTCCGCCGTAGGAGAGCCCCCGCCAGGGGACCCTTCTCCAAGACGGAGCCCCGGGGAGACCTCCTCGGGGAGGCGCAAGCCGAAGCCTGGGCAGCACGCAGGACGCCGGAGCAGCACGCAGGACGCAGGACGCCGGGGCATGGCGCCCTGGGTCAGGCCGTCGGCGTCAGTCCGCCATCGGCAGGTACACCCGGTTGCCGGCCGCGGCGAACTCCTTCGACTTCTGAGCCATGCCCTCCTCGATCTCCTGCTGGGATCCGCCGTGTTGGCGACGGATGTCCTGGGAGATCTTCATCGAGCAGAACTTCGGCCCGCACATGGAGCAGAAGTGGGCCGTCTTGGCGGGCTCGGCCGGAAGGGTCTCGTCGTGGAACTCCCGTGCCGTGTCCGGGTCGAGAGCCAGGTTGAACTGGTCCTCCCACCGGAACTCGAAGCGGGCGTCGGACAGCGCGTCGTCCCACTCCTGCGCACCGGGATGCCCCTTGGCGAGATCGGCCGCGTGGGCGGCGATCTTGTAGGTGATGACGCCGGTCTTGACGTCGTCACGGTTGGGCAGGCCCAGGTGCTCCTTGGGTGTGACGTAGCAGAGCATGGCCGTGCCCCACCAGGCGATCATCGCGGCACCGATGCCGGAGGTGATGTGGTCGTAGGCCGGAGCGACGTCCGTGGTCAGCGGGCCGAGCGTATAGAACGGAGCTTCATCACAGATCTCCTGCTGAAGGTCGATGTTCTCCTTGATCTTGTGCATCGGGACATGTCCCGGCCCTTCGATCATGGTCTGAACATGGAAACGCTTCGCGATCCGGTTGAGTTCCCCGAGCGTCTTCAACTCCGCGAACTGCGCCTCGTCGTTGGCGTCCGCGATCGAGCCCGGCCTGAGGCCGTCACCCAGCGAATACGTGACGTCGTACGCCGCGAGGATCTCGCAGAGCTCCTCGAAGTTCTCGTACAGGAACGACTCCTTGTGGTGCGCCAGGCACCACGCCGCCATGATCGAGCCGCCGCGCGAGACGATGCCGGTCTTGCGGTTGGCGGTGAGCGGCACATACGGCAGGCGCACGCCCGCGTGGACCGTCATGTAGTCCACGCCCTGCTCGGCCTGTTCGATGACCGTGTCCTTGTAGATCTCCCAGGTCAGCTCCTCGGCCCTGCCGTCGACCTTCTCCAGTGCCTGGTAGAGCGGCACCGTGCCGATCGGCACGGGGGAGTTGCGCAGCACCCACTCGCGAGTGGTGTGGATGTTGCGGCCGGTCGACAGGTCCATGACCGTGTCGGCACCCCAGCGGGTAGCCCAGGTCATCTTCTCGACCTCTTCCTCGATGGAGGAGGTGACCGCGGAGTTGCCGATGTTGGCGTTGACCTTCACCAGGAACCGCTTGCCGATGATCATCGGCTCGATCTCCGGGTGGTTGACGTTGGCGGGCAGCACGGCCCGGCCCGCCGCGATCTCCTCGCGGACCACTTCCGGAGAAACGTTCTCCCGGATGGCCACGTACTCCATCTCGGGTGTGATCTCGCCGCGGCGCGCGTAGGCGAGCTGCGTAACCGCGCCACCGTCACGGCCCCGTCGCGGCTGGCGCGGCCGTCCGGGGAAGACCGCGTCCAGGTTGCGCAGGCCGCCGCGCGGCGAGGTGTGCTTGATCCCGTCGTCCTCCGGACGAACGGGCCGGCCCGCGTACTCCTCGGTGTCGCCGCGGCCGATGATCCAGTTCTCCCGCAGCGGGGGCAGCCCCCTGCGGACGTCGGTGTCGGTCAGGGGATCGGTGTACGGGCCCGATGTGTCGTACAGCGTGACCGACTGCCCGTTGGTGAGGTGCACCTGGCGGACTGGCACCCGCAGATCGGGGCGTGAGCCCTCGACGTACGCCTTGTGCCAGCCGATGGACTTCCCGGCCTCCTCGGACGTGTCGTCCTGAACGGAGGCAGGCGTGCGCGCGTCCTTGATGGTCATGAGACCTACTCCCTACGCCGGCATTACCCGGTAACAGGTTCGGCGGTCGACGCAGCGGCTTCCGTCTGCCGACGTTTCGTGGGGAACATCACTCTCTTCGGATGATGTTCCACGTGAAACATCGCAGGGACGGAGGTCAGCGCCCTCTCAGCCCGGTGCTCCGAGCTCCCGCGTGTACAAAGGTGGCACCACGCTAGCGTCAATTCGGGCGCGGTGAACAGAGGGCCCCGGTCGTTCTTGCGATGATCGGTCGGTGACCACGACGCATGAGCCTCCGTACCCACCGCCCGAGCAGCCCCGCGGCTCGGGCTTCGGAAGCGGCCCCGGAAACGGCCCCGCGCGGGGCAACGGCCGTACAGACGGCCGGGGTTCGGGGGTGGCTGGCGGCAGATACGACGGTGGATACGGGCCTGGTTCGGCAGGCGGCCACGACGATCACGCGGCTGATTCCGGCGGCTGGCACGAACACGGGGCCGGGGCCAGTGGGATGCAGGGCCACGGGGGCGGGGGGCATGGGCGCGGGCCCGGCGGCCCGCACGGCCCAGGATCCGGCGGCGGCCCGCACGGCCCCGGTTCTGGTGGCCCGCACGATCAGGGGTCCGGTTCCGGCGGCTCACCGGGGCAGTGGCCCGCCCCGGGTGACGGTCACGACTCCGGCGGTGGCCATGGGCACGGGTCCGGATCCGGCGGCTCACGTGGCGGCGGCGACGGCGACGGCGGTGGCGGTGGCGGGCATGCGCACTCCCACAGCCACGCCCATGGTCCCGCGGCGCCCGTCTCCCAGCACCTGCGCAAGGTCATCGCGGCGATCCTGATCCCGTTCGCCGCGGCGGTGGTGGTGGGGCTCGCGGTGCTGTGGCCGGGCGGCGCCCCGCCGCACGAGCGCACGGGAGTCGGCTTCGACCGGCAGACGCAGGAGGCCACGGTCGCCAAGGTGGTCGAGGTGAGCTGCAAGGACGTCGGCGCCTCGGGAGTGCCCCCGACCGGTGACACCTCCACCGCCGAGGGTTCCTCCGCGGTGCAGCAGGAGAACGGCACCTGCAAGAAGGCGACGATCCGCGTCGACACGGGCAAGGACAAGGGCCGTACCTTCACGGAGATCGTGCAGCCCGACCAGTCACGGCAGTTGCACGAGGGCCAGGACGTCGTGGTCGCCTACGAGCCCTCCGCGCCCAAGGACCTGCAGTACTCGGTCACCGACGTGAACCGCAGGATCCCGATGGCGCTGCTCGCCGGTATCTTCGCGCTCGCCGTCGTGGTGGTGGGCCGGATGCGCGGTGTCATGGCGCTGGTCGCGCTGGCCATCAGCTTCCTGGTGCTGACCTTCTTCATCCTGCCGGCGATCCTGCAGGGCTCGAACCCGCTGGTCGTGGCGGTGGTGGGGGCCAGCGCGATCATGCTGATCGCGCTCTACATGTGCCATGGCCTGTCGGCCCGTACGTCCGTGGCGGTGCTCGGCACGCTGCTCTCGCTGCTGCTGATCGGCCTTCTCGGCTCGGGGTTCATCGACTGGGCCGCGCTCACCGGCAACACGGACGACAACACCGGTCTGATTCACGGGCTGTACCCGTCGATCGACATGAGCGGTCTGCTGCTCGCCGGTGTCATCATCGGTTCGCTCGGCGTCCTCGACGACGTGACGGTCACCCAGACGTCCGCGGTCTGGGAGCTGCACGAGGCCAACCCGACGATGGGCTGGCGCGGGCTGTACCGCGCGGGCATCCGGATCGGCCGCGACCACATCGCGTCCGTCGTCAACACACTGGTGCTCGCCTACGCCGGCGCCGCGCTGCCGTTGCTGCTGCTCTTCTCGATCGCGCAGAGCAGCGTCGGCACGGTCGCCAACAGTGAGTTGGTGGCGGAGGAGATCGTGCGCACGCTGGTGGGCTCCATCGGCCTGGTCGCGTCGGTGCCGGTCACCACGGCTCTCGCGGCCCTGGTGGTCTCGGCCGACCGGCCGGAGAAGGGGGCGGTGTCTGCGGGTGCCCAGCCGGTCCCGGCGGGCGCACAGCCCGCTCCGGGGCAGCCGGCTCAGGGACGGGGCGGGCGGGGGCGACGCCGGAAGCGGTGACGGACGCGGCCGCCGATCTCGCGCAGCCGACGGGCCCGCCCCTGAGCCGGAACACGGCGCACGCCCGCGAAGAAGAAGCGTTCCCGCGCGCCCCCGCAGCGCCCCGGCGAAGCGTTACGCCACCCTCTCGCTGCCGTAACGCTTCAACCCGCGCTCTGCTCCTCCGCCAGGATGCGGTCCAGGGCCTCATCAAGGTGGGCGTCGAAGTCGGCGAGCGCGCCCTCCTGCCCGAGCGGCACCAGCTTGTCGGTGCGGTCGAGGAAGGCCACCAGGGGCGCCACCGAGGAGCGGAACAGCGCCTGGTCGGCACCGACCTGAAGCCGGATCAGGACGTCGCCCAGCGTCTCGGAACCGGCCGGGGAGACCCGTACGTCTCCCTCTCCGCACGGTCTGCCCACCCCGTCGACCAGCAGCTCGCGGCCGAAGGCCCAGGTCACGGGGGCATCACCCGGCAGGTGGAAGGTCAGCCGTACGGCATAGGGATCACAGGTCTCGTAGCGCAGCTCCACCGGGATACGGAACGAGAGCTCCTCGGACACGAGAAAGCTCATCATGACCTCTGCCTGTACGGACTCGCGCATCGCCTACCCCGTCGTTTGCAGTCGACTGGCCGGGAACGGACCCGACACTGGTGGAATCTTGCTGAACGTACACGAGAGATCACAAGGAGTGAGTTTTCAGATACTGATAGAGATCGCCAGTGACCCCAGGAGCCGCCCGACTTCGTCCTGGAGCTGCCGTGCCGCCGACAGCAACCGGTCGGCCTGATGGGCGGGCAGGGAAATGGCCATCGTCGCGGCCGTGGTGCCCACTGTGATCGGAATCGCCGCGCACACCGTGCCCAGCGCGTACTCCTGGCGCTCGGTCACCGGCTCCATCCGACGCGTCCGTTCGAGGCGTTGCAGCAGCGTGCGGCTGTCGCGCACCGTGTACGGGGTGATGGACTGCACGGGATGGCGGTCGAGGTGATCGCGGCGGGCGTCCTCGTCCAACTGGGACAGCAGGCACTGACCGATGGCGTGCGCGTGGCCTGTCTCACGGAAGTCGGCCCATTCCTCGACCGCCGGATTGCCCGGAGTGTCGGAGACGCACATGACCTCGATCTCGCCGTCGCGGTACTGGGCGTAGTAAACGGGGACACCAATGGCATCACGCCATTGGGCGAGTGCTTCGGCAACGGCGCTGCGACGTTTCTGCTGAGCTCCGCTGCTGCTCAGCCGAACCGCTGCCTCGCCGAGGAAGAACAGGCCCTTGTCCCGGTGCAGATAGCCCTCGTGCACCAGGGTGCGCAACAGGTGGTAAGCGGTGGGCAGCGCCAGACCCGTCTCACGGGCGAGCTGCTTCGCGGGAGCGCCGTACTCGTGCTCGGCGACGCATTCCAGCAGGCGCATCGCACGCTGGACGGATCCGATGAGCGTCGCGGAGTGCGGCTGCTCGGGGGGTGTCCTCGGGGAGGCCTGTCTCGGTACCTGGGGTACGGAGGAGTGCGGCCGTCCGAGGGGTGAGTGGGGTTCTGAGGGTGCGGTGTCAACCGTGGCCAAGGGTCACTCCCAAAGGCGCGAGGGGGGAGCCCGTGCTGGGGAACACGGGAGAGGGGTGCACGCCGCTCACGGGGTCGTCCCCGCGTCGATTTCCGGACTCTATTCGTACGCCACCGCTCGCAGACGCCCTGCCCGGAAAACTTCCCTCGCCCGAGGGAACCGGTGATTCCTGTTACCGCTTCCCTCTTCCCACGGCCCTCACCAGTCGCTGCCGGCCCTCACCAATCGCTGCGCGACGAGGAGCTCGACATGAACTTCCTTACGACGTAGATCAGTCCACCGACCAGTGCCACGAAGACCAGCACCTTGAAGAGCAGCCCGATGACGAACCCGACGACGCTGGCTATCAACCCGCCGAACACGACCAGGGCGATAACCGGCACCGCGATCCACTTCACCCACCACGGCAGTCCTGCGAAGATCTCACGCATCGCCCTCGTCCTTACCTCTCCGCCCGGCACAGTGCCGGATCCGGTCCTTCGAATCTGCTGATTCCCTGCACTCGATGCTAGGGCGGGCAGGTGCCCGGCGGGGGCCTCGCAGCCCTTGTCCTCCCCTGATCGATCCCCTAGGGAACCCCGAGGCCAAAGGTCAGCTTTCTGGCGGAGAGAACACCACGAGCACCCGCAGGTCCTCGCTGATGTGGTGGAACTTGTGGGCGACTCCTGCCGGCACGTACACCACGCTGCCGCGCGCCACGTGTGTGGTCTCCATGCCGACGGTGATCTGGGCGCGGCCGCTCACAACGAAGTAGACCTCGTCCTGATTGTGCGGCTTCTGTGGATCATGCTCACCGGCATTGAGCGCATACAGACCGACTGACATGTTCCGTTCGCGCAGAAACTGCAGGTAGGCGCCCTCGTTGGCGGCGCGCTCCGCCTCCAGTTCGTCCAGCCGGAATGCCTTCATCGCTCTCGTCCGCCCTTGTCACAGTGCTCATGGCCGATCTCGTCTGCCACGATCAGACACATGAAGAATTTCGTAGTCAAGACGATCGCCAACGCGGGCGCCCTGGCGGTCGCCGTCTGGCTGATAGACAACATCACCCTCACCGGTGACAGCACGGGCAAGAAGGTCGGCACCCTGCTCGTCGTCGCGTTGATCTTCGGCCTGGTGAACTTCCTGGTCAAGCCGCTCGTCAAGCTCCTGAGCCTGCCGCTGCTCATCCTGACGCTCGGTCTGTTCACCCTGGTCGTCAACGCGCTGATGCTGCTGCTGACCTCGTGGCTCGCCGACAAGCTCGACCTGAGCTTCCACGTCGAGGGCTTCTGGACCGCCGTGCTCGGCGGCCTGATCATCTCGATCGTCTCCTGGGCGCTCAACGTCGTCCTGCCCGACGGGGACTGAGCATCCGATGACCTACCGCGTCTGCTTCGTCTGCACCGGCAACATCTGCCGCTCCCCGATGGCCGAGTCCGTCTTCCGCGCCCGTGTGGCGGAGGCCGGGCTCGACGGCCTGGTCGAGGTCGACAGCGCCGGCACCGGCGGCTGGCACGAGGGCGACCCGGCCGACTCCCGCACCGTCTCCGTCCTCGAGGAGCACGGCTACGAAAGCGGCCACACGGCCCGGCAGTTCCAGGCGTCGTGGTTCGCCCGCCTCGACCTCGTCATCGCGCTCGACTCCGGGCACCTCAAGGCCCTGCGCCGACTTGCGCCCTCCCCGGAGGACGCGGCGAAGGTGCGGCTGCTGCGTTCCTACGACCCCGCCGTAGGAGACGACCTCGATGTGCCCGACCCGTACTACGGGGGCCGGGACGGCTTCGAGGAGTGCCTCGAGATGGTGGAGGCGGCAAGCACGGGCCTCCTCGCGGAGGTCCGCGAGCAGGCGGGAGGGCAGGCGGCATGAGCGGTACCAATCCTCAGCAAGTGCCTTCCGGCGGCGGGGACGGCACGCGCGCGGTACGGGCCGGGCTGCCCGAGCCGGTCAAGTACGAGCCGACCCTGCCGGGCCCGGTGTTCGCCGCCCACTACCACCTGCCGGGTGAGCCCACGGGGCCGTACACCTACGGCCGTGACGAGAACCCGACCTGGACGCACCTGGAGCGCGCCATCGGCGAGCTGGAGGCGCCGGGGGAGGTCGGCGTCGAGACGCTGGTCTTCGCGTCGGGCATGGCCGCCACCTCGTCGGTGCTCTTCTCCCAGCTGCGCGCCGGGGACGCGGTCGTCCTGCCCAGCGACGGCTACCAGGCGCTGCCCCTGGCACGGGCGCAGCTGGAGGCCTACGGCATCGAGGTGCGCACGGCGCCGACCGGCGGGGACGCACAGCTCGGCGTCCTGGACGGCGCGAAGCTGCTGTGGATCGAGACGCCGTCGAACCCCGGCCTCGACGTGTGCGACATCCGGCGGCTCGTCGAAGCGGCACACGCGCGTGGCGCGCTCGTCGCCGTCGACAACACGCTCGCGACACCGCTCGGGCAGCGGCCACTGGAGCTCGGCGCCGACTTCTCGGTGGCCAGCGGCACCAAGCAGCTGACGGGGCATGGCGACGTGCTGCTGGGATACGTCACCGGCCGCGACGCCGAGGCCATGGCCGCCGTACGGCGCTGGCGCAAGATCGTCGGGGCGATCCCGGGGCCCATGGAGGCCTGGCTAGCGCACCGTTCCCTGGCCACGCTCCAGCTGCGTGTGGAACGGCAGAACGCCAATGCCCTGGCGGTCGCCGAGACGCTGCGGAACTGGCCGGAGGAGCTCGGGGTGCGTTATCCGGGGCTGCCGGGCGACCCCTCGCACAAGATCGCCTCACAGCAGATGCGGCGCTACGGGTGCGTGGTGTCCTTCACGCTGCCCACGCGCGCGCGTGCCGAGCGCTTCCTCGACACCCTGCGGCTCGTCGACGACGCGACCAGCTTCGGCGGGGTGCGCTCCACGGCCGAGCGGCGCGGACGCTGGGGCGGCGACGCCGTACCGGAGGGCTTCATCCGTATGTCGGTCGGTGCGGAAGATCCCGAGGACCTGGTGGCCGATGTGCTGCGTGCGCTGGACGAATCGGCGGAGTGATCGCGTTCGCCGCCGCGTCCGTCGGTGTCTACGCAGAACGGACGGTCCGAACCTCCCCCCTCGTGGCTCGGACCGTCCTCGGTTCTGCGCGCCAAGAACCGCGCGAACAAGGCTAGTTGACTCTCTGTCAGTGTCCAATCACAGTAGCGACAGCGACCTATCGACTTATTTATAGTTGGGCCCTGCCCTGAGGGTGGGGAGAAGGGCGGGGAAGGGGAGGGTGTGGCATGGATCTGGCCTTGTTGCGCACTTTTGTCACGGTGCACCGGGCCGGCTCCTTCACCCGTGCCGCCGCGCTGCTCGGGCTGTCGCAGCCGGCCGTGACCTCGCAGATCCGCACCCTGGAGCGACAGTTGGGCCGCCCCCTGTTCCTACGGCAGGCCCGCGGAGTGACACCGACGACCATCGGCGACGAACTCGCCCACAAGGCCGCGCCGCATCTCGACGCCCTGGTGGAGATCACCGAGACGGGTCTCGACGACGAGTCCTCCTTACGCTCCCTGCACCTCGCCGGCCCTCCTGAGTTCACCGCCGAGCGGGCGCTGCCCGCACTCACCGAGCTGACCGGCGAAGACGGCCAGGGCTTCGCCCTGCGCGCGTCCTTCGGCAACGCCGAGGAGACCCTCGAAGGGCTGGCCGCCGGGCATCATGATCTGGCCATCAGCACGGCCCGTCCACGTGGCGCTCTGCTCACGGCGACTCCACTCTGCGACGAGGAGCACGTCCTCGTCGCCGCTCCCCGCTGGGCCGACCGGATCGGCTCGGGGACACTGCGCCTCAAGGGAGTGCACGCGCTGGAGGACCTCCCAGTGGTGGAGGTCCACGAGTCCCTGCCCTTCGTCTCCCGCTACTGGGCTTCGGTCTACGACTCCCGGCCCGCCGCTCCGGGCACCGTGATCGTCCCCGACCTGCGCGCGGTCCTCGCCTGCGCGGCGGCGGGGGCAGGGCTGGCGGTGTTGCCCCGCTATCTGTGCGCGGCCGCCTTGGAGCGCGGCGACGTCGTCGCCCTGCACGATCCGCCGGTGCCGCCACTGCGGACGTACTTCCTGGTGGTCCGCACCGGCACGCTGACGATGCCGCACATCGCACGCGCCCACGAGTGGCTGCTGCGAGCGGCTTCCGACTGGGCCTGAGGAGCGGTTCCCCATAAGGCCTGAGCAGGGCATCTGGGGCCATCACACCGTGAGCTCGAGTGGTGACGTCTCGCGATGTTTCACGTGGAACCAGCCGGGCCACATTTCTCCCATGACCGTCCGACCCGTGGTCAAGCGCACCGCCCGCGCCGTCCTGCTGGACGGCGACGATCTGATCCTGATCAAGCGCACCAAGCCTGGTGTGGATCCCTATTGGCTCACCCCCGGTGGCGGGGTCGAGCCGACGGACACGACTGTCGTCGAGGCCCTGCACCGCGAGGTGTACGAGGAGCTCGGAGCCAAGATCGTCGACGTGGTGCCCTGCTTCGTCGACACCGTCGAGCACATAGGCGAGGACGGCGGCGCGACCGGTGTGAAGGTGCAGCACTTCTTCGTCTGCCGCCTGGAGTCGATGGACACGTCCCTGCGGCACGGGCCCGAGGTGGACGAGCCCATCGGCGAGTACGAGATCGTGCGGGTGCCGTTCACCCGCGTCGGGATCGCCTCCGTCCATCTCGTACCGCTGTCGCTGCGGCACTACCTGGACGGGAACATCGAGGGCGTCCGCGCCATGCACGCCCCCGACCTGGGCTGACACCGACGGCCGGCCTCGGCTTCGGCGACGACTCATCAACCCAGGTAGCGACGTTCACCAGCCCCCGGTGGCGACGGTTCATCAGTCCCCGGTGGCGACGAGCTCCTCCACCGAGTCATGGCGTATGCGCTCGGACGGGATGCCGATGTCTCTCAGCGCGTCCACACCGCTGCGGATCATGCCAGGCGGACCGGAGACGTAGGCGTCGTACTCGGTCCAGGGCCCGAACTCGCGTATGGCGTCGGGAAGCTGGAGCAGTCCGTGCCGGTCCACGACCGGGCGGACCTCCAGCCAGGGGTGGGACTGCTGGAGTCTGAGCATCGTGTCGATGTCGTACAGGTCCTGGTGGGTGCGGGCGCCGTAGAAGACCTCGACCGGTCGCCGTTCGCCGTGCTCGGCGATGTCCTCGACCAGCGCCTTGATGGGCGCTATGCCGGTGCCTCCGCCCACGCAGAGCAGACCGCTGTCGGTGGTGTGGTCCACGGTCATCGAACCGGCCGGCGGGCCGAGCCGGATGATGTCTCCCGGCCGGGCGCGGTGTACCAGCGCGTTGGAGACCCAGCCCGCGGGCACGGCCTTCACATGGAACGTCAGCAGGCCGTCGGAGCGGGGCGCGGAGGCAAAGGAGTAGTGCCGCCAGATCCGCGGCCACCAAGGCGTCTCCAGGCTCGTGTACTGCCCGGCGAGGAAGGGATAGGGCTGGTCGGGGCGGACGGTGACGACCGCGATGTCCGAGGTCCTGAGGTCGTGCGACACGACCTCCGCATACCACCAGGCGGGGGCGCGTAGTTCGTCCGCCGCCGCCGCGTCGATCATGACCTGCGAGATCGTCGTGTACGCCCGCACCCAGGCGGCCTCCATCTCCGCGTCCCAGACGCCGACGGCGTACTTGTTCAGCGCACCGATGAGGCACTCGCCGACGGCCGGGTAGTGCTCGGCCCGGGTTCCGTACTTGCGGTGGCCGCGGCCGAGGTTCTGCAGGTACTCGACGAGAACGGGTGTGTTGTCGATGTGCTCGGCCGCGGTGAGCAGCGCCTTGAGCAGCCGGTCGCGCTGGGTGTCCATCGCGGCCGGGAAAAGGGAGCGCAGGTCGGGGTGGCGTACGAAGAGCAGCGCATAGAAGTACGAGGTGACCTTGTCGGCCACGGGGCCGATCTCGGCCATCGTCCGGCGGATCAGGATGGCATCCGGGGACGCGGGTTGGGCCGGGGCGGGGCGCTGAGTCGGCACGCTCAGTTGAGCGGCAGGTGGGGTTATGGGGCTGAGGCCTGATATCGCCGGGTGGGCGGTGGTGGCCTGAGCGGCAGCGGGGGCAGGCGCCGCTTGGCTTGGGGCTGGGGCAGGTGCCGCGGACTCTTGGGCTCTGGCCGAGGCGGGAGCAGGAGGGGCGGCAGGCGTCGACAGCGTGGGCGCGGGCAGTATGTGACCCGGGGTGGGCGTGCCGGGGGTCGGTGTCGCGGCCGGTGTCGCGGCCGGTGCCTCTCGCTCCCGGGCCGTTGTGCCGTAGCTCGCGCGGTAGGCGTCGACTGGGCCAGGCCCAGGGCCCCAGGTCGGATCAGCGGCGGCGTTCGATGCCCGGCCGTGTTCGCCGGCGCCGTATGCGGGCCCGGCGGGTGCCTGGTCCGGGGCCGGGCCTGAGGCGGGGTCCGGCGTTCCGGGGCCTGCGCCGGTGTCCGCAGGGGCGGGCGCCGCCGGGTCGGTCGTCGTGGCAGGCGGTGTGCCGTCCTGGGCCGAGGGGGGCGTGTCGTCGCCCGTCGCCGTCCTGCCGACCGGGCGCATCGCGGCCAGGCGGCGGCCGTCAGCCGTCTCCTGTTCGCTGCCCGGAGTCGTCGCCGGCTGCTTGCGCGGCGTGAACCAGCCGCCCCCGCCGCCGGAAGTGCCGGTGTCGGCCGACGTGGTGGTCGGAGCGTCCATGGTGTGCCTCGCCTCGAACATCTTTCGGTCGGTCTGCGCACTTCCTTGCTCGGAAGGTGCCTGCTTCCCCCGCGATGGCTTGCTTTTCCCGTTCGTTGCCGCGACCAATACGGCGACATTCAACCCGTATTCCGACTCGGTACGGGCAAGTAGGGCGAGAGTGTGACATTGGCCGCAGCACTCTCACCGCAGCATCCCACCGCGCGTGGGCGCCCCGGCCGCATACCCGTGAATGCGGGTCTTCGATCTCTCCGTCCCGTTAGGCTGCATTGCCTTGCGCTCGGTCCGCGCTGGGAGTCTGCATCACAGCTCGGACACGAACCGGAGTCGACCCTACCGGCCGATGCCCCGATCACAAGTCCCCCCTTCCTCCCTCACGATTTGGACGAGGCAGCGAACGACTAATTCCTTCAATTAGCGGCTGCTGCGCACCAATTCATAGGCTTCCCACAGATCCATCCCCATGTAGGAGTGGGTCGCGAGACCAGCCAGATGGCCATCTGCGTTGACGGCGACGGAGACCGGGACGGCTCCGAACAGGTCCTTGTCCGACAGCGAGTCGCCATAGGCGACGCAATCGGCCCGCGTCACCCCGAACTCCTCACAAAGCCGGTCGGCGATGAGGACCTTGGCCGCGGCACTGAGAACTCCTGCCGGGTCGACGGGCTCGGTGAACGGCACGGCTGGAAAGCGGGAACCGTGCGCCGCGTGCGCGCCCCAGCCCGTCAGCCGCTCCACGAAGAAGGAGGGCGAGAGCGATACGACCGCGCAGTAGTCTCCCTGCCCCCTGATCTCCGCCCAGACTTCACGGATCCGGGCCAACCAAGGAGCGCCCTCGAAAGCGGCCGCCACATGGGCCTCGGTGAGATCCGCCCAGAGCGCGTGCACCCGCGCCGCATACTCAGGCGGCCCGATCAGCCCCGCCGAGATCTCTCGGTCGAGCGCCACGGTCTCGGCTTCCAGCCCGAGTTGCCGCGAGATCTCCACGGGGGCGGAACTTCCGTGCAGAAGGGTGCCGTCGAGGTCGAAGAGGTGAAGTCTGGCCATAGGCCATGAGGCTAATGGGATGTGCTGTCGCACCCTTGGCCGGAGACTCCCTTGAGCGGAGATCGGAAACAGGCCCTTGATGATCGATCGCCTGCTGGACGCCAGCCGTTTCTCCATGTTTCACGTGAAACACCCAGCGTCTGCAGGCACGCTGTGCGCCGGCCCATGACATGGCCAAAAGCTCGTACGTCTCCCCGGAAACGGCTGGACGACCAGGGCAGTCGTCAGACAGCCTGACCTGCGTGCCGACTCCTTCCCTCGCCGCTCTGCCCATCCGCCGTCTGACGCCTCGCGATCTCACCGCCTGCGCCGACTTGTCCGAGGATCGGGGCTGGCCCCGTGAGGAACACAAGTGGGGGTTCCTCCTCACAGCCGGGAAGGGCTACGGCATCGACGACCCCGACGGCGGGCTCGTCAGCGCCTGTGTCATCACGGAGTACGGGCCGCACGACCGCCTCGACCTGGGCGCCATCGGCATGGTCCTGGTCGCCGGGCGGCATTCCCGCCAGGGCATCGGGCGCCGCCTGATGCGTCACGTCGTCTCCGCGATGGGCACGACACCACTGACGATGCACTCGACGCCGAACGGCCAACCGCTCTACGAGGAACTCGGCTTCAAGGTCACCGGCCGGGCGGAGATGCTGTGCGGGCACTTCACGCCCGGCGCCTCGGGGCCGTCGGTGGCCACGCGCGCGGCCACCGCCGAGGACCTCACCACGATCCTGCGGCTCGACGAGGAGGTTTTCGGCGCCGATCGCACGCACATCATCACGCGGCTCCCCGCATTCGCCGACCAGCTGCGCGTCGCCGAGGAGAATGGCCGGATCATCGGATACGCCGGTGCCTGGCCCAACATGGACACGCAGGTCGTGGGGCCACTGATCGCCCGCGACACGGAGACGGCCAAGGCGCTCATCGCCTCCCTCGCCGCCCACACCGACCGCCCGTTGCGCACCGACATCGACGTACGCCACGAGGAGCTCCTGACCTGGGCGAAGGAGCACGGGCTGGCCTCCGTCGCCTTCAACGCGGTCATGACGTACGGCATCTCGGAACTGCCCGGTGACTGGACCCGGCGGTTCGCTCCGCTGACGGTGGCGGCGGGCTGAGACCTTCAGTCGGAAACGCCGGTCCCCGTCGGGGACCGGCGTTTCGTCGTCGACGTTCGTAGTCGGCGTTCGTAATCGACGCGTTGTCGTCGATTCTGGGGTGTCGTCAGGCGAATACCTCGATCGCGGCGGTCGCGAAGTGGTGGTCCTGCTCCGGCGCCCCGCCGCCCACCCCGATCGCGCCGATCAGCCGGCCGTCCCGATGGATCGGCACACCACCCGCGATGAACAGCAGCGGCCGGTCTAGCGCGGTGGGCAGCGTGTGGAAGAGGCCACCAGGCTGCACGGCCTCAACGAGATCGGCGGTGGGGGCGTCGAGCTGGAGCGCCGTGTAGGCCTTGCGGGTGCTGGTCTCCCCGGAGATCAGCACGGCTCGGTCGTCCCGTCGGAAGGCGAGCAGATGGCCTCCGGCATCCAGGACCGTGACGCTGACGGTCACCCCGGCGGCCTCGGCGGCCCGGTGGGCTGCGGCGACGAGGACGTCGGCGTCCTGAGCGGTCAGGGGGGCAACCGCGGTGGCAGTGCTCATGAGGAGGTTTCTCCTTGTGGTGTGGTGCTGAGGGTGGGTCTCACGGGGCCGGATGTGCCGGGGGCGGCCCTGACCCCGACACAGGTCGGCTCAGTGGTGTACGGCAGCTCGCTGCTCGGCAGGCACGGTGCCCGTGACGACGGTGCTGGAGGATGCTCGGTCGCGGCGCTCCAGTGCGGCCGAGAGAAGCGCGAGCAGCAGCGCGGCCGCGGCCAGGGCGGCCCCGACCCAGTTGGGGGACGTGTAGCCGAAGCCTGCCGCGATGACGATGCCGCCGAGCCAGGCGGAGAGGGCGTTGCCGAGGTTGAAGGCGCCGATGTTCACGGCCGAGGCCAGCGTCGGGGCGCCGTGTGCCTGGTCGAGGACGCGCTTCTGCAGCGGCGGTACGGTGGCGAAGCCCAGGGCGCCGATCAGCGCGATGGTGACGGCCGCGAGGACCTTGTTCTGGGCCGTGAGCGTGAAGAGCGCGAGCACGACAGCGAGGGCGCCCAGGGAGACGTACAGCATGGGCATCAGCGCGCGGTCGGCGTACTTGCCGCCGATGAGGTTTCCACCGACCATGCCGAGCCCGAAGAGGACCAGCAGCCAGGTGACCGAGCCGTCGGCGAAGCCGGCGGCATGGGTCATCATCGGCGCGATGTAGGTGATGGCCGCGAAGACGCCGCCGAAGCCGAGAACCGTCATCGCCATGGCGAGCAGGACCTGGGCGTTCTTGAATGCGGCCAGTTCGTGGCGCAGGCGCACCCCCTGGGGCTGGGGCAGGTCGGGGACGAGCTTGGCGACGCCGACCAGGCCGACGACGCCGAGGGCGGCGACGATGCCGAAGGTGACGCGCCAGCCGGCGGACTGCCCGACGAACGTGCCCAACGGGACGCCGACGACATTGGCGACGGTCAGGCCGGTGAACATCATCGCGATGGCTCCGGCCTTCTTGTCCGGGGCTACCAGGTCGGCCGCGACGACCGAACCGATGCCGAAGAAGGCGCCGTGGGCGAGCGAGGCGACTACCCGGCCGGCCAGCATGATGGCGAAGGCGGGGGCGAGAGCGGACAGCAGGTTGCCGACGATGAACAGTCCCATCAGCAGCATCAGCATCCGCTTACGGGAGACCTTGGTGCCGAGCACGGTCATCAGGGGAGCGCCGAGGACCACGCCGAGCGCGTAGCCGGTCACGAGCAGCCCCGCTGTGGGGATGGAGACCCCGAAGTCGCCCGCGACCTGGGGCAGCAATCCCATGATCACGAACTCGGTCGTTCCGATTCCGAAGGCCCCGATCGCGAGGGCCAGAAGCGCGAGAGGCATGAAGGGGGTATACCTTCCAGAAGATTGCAGGAGCGCTTTACGAGTGAAGACAATACTTGCAGACGCGCTATACTTGCAAGCGCAGGCTATTGCATTACTGCTCTACTCTGGCTTCAGCCACTCCGGGATGGAGGACACGCCATGACAGCGACGGACCCCGCGCTCACCGCCCTCGCCCAGGGCTGGTGCGCCCTCTCCCTGCTGCACGGGAGGATCGAGGCGCACATCGAGCGCGCCCTGCAGACCGGACACGACCTGAGCGTGCGCGAGTACTCCCTGCTCGACGTACTCAGCCGCCAGCACGACGGCGAAGGCGGACATCTGCAGATGAAACAGGTCGCCGACGCCGTCGTCCTCAGCCAGAGCGCCACCACCCGGCTCGTCACCCGCCTGGAAGACCGCGGCCTGCTCTCCCGCTACCTCTGCCCCACCGACCGCCGCGGCATCTACACCGACGTCACCGAACCAGGCCTCAACCTCCTCCAAGCAGCCCGCCCCACCAACGACACAGCCCTGCGCGAAGCCCTCGACGAAGCCGCGAAGAACCCCGAACTGGCCCCACTGGTCCGGGCCGTGGAGACACTCCGCGCACCCGCATAGGGTGCAAGCATGGGAGATCTTGAAATACGGGCCGCCGTCGCCGATGACGTCCCCGCGATCGTCGGCATGCTCGCGGACGATCCACTGGGCGCCCAGCGTGAGTCACCGGACGACCTGACTCCTTACCTGGCCGCGCTCGAGCGGCTCAGCAGCGACCCGAACCAGCACCTGGTCGTCGCGGTCCGGGAGGGCCGCGTCGTCGGCACGCTCCAGCTCACGGTCATTCCCGGGCTGTCCCGCAGGGGCGCGACCCGCTCCATCATCGAAGGTGTACGCATCCACGCCGATGAGCGCGGCAGCGGCCTGGGCACACAGCTCATCGAGTGGGCGGTCGCCGAATCCAGGCGCCAGAACTGCCAGTTGGTGCAGCTGACCTCCGACAACACCCGTACAGACGCCCACCGCTTCTATGAGCGGCTCGGTTTCACGGCCTCGCACGTGGGCTTCAAGCTCACGCTCTGACACGGCGAAGCGCCTGTTTCACGTGAAACAGGCGCTCACCGGGCGATCAGAACGGGCCGATCCCCCGCCATCCGTCGGGATCCACGCCGCCCGGCACAGCAGCCCCCTCGTCGTACGGCTGACGCGTGAAGACGAACGACCCGAGGTCCAGATGGTCCACGGCTCCGTTCGGGCGCCGTACGGCCTTCAGGAGCTCGCCTGCGTAGTAGCCCTCCAAGCCCGTCCACGTGCCGTCACCGTTGGCCCTGAACCGGGAACGACGACCCTTGCCGGACAACGGCTCCAACGAAACCAGCCCGTCGGCCGCCAGCCGCAGGCCGAAGGCATGGGTTCCCCAGTACCACTGACCCGCCAACTCCAGCGCCGCTGATTCGACTTCGGTCATCGGGCGCCATGGCTCGGGGATCCGGGGCTCAGCCTCGGCGACAATGCGGACGAGGTCGGCGGCAACGGTGAACAGCAAAGGGCCGGAGGTGCAGTTGGCCAGGACGACGACGGCGACATCGTCCTCCACGCTGGCGGTGAGGCAGGCAAGGAAGCCCGGCAGGGAACCCGAGTGTCCGACCAGGGTCCTGCCGTCCTGGTGCCGGATCTCCAGGCCCAGGCAGTACGCATAGCCACTCGCCATGTCCGCCGCCTCGGGCGGAGCCGCCGGCGTCCTCATCTCCCGCAGCGACTCGGCGCCCAGCACCCGGTCGTCGCCCTGGACCAGAAAGGCCGCGAACCTCGCCAGGTCGCTGGTCGTCGACCACAGTTGACCAGCCGGCGCCATCAGGCCGAGGTCTTCGACGGGCTCGGGAAGCATCACGTCGGCCCAGGGGTGCACGGCCCAGCCTCCCGCGTGCGGCGCCTGCGGTCGCGTACTCGTACGGTTCAGACCCAGGGGTTCGAGCACTTCACGCCGGAGTACGTCCTCCCAGGAAGCCCCCCGCAGCTCCTCGACCAGCGCGCCCAGCAGCGTATAGCCGGGGTTCGAGTAGTGGAATCGACGGCCCGACGGATGCAGGAAGGGCTGCTCACCCAGGACGTCGGAGAGCCCGGGACGCAGTGATGCGGGGCTCCGCTCCCACCAGGGTCCCGGTGTCTCGGCCGCCAACCCGCTCGTGTGCGCCAGCAGCTCGGCGATGGTGGCCTCCCCCGCGCCCGTGCCCGGCAGATGCTTCTCCAGCGGGTCACCGAGGTCGAGCAGTCCCTCGTCGCGCAGTCGCAGGACGAGTACGGCGGTGAAGGTCTTGGTGATCGAGCCGATGCGGTACTGCACGTTCTCGTCCGGCCCGTGCCCGTCCACCGAGGTGCGCGAGCCGTGCCACACCGTCCGGCCGTCCCGTACGACAGCGGCGACCAACGAGGGCGCACGCCCTTCGGCCTGGGCCACGGCGATGCGATGCAGCAGCGCCCGGCGGGTGGCGGGGAGCAGCTCTTCTTGAGATGTCGTCATGCCCCCAGTCCACCCCGGTGGGCTCTCGGGAGTCGAGCGCATATCCCAGGGCGAGGTCGAGATCAGGCGGCTTGCCCGTGTCGGCCGAGTACACCACGCTGAGCCCCGAGCACGAGGACTACCGGCGAGCCCAGATCGCGCACCGATGAGTTTCCCGCGCCGCGCTGGTCTATACGCCGGACACCCACGGACGGAAGGCTGGGCCATGCGGAAACTGATCTACGGCATGAACCTGACCCTGGACGGCTACATCGCCGCGGCCGGCGACGACATCGGCTGGAGCGGACCGCCGAGCCGCGAGCTGTTCCAGTGGTGGCTCGACCACGAGCGGGCGAGTGGCCTGTCGCTGTATGGGCGCAAGCTATGGGAGACGATGAGCTCCTACTGGCCGACCGGCGACCAGCAGCCCAACGCCACCCCGGCGGAGATCGAGTTCGCGCGGAACTGGCGGGACACGCCGAAGGTGGTGTTCTCCTCGACGATCGACAAGGTCGACTGGAACACCCGCCTGGTCACCGGCGACGCGATCGCCGAGATCACCCGGCTCAAGGCCGAGGACGGCGGCCCAATGACCATCGGCGGCGCAACGCTCGCCGGGGCGGCCATGCGCGCCGGGCTGATCGACGAGTACGCGATCGCCACCCATCCGGTCCTGGTGGGCGACGGCACGCCGTTCTTCACCGCGCTGGACAGCTGGGTGAACCTGAACCTGGTGGAGACGCGGACGTTTCCCGGCGGCGTGGTCCTGACCAGGTACGAGACGAGGCGCTGAGCAGCTTCCCGCTGTCTCACGGTGCCATCGGAGATGAGATTGTGCCGCGAGATTTGAGACCCTACGGGGAGGTGGATCAGGTCTGCGCCATGTCCACGAACCGCGAGTAGTGGCCCTGGAAGGCGACCGTGATCGTCGCCGTCGGACCGTTACGGTGCTTGCCCACGATGATGTCCGCCTCGCCCGCGCGCGGCGACTCCTTCTCGTAGGCGTCCTCGCGGTGCAACAGGATCACCATGTCGGCGTCCTGCTCGATGGAGCCGGACTCACGCAGGTCGGACACCATCGGCTTCTTGTCCGTGCGCTGCTCGGGACCACGGTTGAGCTGCGAGAGCGCGATCACCGGGACCTCCAGCTCCTTGGCCAGGAGCTTGAGGTTACGGGACATGTCCGAGACCTCCTGCTGACGGCTCTCGGAACGCTTCGAACCACCGGACTGCATCAGCTGCAGATAGTCGATGATCACGAGCTTGATGTCGTTGCGCTGCTTCAGCCGGCGGCACTTCGCGCGGATCTCCATCATCGACAGGTTCGGGGAGTCGTCGATGTAGAGCGGCGCGGCCGACACCTCGGGCATTCGCCGCGCCAGGCGTGTCCAGTCCTCGTCCGTCATAGTGCCGGAACGCATGTGGTGCAGGGCCACGCGCGCCTCGGCCGACAGCAGACGCATCGCGATCTCGTTGCGCCCCATTTCGAGGGAGAAGATGACGCTCGCCAGGTTGTGCTTGATCGACGCCGCCCGCGCGAAGTCCAGTGCGAGCGTGGACTTACCCATCGCGGGACGGGCCGCGATGACGATCATCTGGCCCGGGTGCAGGCCGTTGGTGAGCGAGTCGAGGTCAGTGAACCCCGTGGGCACACCGGTCATCTCACCGCTGCGCGAGCCGATCGCCTCGATCTCGTCGAGCGCGCCCTCCATGATGTCGCCGAGCGGCAGATAGTCCTCACTGGTGCGCTGCTCGGTGACCGCATAAATCTCGGCCTGGGCGCGGTTGACGATCTCGTCGACGTCGTCGTCGGCCGCGTATCCCATCTGCGTGATGCGGGTGCCGGCCTCGACCAGGCGGCGCAGTACGGCGCGCTCATGGACGATCTCCGCGTAGTACTCCGCGTTCGCCGCCGTCGGCACCGTCTGGACGAGTGTGTGCAGATACGAGGCGCCGCCGACCTTGTTGATCTCGCCGCGCTTGGTGAGCTCGGCGGCGATGGTGATGGGGTCGGCCGGCTCGCCCTTGGCGTAGACGTCGAGGATCGCCTGGAAGATCGTCTCGTGTGCGGGCTTGTAGAAGTCGTGGCCCTTGATGACCTCGACGACATCGGCGATGGCGTCCTTGGACAGGAGCATGCCGCCGAGGACGGACTGCTCGGCATCGAGGTCCTGCGGCGGAACCCGCTCGAAGGCCGAACCGCCGCCGTCCCACTCTCCGGTGTCCCGACCGCGCTCATGCTGCTCGTCGCGTCCCCGGCCACCGTCGCCGCGTCGGCGGGAGGCAGGCAGACGATCACTGGGACCGCTGTCGGCCCACGGGTCGTCCAAGGGCTCGGAAATGCTCAACCGAGCCACCTCCTCCCGTCCGCCGAGCGGACCTCGCCGTGCCCCTCAGTTCTACGGCACGCCACTGACAAATAAGAGGCCCAACTCCGGTTCTGGCTCGCCGGTTTTGTGAGGGTTTCACGGCCGGCGGACGGAGTGGGCGCCGGACCACGGTAGGCCCGCGGGCACCGTCAGCCAATCTGGTTATCCACAGGCCATGTGGACGACGGCCCAGATGCTGTGGAGAACTCCGCAAAACCTGTGCACGACACGGTGGACAGGCCTGTGAACAAGCCCTCCAAGAATTCCGGACACCATTGCTGACCTGCACATTCACCGTCCACCGGCTGTGCAGAAGAAAAACTTCCCCAGTCGGACCAAGATCGCTTCGAACGGTACGCACAAGCACACACCACGAGACTGCCAGTAAGGGTCATTAGTCCATTGCATCTCTTACCTGTGGACGATTAGATTGGTGGCCATGACACAGGCTCCCGCGACCCCTACGGCCACACGGCGACAGCACGACCGAGAGATCGTCGCACTCGCCGTCCCGGCCTTCGGCGCGCTCGTCGCCGAGCCCCTCTTCGTCATGGCCGACAGTGCGATCGTCGGTCATCTCGGCACCGCACAGCTCGCCGGACTCGGGGTCGCCTCGGCTCTCCTCATGACAGGCGTCAGCGTCTTCGTCTTCCTCGCCTACGCCACGACGGCGGCCGTTGCCCGACGCGTCGGCGCCGGTGACCTCCAGGCCGCCATCCGCCAGGGCATGGACGGAATCTGGCTGGCCCTCCTCCTCGGCGCCGCCGTCATTGCAATCGTCCTGCCGACCGCACCGTATCTCGTAGAACTCTTCGGCGCCTCGGACACCGCAGCCCCCTACGCGACCACCTATCTACGGATCTCGGCACTCGGCATACCGGCCATGCTCGTCGTACTCGCCGCCACGGGTGTTCTACGCGGACTGCAAGACACCAAGACGCCGCTCTACGTCGCCATCGCAGGCTTCGTCGCCAACGCCGCCCTCAACGCGGGCCTCGTCTACGGCGCCGACCTCGGCATCGCTGGCTCCGCCTGGGGCACCGTCATCGCCCAGTGCGGCATGGCCGCGGCCTATCTCGTGGTCGTCGTCCGGGGGGCCCGCAAGCACGAAGCCTCCCTGCGCCCCGACGTATCCGGGATCAGGGCCTCCGCACAGGCTGGAGTGCCCCTGCTGGTCCGCACCCTCTCGCTGCGGGCGATTCTGATGATCACCACGGCCGTGGCAGCCCGCCTCGGGAACGCCGACATCGCGGCGCACCAGATCATCCTGTCGCTGTGGAGCCTGCTCGCTTTCGCACTGGACGCCATCGCCATCGCCGGACAGGCCATCATCGGGCGGTATCTCGGCGCCGGCGACGCCGAGGGCGCCCGGGCCGCCTGCCGCCGCATGGTGGAGTGGGGCATCGCAGCCGGGGTCGTACTCGGCCTGCTCGTGGTGATCGCCCGACCGTTCTTCCTGCCGCTGTTCACCAGTGACGTGATCGTCAAGGAAACGGCGCTGCCCGCCCTGCTCATGGTGGCGCTCTCCCAGCCGATCTGCGGCGTCGTCTTCATCCTGGATGGCGTCCTGATGGGGGCAGGCGACGGTCCCTACCTTGCCTGGGCCATGGTGCTCACCCTGGCAGTGTTCACCCCGGTGGCGCTGCTCGTCCCCGCGTTCGGCGGAGGCCTCACCGCAGTCTGGGCGGCCATGACGCTGATGATGACGGTGCGCATGCTGACGCTCTGGGCACGCACCCGCTCGGGCCGCTGGATCGTGACCGGCGCGACGCGCTGAATGTTTCACGTGAAACACGCTGTTTCACGTGAAACGGACCGGATCCCTTCGCTGTACAGCGAAGGGGCCGTACCCCACTGGGTACGGCCCCTTCCTTCAGCTGTTCAAGCCGAGCGCAGCGATCAGGCCGCGATGACCTCGATGTTGACCTTGGCGGCAACCTCGGGGTGCAGACGCACGGACGTCTCGTGGGCGCCCAGGGTCTTGATCGGCGCACCGAGCTCGATGCGGCGCTTGTCGACCTCGGGGCCACCGGCAGCCTTGATCGCCGAAGCGATGTCGGCCGGGGTGACGGAACCGAAGAGACGACCGGCATCGCCGGAGCGGACGGCCAGGCGGACCTTGACGGCCTCGAGCTGGCCCTTGACCTGGTTGGCCTGCTCGATGGTCTGGATCTCGTGGATCTTGCGAGCACGACGGATCTGCTCGACGTCCTTCTCGCCACCCTTGGTCCAACGGATAGCGAACTTCCGCGGGATCAGGTAGTTGCGAGCGTAACCGTCCTTGACGTCGACGACGTCGCCCGCGGCACCGAGGCCGGAGACCTCGTGGGTGAGGATGATCTTCATGTGTCGGTCACCCTTCCCTTATCGCGCGGTGGAGGTGTAGGGCAGCAGCGCCATCTCACGGCTGTTCTTCACGGCCGTGGCGACGTCACGCTGGTGCTGCGTGCAGTTGCCGGTCACGCGGCGGGCACGGATCTTGCCGCGGTCGGAAATGAACTTCCGCAGCATGTTCGTGTCCTTGTAGTCCACGTACGTGACCTTGTCCTTGCAGAAAGCGCAGACCTTCTTCTTCGGCTTGCGCACAGGCGGCTTCGCCATGGTGATTCTCCTGTGTGATCAAGAAGTTTGGGTACGACCCGCCCCTCGGCCCAAGGCCTAGAAGGGGGGCTCGTCCGAGTAGCCGCCACCGCCGCCACCGCCGCCGGAGTTTCCACCCCAGCCGCCGCCACCGCCGCCCTGCTGGCCACCGGCGGGAGCGCCGGTCGCCCACGGGTCCTCGGCGGGAGCGCCGCCGCCCTGCTGACCGCCGCCGGGGCCACCGCCCCAGCCGCCGCCACCCTGGGCGCCACCGCCACCGCCGCCGTAACCACCCTGGCCACCGCGACCGGCGGTCTTGGTGACCTTGGCCGTGGCGTTGCGCAGGCTGGCGCCGACTTCCTCGACGTCCAGCTCGTAGACCGTGCGCTTGACGCCCTCACGGTCCTCGTAGGACCGCTGCTTCAGCCGGCCCTGCACGATGACGCGCATGCCTCGCTGGAGCGACTCGGCGACGTTCTCCGCCGCCTGACGCCAGACCGAGCAGGTGAGGAAGAGGCTCTCGCCGTCCTTCCACTCGTTCGTCTGGCGGTCGAAGGTACGGGGAGTGGACGCGACACGGAACTTCGCGACCGCCGCACCGGAGGGGGTGAAGCGCAGCTCGGGGTCATCGACAAGATTGCCGACGACCGTGATGACGGTCTCGCCTGCCATGGGGGAACCTCTCGGCGGGTTTGCTGCTGGCTGCTTGTGCTGCTACTCGAATCCCGAGATCAGCTGAGCGGAAGCTCAGTGGGTCTCGGGGCGGAGGACCTTGGTCCGGAGGACCGACTCGTTCAGGTTCATCTGGCGGTCGAGCTCCTTCACGACCGCAGGCTCGGCCTGCAGGTCGATGACCGAGTAGATGCCCTCAGGCTTCTTCTTGATCTCGTACGAGAGACGACGACGGCCCCAGGTGTCGACCTTCTCGACCTTGCCGTTGCCCTCACGGACGACGGAGAGGAAGTTCTCGATCAGGGGGGCGACAGCGCGCTCCTCCAGATCGGGGTCGAGGATGACCATCACCTCGTAGTGACGCATGTGGAACCCACCTCCTTTGGACTCAGCGGCCACGGTCGTTCCGTGGCAGGAGGGTTGTGATGCGTACGCAACGGTATCGGCCGCCACTGACAATCGGGGGTGACCTCGCGGTTTCCCCGAGCTGGCTCGGGCAGACACCGGTGCAGACGGTACACAGTACCTGCACACCGGCGTCCGGTTGAAATCCGGGCGCCGTCACCGACAATCTGTACACATCGGGTGTGTATGGCGCTACGATGCGCCGCCTTCCGCAGGAGGTGCCCTATGGCACAGGCAATGCGACCCAACACCGTCGGAGGCCTTTTCGCCACGGACGGAAAGCCCCACCCTCTCCAGGACACCCTGCTCGCGGTGACCCTGGTGCTGGGCATCACGGCTTTCGTCACGGCGATGTTCCACAACCTGCACCTGCTCAGCTCCTGGACCGGTCTGGTGGGGATCCTCACCGGCGCGTACGGCCAGTGGATCTCGGAGACGACCCGCGAGCGCTTCGGACTGATCATCGGCCTCGGCGCCTCGGCGGTCGGCTTCTTCCTCGGCATGGCGCACGGCGGCCTCTTCGGAGGGGTCTTCTGACGCCAGGGCACCGTCCTCCGAAAAACCGGCCACGGAGACTGCCCTCCGAACACCGGTAGAACAGCGAATAGAACGCCACCGAACGCCTCGGCGGCCCACAGGGCCGGGGCGAAGCTTCCATACGCCCAGTCGGGGCGCTCCCAAGGCGCAGTAGGCTTCGGCGCGAGAGCCGGAGCCCCTGTACCCATGGGGACACACCAGCCCGAGGAGCGCCCCGAATGAGCCTGACCCTGAGGACGATCAGTCGCGAGCAGCATCTGGCGTACATCCAGAGCCTGCCGTCGGCGAGCCACATGCAGGTTCCGGCCTGGGCTGACGTCAAGGCGGAGTGGCGCTCGGAGAGCCTCGGCTGGTTCGACAAGAGCGGCGAACTCGTGGGTGCGGGCCTCGTCCTCTACCGGCAGCTGCCCAAGATCAAGCGCTATCTCGCCTATCTGCCCGAGGGCCCCGTCATCAACTGGTTCGCGCCGAATCTGACCGACTGGCTTGAGCCGATGCTCGCGCACCTGAAGCACCAGGGTGCCTTCTCCGTGAAGATGGGCCCGCCGGTGATCATCCGGCGCTGGGAGGCGGGCTCCATCAAGCAGGGCATCCAGAACCCGGACGTGAAGCGGCTGCGTGACATCGAGGCCGACTTCATCGAGCCGCGCGCCTTCGAGGTCGCCGACAAGCTGCGTCGTATGGGCTGGCAGCAGGGCGAGGACGGTGGCGCGGGCTTCGGCGACGTCCAGCCGCGCTACGTCTACCAGGTGCCGCTGGCGAACCGCTCCCTGGAAGAGGTCCACAAGAACTTCAACCAGCTGTGGCGCCGCAACATCAAGAAGGCCGAGAAGGCCGGCGTCGAGGTCGTCCAGGGCGGTTACCAGGACCTCGCGGAGTGGCAGCGCCTGTACGAGATCACGGCTGTGCGCGACCATTTCCGGCCGCGCCCGCTGTCTTACTTCCAGCGCATGTGGACGGCCCTCAACACCGAGGACCCCAACCGCATGCGGCTGTACTTCGCCCGCCACAACGGCGTGAACCTGTCGGCGGCGACGATGCTGATCGTCGGCGGACACGTCTGGTACTCCTACGGCGCCTCCGACAACATCGGCCGTGAGGTCCGGCCCTCGAACGCGATGCAGTGGCGGATGCTGCGCGACGCCTACGCGCTCGGCGCGACCGTCTACGACCTGCGGGGCATCTCCGACTCGCTGGACGAGACCGACCACCTGTTCGGCCTGATCCAGTTCAAGGTGGGCACGGGCGGGCAGGCCGCCGAGTACCTCGGCGAGTGGGACTTCCCGCTGAACAAGTTGCTCCACAAGGCGCTCGACATCTACATGTCGCGTCGCTGACCTCGCGTTCTCTGCTTCGATACCGTCAACAGCTGCACCGGCGATAGCTTCCATACCTCTGATACACCGCAGCCACGAGAAAGGTTCCAGGTCCGGCCATGGCGCTCACGCTCTACGTCGACACCGCGCGCTGGCGGGCGCACCACAAGCACGTGCAGGAGCAGTTCCCTGGCCTGGTCCCGGTCTGCAAGGGCAACGGCTACGGGTTCGGGCACGAGCGGCTGGCGGAGGAGGCCACGCGCCTGGGCTCCGATGTCCTCGCAGTCGGCACGACGTACGAGGCCGCACGCATAAAGGACTGGTTCGGCGGTGATCTGCTGGTACTGACGCCGTACCGGCGCGGCGAGGAGCCGGTGCCGCTGCCCGACCGGGTCATCCGCTCGGTGTCTTCGGTGGACGGCGTGTACGGCCTCGTCGGGGCCCGCGTCGTCATCGAGGTGATGTCCTCGATGAAGCGGCACGGCGTGAGCGAGCGCGAACTGCCGCAGTTGCACGCCGCCATAGAGAACGTCCGGCTCGAGGGTTTCGCCATCCACCTGCCGTTGGACCGCACCGACGGCTCGGACGCCGTCGAGGAGGTCATCGGCTGGATGGACCGCCTACGTGCCGCCCGGCTGCCGCTGCACACGATGTTCGTCAGCCACCTCAAGGCCGAGGAACTCGCCCGCCTGCAGCAGCAGTTCCCGCAGACCCGCTTCCGCGCCCGCATCGGCACCCGGTTGTGGCTGGGGGACCACGAGGCCACCGAGTACCGCGGCGCGGTCCTGGACGTCACGCGCGTCTCCAAGGGCGACCGCTTCGGTTACCGGCAGCAGAAGGCGGCCTCCGACGGCTTCCTGGTGGTCGTAGCGGGCGGTACGTCGCACGGGGTGGGTCTGGAGGCCCCCAAGGCCCTGCACGGCGTCATGCCGCGCGCCAAGGGCGTCGCCCGGGCCGGCCTTGCCACCGTCAACCGGAACCTTTCTCCCTTCGTATGGGGCGGCAAGCAGCGCTGGTTCGCGGAGCCGCCGCACATGCAGGTCTCGATCCTGTTCGTCCCCTCGGACGCTCCCGAGCCGAAGGTCGGTGACGAGTTGGTCGCCCATCTGCGGCACACCACCACGCAGTTCGACCGGCTCGTCGACCGCTGAACGAACGCCGCGGCGACTGAACGACCGCCGCTCGGCAACGCCGCACGACGAAAGGCCGTACACGGACTCTTCCGTGTACGGCCTTTCGCGTGCCCTGCCTACGCCCTGTTCGCTCAGAGCGAACCGCCGGTCGTCCCCTCTTTGCCCCACTCCACTTGCGGCCTGTCGAAGTGGGCCGCGTGCCGCGGTGGATGGGCCGCGGGGCCGAGCACGAAGACGTCGTCCGCTCGGTCGAGCACGCCGCCCGAGGGATCGTCGTCGCCGCCCCGGCGCACCGGGTCCCGCTCCGGCATGAGGATGTCCCGCACGACGACGGCGCACAGGTACAGCGTCCCCAGCAGGTGCACGCCGATGGCCCAGTGGTAGCCGTCGGGCGGCAGGCCCTTGTGGGCATCCCCGCTGGTCGTGTACGCGAGGTACATCCAGATCCCGAGGAAGTACGCCACTTCGCACGCCTGCCAGATGAGGAAGTCCCGCCACTTCGGCCGGGCCAGCACGGCCAGGGGCACCAGCCACAGCACGTACTGCGGCGAGTAGACCTTGTTGGTGAGGATGAACGCCGCGACGATCAGGAAGGCCAGCTGCGCGAAGCGCGGACGTCGCGGCGCGGTGAGCGTGAGCGCGGCGATGCCAGCACAGCACAGCAGCATCAGCAGGGTAGCGAGCGTATTGACGGTTTCCGTGCTCAGCGGGTCGGTGGAGTTCTGGGCCATGATCAGCCAGAAGGAGCCGAAGTCGACGCCTCGTTCCTGGCTGAACCGGTAGAACTGTGACCACCCGTCCCAGGCAAGGAGCATCACCGGAAGGTTCACGACGAGCCAGGCGACGACAGTGCCGCCCAGCGCCTTCCCGAAGTCCCGCCACTTGCCTGCACGCCAGCACAGGACGAGCAAGGGTCCGAGCAGGAAGACGGGATAGAGCTTGGCGGCCGTGGCGAGCCCCAGCAGGATGCCGAAGGCGAGGGAGCGGCCGCGTGACCACATCAGCATCGCGGCGGCCGTCAGGGCGACGGCCAGCAGGTCCCAGTTAATGGTCGCGGTCAGCGCGAAGGCGGGCGCGAGGGCGACCAGCAGACCGTCCCAGGGGCGCCGGGCGTGCGTGCGGGTCACGCAAACGGCGATGACGGCCGCGCACACCATCAGCATCCCGGCGTTGACCATCCAGTACCACTGCTCCTGGTCCTGGATACTGCCGCTGCCCGACGTGAGCCAGGAGGCGACCTCCATGAACACCCCGGTCAGCACGGGGTATTCGAGGTACTGCATGTCGCCGGGGAGCTTGTCGAAGTACGGCACCAGCCCGTCGGCGAAGCCGCGCCCCTGGTAGAGGTGCGGGATGTCCGAGTAACAGGCATGCGTGTACTGCGAGCTGGCGCCGAAGAACCATGCGCCGTTGTAGCAGGGTGCCTTCTGGATCAGACCGAGGGCGAACATGCCGATCGCCACGAGCGCGACGATCCGCACGGGAGTCCACCAAGACGTCCCGAGCAGGGCGCGCCGTCCGATGGGGCCACCGATCAGCTCACTCCCGCTCGCGGCGACCTCGTCCGCCTTGGTCGGCCGCACCAGGTCCGGCTCGTGCACGCTCGTGGGCGTCGTCTCTGCACTGGGCATGGGGCACATCCTGCCGTACCTGTCTGAGAACGGTGCGAGGACGACCTGGGTGCGACGTCTGAGTGTTTCACGTGAAACCGACGTTTCACGTGAAACAGGCCGCGCCCCCTTCCCGGTCCCGGGGAGCGGGAAGGGGGCTGAACAGCCGTACAAGCGGCAAAGGCCGGTGGCCGGCACCCTGCTTCGTGGGTGCCGGCCACCGGCCTTCTCGCGTCAGGTGAGACCGTCGGTCAGCCTGATGGTCCGCCGAAGATGCCTCCGTTGCCGTTGGCATTGCCTCCGGAGTTGTCCGTCTCCGTCACCGTCGGCGTAGGTGACGAGGTCACGCCTCCGTCCGCGCCACCGTTCTGCCCACCGTTGGCGGTGTCGCACTGCCAGCTGAAGTCGCCACAGGTGGTCGTCGGCGACGGCGACGGCGACGTCAGCGACTCGGACGGCGACGGCGAGGGGCTCGGGCTCTCCTCGACAGTCTCGGTGGGTGTCGGCGCCACGGTCGGCGTCGGCGTGTCGTTGATGATCTCGCCCATGGGTTCGGCCTCCGGGAAGGGCTCCGGGATGCCGTAACTCTTCATCGCCTCGACCATGTAGTCCTTCCAGACCTGAGCCGGGATGTCACCACCGTGGATGGACGGCACGCCACCGGTGCCGTTCATGGACAGCAGCTTGCCCTTGCCGGGGTCCGTCCGGAACAGGGTCACGGCTGTGGACAGCTCCCTGGTGTACCCGACGAACCACGCCGACTTGTTCTGGTCGGTCGTACCCGTCTTGCCGGCCACCGGGAACCCGATGTCCGCGACCTTCTTACCGGTGCCGTTCTGGACCACGTTCTCCAGGACGTCCGTCACGTTGTTCGCGATGTTGGCGTCCATGGCGCTCTGCTCCTTCGGGGCCTCGAACCCCTTGAGCAGCTCGCCGTCCTTGAGCACCTTGGTGACGGAGTACGGCTCGTAGTGGTTGCCGTCGTTGGCGAAGGTCCCGTACGCGTCGGCCATGCGGATGGCGCTGGGCGTCGACGTACCGAGCGAGAAGGACACGTTCCTGATGTTGGCCTGGTCGAAGAAGTTCGACGCAATGCCCATGTCGTTCGCGAGTTTCTGGGTGTTACGCAGGCCCACATCGATGCCCAGCTGCGCGAACGGGCTGTTGATGGACTGCTCCATAGCCTTCTTGAGCGTGACCATGCCCCAGGCTTTGGTGCCCTCGTTCTTCTGTCGGAACGGCTTTCCGTTGTTACCCATGATCGGGTCGCCGTTCTGGTCCTTGATCACGAGAAGGTCGTTGCCGTTGTACTTGGCCAGGGGCGAGAGCGGCTCAGGGGCGGTCTCGTAGGTCCCGTACTTCATCGCGGCGGCCAGCACGATGGGCTTCCAGGTCGATCCGACCGGCACACCCAGGGTGTTGGCGTTGTTGGAGTAGTGCCCCTTGTCGTAGCCCTCGCCGCCGTACAGCGCGACGATCGCTCCGGTCTTGGGATCGACCGACGCACCACCGAACTGGACGTACTTGTCCTTCTCCCGCTTCTTGGGTTCGAGGAAGCCCTTCCGCGTCTTCTCGACGGCTGCCGCCAGCTCGTTGACCTTCTTCTTGTCGAAGGTCGTGTAGATGCGGTAGCCGCCCTTCTCCAGGTCCTCGGGGGACAGACCCGCCTTCTTGGCGACGTACTCCTTGGCGATGTCGATGAGATAGCCGCTCTGCCCGGACAGGTTCGAGTTCTGCTTCTTGAAATTGGGGAAGCTGCCGACCTTGGCACGGTCCGCGGCCGACATGCGCCCCACCTCGACCATGCGGTCCAGGATCCACGACCAGCGTTCCTTGGCCCGCTCGGTATTGGCCGCCGCCGTGGCACCCGCTCCCACACCGCCGTCGGGGTTGTAGAAGTTAGGGCCCTTCAGTACGGCGGCGAGGAAGGCGCACTGCGAGGTGGTGAGTTTCTTGGCGTCCACGCCGAAGTACGCCTGGGCCGCCGCCTGGATGCCGTAGGAGTTACGGCCGTAGTAGGCGGTGTTGAGGTAGCCCGCGAGGATGTCGTCCTTGGACAGCTTCTGGTTCACCTTGATGGAGATGAACAGTTCCTTGAACTTACGGGAGATCGTCTGTTCCTGGCTCAGGTAGGTGTTCTTCACGAACTGCTGGGTGATGGTCGAACCACCCTGCGTCTCGCCGCCCCGCGCCATGTTGAGGAGGGCTCGCCCGATACCGGCCGGGTCGATGCCGCTGTCCTCGTAGAAGGACGCGTTCTCGGCGGAGACCACCGCGTTCTTCATCTCCCTCGGGATCTCCGCGTTGCTCACGAGCTGGCGGTTCGTCTGACCGCCGGTCGACGCCATCTGCTTGCCGTTGGACCAGTAGAAGACGTTGTTCTGCGCCAGAGCGGTGTCCTGTTCAGTGGGGATGCCCACCATGGCGTACCCGATGCCCGCAGCAGTGACCAGACCGCCCATGAAAGCGAGGAAGATGCCCGTGATGAGCCGCCACGACGGCACCCAGCGCGCCGCACCGTACTTGCCCGCACGTGGATAGTCGATGAACCGCTTCTTGGCGGGCGGGGCCGACCGCCCTCGGCCGCGCCCGGGACCGCTCGGGGCGCCGGGAGCGGCACGGCGGCCGCCCCGGCCCGGTTCTGCCGCTCTACGGCGGCTGCCCCCGCCTCTCTGGGCAGCGCGCCGTGCCTCGGCGCGTCCGCCGTACGGACGTTCCTCGCCTTCCGAACCGCTGGACTCCGACCCGTACGAGTCGGAAGGAGATCCGGTGGCGCCTCGCGGTGCCGCTCGGCGGCCGGGAGACGAGCCGGCCTGGCCGCGTCGGGCCGCGGCACGTCCGCCTCCCTGCGGCTGCGGCGGTTTGCGACGGTGCTCGCTCATCGAACGACTACTCCTCGGGCAGGCGCACCCCTGCGCGCCTGACAACGGCGGCTGTTTTCCGGTCCCCCCGAAGTACGGATGCGGTCGGTTCCGCATTCACCCGTACTGCACCAAGGACGACGACGCCCTCAGGCGCCACTCGGTTCCCAGTGCTGTGCATGGCGCACAGACTACGCACCGCCAAAGCCCCACTAGCCCCGAACTTCATCCCAAATCAGGCAACTCGCTCCACATGAATCGTTGATGTGATCCCGTTCACCGTTCCCCCACTTGTCGCATCCGGAAGGCCGTTCTATCGTCGTGATGTATCGAGTCGATACATCAGCGCGAGATATGACGAGGAGGCGAGGGGATGAGCCGACGTTCCGGGATCCTTGAGTTCGCCGTACTCGGACTGCTCCGCGAATCCCCGATGCACGGCTATGAGCTGCGCAAACGACTCAATACGTCGCTGGGCGTGTTCCGTGCGTTCAGCTACGGCACGCTCTACCCCTGCCTCAAGACGCTGGTCGCCAACGGCTGGTTGATCGAGGAACCGGGGAACACCCCCGAGGACGCCCTCACCGCACCACTCGCGGGGCGTCGCGCCAAGATCGTCTACCGGTTGACGGCGGAAGGTAAGGAGCACTTCGAGGAACTGCTCTCGCAGACCGGCCCTGACGCGTACGAGGACGAGCACTTCGCTGCCCGATTTGCCTTCTTCGGACGCACACCACAGGACGTGCGCATGCGCGTGCTGGAGGGCCGCCGCAGCCGGCTGGAGGAGCGTCTGGAGAAGATGCGCGCCTCCCTGGCGCGCACCCGGGAGCGCCTCGACGACTACACGCTTGAGCTCCAGCGCCACGGGATGGAGTCCGTGGAGCGCGAAGTGCGCTGGCTGAACGAGCTCATCGAGAGCGAGCGGGCCGGGCGGGACCTGAAAGGTTCCGCTTCCGGGGGGTCCGCTCATCAGGACACCACATCTGGAGAGCCGGGCGATCTGCCCCGTCCCGGGGGCACCCCCGGGACGGATTCGCCCGGCGACACCGCCACGTGAGAGCCCAGTCAGGGCCTCACTCGTACACACAGGGAGCAACCGGAATGGGTTCGGTTCGCGTAGCCGTCGTCGGCGTCGGCAACTGCGCCGCGTCGCTGGTTCAGGGAGTCGAGTACTACAAGGACGCCGACCCGGCGTCCAGGGTCCCCGGCCTGATGCACGTGCAGTTCGGCGACTACCACGTCCGTGACGTCGAGTTCGTCGCCGCCTTCGATGTCGACGCGAAGAAGGTCGGCCTCGACCTCGCGGACGCCATCGGTGCCAGCGAGAACAACACCATCAAGATCTGCGACGTGCCCCGCTCCGGCGTGACCGTCCAGCGCGGCCACACCCTCGACGGTCTCGGCAAGTACTACCGCGAGACGATCGAGGAGTCCGCCGAGGCCCCGGTCGACGTGGTCCAGGTCCTCAAGGACAAGCAGGTCGACGTCCTCGTCTGCTACCTGCCCGTGGGCTCCGAGGACGCGGCGAAGTTCTACGCCCAGTGCGCCATCGACGCCAAGGTCGCCTTCGTCAACGCCCTGCCGGTCTTCATCGCCGGTACGAAGGAGTGGGCGGACAAGTTCACCGAGGCGGGCGTCCCGATCGTCGGCGACGACATCAAGTCCCAGGTCGGCGCCACCATCACGCACCGCGTCATGGCGAAGCTGTTCGAGGACCGCGGCGTCGTCCTGGACCGCACGATGCAGCTGAACGTCGGCGGCAACATGGACTTCAAGAACATGCTCGAGCGTGACCGCCTCGAGTCCAAGAAGATCTCCAAGACGCAGGCCGTCACCTCCCAGATCCCCGACCGGGACCTCGGCGAGAAGAACGTCCACATCGGCCCGTCCGACTACGTCGCCTGGCTCGACGACCGCAAGTGGGCCTACGTCCGCCTCGAAGGCCGCGCCTTCGGTGACGTCCCGCTGAACCTGGAGTACAAGCTCGAGGTCTGGGACTCCCCGAACTCCGCCGGCGTCATCATCGACGCCCTGCGCGCCGCGAAGATCGCCAAGGACCGCGGCATCGGCGGCCCGATCCTGTCGGCGTCGAGCTACTTCATGAAGTCCCCGCCGGTCCAGTACTTCGACGACGAGGCCCGCGAGAACGTCGAGAAGTTCATCAAGGGCGAGGTCGAGCGCTAAGCAGACGGCGCCGCACTAATACGCTCCTGCCAGAGCTGCCGAGGGCCCCCGGGTTGCATCGCCCGGGGGCCCTCCCCGTATGTGAGGCTGTGCCCCATGTCCGTCGTACGCGACCTGCGGGTCCTGCTGCGCTTCCGGTACTTCCGGCGCCTGCTCGTCGTACGCCTGCTCTCACAGGGCGCCGACGGCGTCTACCAGACCGCGCTCGCCACGTACGTCGTCTTCTCCCCGGAGAAACAGACCTCGGCCGCCGCGATCGCCTCCGCGATGGCGGTGCTGCTCCTGCCGTACTCCCTGGTGGGCCCATTCTCCGGCGTCCTGCTGGACCGCTGGCGCCGCCGCCAGGTTCTTCTGTACGGCAGCCTGTTACGCACCGTGCTGGCCTCGGCGACAGCCCTCCTGATCATCACCGAGGTCCCGGACTGGCTCTTCTACGTCTCCGCCCTGTGCGTCACCGCCGTCAACCGCTTCGTCCTGTCCGGACTGTCCGCCGCGCTGCCACGCGTGGTCGACGACGAACGTCTGGTGATCGCCAACTCCCTTTCCCCGACCGCCGGAACGCTCGCCGCGAGCGTGGGGGCCGGTCTGGCCTTCGTCGTACGGCTGGCGGCCTGGAACTCCGATGCTGCAGTGGTGCTCCTGGGAGCTGCCCTGTATCTGTGCGCGGGGCTGGCGGCACTGCGCATGCCGCGGGAACTGCTAGGTCCTGATCGAGAGTTGGTGCAGCCACGCTTGGCCGCGGCGATCTCCGGCACCGCGCGCGATCTGGCGGCCGGGGTACGTCATCTCGCCACGCCGCCGCGGAGGGAAGCCGTCTGGGCGCTGCTCACGATGACCCTGATGCGCTTCTGCTACGGCGCCCTGCTGGTCACGCTGCTAATGCTCTGCCGATACGCCTTCTCCTCGAACGCCGATGACGGACTCGCCCTGCTGGGGCTGGCGTTGGCGATCTCTGCCGTCGGCTTCTTCGCCGCGGCGGTGGCGACCCCGTGGGCTGCGGGGCGGCTGGGCTCCGGCCTCTGGATCGCTGTGTGTGCGGGGGCGGCCGCGGTCCTGGTGCCCGCCCTCGGCCTCCCGTTCGCCACAACTCCCATGCTGATGGCGGCATTCGTCCTTGGCCTGACGACGCAGGGGGCGAAGATCGCGACGGACACGATCGTGCAGGCCTCGGTCGAGGACGGCTTCCGCGGCCGGATCTTCTCCGTCTACGACGTGCTGTTCAACGTCGCGTTCGTCAGCGCCGCCGGCGTCGCCGCCGTGATACTTCCGCCGGACGGCCGCTCGACAGCACTCGTTGTCGCAGTCGCTGTTATCTACGCGGCAGTTGCTGGGGCTATGGCCCGCTTTGAACACCGGTCTGTGTCACATCAATGACACAGAGCCACTCCCGGCTACGCGGGTGTCAGTGGGGGCCGATAACTTACGTGCGTCTTATTTCCGCGCTTAGTTCGCGCCACGCACCCAAGTTCTAGGGGGACCCCCAAGTGACCACTCCGCCGCCCCAGGGCAACCCGTTCGCCCAGGGCCAGAACCCGTACACCCAGGGGCAGCAGCCCTACGGCCAGCCTCAGGGCCAGGCACCGTACCCGCCCCAGGCCGGCTACCCGCAGCAGCCGGGCCAGCCCGGGTTCCCCCAGCAGGGCGCGGCGCCTTACGCACCGGTTCCGCCGCAGCCTCGCCGCAAGCTCAGCTTCAAGACGATCAAGAACATCGTCATCGTCGTGGCCGCCGTGACTGTGGCCATCGTGGGCTTCATATCCAGCCGGGACGACGCCGACACGGCGGCGGTCGGTGACTGCATGCACCGCGGCAGCACCAGTTCCACCCACCCGGACCTCGAGGTCGTCGACTGCAGCTCCTCGGAAGCCCAGTACGTGGTGCTGGCCAAGATCGAGGGCTCGTACACCACCGAGCTCACAGCCAGCAGCAAGTGCGAGAGCGAAGCCAAGGACTTCCAGTACACGTACACGCAGAGCAGCAAGAGCAGCGACTTTCTGCTCTGCCTGAAGGACTACAAGAAGTAGGCGGACGCCGACAGGGGCGGTGTTTCACGTGAAACACCGCCCCTCGACGCATCCTGGGGGGCATGTTTCACGTGAAACATGCCCCCCGTCTCACAGCCTCAGCCTTGCGCGGCCCACCATTGTTTGAGCGCCGCAACCGCCTCGTCGTGCACCATCGGCCCGTTCTCCAGCCGCAACTCCAGCATGTGCTTGTACGCGCGACCAATGGCCGGCCCGGGCCCGACGCCGAGGATCTCCATGATCTGGTTGCCGTCGAGGTCGGGGCGGATGGCGTCCAGTTCCTCCTGCTCCTGGAGTTGAGCGATCCGCTCCTCCAAGCCGTCGTAAGCGCGGGACAGGGCGGCGGCCTTGCGCTTGTTTCGCGTGGTGCAGTCGGAGCGGGTCAGCTTGTGGAGGCGGTCCAGAAGCGGGCCGGCGTCACGGACGTAGCGGCGGACGGCGGAGTCCGTCCACTCTCCGGTGCCGTAGCCGTGGAAGCGCAGGTGGAGTTCGACCAGACGTGAGACGTCCTTCACCAGCTCGTTGGAGTACTTGAGCGCCAGCATGCGCTTCTTCGTCATCTTCGCGCCGACCACCTCATGGTGGTGGAACGAGACCCGGCCGTCCTTCTCGAAGCGGCGCGTGCGCGGCTTGCCGATGTCGTGCAGCAGTGCGGCCAGCCGGAGGGTCAGGTCGGCGCCGTCCTCCTCCAACGCCATCGCCTGCTCCAGGACGATCAGCGTGTGCTCGTAGACGTCCTTGTGCCGATGGTGCTCGTCACTCTCCAGCCGCAGCGCCGGCAGCTCGGGCAGCACATGATCCGCGAGCCCGGTGTCGACCAGCAGGGTCAGCCCCTTGCGGGGGTACGCGGACAGGATCAGCTTGTTCAGCTCATCCCGCACCCGCTCCGCCGAGACGATCTCGATGCGGCCTGACATCTCCTTCATGGCAGTGACGACCTCAGGAGCCACCTCGAAGTCGAGCTGGGCCGCGAAGCGCGCCGCCCGCATCATGCGCAGCGGATCGTCCGAGAAGGACGCCTCCGGCGTACCCGGGGTCCGCAGCACCCGCGCTGCGAGGTCCTCCAGCCCGCCGTGCGGATCGATGAACTCCTTCTCCGGCAGCGCGACGGCCATAGCGTTCACCGTGAAGTCGCGCCGGACAAGGTCTTCCTCGATGGAGTCGCCGTACGACACCTCGGGCTTGCGTGAGGTCCGGTCGTAGGCCTCCGACCGGTAGGTCGTCACCTCGATCTGAAAGTCTCGATCAGCGGCTCCGCCGCGGACACGCTTCTGCGCCCCGACGGTGCCGAAGGCGATCCCGACCTCCCACACGGCATCGGCCCACGGGCGCACGATCTTCAGTACGTCCTCGGGGCGGGCGTCGGTCGTGAAGTCCAGGTCGTTGCCGAGCCGGCCGAGCAGCGCGTCCCGGACCGATCCGCCGACCAGGGCGAGTGAGAACCCGGCCTCCTGGAAACGGCGGGCGAGGTCGTCGGCGACAGGCGCGACCCGCAGCAGTTCACTCACCGCGCGGTGCTGCACCTGGCTCAGGACACTGGGCTTGTCTTCGTTGGCGTTCGGCACAACAGAAGAGGGTACGTGGCCCGGGCGATCGCGGGCGCCTCCATTAAACGTGCACACCGCGTGCACGGATACCCGCATCAAAAGGTGCACGAGGCCCGCCTTGCGACGTAGGGAATCGCTCCTCTTTATTCCTGTACATACAGGGCAGGACGACGGTGCGGCCCGATCTTGTGGAGCACACCGCGGCACTTCCCCTCAGCGCGCATCGTTACCATGCGTGGACGCACATTCCGACGACCACTGACGACGACGAGGGACGGGCGAGCGCGTGGCCGAGGCGGCAGACTTCCAGGGGATGAGTCCCTCACCTGCCCGCCGGTGGCTGCGGCGCACCGGAGCACTGTTCGCCGGGGCGCCTCTGCTGGCCGGCCTGCTCCAGCTGCCCGCCGCCGCGCCCTCGCAGGCCGCCGGGCAGGACTCCCTGCAGGCCGCCTCCGGCTCGGGCACGGTGGCCGTGGCTGTGGACTCGCTCACCCCCTCCGTCCCCGGTGACGGCGACACACTGACCGTGTCCGGCACGGTGACCAACCAGGGCAAGCAGGCCGTCACCGACGCCCAGGTGGACCTGCGCCCGGGGCCCGCCCTGAACACGCGCTCGGACATCGACGCGGTCGCCGGTCGCACCGGCTACCAGGAGGGTGTCGACGGGGCTCCGGTGGGCGGGAAGTACGTCAAGAAGTTCTCCAAGCTCACCCCGGGCGTCTCCCAGCGCTTCAGCATCTCCGTGCCGGTCGACGATCTGGACCTGGGCAGAGACGGGGTCTACCAGTTCGCCGTCTCCCTGTCCGGCGAGACGTCCGCGCAGCCCTGGGATCAGGTGCTCGGCATCCAGCGGACGTTCCTGCCGTGGCAGCCCGACGGGGCCGACACGAAGACCCGGACGACGGTGCTGTGGCCGCTCATCTCCACCGCACACATGACGGCGCAGACGGGGTCGAACGAATCGCAGACGCCGGTCTTCCGCGACGACGACCTCGCCAAGGAGATCTCCCCCGGCGGCCGTCTGCAGCAGCTGGTGTCGCTGGGCAGGGAGCTCGACGTCACCTGGGTGATCGACCCCGAACTGCTGGCCTCCGTGGACGCGATGACGGACAGCTACCGCGTGCAGGGCGAGGGTGACACGACCACGGCGGGCACCCATCAGGAGGTCGCCAAACAGTGGCTGGCCGAGCTGCAGGAGGCGGTGCAGGACAAGGAGGTCGTCGCCCTGCCCTTCGCCGACCCCGACCTGGCCTCACTGGCGCACAACGGCACGAACGTCACCGGCTCCCTGAACCACCTCAAGGAAGCCGCCGACGTCGCCGCCGACACGGTCGACTCGATCCTTCACGTGGAGCCCACCACCGACTTCGCCTGGCCCGTGAACGGCGCCGTCGACCCGTCCATCGTCAAGGTCGCCACCTCGGCCGGCGCGGACAAGGTGATCGCCCGCAGCGACAGCCTGGTGGAGACGGGCGGCCTGCCCTACACGCCCTCCGCGGCCCGCCCCATCGGCGGCGGCACGACGGCGGTCGTGGCAGACGCACGGATGTCGACGGTGTTCCAGGGGAACCTGACAAGGGCGTCGAGCTCGACGCTCACCGTGCAGAGGTTCCTGGCCCAGAGCCTGGCCCTCAACCTGCAGGCGGACAAGCAGCGCAGCATCGTCGTCGCTCCGCAGCGGATGCCGACTGCGAGCCAGGCCCAGGCGATGGCCGAGGCGGTGGCGGCGCTCCAGGGCGGCACGTGGTCCCAGTCCCAGGAGCTCTCGGCCGCGGCCACGGCCAAGCCCGACTCCGGCGCCACCACGAAGGTGCCAGCCGCCTCCGAGTACCCCTCCTCGCTGCGCAAGCAGGAGCTGCCGCGGTCGGTCTACGAGCAGATCGCGACCACGCAGGACAAGCTCGACAAGTTCAAGGTGATCCTCAGCAAGGAGGCCCGCGTGGTGACGCCCTTCGGGCGGGCCATGAACCGGGAGATGTCCACGTCGTGGCGCGGCCGCTCCGCGCAGGCGGCGGACTATCGCAACGGCGTGGAGGCGTACATCGACTCCCTGGCGGGCCAGGTCACGCTGATCGACAAGTCGGAGACCAAGCTCTCCGGACGCAGCGCCACGATTCCCGTGACGGTGCAGAACAACCTGGTGCAGGGCGTCGAGCACCTGGTGCTCCGGCTCACCTCGAAGAGCCCGAGGCGCCTCGAGATCAGTGGCGAGCGCTATTACGAACAGGACGTCGCGGTGTCCGGCGGGCACAGCCAGACGGTGAAGTTCACCACGTCGGCTCAGGCCAACGGCCAGGCCACGGTGGTCGCCCAGCTGTTCACGGAGGACGGCCAGCCGTACGGCGCGCCCGTCACGTTCGACGTGAAGGTCACCGAGTTCACGGCCACCGTGATGCTGGTCATCGGCGGCGGCTTCCTCCTGCTCGTCCTCGCCGGATTCCGGATGTACACGCAGCGCAAGCGCGCGGCCGCCGCCCGTGAGGCCGAGGAGGACGGCCCCACGGAGAGGAGCGAAGCCGACGGCGGCCCGGAGAACCAGGAAGGCCCCGCGGGCCGTCTCACGCCCGAGAACCTCCTCGAGGAGGAATCCGGCACCGGTACCCGGGCAGACGCCCCGGAGCAGCCGAGTGACCTGACACCGGACACCGCAACGGAAAGCGCCGACCCGTCCGGCACGGGTGAGAGAGTGGACCGTTGAGCGATGTCGTGGCCGGTGGGCCCGGGACGATGAGGTGGGGTAACCATGAACGCGCCGTACGACGGTGACCGCGGCCAGGCCGCGGGCAGCTCGGGGCACCCCGAGGGCCCGCCGCCCGAGCACGGCCAGGTACCGCCGCAGCACCCCGCGGACATGTACCTCCAGGACGCCTACGACCAGGACCCCTACCGGGCCCAGGACCTCACCGCCCAGGACCCGGTCGCCGAGGCGCTGTACGACCGTGCCGCCCACCCGCCGCCCCCGCCGGGCACGTACCAGCCGCAGCAGCCGCTGTACGGCCAGCCGCCCCAGTCGCCGTACGCCCCCGACCCGCACGTATGGGCACAAACCCCGGCGCCCGAGCCGGACGGCCCGAACCAGTACCTGCCGTACGGCGACGACCCCCGCACGACCCAGTACGTGGGCGTCGACGACCTCGTCACGCACTCCACCGAGGAGCGCCCCGAGCACGACGCCTTCGCGCACCTCTTCCGCGACCAGCAGCAGGGCGGCGGATATCCGCAGTACCAGCCGCCGACAGTCCCGGGACCTTCCCCGGCACCGGCCACGGGCCCGGCTGCGGGCCCGTACGAGGCCCCTGCGCCACCTGCCGCTGCCGAAGTGACCGCGCCGTCGCCCGCTCCTGCCCCGGCGCCTGCCGCGAAGAAGGGCGGGCGGGTCGGCGGTCTGCTGAAGTCGAGCGCGGTGATGGCGGCGGGGACGATGGTCTCCCGGCTCACCGGGTTCGTCCGTTCCATGATGATCGTCTCGGCACTGGGACTCGGCCTTCTCGGTGACTCCTTCCAGGTCGCCTACCAGTTGCCGACGATGATCTACATCCTGACCGTCGGCGGCGGCCTCAACTCCGTCTTCGTGCCCCAGCTCGTGCGTGCCATGAAGGACGACGAGGACGGCGGCGAGGCGTACGCGAACCGTTTGCTCACCTTGGTGATGGTGGCGCTGGCCTCACTCACCGCACTCGCGATGTACGGCGCCCCACTCCTGGTCAGCGCGCTGTCCACCAAGGTCGCCGGCGACCCCGCCGCCAACGACGTGGCGGTCACCTTCACCCGGTACTTCCTGCCCTCGATCTTCTTCATGGGCGTCCATGTGGTGATGGGGCAGATCCTCAACGCTCGCGGCAAGTTCGGCGCGATGATGTGGACCCCGGTCCTGAACAACATCGTCATCATCGTGACGCTCGGAATGTTCCTCTGGGTGTACGGCACCGCGGAGCACTCCGGCATGGAGGTCACGAACATCCCGCCGGAGGGGCAGCGGCTCCTGGGCATCGGTGTTCTGCTCGGCCTGGTCGTCCAGGCCCTGGCGATGATCCCGTACCTGCGCGAGACCGGATTCCGGCTGCGGCTTCGCTTCGACTGGCGGGGCCACGGCCTCGGCAAGGCCGCAGTGCTCGCCAAGTGGACCATCCTGTTCGTCCTGGCCAACCAGGCGGGGGCGCTCGTAGTCACCCAGCTGTCCACCTCCGCGGGCATCGACTCCGGCGTCGACGGCACCGGTTTCGCCGCCTATGCCAACGCCCAGCTGATCTGGGGTCTGCCGCAGGCCATCATCACCGTCTCGCTGATGGCCGCTCTACTGCCGCGGCTCTCCCGCTCGGCGGCCGAGGGCGACGGCGGTGCCGTCCGGGACGACATCTCCCAGGGCCTGCGGACGACGGCGGTCGCGATCGTCCCCATCGCCTTCGGGTTCCTGTCCCTGGGCATCCCGATGTGCACCCTGATGTTCGGCTCCTCGGGCACGAGCGAGGCCACGAACATGGGCTTCATGCTGATGGCCTTCGGCCTCGGCCTGATCCCGTACTCCGTGCAGTACGTTGTCCTGCGCGCCTTCTACGCCTACGAGGACACCCGCACCCCCTTCTACAACACGGTCATCGTGGCGGCCGTCAACGCTGCCGCCTCCGCCGTCTGCTACTACGTCATCCCGGCCCGCTGGGCCGTGGTCGGCATGGCCGCCTCGTACGGCCTGGCCTACGCGATCGGTGTCGGCGTCGCCTGGAACCGGCTGCGCAAGAAGCTGGGCGGCGACCTGGACGGCACCCGGGTGATGCGGACGTACGCAAGACTCTGCATCGCCTCGGTGCCCGCGGCGCTGCTGAGCGGTGCGGCCTGTTACGGGATCGCCCGGGCCCTCGGCCAGGGCGTCCTCGGCTCCTTCGCCGCCCTGCTGGCCGGCGGAGCCGTGCTGCTCGGGATCTTCTTCGTCGCCGCCCGCCGGATGCGCATCGAAGAGCTGAACTCACTGGTCGGCATGGTTCGCGGGCGCCTGGGTCGCTGAAGCTGGGGTACGCGCACAACCATCGTCCGCCACCGTGTGTCGTGCATAGCGGCGGACTGTGGGCACAATTGGTTCGGCGTCGGACGGCGCGCACGAAGTCGTACGGCGCGCAATAGATGGGGAGGCAGGAACGACGGTGGCGGAACGGAGCACGGCTGCCGTCGACGTGGCAGACAACAGCGGCGACGAGCCGCTGACCGCACAGGCGGACCAGTCCACGGCCGACGGGGTGGCCAAGAATCGGGAGCGGGACACGGACACCGACGAGGCACAGGGGAGTGGCGGGACCGAGGGTCCCGGAAAGGCCTCACCACCCGAGCTGCACAGCGGACACAAACTCGCCAGACGCTATCGCCTCGAGGAGTGCGTCACCCGTCTGGACGGTTTCAGCAGTTGGCGTGCGGTCGACGAGAAACTCCGTCGCGCCGTCGGCGTGCACATCCTGCCCGCGGACCATGCGCGGGCCCGTTCCGTACTGGCCGCGGCCCGCTCCTCCGCGCTGCTCGGCGACCCCCGCTTCGTCCAGGTCCTCGACGCCGTCGAGGAGAACGACCTCGTCTACGTCGTCCACGAGTGGCTCCCCGACGCGACCGAACTGACCACGTTGCTCGCCTCCGGCCCGCTGGAGGTGTACGACGCCTACCAGATGGTCACCCAGGTGTCCGCCGCCATGGCCGCCGCCCATCGCGAGGGCCTGGCCCATCTCCGCCTCAACCCGAACGCCGTGCTGCGCTCGTCGACCGGCCAGTGGCGCATCCGCGGCCTCGCGGTGAACGCCGCGCTGCGCGGCATCAGCTCCGACACCCCGCAGCGCACCGACACGGAGGCCATCGGCGCGCTGCTGTACGCCGCGCTCACCCAGCGCTGGCCGTACGAGAGCGACGCCTACGGCTTGTCGGGGCTGCCGAAGGACGTCGGTCTGATCGCCCCCGACCAGGTGCGCGCCGGCGTCCACCGTGGCCTGTCCGAGCTCACCATGCGCGCGCTGGTCAACGACGGCGCGACCGCGTCCCGGCACGAGTCCGCGTGCGCGACGCCGGAGGAGCTGGTGAAGGCGATCGGCGAGATGCCCCGCATCCGCCCGCCGGAGCCCGCGTTCACGGCCCCGCCGGACTATCAGCGCACGACGTACCAGCAGGGCACCTACGGCCGCCAGGCGCCGCATCCGGGCGCCACCCAGCCGGTACCGACCCCGCCGCCCCCACTGCAGAGCCGCACCGGCAAGGCGCTCAAGTGGGCCGTCTCGGCCCTCCTGATCGCTGCCCTCGGCCTCGGCAGTTGGCAGCTCGCGGATGCGCTCATGGACCAGGGCAACAAGTCCGAGGACAGTAACCAGACGCAGACGACGGACGAGGACGGCGGCGACAAGCCCGCCGCGCCCCTAAAGCAGATCCCGATCGACAGCGTGCAGGAGTTCGCGCCGAGCGGGTCCGGCATACAGGAGGACGAGGTCCAGCTCGCCATCGACGGCAAGGCGGACACCGCATGGGTCACCCCGCAGTACCAGGGATACGCCAACTTCGGCAACCTGCCGCAGCGCAAGGAGGGCAGTGGACTGATCCTGGACCTCGGAAGCGTGAAGAGCTTGTCCCGCCTCGACATCTCCATGTACCGCAGCGGGCAGACCGCCGAAGTGCTCGCGGCGGACGCCAGTGCCTCGGCTCCCACATCCCTGAGTGATTTCTCCCAGCGGTTGACCAAGCTGTCGTCCACCGGATCCAGCCTCCAGGTCGAACTGAAGAAGCCGATCCGTACGCGGTACGTTCTCATCCACATTACGGAGCTGCCGGAAGACGGGTCTGCGGACCGGTTCCGCGGTGGCATCTCGGAGGTCGAGATCAAGGGCTGACCGAGGGCGGGCTCGCGATGTGCCGGAGGGCCTGTGTTCAGGACTTCTCCACGATGCCGCGAGCTCGCTTAGAGTTGCCCATGGGAGGGGCCGATGGCAGAGGACGCCGGATACGGCGATGCAAGCGACCAGCACCTTCTCGCCAGCCATGTAGAAGGCGATCCCGACGCCTTTGGTGAGCTCGTGCGGCGTCACCGCGATCGGCTCTGGGCGGTGGCCCTGCGGACGCTCGGCGACCGCGAGGAGGCCGCTGACGCCGTCCAGGACGCCCTCGTCTCCGCCTACCGGGCCGCCCACACGTTCAGGGGCCAGTCGGCCGTCACGACCTGGCTGCACCGGATCACCGTGAACGCCTGTCTGGACCGCGCCCGCAAGGCCGCCTCCCGTAAGACCTCCCCCGTCGACGACACCGAGCGCCTGGAGCAGTTGCTGGAGCCCCACGAGGAGGCATCCGCTCCGGCCGAGCGCAACGATCTGCATCGCCAGTTGCTGGAGGCCCTCGGCACGCTGCCGCCCGATCAGCGCGCGGCGCTCGTCCTGGTGGACATGCAGGGATACCCGGTCGCGGAAGCCGCCCGGGTCCTCGATGTGCCGACCGGCACGGTCAAGAGCCGATGTGCGCGAGGCAGAGCCAGACTCCTGCCTCTCCTCAAGCATCTGCGACCGGAAAGCGCCAGTGACGGCAAGTATCCCGACGAGAGGCGGAACCGGACGCAGGGGACATCCGTCCCACCGGCAGCGGGTCCACACGCCACAGGGCGAGCCACGGATCCGCGCGATACCGGGCCGAGTGATTCAGCTGCAGTGAAGGGCGGAGGTGGGCGAGCGTGACTTCCACGACAGACACGGCCGGGCACCCGGACGTCGCCGAGATCTCCGACCTCACCGAGGGCCTTCTCCCCCCGTCCAGGACCGCCGACGTACGGCGGCATCTGGACGAGTGCGAGCTGTGCGCGGACGTCCACACATCACTTGAGGAGATCCGAGGGTTGCTCGGCACACTGCCCGGACCCTCACACATGCCCGCCGATGTCGCGGGGCGGATCGACGCCGCCCTCGCCGCAGAGGCTCTGCTCAACGCCACGGCGCCCGATGACGTCGACCAGCCGAAGCTCGCCGGCGTGACCCGCTCGGTCTCCGCAGCGGACGACGGCGCGCATGTTTCACGTGAAACATCGGCAACGACAGACCGTCCGGCAGGCCGCGCCCGCTCCTCGACCACCGGCCCCGGCCGCAAGGACCGCAAGAAGGCCGGCCGACGCAAGGTCGCCGTCCTCAGCGCCGCATTCACAGCCGCCGCCCTGGGCCTCGGCTCTGTGCTGCTGACCTCACTGATGGGGGGCGGAGGGGCTGGTCCATCGGCCGACGGTGGGCAGACCGCCGCCGATACGTTCTCCGCAGCGAAGCTGGAGAAGCAGGTCGCCGATCTCCTCGCCAAGAGCGAGAGCTCCCCAGGCAGCTCCCGCGCTCCGGAACGGAGCCTGGGCGTGGAAGGCGGGCCCGACACCAAGAGCCCCCAGATCCTGCGCGAGATCACGGTGCCCGAGTGCATCAAGAAGGGCATCGGCCGCAACGACGCGGCGCTCGCTGCTAAGGAAGGCGTCTACAAGGGGAAGGACGCTCTGCTCGTCGTGCTGCCCGATGCCTCTGACATCACCCGGGTCACCGTCTACGTCATGGACGCCACCTGTGTGAAGCAGCCGTCGTCGACCAAGGCCAAGGTTCTCCTGACGGACTCCTACGCGCGCTCCTGAGAAGCCGGCGCTTCGTCTCCTTCAGGCGTGACAACCCCTACGGTGTGGCATCACCGTGTGCCCGGACACAGTGGGAATGCGCGCCCCTTAGGATCCGTTGGGTGGGTGAGAGTTCTGAAAGGGGCTCCACCCGGTCCGACGACGCAGTCCAGAGACGAGGAACCAAGCCGTGAGCGACGTCCGTAACGTGATCATCATCGGCTCCGGGCCCGCCGGCTACACGGCGGCGCTCTACACCGCGCGCGCGTCGCTGAAGCCGCTTGTGTTTGAGGGCGCCGTCACCGCCGGCGGTGCGCTCATGAACACGACCGAGGTCGAGAACTTCCCGGGCTTCCAGGACGGCATCATGGGCCCCGAGCTCATGGACAACATGCGCGGCCAGGCCGAGCGCTTCGGAGCCGAACTCATCCCGGACGATATCGTCAACGTCGACCTGAGTGGTGAGATCAAGACCGTCACCGACACCGCGGGCACGATCCACCGGGCGAAGGCCGTCATCGTCGCCACCGGCTCGCAGCACCGCAAGCTCGGCCTGCCGAACGAGGACGCCCTCTCCGGCCGCGGTGTCTCCTGGTGCGCCACCTGCGACGGCTTCTTCTTCAAGGACCAGGACATCGCCGTGATCGGCGGCGGCGACACCGCGATGGAGGAGGCCACCTTCCTCTCCCGCTTCGCCAAGTCCGTGACCATCGTCCACCGCCGTGACACCCTGCGCGCCTCCAAGGCGATGCAGGACCGCGCGTTCGCCGACCCGAAGATCAAGTTCGTCTGGGACAGCGAGGTGGCCGAGGTCCAGGGCGAGCAGAAGCTCTCCGGCCTGAAGCTGCGCAACGTCAAGACCGGCGAGCTCTCGGACCTGGCGGTCACCGGCCTGTTCATCGCGATCGGGCACGACCCGCGGACCGAGCTGTTCAAGGGCCAGCTGGAGCTGGACGAGGAGGGCTACCTCAAGGTCGACGCCCCCTCCACGCGCACCAACGTGACCGGTGTCTTCGGCGCCGGCGATGTGGTGGACCACACCTACCGCCAGGCGATCACCGCGGCCGGCACCGGCTGCTCCGCCGCCCTCGACGCCGAGCGCTTCCTCGCCGCCCTCGCGGACGAGGAGAACGCCGAGCCCGAGAAGACCTCTGTCTGACCCCCACCCACCCCACCACGCACCACAGTTAAGGAGCCCGCCGTGGCCGGCACCCTGAAGAACGTGACCGACGACTCCTTCGAGCAGGACGTCCTCAAGAGCGACAAGCCCGTCCTGGTGGACTTCTGGGCCGCCTGGTGCGGACCGTGCCGCCAGATCGCGCCGTCCCTCGAGGCGATCGCCGCCGAGTACGGCGACAAGATCGAGATCGTCAAGCTGAACATCGACGAGAACCCGGGTACGGCCGCCAAGTACGGCGTCATGTCCATCCCGACGCTGAACGTCTACCACAACGGCGAGGTCGCCAAGACCATCGTCGGCGCCAAGCCGAAGGCCGCCATCGTTCGCGACCTCGAGGACTTCATCGCCGAGTGACGTTTCACGTGAAACACGAATGGGCCAACCCGAGGGGGTTGGCCCATTTGCTTTGGAGAGGCGCCTCGCTCTAAAGAGGCCTCAGCGCCGGCTCCTTCTGGACTGCTCCCAGAAGCCGGTCGATCGCCATCTCCACGTCTTCCTTCCAGGACAGTGTCGTCCGCAGCTCCAACCGCAAACGCGGCGAGGTCGGGTGAGGGCGAACCGTCTTGAAGCCAACGGCCAGGAGATGGTCCGCGGGCAGAACACACGCAGGCTCTTTCCAGCGCGCGTCTCCGAAGGCCTCGATCGCTTTGAAGCCCCGCCGCAGTAGATCCTTGGCGACCGTCTGGACCATCACCCGCCCAAGTCCCTGGCCCTGGTAGCCCGGCATGATGAACGCGGTCATCAGCTGCACCGCGTCCGGTGAGACAGGGCTCGTGGGGAAGGCCGTCGAGCGGGGGACGTAAGCAGGAGGCGCGTACAACACGAAGCCCACCGGTACGTCGTCGACGTAGACGACCCGGCCGCAGGAGCCCCAGTCCAGCAGGACGGCGGAGATCCAGGCTTCCTTCTCCAGGGCAGGGGTGCCGGCCTTTACCGCGGCTTCGCCGCTGACCGGGTCCAACTCCCAGAAGACACACGCGCGGCAGCGCTTGGGAAGGTCCTGAAGGTTGTCCAGCGTGAGCGGTACGAGCCGACGCCCCATGGAGGCTGTTCCTCGCTTCCTTCGCCCGCGGCGTCGCGAGCGGCTGTCAGGGCGCTCCGTTCCCTGAGCAGGCTGCCGACGAACCCGCCGACCGCGCCCAGCCCAAGGCCCGCGCTCACCAGTCCGGTGCGGCTCACCGTTCGCATGGACCTCGCCTCCCCTAAGAGGTCTGCCAGGTGGATGCGCCATACCCGAACGCATCGTATCCACGATGCGATTCCATCGATACCGCCAGAAAGCAAAGAGCGGGCCGTGTCCGGTGCACACCGGACACGGCCCGCGTGGGTAGGCCGGGGGTAAACCTGGCCTGTCGGCCTCAGGCCTCGGTCTCCTCCGCGTCATCATCCAGAAGGCTCTTCTGCAGAGCCAGCTTCTCGCCCGGAGCGAGCGTGCTGAGGATCCTCTCGAGGTCATCCGGAGAGGCGAACTCGACGGTGATCTTGCCCTTCTTCTGGCCCAGTTCGACCTTCACCCGAGTCTCGAAGCGATCCGAGAGCCGAGTCGCGAGGTCGGACAGCGCCGGGGAGGGCACGGAGCCTGCCCGCGGCCCCCTGGAACGCTGGGCCTTCTCCGGGCGGGAGCCCATCAGGGTCACGATCTCCTCGACCGACCGGACCGAAAGCCCCTCGGCCACCACCCGGTACGCGAGCCGCTCCTGCTCCTCCGAGTCCTCGACGGAGAGCAGCGCCCTCGCATGCCCGGCGGAGAGGACGCCGGCTGCCACCCGGTTCTGGACCTTCGGCGAGAGCTTCAGCAGACGCAGGGTGTTGGAGACCTGCGGGCGAGAACGGCCGATGCGGTCCGCCAGCTGGTCGTGCGTGCAGTTGAAGTCCTTCAGCAGCTGATCGTAGGCGGCCGCCTCTTCGATCGGATTCAGCTGAGCACGGTGCAGGTTCTCCAGGAGGGCGTCCAGGAGGAGCTTCTCGTCGTCCGTGGCCCGCACGATCGCCGGGATCGCGTCGAGGCCGGCCTCACGGCAGGCCCGCCAGCGGCGCTCGCCCATGATGAGCTCGTACCGCGCGGCGCCGATCTGGCGTACGACGATCGGCTGGAGAAGGCCGACCTCCTGGATGGAGGTAACCAGTTCCTGCAGGGCGTCCTCGTCGAAGACCTCACGCGGCTGCCGCGGGTTCGGCGTGATCGCATCGAGGGGGATCTCCGCGAAGTGGGCACCCATGGGAGACGCAGGCGCCTCCACAGCGCCGTTCGGCGACAGCTCCTCGGTTTCATGTGAAACAGGCGGCAGTGTGGCCACCTTCGCCGCGGCCACCCCCCGGTCGGTCAGAACCGGGACAGCGGCCGGGGATGCCGAAGCAGCACCCCCCACCGCAGCCGGGGCCACCGTCTTCTCAGTCGGTGCAGCAGGGATCAGTGCGCCTAGACCACGGCCCAAACCCCTCCGTCGCTCGCTCACTGGATCCCCTCCACCATGCTCGGGTTGCTCTGGGCGCCGATGTGGGCGTGCGTCGGGTCGTAACTGACGCCGACACCCTTCAGCGCGATTTCTCGTGCCGCCTCAAGATAGGACAGGGCACCACTCGACCCTGGATCGTACGTCAGCACGGTCTGTCCATAGCTCGGCGCCTCGGAGATACGGACCGAGCGGGGAATGCTCGTCCGCAGCACCTCGTCGCCGAAGTGGGTGCGCACCTCGTCCGCGACCTGGGACGCCAGCCGGGTCCGGCCGTCGTACATGGTCAGCAGGATCGTCGAGACATGCAGGGCGGGGTTGAGGTGCCCTCGCACCAGGTCGACGTTGCGCAGTAGTTGGCCGAGGCCCTCCAGCGCGTAGTACTCGCACTGGATCGGGATCAGGACCTCCTGACCGGCCACCAGCGCATTGACGGTCAACAGGCCGAGCGAGGGCGGGCAGTCGATGAGGATGTAGTCCAGCGGCTGCTCGTAGGCCTGGATCGCCCGTTGCAGTCGGCTCTCGCGTGCCACCAGGGACACCAGCTCGATCTCCGCACCGGCGAGATCGATCGTGGCGGGGGCACAGAAGAGTCCCTCGACGTCGGGGACCGGTTGGACGACTTCCGAGAGCGGCCTGCTCTCGACCAACACGTCGTAGATGGAAGGCACCTCGGCGTGATGGTCGATCCCCAGGGCTGTGGACGCATTGCCCTGCGGGTCAAGGTCGATGACCAACACACGGCCGCCATGCAGGGCCAGTGACGCGGCAAGGTTGACGGTCGTTGTCGTCTTGCCCACGCCCCCCTTCTGGTTGGCGACCACCATGACGCGGGTCTGCTCGGGCCGTGGCAGGCCCTCGCCGGCGCGGCCTAGAGCCTCCACTGCCAGTTGGGCAGCACGACCGATGGGAGTGTCGTCCATCGGGGGCGGTGTTTCACGTGAAACATCCTCCCCCATCGACTCGGTACGGGGACCGGGGACCGGATCGGTCATCGGTCCCGCGATGTTGGCGTCGGACCGCACGGATTCACTCTCCTCGACTTCAGGCTCGCAATGAACAGAGCCTCCCATGTCTTCGGGGTCGTGAACCAGTGAGGCCTGGTGTTCTGTGGAGAAATCCACCTCTGTGGACAACTCCGTGCCCCTCAGGGGGGACGAAGCGTCATCGGAGGCACCTCCTCCAAGGGATCCGAGGGGCTTTCGGTCGCGGGGTTCGGCCGCAGCGCGGCCGCGACTGATGATGCCGTGCAGCAGTGAGCGACGTTTCACGTGAAACACGATGCACAGCAGCCCTGGCCGAACTGTCGCGACACTCCGGCGTGCGTAGGTTTGCCAGCTTGTGTGGAGTACGTCTCGTCGTCAGGACGGATCAGCGACGCCGCCGAGTGCGACCCGTCCTGGCTGCCTTCGCCCTCTTCGCAGCGAAGCGCACACCGCCCGGACTCTCCCCGACCTCGACGCGCACGACCGTGGACAGCGGGTCCACCACACCCTCCCCGACATGGAGGATCGACGTCTCGACCGCGCCCAGCTTGCTCAGAGCCGTCGCCGCGCTCTTCAGCTCCTCTTCCGCCGTGTCGCCCTTGAGGGCGAGCATCTCACCGTAGGGACGCAGCAGCGGGATGCCCCAGGTGGCCAGCCGGTCCAGCGGTGCCACCGCCCGCGCGGTCACAACATGCACCGGCGTCAGCTTTCCCATGACCTCTTCGGCACGACCGCGGACGACCGTCACATGGTCCAGCCCCAGCAGCTCCACGACCTCCATCAGGAAGTTCGTACGCCGCAGCAGGGGCTCCAGCAGCGTGATCTTCAGGTCCTCGCGGACCAGTGCCAGGGGAATGCCGGGCAGGCCGGCGCCTGAGCCGACGTCGCACACCGTCACACCCTCGGGAACGACCTCGGAGAGCACCGCGCAGTTCAGCAGATGCCGCTCCCACAAGCGGGGCACCTCTCGCGGGCCGATCAGGCCGCGCTGCACACCCGCCTCGGCGAGCAGTTCGGCGTAGCGGACCGCATCAGCGTAGCGATCGCCGAACACCTCACGCGCCTGCTCGGGCGCAGGGGGAAGCTCCGCTGCCTCCGTCACGGGGGACCGTCCTTCCGTACCGCCGACACCCCGGGCGCCGGCCACCAGAACCACCAGAACTAACAGGCTGACAAAGTTCGGCCCCGCCTGCGGACAGACGGGGCCGGAGGAAACGTACGGGCCGATCAGGCGGGAAGTACGACGACGAACCGCTGCGGCTCCTCGCCTTCGGACTCGCTGCGCAGGCCCGCCGACTTCACCGCGTCGTGCACGACCTTGCGCTCGAACGGCGTCATCGGCTTCAGCTTGACGGGCTCGCCGCTGCTCTTGACCTCGGCGGCCGCCTTGGCACCCAGCTCGGAGAGCTCGGCGCGCTTCTTGGCCCGGTAGCCCGCGATGTCCAGCATCAGCCGACTGCGGTCACCGGTCTCCCGGTGCACGGCCAGGCGTGTGAGCTCCTGCAGTGCCTCCAGCACCTCGCCATCACGCCCGACCAGCTTCTGCAGGTCTCGGCTGCCCGCGTCGCTGATGATCGAGACAGCGGCGCGGTCGGCCTCGACGTCCATGTCGATGTCGCCGTCGAGGTCGGCGATGTCGAGCAGACCCTCGAGGTAGTCCGCCGCGATCTCGCCCTCCTGCTCCAGGCGGTTGAGGGTGTCTGCACCCTCGGCAGCGGCGGAGGTGGTGCCTTCCGTCACGGGATGGGCTCCTTCTTACTTCTTGGACGGGGACTTGGGGCGCTGCGGACCGCCCTTGCGCTGCCCGGACTGGGCCTTGCTGCGGGTGCCGCTGCCGGGCTTCTGCGCGGCCTTCTTGGCGTCCTCGGGCTTGGCGTCCTCGGGCTCGTCGGACTTCTTCAGCGACGTCGGCTCACCGGCCTGCTTCGGACCGCCACCCTGACGCTGGGACTTGCTCTGCCGCTTCGGCTGCTGACGCTTGGAAGCAGCAGCGGTGGTCGGCGTACCGTCCTCGGTCACGGTGGCGACAGCACCCTCGCTCTTCACCACGGTGCCGTCGGCCTGCGCCGCGAGACCGGCCTTGCTCAGGCCGTTGATGAACTTGCGCTCGTGCTCGTTGCGGTCGCGGCCCTTGGCCACGATGGCCTTGACGATGGTGCGCTCGCCACGACCGCGGGTCTTGCCGTGGTGCGTGACGTGCTTGGTCAGGCGCTCCAGGTACGCGGCCTGGGCCTTGGAACCCGGGGTCGGGTTGTTGCGGATGACGTACATCTGCTGGCCCATGGTCCACACGTTGGTGGTCAGCCAGTAGACGAGAACACCCACGGGGAAGTTGATGCCGAAGACGGCGAACATGATGGGGAAGACGTACATCAGCATCTTCTGCTGCTGCATGAACGGCGTCTTCACCGTCGTGTCGACGTTCTTCGTCATCAGCTGGCGCTGCGTGTAGAACTGCGACGCGGACATCAGGACGATCATGACCGCGGTGACGATGCGGACAGTGGTCAGCGACGCGTCGAGGGCGGCGACGTCAGAAGAGCTGTCGGTGAACTTCGCGGCCAGCGGGGCCCCGAAGATGTGCGCCTTCTGCGCGCTCTCCAGCAGGCTCTGGTTGATGACACCGATGGTGTCGTTGTTCGCGATGCTGTTGAGCACGTGGTACAGGGCGAAGAAGAACGGCGACTGCGCCAGGATGGGAAGGCACGAGGAGAGCGGGTTGGTGCCCGTCTCCTTGTACAGCTTCATCATCTCTTCGGACTGACGCTGTTTGTCGTTCTTGTAGCGCTCCTGGATCTTCTTCATCTCGGGCTGGAGCGTCTGCATGGCCCGGGTCGCCTTGATCTGCTTCACGAAGAGCGGAATCAGGCAGATACGGATCAGAATCACCAGGGACACGATGGACAGGCCCCAGGCCCACCCGGTGTCTTCGCCGAAGAGGGCGCCGTACACCGTGTGGAACTGGACGATGACCCAGGAAACGGGTGTCGTGATGAAGCTGAAGAGGCTGGCAATCGTGTCCACTAATCATGCTCCTTGGACATGGGACGGGGTCTCTGCGGCCGGGCTCGGAGGAACTTTCCCTTCGATGGCCGTTTCGGCGGCGGAGTGCCCGCCCTTGCGTGCGCGCCAAGCGTTGCGCAGCATCTCGTGCCACCGCGGCCGCTTGCGCGGCGGGACATGGTCCACGCCACCCAGCGACCACGGATTGCACCGCAGGATGCGCCAGGCGGTGAGTGCCGTGCCCTTGATCGCACCGTGGCGGTCGATGGCGGTATAGCCGTAGTGGGAGCACGACGGGTAGTACTTGCACACCGGCCCGAGCAGCGGACTGATCGTCCACTGGTACAGCTTGATCAGGGCCAGCAGTGGGTACTTCATCGCGCGCCCCCTCCCAGCAGCCGCTGCAGAGCGGCATCCAGGTCTTGGGCCAGCTGTGCATGGTCGGCGTCGCCCGCACCGGGCAGCGCTCGTACGACTACCAGGCTACCGGGGGGCAGCTGGTCGACTCGGTCGCGCATCAGATGACGAAGCCTGCGCTTCACCTTGTTCCGCACGACCGCGCCGCCCACTGCCTTGCTCACGACGAAACCCGCACGCGTCGGGGGAGCGCTCTCCCCAGGCGCGTGCGGGTCCGTGGCACCGCTACGAAGATGGACGACGAGGTGCTGACGTCCTGCCCGGCGTCCTCGTCGTACCGCGGTCGCGAAGTCCTCGCGCCGCCTCAGCCGGTTCTCGGTGGGCAGCACGACGTCATGACCTGACCGGGATCAGGCGGACAGACGGGCGCGACCCTTGCTACGGCGGGACGCGAGAATCGCGCGGCCGGCACGGGTGCGCATACGCAGCCGGAAGCCGTGGGTCTTCGCGCGACGACGGTTGTTCGGCTGGAAGGTGCGCTTGCTCACTCGGGGGCTCCAGAAATTAAATCGGTGGTGGCGGGTGCCGTCCTGGCTGTCACCGTGCGCCCACGAGTAGCTCGCGTTAACGCCCGAGTGCACCGCTTACCGATCACCTTGACGCGATCTGTGCCCATCGGAGGCAGGCGGCAGCAGCCATCGACAACTCGACCTGGTTACGGTACGCGCGGCTGCGCCATCCGGTCAAACCGGAGGCCAGGGGGAGACACTATCCACAGGCTGGGGACAACAACTTGAACCGCACCCGCCGCCCTGACTACCGTGACTGAACTCCGATTCGTTCCCTTGTCCCCTTGATTCGGGCTCCACCCGATTTGAATCCCGACCCGTCCCACAATCACACGTTCGTGGGACCCGTGAGAGAGCGTGCCCTGTGGCTGACGTACCTGCCGATCTTGCCGCAGTGTGGCCACGAGTACTGGAGCAACTCCTCGGTGAGAGCCGCGGGCAGGGTGTCGAGGCGAAGGACGAGCACTGGATCCGGCGCTGCCAGCCCCTCGCGCTGGTCGCCGACACCGCCCTGCTCGCAGTGCCGAACGAGTTTGCGAAGGGCGTACTGGAGGGCCGCCTGGCCCCGATCGTCAGCGAGACCCTGAGCCGCGAATGCGGCCGCCCCATCCGCATCGCGATCACCGTCGACGACTCCGCCGGCGAACCCCCGGCGCCGCCGGTGCCCCCTGCCCAGCCCCAGTCGCGCTACGAGGATCCGGAACTCCCCCCGTACGACGGCTACGGCCGCCACCGCGCCGACGACCACCGGCCCGGCCCCTCCACCGACCCCCTGCCCACCGCCCGCCCGGCCTACCCGGGCGAGTACCAGCGCCCCGAGCCCGGCCCCGGCAGCTGGCCGCGTCCGACGCAGGACGAGTACGGCTGGCAGCAGCAACGGCTCGGCTTCCCGGAGCGGGACCCGTACGCATCGCCCTCGCAGGACCCCTACGCACAGGATTCGTACGCACAGGACTCCTACGGCCCGCCCTCCCAGGACTACCGCCCGCAGCCGAGGGAGCGGCAGTCGTACGACGGACACCGCCCCGACTACGAGCAGCAGCGGCCCGACTACGACCAGCCGCGCGGCGACTACGACCGCGACGCCCGCCGCGACCTGCCCGAGCCGCCCCCCGGCTCCGGCCATGTGCACCGCGGCGGCCCCGTCGGCGCGAACCTGCCCACCACCGGCGCCCCCGGCCCGCTGGCCGCACAGCCCGCGCCGGCGCCCGGGCCCGGCGAACCGACCGCGCGCCTGAACCCCAAGTACCTCTTCGACACGTTCGTCATCGGCGCCTCCAACCGCTTCGCGCACGCGGCCGCGGTCGCCGTCGCCGAAGCACCCGCGAAGGCGTACAACCCCCTCTTCATCTACGGGGAGTCGGGCCTCGGCAAGACCCACCTGCTGCACGCGATCGGGCACTACGCGCGCAGCCTGTACCCCGGCACGCGCGTGCGGTACGTGAGCTCGGAGGAGTTCACCAACGAGTTCATCAACTCCATCCGCGACGGCAAGGGCGACAGCTTCCGCAAGCGCTACCGCGAGATGGACATCCTGCTCGTCGACGACATCCAGTTCCTCGCGGACAAGGAGTCGACGCAGGAGGAGTTCTTCCACACCTTCAACACCCTCCACAACGCCAACAAGCAGATCGTGCTGTCCAGCGACCGGCCGCCGAAGCAGCTGGTCACGCTGGAGGACCGGCTGAGGAACCGTTTCGAGTGGGGCCTGATCACCGACGTCCAGCCGCCGGAGCTGGAGACGCGTATCGCGATCCTGCGCAAGAAGGCGGTGCAGGAGCAGCTCAACGCCCCGCCGGAGGTTCTGGAGTTCATCGCCTCCCGCATCTCGCGCAACATCCGCGAGCTGGAGGGCGCGCTGATCCGGGTGACGGCGTTCGCGTCGCTCAACCGGCAGCCGGTGGACCTGGGCCTGACGGAGATCGTCCTGAAGGACCTGATCCCCGGCGGCGACGACGCGACGCCGGAGATCACCTCGACGGCCATCATGGGTGCGACCGCCGACTACTTCGGCCTCACCGTCGAGGACCTGTGCGGCAGCTCCCGCGGCCGCCAGCTCGTCACGGCCCGGCAGATCGCCATGTACCTGTGCCGTGAGCTGACGGACCTGTCCCTGCCGAAGATCGGCGCACTGTTCGGCGGCCGCGACCACACCACGGTGATGCACGCCGACCGCAAGATCCGCAATCTGATGGCCGAGCGACGCTCCATCTACAACCAGGTCACCGAGCTGACCAACCGCATCAAGAACGGCTGACAGAGGCAGAAGCACGACGCCGAGGGCGCCCCCGGGACGAGTTCCCGGGGGCGCCCTTCTTCGTCCCGCGGCCACCCTCTGTTCGATTACCTGCCGCGTTACGGCCTCCCTCCACAGATCCGGTGACTTTTTCCCGTCCACATCCTGGGGACCGGGAAGTTGTCCAGATCGTGTCCACAGCGCCCTCTGTCGAGAGACGATCAGGCGAGGTCAGGTGCTTGTGGATTGGTGGACGAAGGATCTCCACAGACTGTGGACAGCGCGGTGATCCACAAGCTGTGCATGAAGTTGTCCACCGACAACCCACAGGCTGAGGACGGTTGTCCCCAGCGATCCCCAGCTTCTCCACATCGCTGTCCACTGTTCGGCAACGCGACGCGCCTCCTCACCGTGTCGAGTGAAAGGCGTCACACGAAGCTGCCTGGTTGGGCTGTGGGAAAGGTGGGTAAAGCTGGGGACGGCACTGGGGAGAAGTCGCCCGAGGCTGTGCACGGCGTGTGCAGAACTTTCCGTTCTCCACAGAGACGCCCGGTTGTCCACCGCCTCCGCCCACAGGACCCGTGGACAAAATTTCCGCCCTGACCTGCGAAAACAGGGTTATCCACGGTTTCCACAGGCCCTACTACTACTCCCAACTAGAGAGAGCTGGGAATCCGTTTCGAAGAGGGCCCTGTGCACAACTCGCTGTCCGGCCCCCGGCTGCCCCTCGTCACGACTTGACCCCGAGAGGCACCTACTGTCAGTGGGGTGCGTCAGACTGTTCCCCGGTGGCCTTCCCCTCACTGGGGCCGACGACACCGAGACAGACGACGAAGCCAGGCAGGCCGAGAAGCGCCGGCAACAGCAGGAGGCGGCAACAGTGAAGATCCGGGTGGAACGCGACGTACTCGCGGAGGCAGTGGCCTGGGCGGCACGCAGCCTCCCGGCCCGTCCGCCGGCGCCTGTCCTCGCCGGCCTCCTCCTCAAGGCCGAGGACGGCCAGCTGAGCCTGTCCAGCTTCGACTACGAGGTCTCGGCGCGCGTGTCCGTGGAGACCGAGGTCGAGGAGGAGGGCACGGTCCTGGTCTCCGGCCGCCTGCTCGCCGACATCTGCCGCGCTCTGCCCAACCGACCGGTGGAGATTTCCACAGACGGTGTACGGGCGACCGTGGTCTGCGGCTCCTCGCGGTTCACACTCCACACCCTGCCTGTGGAGGAGTACCCGGCGCTGCCGCAGATGCCGAACGCCACGGGCACCGTCCCCGGCGAGGTCTTCGCGTCCGCAGCCGCCCAGGTCGCCATCGCGGCCGGCCGTGACGACACGCTGCCCGTTCTCACCGGTGTGCGCATCGAGATCGAGGGCGACACGGTGACGCTGGCGTCCACCGACCGCTACCGCTTCGCGGTCCGTGAGTTCCTGTGGAAGCCGGAGAACCCGGAGGCCTCCGCGGTCGCCCTGGTCCCCGCCAAGACGCTCCTGGACACCGCCAAGGCGCTGACCAGCGGCGACAGCGTGATCCTTGCGCTGTCGGGCTCGGGCGCCGGTGAGGGGCTGATCGGTTTCGAGGGCGCCGGCCGCCGTACGACGACGCGCCTGCTGGAGGGCGACCTCCCGAAGTACCGCACGCTGTTCCCGACGGAGTTCAACAGCGTCGCCGTGATCGAGACCGCCCCCTTCGTGGAGGCCGTCAAGCGCGTGGCCCTGGTCGCCGAGCGCAACACCCCGGTGCGGCTGAGCTTCGAGCAGGGTGTGCTCATCCTGGAGGCCGGTTCCAGCGACGACGCACAGGCTGTGGAAAGGGTCGACGCCCAGCTGGAGGGCGACGACATCTCGATCGCCTTCAACCCGACGTTCCTGCTGGACGGCCTGAGCGCCATCGACTCCCCGGTCGCCCAGCTGTCCTTCACGACGTCCACGAAGCCCGCGCTGCTCAGCGGCAAGCCGGCGTTGGACGCCGAGGCGGACGAGGCCTACAAGTACCTGATTATGCCGGTGCGCCTGAGCGGCTGATGTTGTCCACAGAGACTGAGGGTCCGGTGGATTTCCGGGCCCTCGGTCCGGACCGCTCGGGCCTCGGCGCGGGCCGCTGTCCACAGTTCCGCAGGCCCTGTGGGTGATCGGCTCCCGTCCAGCGAAGCCGCAGGTGAGGGTGTACGTATGAGCGCGTATGCCCACGGATGTGCGCGTGCGTCCGGGTTTAGGCTCGGGCGTGGGTACGAAGGTGCCCCACACGCCACAGCAACCTAAGGAACAACTGATGGAGCTCGGTCTCGTCGGCCTCGGCAAGATGGGCGGCAACATGCGCGAGCGGATACGCCGCGCAGGCCACACCGTCGTCGGATACGACCGCAACCCGGACCTCGCGGATGTCCACAGCCTGGAAGAGCTTGTGGGCAAGCTCCCCGGGCCGCGTGTGGTCTGGGTGATGGTTCCGGCCGGTGCCCCGACCCAGTCGACCATCGACGAGCTCGCCGAGCTGCTGGAGCCCGGTGACGTCGTGGTGGACGGCGGGAACTCCCGCTGGACGGACGACGAGCGGCACGCCGAGGAGCTGGCGGCCAAGGGCATCGGCTTCGTCGACTGCGGCGTCTCCGGCGGTGTCTGGGGCCTGGAGAACGGCTATGCGCTGATGTATGGCGGTGACGCTGAGAACGTCGCCAAGGTGCAGCCGATCTTCGACGCCCTCAAGCCCGAGGGTGACTTCGGCTCGGTGCACGCCGGCAAGGTGGGCGCGGGGCACTTCGCGAAGATGGTCCACAACGGCATCGAGTACGCGATGATGCAGGCCTACGCCGAGGGCTGGGAGCTGCTGGAGAAGGTCGACTCCGTGACCGACGTCCGGGAGGTCTTCCGGTCCTGGCAGGAGGGCACGGTCATCCGTTCCTGGCTGCTGGACCTCGCGGTGAACGCCCTCGACGAGGACGAGCACCTGGACAAGCTCAGGGGTTATGCACAGGACTCCGGCGAGGGACGCTGGACTGTGGAAGCCGCCATCGACCACGCGGTGCCGCTCCCGGCGATCACCGCGTCGCTGTTCGCGCGGTTCGCGTCCCGCCAGGACGATTCCCCGCAGATGAAGATGATCGCGGCGCTGCGGAACCAGTTCGGCGGCCACGCGGTCGAGACGAAGTAGCCGGCGGGTACGACCGTCGGGAACGCCGTCGCAAACGAGAACAAGTAATCCACACCCTGGGGATGGCACCCTGGCACCCTCAGGAGTGACCCGGTTGTCCACAACTGGGGAAAGCTGAACCACACGTTGGGGGAGGTCGGCGAACGACCATGCACGTCACGCATCTGTCGCTGGCCGACTTCCGCTCGTACGCCCGGGTCGAAGTCCCGCTCGCCCCGGGCGTCACCGCCTTCGTCGGGCCCAACGGCCAGGGCAAGACCAACCTCGTCGAGGCCGTCGGCTATCTCGCCACCCTCGGCAGCCATCGCGTCGCCTCCGACGCCCCCCTCGTCCGCATGGGCGCCGACCGGGCGATCATCCGGGCCCAGGTCAAACAGGGCGACCGGCAGCAACTGGTCGAGCTGGAGCTGAACCCCGGCAAGGCCAACCGGGCCCGCATCAACAGATCCTCGCAGGTCAGACCCCGTGACGTGCTCGGCATCGTGCGGACCGTCCTGTTCGCCCCGGAGGACCTCGCCCTGATCAAGGGCGACCCCGGAGAGCGGCGCCGTTTTCTCGACGAGCTGATCACCGCCCGCTCCCCGCGCATGGCGGGCGTCCGTTCCGACTACGAGCGGGTCCTCAAGCAGCGCAACACCCTCCTCAAGACGGCCGCGCTGGCCCGCCGGCACGGCGGCCGCACGATGGACCTGTCCACCCTCGACGTCTGGGACCAGCACCTCGCGCGCGCGGGCGCCGAGTTGCTCGCCCAGCGCCTGGACCTGATCGCGGCGATCCAGCCGCTGGCGGACAAGGCGTACGAGCAACTGGCCCCCGGCGGCGGCCCTGTCGCCCTGGACTACAAGCCGTCGGCTCCCGGCGAGGCGCACACGCGCGAGGACCTCTTCGAGCAGCTGATGACGGCGCTCGCCGACGCCCGCAAGCAGGAGATCGAGCGCGGCGTCACCCTCGTAGGCCCTCATCGGGACGATTTGCTTCTCAAACTCGGTCAGCTGCCCGCCAAGGGCTACGCCTCGCACGGCGAGTCCTGGTCCTACGCGCTGTCGCTGCGCCTGGCCTCGTACGACCTGCTCAGGGCCGAGGGCAACGAACCGGTGCTGGTCCTCGACGACGTCTTCGCCGAGCTGGACAGCCGGCGCCGCGAGCGCCTGGCCGAGTTGGTCGCGCCCGGTGAGCAGGTCCTGGTGACCGCCGCGGTCGACGACGACGTACCGCATGTGCTGACGGGAGCCCGGTACACCGTGTCCGAGGGGACGGTGGAGCGCGTATGAGCGAGAAGCCGTCCAACCCGTCCGAGAACGCCCCCAAGAAGGCCCCCGAACCCTCCGGCGTCGACCTCGCGCGCGTGGCGCTGCGGGCGGCCAAGGAGCAGGCACGCGTGCGTGGGGATGCGGCGCAGCAGAAGAAGCAGGCGCGGCGCGGGGGGCTGCGCTCCGGCGCGCGGGCCGACGGCCGCGACCCCCTGGCGCTCGGCGCTGCCATTAACCGCTTGATCACCGAGCGGGGTTGGGAGACCCCGGCGGCGGTGGGCGGGGTGATGGGCCGTTGGCCACAGATCGTGGGCGAGGACGTCGCCAAGCACTGTGTGCCGGAGAAGTACGACGAGGACGAGCGGGTCCTGGTCGTGCGCTGCGACTCGACGGCCTGGGCGACGAACCTGCGGTTGCTCGCGCCGACGCTGGTCGCCCGCCTCAACGAGGACCTCGGCCATGGCGCGGTGCGGCAGATCAAGGTGCAGGGTCCCGGCGGCCCGGCCCGCCGTTACGGGCCCCTGCGCGCGCCCGGCAGCACCGGTCCCGGCGACACCTACGGCTGATCGGACCGGCCCGCCCGCGTGCGTCGGGCGTTCCCCGAAGAGCGAACAGCGGCGTCGGAGTCGACATGTGCCGCGGCTGCCCGGTTGCCGGGATCGGCGGCTGCGGAGTCGCCGTCACAGCAGTCCCGGGGGCCCCGGTTTCCACAGGTGACGGACATCACATCAGCAGTCGTCGGTGGTCACGGCGCACGGCCGGCGACCTCCTCGTCGCACACCCGCACGCGGTTGCGAATCTCGACCTGACTCCTAAGTAGCCAAGGGTTGACGGCCGGAAGCGCTGAGTGCCTCTCTGAGCCTCTTGGAGCCCCCATCCGTATATCGGGAGTCGGCCGAGCCGGGTTCAGGGCGGCACATGAGGACTCAGGTACCGGCAAACCCCCATCACTGTCGGCGCAACCGGTAGACTGGAAGCCAATCCCGCCCCAATCGTGGGGACCGTCCGGGAAAAGCTGAGCAACGCTGATCAAGGCTTACCAACGCAACATGCCGCAGCCGCTCCGGCAACCCGCCGACGAGCCTGGCTCGTGCTGTGCCAGAAAGGGCGCTTCGTGGCCGATTCCGGCAACCCCAACGAGAACATCCCGTCCACCGACGCCGGCGCCAACGGCGCGGTGACCCCGTCGAACGGCGAGGTCACCGCCTCGTACGACGCCAGCGCCATCACCGTCCTCGAGGGTCTGGACGCGGTCCGCAAGCGACCCGGCATGTACATCGGCTCGACCGGTGAGCGAGGACTCCACCACCTGGTGCAGGAGGTCGTCGACAACTCCGTCGACGAGGCGCTGGCCGGGCACGCGGACACCATCGACGTGACGATCCTGGCCGACGGTGGCGTACGGGTCGTGGACAACGGCCGTGGCATCCCGGTCGGCATCGTCCCCTCCGAGGGCAAGCCGGCCGTCGAGGTCGTGCTGACGGTCCTGCACGCGGGCGGAAAGTTCGGGGGCGGCGGCTACGCGGTCTCCGGCGGTCTGCACGGCGTGGGTGTTTCCGTCGTGAACGCCCTGTCGACCAAGGTCTCCGTCGAGATCAAGACCGACGGCTACCGGTGGACCCAGGACTACAAGTTGGGTGTCCCGACGGCCCCGCTTGCCCAGCACGAGGCCACGGACGAGCACGGCACGACGGTCACCTTCTGGGCCGACCCGGACATCTTCGAGACCACCGAGTACTCCTTCGAGACGCTCTCCCGACGCTTCCAGGAGATGGCGTTCCTCAACAAGGGGCTGCGCATCAACCTCACCGACGAGCGCGAGTCGGCGAAGGCCACCGCCGGTGCGGACGAGGCAGGCGAGGACGAGAAGCACGAGGTCAAGCACGTCTCGTACCACTACGAGGGCGGCATCGTCGACTTCGTGAAGTACCTCAACTCCCGCAAGGGAGAAGTGGTGCACCCCACCGTGATCGACCTCGAGGCCGAGGACAAGGACAAGAGCCTGTCCCTCGAGCTCGCGATGCAGTGGAACGGTGGCTACAGCGAGGGTGTGTACTCCTTCGCCAACATCATCCACACGCACGAGGGCGGTACGCACGAGGAGGGCTTTCGTGCGGCGCTGACCTCGCTGATCAACAAGTACGCGCGCGACAAGAAGCTGCTGCGGGAGAAGGACGACAACCTCACGGGTGACGACATCCGCGAGGGTCTGACCGCGATCATCTCGGTGAAGCTGAGCGAGCCGCAGTTCGAGGGCCAGACGAAGACCAAGCTGGGCAACACCGAGGTGAAGACCTTCGTCCAGAAGGTCGTCTACGAGCACCTCAACGACTGGCTGGACCGCAACCCGAACGAGGCGGCGGACATCATCCGCAAGGGCATCCAGGCGGCCACCGCGCGCGTGGCGGCCCGCAAGGCCCGTGACCTGACGCGTCGTAAGGGCCTGCTGGAGACGGCGTCCCTGCCGGGCAAGCTCTCCGACTGCCAGTCGAACGACCCCACCAAGTGCGAGATCTTCATCGTCGAGGGTGACTCCGCCGGCGGCTCGGCCAAGTCCGGCCGCAACCCGGAGTACCAGGCGATCCTCCCGATCCGAGGAAAGATCCTCAACGTCGAGAAGGCGCGGATCGACAAGATCCTGCAGAACCAGGAGATCCAGGCGCTGATCTCCGCCTTCGGTACGGGCGTGCACGAGGACTTCGACATCGAGAAGCTCCGCTATCACAAGATCATCCTGATGGCGGACGCCGACGTCGACGGCCAGCACATCAGCACCCTGCTGCTGACCTTCCTGTTCCGCTTCATGCGGCCGCTGGTCGAGGCCGGGCACGTGTACCTCTCCCGTCCCCCGCTGTACAAGATCAAGTGGGGCCGGGACGACGTCGAGTACGCGTACTCGGACCGTGAGCGTGACGCCCTGATCGAGATGGGCCGTCAGCGCGGCAAGCGCGTCCGCGAGGACTCGATCCAGCGCTTCAAGGGTCTCGGCGAGATGAACGCCGAGGAGCTGCGTGTGACCACCATGGACCAGGAGCACCGCGTCCTCGGCCAGGTCACCCTCGACGACGCCGCCCAGGCCGACGACCTGTTCTCGGTCCTGATGGGCGAGGACGTCGAGGCCCGCCGCCAGTTCATCCAGCGCAACGCCAAGGATGTCCGCTTCCTCGACATCTGAGTCGGTCTCAGCTGACCGCACCAGGAAGGATCTTCACCAGCAATGACCGACGAGAACACCCCTGTCACCCCTGAAGAGGGCGGCGAACTCGCGATGCGTGTCGAGCCCGTCGGGCTCGAGACGGAGATGCAGCGCTCGTACCTCGACTACGCGATGTCCGTCATCGTCTCGCGTGCGCTGCCGGACGTCCGGGACGGCCTCAAGCCCGTCCACCGCCGTGTGCTGTACGCCATGTACGACGGCGGCTACCGCCCCGAGCGCGGCTTCTACAAGTGCGCGCGCGTGGTCGGCGACGTCATGGGCAACTACCACCCGCACGGCGACAGTTCGATCTACGACGCGCTGGTCCGCCTCGCGCAGCCGTGGTCGATGCGGATGCCGCTGGTGGACTCCAACGGCAACTTCGGCTCTCCGGGCAACGACCCGGCGGCGGCCATGCGCTACACCGAGTGCAAGATGGCGCCGCTGTCGATGGAGATGGTCCGTGACATCGACGAGGAGACCGTCGACTTCACGGACAACTACGACGGCCGCTCCCAGGAGCCGACCGTCCTGCCGGCCCGCTTCCCGAACCTGCTGATCAACGGTTCGGCCGGTATCGCGGTCGGCATGGCGACCAACATCCCGCCGCACAACCTGCGCGAGGTCGCGGCCGGTGCCCAGTGGTACCTGGAGAACCCCGAGGTCTCGCACGAGGAGCTGCTGGACGCGCTCATGGAGCGCATCAAGGGCCCCGACTTCCCGACCGGCGCCCTGGTGGTGGGCCGCAAGGGCATCGAAGAGGCGTACCGGACCGGCCGCGGCTCCATCACCATGCGCGCGGTCGTCGAGGTCGAGGAGATCCAGAACCGCCAGTGCCTGGTGGTCACGGAGCTGCCGTACCAGGTCAACCCCGACAACCTCGCGCAGAAGATCGCCGACCTGGTGAAGGACGGCAAGATCGGCGGCATCGCGGACGTCCGCGACGAGACGTCGTCCCGCACCGGCCAGCGCCTGGTCATCGTGCTGAAGCGCGACGGGGTCGCCAAGGTTGTCCTGAACAACCTCTACAAGCACACGGACCTGCAGACGAACTTCGGCGCCAACATGCTGGCGCTCGTCGACGGCGTCCCGCGCACCCTCTCCCTGGACGCGTTCATCCGCCACTGGGTGACGCACCAGATCGAGGTCATCGTCCGCCGTACGCGCTTCAGGCTGCGCAAGGCCGAGGAGCGGGCGCACATCCTGCGCGGCCTGCTGAAGGCCCTGGACGCCATCGACGAGGTCATCGCGCTGATCCGGCGCAGTGACACCGTCGACATCGCACGCACGGGCCTGATGGACCTCCTGGAGATCGACGAGATCCAGGCCAACGCCATCCTCGAGATGCAGCTGCGGCGACTGGCCGCCCTGGAGCGCCAGAAGATCGTCCAGGAGCACGACGAACTCCAGGCGAAGATCACCGAGTACAACGAGATCCTCGCCTCGCCGGTCCGTCAGCGCGGCATCGTCAGCGCGGAGCTCGCCGCGATCGTCGAGAAGTACGGCGACGACCGCAAGACCATGCTGGTGCCCTACGACGGTGACATGTCCATCGAGGACCTGATCGCCGAGGAGGACATCGTCGTCACGGTCTCGCGCGGCGGTTACGTCAAGCGCACCAAGACCGTCGACTACCGGGCGCAGAAGCGCGGCGGCAAGGGCGTACGCGGTACGAAGCTGAAGGAAGACGACATCGTCGACCACTTCTTCGTGTCCACGACCCACCACTGGCTGCTGTTCTTCACCAACAAGGGCCGCGTCTACCGGGCGAAGGCCTACGAGCTGCCGGACGCCGGACGTGAGGCGCGCGGCCAGCACGTGGCGAACCTGCTGGCCTTCCAGCCGGACGAGGCGATCGCCGAGATCCTCGCGATCCGCGACTACGAGGCGGCGCCGTACCTGGTGCTCGCCACGAAGGCCGGACTTGTGAAGAAGACGCCGCTGAAGGATTACGATTCGCCCCGCTCCGGCGGCGTGATCGCGATCAACTTGCGCGAGCGCGAGGACGGTTCGGACGACGAACTGATCGGTGCCGAGCTCGTCTCGGCCGACGACGATCTGCTTCTGATCAGCAAGAAGGCACAGTCGATCAGGTTCACGGCGACGGACGAGTCGCTGCGTCCCATGGGCCGTGCCACCTCCGGTGTCAAGGGCATGAGCTTCCGCGAGGGAGACGAGCTGCTCTCGATGAATGTTGTTCGAACCGGTACGTTCGTGTTCACTGCCACCGACGGTGGGTACGCGAAGCGGACCCCCGTCGACGAGTACCGCGTCCAGGGCCGCGGCGGCCTCGGTATCAAGGCCGCCAAGATCGTGGAGGACCGCGGCTCGCTCGTCGGTGCGCTGGTGGTCGAGGAGACCGACGAGATCCTCGCCATCACGCTGGGCGGCGGTGTGATTCGTACGCGAGTCAACGAGGTCAGGGAGACGGGCCGTGACACCATGGGCGTCCAACTGATCAACCTGGGCAAGCGCGATGCCGTGGTCGGTATCGCTCGTAACGCCGAGGCGGGACGCGAGGCGGAGGAGGTCGACGGCGACTTGGCCGTCGACGAGACCGACGAGGGTGCCGCCGCGACCATCGGCACGGACGAGGGTGAGGCACCCTCGGCCGAGTAGCACGAGGAGAGAGTCATCGTGAGCGGAGCCACGGGCGCCGGATCGTCCGGTACCTCGACCGGTTCTACGGCCGGTAAGGACACGGACGGCGGCGGCCGTGGCTCCGCCGCGCGTGCGACGGACACGCACACGACCCAGCTCAAAGCGATCAAGTCGCCCGCGAAGGACTCGCCCTCGCCAGACACACCTGGATCCCAGGGGGGAACCGTGACGGACACCCGAGGCCCGCAGCCCCAGAAGTACGCGGCCGGCGCGGGCTCGGCTGCTCCGGGCGCCCAGCCGCAGCCGCAGCCCGCGCCCGCAGGGGCGCAGCAGGCGGCCTCCGCGCCGCCGACGTCGCCGCTGCCGGGGGAACGGCAGGCGCAGCAGCCCTCCGGGCCCTACCACCCGCCGCAGGCCTACCAGACGCCCGCTCCGGCGAGCGCGGTACGCCGGCCGCGCACGGGGGCGAGTACGACGCCCCGCACCCGCAAGGCGCGCCTGCGCGTGGCCAAGGCCGACCCGTGGTCGGTGATGAAGGTCAGCTTCCTGCTCTCCATCGCGCTGGGCATCTGCACCATCGTCGCGTCCGCGGTGCTCTGGATGGTCATGGACGCCATGGGCGTCTTCTCGACGGTGGGCGGCACGATCTCCGAGGCAACCGGCTCGAACGAGTCGAACGGCTTCGACCTGCAGTCCTTCCTGTCACTGCCGCACGTCCTGATGTTCACGTCGATCATCGCGGTCATCGACGTCGTCCTCGCGACGGCGCTGGCGACGCTCGGCGCGTTCATCTACAACCTCTCCGCCGGCTTCGTGGGCGGTGTCGAGCTGACGCTCGCGGAAGACGAGTGAGGGTGACCGAGGCCGGATGACGGTTGCCGCACGGAGACGGTTGCAAACCCCTTCTGGCGGTCCCCCGACAACCGATTTTGGGACTGCCCATGTCGTGCGCTAATCTTCAGGAGTCAGCGCGCGGGACACACACCGCAGAGCGCGGCGGGGCTATAGCTCAGTTGGTTAGAGCGCATCCCTGATAAGGATGAGGCCACAGGTTCAAATCCTGTTAGCCCCACATGCGAAAAGACCCCCAGCCGTCACGGCTGGGGGTCTTTGCCATCCACGACTGACATCAGCCGATGAGTGGATCTTCCAGAAACCTCCAGAAGCGCAGCGAGCATCGCGACGGCTTCCCGGGGGCGTGGCCTCCCTCTAAGCGCTTCAAGCGCCTGCTTTCGAAGCGCCCGTATGCCTAGGATCGGCTGATGACCTTGGAATGGGAACAGGTAATTGTTCATTCGGTGGATCCGGTGGCCTTGGGTCAGTGGTGGGCCGAGGCTCTTGGCTGGGTGGTGGTCCACTCCTCTGAGGACGAGTTCGAGATCCGCCCGGAGCCGGATCGCAGGCCAGGGTTGGACTTCGTCCGGTTTGATGAGAGCAAGCAGGGCAAGAGCCGGCTGCATCTCGACTTCGTGCCCGATGACCAGGCGGCCGAGGTGGCTCGCCTTGAGGCTCATGGCGCGAAGCGTGTCGACATCGGCCAGGGTGACCAGCCGTGGATTGTCATGGCAGACCCCGAGGGCAACGAGTTCTGCATCCTTGGCCAACGGAGCCAGTAACGCTCCCTGAGAGCGCGCGGGTCCAGCCTGGCGGGCTTGCAGTTCTTGTGCCCTGTCCCGCGGAGCGAGTCTCGTGGGACGCGATTGTCAGTGCAGGATGAGAGCCTGGCGGCATGATCGTCGAACGGGCATACGCGCATGTTGCCGAGGGCGAGCTGGGCGAAGGGAGCCAGTGGCCGTGGTCGGTGCCGTGCGTGCGGCAGCTGCTGGACGACGGCCTGAAGGTCACCGCGCCGGTCACGTTCTTGGTGGGGGAGAACGGATCGGGCAAGTCGACGCTCGTCGAGGCGCTGGCGGAGGGGTTCGGCCTGGACTCCTGGGGCGGATCCGCGGGCTACCGGTACGCCAGTCAGCGTGAGCCGTCGGCGTTGGGCGGGCGGATACGGTTCGAGGCGACGGCGGCCGGCCGCCGTATGCTGCGTGGGTCTCGGACGCGCCGCAGAGGCTTCTTTCTGCGGGCGGAGACCGCGCTGGACGCGCTGGGCCGGGAGCAGGAGACGGGGCGGCTGTCCGGGGCCGCGGACGAGATGAGCCACGGTGAAGGCTTTCTGATGGCCTTCCAGGAGCGGTTCCAGGACCCGGGGCTGTACGTCCTGGACGAGCCCGAGGCCGCGCTGTCCTTCGCTTCCTGTCTTCAACTCGTCGGGCTGCTGCATGAACTGGGGCGTTCCGGCGCGCAGATCATCTGCGCCACGCACTCACCTGTGCTGACGGCGCTGCCCGGCGCCGAGATCATCGAGGTGGGCGACCACGGAATGCGTCCCGCCGACTGGCGGGATCTGGAACTCGTCGACCACTGGCGGCGCTACCTCAACGACCCTTGGGCCTATCTCCGACACATCGTCGAAGCGGGATGAGGTACGTCGTAGAGGCCGGCGTCCTGAGCGGTGCTGTGCAAGACGGTGCTGTGTATGAGCCGTGCTGTGTATGAGCGGTTCTGTGCATGAGCGGTGCTGCTGTGTACGCAAGCTCGCTGTGACGGTGCGGTCTGGGACAACTGGTTGAGGCAGTTACGTCTCGGGGTGAGCCGTGGGTTCAGCGCTGGTGCGGGACCAGGGGCTGGGCCGGGGGTGCGGCGGAGTCGCAGGCGCCGACTGCGGAGGTGGACGCGGCCGCTTCGGTGTCCGTGAGCGGACGGTGGCGGCAGCTGGGGGTCTTGCCGTGTGCCTCGGCGCGGATGCGCTGCTTCATCGTGGGGGGCAGTGCTCTGGCGTAGGACCAGGCCCACTGGGGCATCGCCGGCACTGACAGCTGTGCGCTGGTGTCGCGGTCGCTGTCGCTCTTGCGCGCCGCCTCCTTGTGCGGTGCGGCGGCAGCAGCGCTCGTCGTGACGAATCCGAGCGCCGTGCACAGCGCGAGGAAGGCGGTGACGATGGTGGTCCACAGGTTCATGACCTTGTTCCGGGCCATGGCCCCTCACTTTCGGGTTGGGCGATTTGCGTACTTTCCTCATGATGTGTATGGGGGCCGAGAAGTCATGGACCGACGCTCATGACGCGTCGATCTTCAGATGAACAGCACTCGGATGGGTGCATCGGGCCTGAAAGCCGCAAGAAAGCGAGGGAGGGGAGCAATGTCACCATCTGTCGAGGTGTCATCACTCTCCGATCGGGGCGCCGCCATCCGCTTCTACTGCGGTCCACCGGACGGCAGTTGAGCCCCGACGCAGGTCACCGATCGATATCGGTCGGTGTGTATAGTCGGGCGCCAGAGGTCCCCTACGTCAAGGAAAGACGAGGTCGCGCGGTGAAGAAGCTTCTCCTGGTCGCACTGGCCGCCATCGGCGGGCTCCTCGTGTACCGCCAGATCCAGGCGGATCGCGCCGAGCAGGATCTGTGGACGGAGGCGACTGACTCCGTGCCCACGGGTTCGTGAGCCACGACATCGGAATCTGAACAGACCCCGGCCGCCTCGCGGTCGGGGTTTTGTGTGTTCGCTGCGAGCCGGCTGTGCTCTCGCCGTTTCGCGGAGTTCCGTGGCTTCGAGTTGCGGGAGTGGCGCGCAGGTCTTAGAGCCGGGCGTTTCGGACGGTCGTACGGATTACGCGGGTGACGAGCGGCCGGGCTGGGCAGGATGGGCGACGGTCGATGGTCCGGTGACGACGAGGGGTGGCGCGTGATGGGGCGGCGGCGTACGGCGCGGTGGCGTCGCGCGAGGGTGAGGCGCGGTCATTGCTCGGCACGCGCGCGTGGGGCCGTCGTAGCCGCACTGCTGCTGTGTACGACGGCTGCCCTGCCGGGCCGGTCCGCGCTCGCGGCCGGAACGCCGAGCCCCTACACCTTCGCACCGGACGCCCGGCCCATCGTCGGCGCGACGGGTACCGCGGACGCCGCACCACTCACGCCCGGCACGACGTACAAGAGCTCCCTGCCGAGCGGCGTGAAGGTCCACTACCGCCTCGACCTCGACGCCACCTCCGACGCGTACGTCTCCGCGATGGCGATCCCCGCCGCCGGCACCACCGTCTCCGCGAGCGACGGCATCAGGGTGTCCGTGCAGGACGCCGACGGGACCAACTGCTCCCTCGACACCGAGATCTTCGGTGTCGCCCACAGCCCACGCCCGATCACGGCGTGGGCCGCACGCGAGGCCTCTTCCAACCGGCCTCGCTGCGAGGGCGCGGGCACCTACTACGTGATCGTCGAGCGCGTCGGTAGGGCGGATTCCGCCCCGGAAACCTGGGACCTGGAGCTCTTCGCCGCCTCGGAGCCGTCCCTGCGGCAGGCCGACGCCACGAGTGCCCCCGACGGCTGGAACTCCGCCTCACCAGAGCCCGTCACCGGGGAGGACGTGCGACGCGACGGCGGCTCCGGATTCGCCTCGGCGGCATCCGTCGGGCAGGGCGTCTGGAACTCCGACATCACGCCCGGCCGGACGCTCTTCTACCGGGTGCCGCTCGACTGGGGCCGGCAGTTGTACGCCACCGCCGAACTGGGCAGCTCGAACGGCCGCGACGGCTACGTGTCCGGCGCCCTGAACCTCTCGCTCTACAACCCGGTGCACGGCTTCGTCGACGACGCGAGCACCAGCTACAAAGGCACACAGAAGGCCGTCGAGCTCGATCCCCTGCCGCCGGTCGCGTACGAGAACCGGTACGCCGCTCACAAGCGGTTCAAAGGCATGCGGTTCGCCGGTTCCTACTACCTCGTGGTGCACCTCGCGGCGGACATGGCCGAGAACTACGGCGACGGGCCGCTCCAGCTGACGTTGCGCGTGCGGGTGGGGGGTGCGGCGGAGGCCGGGCCCGGTTATGCGGGGGAGTCGGAGCCTGGGGGCGTCTTCCAGGTTGCGGAAGGCGATCGGTGGGCGGCTGCGGGGGGCGGGGCCGGGGGCGGGTCCGGGGGTGGCGGTGGCGCTGCGATGACTGTGCTCGCGGTGAGCGGGATCGGTGCGGGGACCTTGGTGCTGGTGGTGCTGGGGGTGTGGGCTGTGGTGGCTCGGCGGAGGGTTGGGGCCTGGTAGCACCGTCGACAGTGAGCTCAGATGCGGGTCAGCGCCCAGAAGCCCACGGCGTAGCAGGCCAGTGCCAGCAGTAGGAGCGGGACTGTCACCTTGGCGGGTGGGCCAGGCCGTCGTGCGAGGCCGTGGGAGGCGCGACGGGTGGCGCGGTGGCCGCCGCGGCGGCGGGGCTGCCGGATTGGGAGTTCCGAAGGTGGAACCTGCGGGCTCTGGGCGGTGTACGAAGCAGTAGAGGCATCGACGCGTTGGTGCTGCGCCGGCGTCGGGGGCTGAGCCGGGTACTGAGGTGCGTGTGGGTGAGGGGAGGACAGGACATGCGTGTTGTCGTAGGGGGAGACGTGAGCGGAGTGATGCTGCGCGCCCTGGTGCGCCTGGCCCGCCTGTCTCTGGCCCTGTGCCTGGGCTGGCGTCTGTGCCGGGTGCGGCTGTGGCGGGGGCGTTTGAGTCCGGGAGGAGCCTGTGGCCTGGGGCGGTGGCAGGTGGAAGCTGCCGGTGTCCGACATGGTGAGAGGACCGTCCCTGTCGCCGGGCTGCGCAGGGGTGGACGGCTCCGGGGCGGCGGGCGGTTGGGATCCGGGGCGGGGTGTGTGCGGGCCGGGCGTGGAGTGGGACGCCGCGACCTCCCAGGCCGGGGTCGGTCCGGCCACTCCCTGGCGTGGATCGCTCGGTACGGCGCCCGAGCCGTTGCTGTCGGCCGTCCCGGACCCAGTGCCCGGCGCTGCGGAGCCGGTGCCGGTCGGTGTGGCGCCGGTGCCGGCCGCACCCGCGGTGCCCGTGCCGGACTGCCGGGAGTCACCCCTGCCCCTGCCCCTGTCGACTCCTGGCGCCGGTTTGAGCGGCCCGCCCGCCTCGAACCCCGGTGGCAGCGGCCCGAGTTGGTCGAAGATCTCGATCAGCTCGTCATCGGGGCCCGGTTCCGGCAGGAGCTCGGCGGCCGAGGCAAGGGCCTTGCGTGCCCCTGTGGCCGTGCGGAACCGCGCCTGCGGATCCGGCTGCAGCAGCGAGGCCACGACCTGCCACAGCGGGTCGGGAATTCCCTTGGGCGCACCGGGTGTTCCGTGCGCGGCGAAGTACTGGACGAGCGCCTTGGTGTCCGGCTTGGCACCCTCCAGCAGATACAGCGCGACCAGCCCTACGGCGAACAGGTCGGCGGGAAAGTCCGGTTCCGCACCCATGAGTTGCTCGGGCGCGAGGTAACCGGGCGTTCCCACCACGAGGTTGGTCTCGGTCAGGCGGGGTTCGCCCAGCCGCATGGCGATGCCGAAGTCGGACAGGCGCAGTCGCGGGCGAGCGGTACCGGTGGCCTCGAGGAGCAGGTTGGCGGGCTTGATGTCGCGGTGGACGACGCCCTCCGCGTGCACGGCGGCCAGCCCTGCGAGCAGCTGGTCGAGGAGCGTGCAGACGAAGGAGGGCGGCAAGGGGCCGTAGTCCCCGACGAGGTGGACCAGCGAACCGCCGGCCACCAGGTCCATGGTGAACAGCACCTTGTCGTCGTCGGCGGCCCAGCTGGCGGGTGCGAGCACATGGGGGTGATCGATCCGGAGGGCTTGCTCGCGGACGAAACGCAGCAGCGAGTGCGCGTCGCTCTGCTGCAGGACCTTGGCGGCCACGTACCGGCGGCGGCGGTGGTCCCAGGCGCGCCAGACGGCGCCGACGCCTCCGCGTCCGATCGGGTCGACCAGTTCGTACCGGCCGGCGAAGACCTCACCCATGGTTGTGCGTCGCTCCTCCCCCTTCGGTTACCCCCCTTGCTTCCCCCTCGACGAGCGATACGACTCCCCTCGCTGTCCCCTCTCTCTTCCCCTTGCGGGCTCCCTCGGCGCCCCTTGGCGAACCCTCCGCGGGCTCCCCTCGTGCCGGCTGCCCCTCGCGCCCTTCCCGTAGGCGGCCCTTGAGGCCCTTGCTGTCCCGGCGGCGAGAGACACACCCCGTCGTGATTCCAGCATGTGCGGCCAGACCCCCGCATGGCCGCACCGGCGAACCGCACGGCCTGCTCATGACCGCTCAGAACCTGTCCGTGGGCCCGGCTGCCGAACCCCCTTCGGCGACCGGGCCTCGGCGTCAGTTCTGGTGGGACTGGTAGTGCGCGACGGCGTCGGAGGTGCGGCCGGCGCCGTACACCCGGAGGAACTCTGCCAGTTCCGGGTGGGTGGGGGCGAGGGTGTCCGCGGCATCGATGATGTCCCCCGCGGCGGCCACCGAGCGCAGCAGGGACTGGATCTCGCGGACCACCCGCTTGACCGTGGGCGCCCCCGAACTGCTCGTCGTCTGCGTCGTGTTGCTGAGCACCGAGCCCCCCTGCGACTTCTTGATCTCATCCATGCGGTCGGTGGCCTCGGCCGCGCTCACGCTGCCGTCCGCGACCTGCCCCGCCAGGTCCTGCAGCAGCTGCACCCGCTGGACCACGGCGGGATTGCCGATCTTCGCCCGCTGCCCGCTCATCAGCTGCGACAACATCGGTGCGGACAGTCCCAGTACCCCCGCGAGACGAGCCTGGTTGAGACCAAGATCGTCGATAAGCTTACGGAAGAGCGCCCCCAGCGGCTCCCCGTACCAGTTCCGCTGCAGTTCCCGCGCTCTTGCGGTCGCTTCCTGCTGTGCGGCGTCCATTGCGTCTCCCCATCGCTTCCCCAAAAACCGTGGTTCGCTGTAGCGAACCACGCCGAGCATCTTACGGAGAGTGGTCGTTCATCGGGACCCCCAATCTTTTTGTGAGATACGGGGGGTGACCCGGTACTCTGGTCTGCGGCGCCCGCCGGTACGAGGTTCTTCCGGTTGGACGCTCCTCTTCCGGGGCCTTAGCTCAGTTGGTAGAGCGCTGTCTTTGCATGGCAGATGTCAGGGGTTCGACTCCCCTAGGCTCCACACCTCGGACCGGTCAGACGCCCTCGTGGCCTCTGGCCGGTTTTTGCATTCCATGGGCTCTGGCGGAGCCGCTTCCCGAGTGATGTGCATCACGTGACGGGTGGTGGTGTCGTTGCGGATGTTTGCGCAAATTCGTGAGGTGTGTACAGCCCGCGGAGTGGTTGCGCAGGTGGTCGACGTGGCGCCAGGGTGGCGCGCTCCGGTGCGGAGCCCCTGTGTGAGCTGGCGTGAATGCAGGCGGGTAATCAGAAGGATGCGCTCCGTTAAGAAAGTCTGTGCGGGACTTGCACACACAGGCCGTTGCAAACGTCATCGTGGGCGGAGGGCGTAAACACGCGCCGTCCCGAGGCCGCCGGGGGTGCTGACAGGCCTCGCCTGACACCAGGAAGGCACAACAGCACAGTGACGATGGACATTGCCGGCGAGGTGATCCTGGCGGCGCTCGCCCTACGGGTGTTCGGCCGCGACGCGGTCGTACTGCTGCGCCGGCTCGCCGCGGCCGGCGTACGGGCGGGCATCAGTGAGATGCGGCGCGACCTCGGCGAGGGCGCCAAGGACGCACACCACGAGGGGCAGGCGTGAGTCAGGACCTGCCGAGCCAAGCCTCCCGCGCCCCGCGTATGAAGAAGCTGCCGCCGGACTTCGAGGCCTTCCACCAGATGTACCGGCCGTTGTACGTCAACTGGGCCAAGTCCCGACTGGGTAACTGGCACGACGCCGAGGAAGCGGTGGACGCCGCCTTCGAGCAGTTGCTCAAGGCATGGAGCACCGTGCTGTCCAAGGAGAACCCCACCGCGTACGCCTGGCGGGTGATCAGGAACAGCACCATCGACCACTCACGGACCCGCGACCGCCGCCCGGCACTCATAGGCGAGGCCTTCGAGACCGTGGCGCTGACCCAGGCCGTGGACCCCATCAGCCAGCTCGAGGAAAGCCTCAACCTCTACGCGGAGATCGAGCAACTGCCGCCGCGTCAGATGGACGTCGCCTTCCTGCACTTCGGGCTCGGCTACAGCGCGGTCGAGATAGCGGCCGCCCTCGGCATCACCCCGGCCGGCGTGCGCTCCACCGTCCGCCACGCCAAACGGCGCCTCCAGCACGCGTACGGCGTGAAGCAGAACCTCACGCAACCCCGTACGGACGACGAAGGGCACGCCGAGGAAGGGAAAGCCGATGACATCGCCCATTGACGACCTGCTCGCCCGGGCCCGCCTCCACCGTCGGCCCTACACCCAGGCAGCCATAGACGCGGCGGCCGCACGCCTGTCCGTACGCGCCGCCACTCGCCCGGACACCCCCGGCTCGACCCTGGCACGCGCCACCCACGGCCCGACCCCCGCACACGGCACGCCCGGACAAACACCGTCGGCCTCGCCTGCCCCACCAGCCCCGCCGGGCCAGGCTCCGCCGACCGACGAGAGCTCCGCCGCCGACAACCTGCAAACCCTCTGCGAGACGGTCATCACCCACACAGACGCCCTCACAGACCTCGAGGAATTCCTCGCCCGAGCACTGCCCGAACCCCCCGGCGCCCGCGTTCTCGGCTGCATGCTCCAGCTCTGCGCACGGGAGGAGTCGGCCCGCATGTGGTGGCAGTACGCCGCCGGCGCCGGTGACACCGCCGCCAGCTACTGCCTCTACCTGCACCACCGCGCCCTGGGCGAGCACGGCGTCGCCGACTGGTGGCAGACACAGCACGCCCGGTACGCCCGCAGCGTCCAGCCCGGCATCGCGGACCTCCGAGGCGAGTACCCCCAAAGTGACGGCCTCCAAGGTGAGACCCCCCAGGGCGAGAACCCCCACGACCAGAACACTGTCGCGGCCGACGCCAGCATCCGCATCGACGACCGCATCGACGACCGCGTCAACGACCGCAGCGACGACTCAGGCCCAGAGCCCGGGCCCGAGCCCGAGGACGAGATCAGCACCACCCTGCGCGTTCTGCGCGCCCTCAAGCCCGACACCTCGCCCGTCCCTGACCCGGTCAACGCCGTCCTGCACTACATCCCCGCCGCCGTCGCCTACGTCGATGACGACCTGGACCTCCCCCTGCCCGACCCCGACTTCACCGACCGCATACGCGCCCTCGCCACGCCCGTCCCGGCGGTCCAGGACACTCCCCAGCGCAGCCACAAGCTCGACCCCCTGCCGTCACGCCGGCGAGCCCACGACCCTGCGCGCAACCATGCCCGGAACCCCGCTCACGACACGGCCGAGAGCTCGACCGTCACCGGGCGACCGGCGTTCCACGTGAAACACGGCCGCCGTCCCACGTGAAACGGGCCGGTCTGCCCGCGAGCGTGGCCGATGTTCCACGTGAAACATCGCCGTGGGGCGGAGGACCTTCAAGTCCCTCGCCCCACGGCGTAGTTCGATGCAATGCGCCAGCCGTCACCGGCCTTCACATCACCGGCCCTCGTCGCGCCGGGCAGCCTCCTCCTCGGCCTCCTTCGCCTGGACCTCAGGATCGAGAACGGACTTGCCGCTGCCGTCCACCGAAGCGAGACGGCTCGACTCCGGCACCTCGGTCGCGGCAGGAGGCTCGACCAGCCAGTCCGGGTTGGCCTGCTTGTCCCACCACTTCCAGGCGGCGAACGCGGCACCAGCGAGAGCACCGGCCGCTGCCAGCACTTTCGCGGCGCGGCCGGCCTTGGCGCGTCGCTGGTGCTTGCGGACCAGCTTCTCGATCTCCTTCGGCGAGACCTGACCGCGCAGCGCGGCCAGTGCGGCGGCACCGCGCGCAGCGGCCTCGTCCCTGACGGGCGCGGCCGCGGCCACCGCCTGCTCGATCCTCGGCCGGGAATAGTCGGCGGCCTGCCGAGCCGCCTTGCGCGTACGGACGGCCGCCTCATGAGCGGCCAGATCGACTTTCGGCGGCACATGCGCACGGGCCTGCTCCAGACGCGGCGCGACATGCGCGCCGTACTGCAGCAGGGCTTGCGCGCGGGCCTGCTCGGTGGCCTGCGACACCTTAGGCGCGAGCCGTACGCGTGCCTCGTGCGCGTAGTGCGTGGCCTTGTCCTTGGCGGTGTCGGCGTAGGGCGCCACCACTTCCGCGGCGTGCAGCACGCTGTCCTTCGCCGAGCCGGTCGCGGCGCGCACGCTGTCGATGCGGGTCACGGGATCCTCCTCCTCGGTGGCGTACGTATTTCGACTCTCCACCCTTTTACGGATCATGCCTCCCCGACCGCTCCGCAGCATGTGAAGACAGGCATATGGGTGCGGATCGAGTTGATCGAGTGCAATAGCGGATCAATACGGGGCAACAGGAGCTTGTGGTCGACAATGCCACGGATCCCCGCGTTGCGCGCCCCGTCCCGGGAGTACTCGCGCAGTTTTCTGCAAGGGATCGCTCCCGTCGCGTGCCGATGAACGACCGCCGGGGGACGCCGACCGCCGTCCGTGCAAGGATCGGGGGGTCACAGGAAGACAACGGAAGGCAGATCGTGGCCGAGCAGCTTTACGCCACCCTGAAGACCAACCACGGCGACATCCAGGTCCGGCTCCTCCCGAACCACACGCCGATCACGGTCAAGAACTTCATCGAACTCGCCCAGGGCGAGCGTGAGTGGACGAACCCCACCACCGGTGAGAAGTCCACCGCCAAGCTCTACGACGGCACGGTCTTCCATCGCGTCATCAGCGGCTTCATGATCCAGGGCGGCGACCCGCTCGGCAACGGCACCGGCGGCCCCGGCTACCAGTTCCAGGACGAGTTCCACCCGGACCTCCGCTTCGACAAGCCGTACCTGCTCGCCATGGCCAACGCCGGACCGGGCACCAACGGCTCGCAGTTCTTCCTCACCGTCTCCCCGACGACCTGGCTGAACCGCAAGCACACCATCTTCGGCGAGGTCACCGACCCCGCCAGCCAGAAGGTCATCGACGCCATCGCGACCGTCCAGACCAACCCGCGCACCGACCGCCCGCTGAGCGACGTCGTCATCGAGTCGGTCGTCGTCGAGACCCGCGAAGGCTGAGTCCGACACCTCCCACAGGGAACCAAACGCCCCGCTCGTCCGTAAGGATGAGCGGGGCGATGCATGAGGACTGCATCGCGTACGACGACCTAGGGGACCTCATGGACCAGCCGGCAGGCAGCCCGCAGGACGCGCAGAGCCTGCCGGTCTGCTACCGCCACCCGGACCGCGAGACCGGCGTCCGCTGCACCCGCTGCGACCGCCCGATCTGCCCTGACTGCATGGTCAGCGCCTCCGTCGGCTTCCAGTGCCCCGACTGCGTCCGCAACGGCTCCGGCACCGGACACGCCCCCGACGCCGCCCGCCCCCGCACCATCGCCGGCGGCACCGTCACCGCCGACCCCCGCCTCCTCACCAAGATCCTCATCGGGATCAACCTCGCGGTCTTCATCGCCGTCCAGACCAGCACCACACTCCTGAACGACCTCGTCCTCGTCGGCACCTGGCCACCCGCCCCCTTCAACCCCACCGAAGGCGTCACCGAAGGCGAGTGGTGGCGCCTGGTGACCTCGATGTTCACGCACGAGGCCATCTGGCACATCGCCTTCAACATGCTCAGCCTGTGGTGGCTCGGCGGCCCCCTCGAAGCCGCCCTCGGACGCGCCCGCTACCTCGCGCTCTACTTCTGCTCAGGCCTCGCGGGCAGCGCCCTCACCTACCTCCTGGCCGCCCCGACCAGCTCCTCGCTCGGCGCCTCCGGCGCCATCTTCGGCCTCTTCGGCGCCACTGCCGTCCTCATGCGCCGGCTCCAGTACGACATGCGGCCGATCATGGCCCTGCTGGCGATCAACCTGATCCTCACCTTCGGCTGGAACAACATCGCCTGGCAGGCCCACATCGGCGGCCTCGTCGCCGGCGTCGTCATCGGCTACGCCATGGTCCACGCCCCGCGTCAGCGCCGCACACTGGTCCAGTACGGCACCTGCGCGCTGGTCCTGGCCGTCGTCGTCCTGATGACCGTGCTGAGGACACTGCAGCTCACCTGAGCGCGGCCTTCATCCACGTGAGCCCGCTGTTGTCCACAGCGGGTGGCGGATCTTGTGCACACTGTGCGGGAACAACTGTGCCCCCTGTCACTGACCCGTGTTTCCACAGGTCAGGCAGGGGGCGAACGAGTTTTCGGTCGCGAGTGCTCACCGGTAGTTCCGTCACACCGGCGTCAACACCCGATGGGTTATCCACAGATCGTCTTTCTTTTCCCCATGTGGAAAACGGCTGTGGATAACTCAGCGGATAGCCCTGGGCAGGACTATGTTCACCACGAAGTGGCCGCCGCTTCGGGTGTCGCTTCGACCGCTACTTCCACTGCGTGGAGACGCCGAATCCGGCGGCGATGAAGCCGAAGCCCACCACGATGTTCCAGTTGCCCAGCGCGTCGATGGGCAGTGAACCGTCGGTCACATAGAAGACGACGATCCAGGCGAGGCCGATGAGGAACATGGCCAGCATCACTGGCGCTACCCATGCGCGGCTGTTCAGCTTGATGGCGGTCGCCTGCTTCGAGGGCGGCGGCGTGTAGTCGGCCTTCTTGCGGATACGTGACTTCGGCACGAGGGTCTCTCCTGTCGATGCGCTGCGTGGCCGCGCAGGGAACTGTGGCTGGCTCGGGGCAGCGTACAAGGGGACTCTGATTGCTCCCCCGGGCGTCCGTTAGCGTAGTGCTTCCGCGGCGCCGAAGGAGATAAGGGTACGTTGAGCAATTCTGCCGACTCCCCCGGGTCAGGATCCAGCCCTGTCCGCGGCCGCTTCCGGCCGGTGCGGGTGCTGACCGCGGCTGTCTTCGCTCTCGCGGGGCTCATTTTCTTCACCAGTTTCAATACGGCCAAGGGCACCAATATCCGTACGGATGCCTCGCTGCTGAAGCTTTCGGACCTCATTCAGGAGCGCAGCCACGAGAACGGTGAGCGCATCGAGTCGAACGCGGCTCTGCGGGACGACGTGGAGGCGCTGGCCGAGCGGGACGACGGCAGTACCAAGGCCGAGGACGACAAGCTGGCGGCGCTGGAGCAGAGCGCGGGGACGCAGAAGCTGACGGGCGAGGCGATCACGGTCACGCTCAATGACGCCCCGCCGGACGCCACGGCAAAGCTTCCCGGTTATCCCGAGCCGCAGCCGGACTACCTGGTCATTCATCAGCAGGATCTCCAGGCCGTGGTCAACGCGCTGTGGCAGAGCGGTGCCAAGGGCATCAAGGTCATGGACCAGCGGCTGATCTCCACCAGCGCGGTGCGCTGCGTGGGCAACACCCTGATCCTTCAGGGCCGGGTCTATTCGCCGCCGTACAAGATCACGGCGGTCGGTGATCCGGAGAAGATGCAGAAGGCGCTCGCGGCCTCGCCGGCGATCCAGAACTACATGGTGTACGTCAATGTCTACGGTCTCGGCTGGAAAGTCACCGAGGACGGGACGGTGACTCTGCCGGGCTACTCGGGCACAGTGGATCTGCAGTACGCCAAGCCCTTGGAGTGAGCCTTCTCTGGAGCTGCCGGTGCGTGTCGTCGTCAGGACCGTCAGCGAGCTGTGCATCACGGTCGGCACGGTGATCGTTCTTTTCGTCGTCTATGTGCTGTTCTGGACCGGCGTGAAGGCCGACAACGTCATGGCCGACCAGATCGATCAGTTACAGGAGCAGTGGGCGCAGGGGGCGGTGCGCCCGACGGACGCGGCACCCGGGAGCACCGCGGCTCCGAGTGAGAGTTCGCAGGCGAGTCCGCCGAAGCCCGTCCCGTACACCGCGGACAAGCCTTTCGCGATCATGTACATCCCGCGGCTTGGTTTCACGTGGAACAAGCCGGTTCTCGAAGGCACCGCCACCAAGACTCTCAAGAAGGGTCTCGGTCACTACGCGAACACCGCCCAGCTCGGCCAGAAGGGCAACTTCTCGGTGGCCGGCCACCGGCGTACGTACGGGGATCCGTTCAAGGACTTCCCCAGGCTGCGTCCCGGTGACGCGGTGGTGCTGACGGACGGGACGACCTGGTTCACGTATCGGATCGACAAAGGCCCTTACAAAACACTGCCCACGGACATTGAGGTGATCGACGCTGTGCCTCGTAAGTCGGGGTATACGCGTGAGGGCCGCTACCTGACCCTGACCACGTGTGATCCGGAGTGGGGGCACAGTCACCGGCTGATCGTGTGGGCGCATCTGGACTCCACGCAGCCTGTGGAGGCCGGGAAACCGGAAGCGTTGCGCCGTTAGTCTGTTGGCTGTACGGCGTGAGTCTGGTGCCGTGGCGCGACGGAAGGGACGGCATGTACGGCTGGATCTGGCGGCATCTGCCGGGGAATGCGTGGGTGAGGGCGCTGATCTCGCTCGTTCTGGTCGTGGCCGTGGTCTACGTCCTGTTCAACTACGTCTTCCCGTGGGCCGAACCGCTGCTGCCCTTCGGCGATGTGACGGTGGAGGGCCAGTGAGCGCGCGCATTCTCGTCGTGGACAACTACGACAGCTTCGTCTTCAACCTGGTCCAGTACCTGTACCAGCTGGGCGCCGAGTGCGAGGTGCTGCGCAACGACGAGGTGTCGACGGCGCATGCCCAGGACGGCTTCGACGGCGTGCTGCTGTCGCCGGGTCCGGGTACGCCGGAGGAGGCCGGTGTCTGCATCGAGATGGTGCGCCACTGTGCCTCGACGGGAGTGCCGGTCTTCGGTGTCTGCCTCGGCATGCAGTCGATGCAGGTGGCGTACGGCGGTGTGGTGGACCGTGCGCCGGAGTTGCTGCACGGCAAGACCTCGCTGGTCGAGCACGAGGGCAAGGGCGTCTTCGCGGGCCTGCCGACGCCGTTCACGGCGACGCGCTACCACTCGCTGGCGGCCGAGCCGGAGACGGTGCCGGCCGAGCTGGAGGTGACCGCCCGCACGCACGACGGCATCATCATGGGCCTCAGGCACCGCGAACTCCCGGTCGAGGGCGTGCAGTTCCACCCCGAGTCGGTGTTGACCGAGCACGGGCACCGGATGCTGGCCAACTGGCTGGTGGAGTGCGGCGACCAGGGTGCGGTGGCGAGGTCGACGGGGCTCGCCCCGGTGGTGGGCAGGGCCACGGCGTGACCGCGCTGCGCCCCGAGCGCGAGTCCGGCGCCGCGTACGGGGAGTCCTTCACGGATTCCTACGGCGGCGCCGGCGACCAGGGCACCTCGTACGGGCAGCAGCCGTACGAGGAGTCCGGTGCGCTCGGGGAGTGGTACGGCGGGGAGGGGTACGTCGCTCAGGGGCAGGGCGCCGAGGGATACGGCGCTGATGGCTACGGCGGCGAGGGCTATGGCGCTGATGGTTATGGCGCCGATGGTTATGGCGCCGATGGTTACGGTGCCGAGGGGGTTGCGGCGTCCCAGGAGCCGTATGCGGAACCGCACGTGGAGCCGTACATACCCCCGCCCGACGACGAGACCGTGGCGCTGCGGATACCCGATCCGCCGGCAGGCGAGTCCATATCGGCTTCTGCCGCCTCCTCAGCCTCTTCAGTCACGGGAACCCCTACGGGCGGCCGTGCGGCCCGTAGAAAGGCCGCCAAGCGGCGTCACGGGCGTCATGGCGGCGTTCGTCAGGAGTCGGAGGCCACAGAGGCGGGCGAGAGCGGTTCGGAGGCCTCCCAGGCTCCCCTCTCGCGCGTGGAGGCCCGTAGGCAGGCGCGGGCGCGCAGGCCCAGTCCGGGCGTCCTTGCCAGCCGGGCGATCGGCGAGGTGTTCATCACCACCGGCGTGCTGATGCTGCTGTTCGTGAGCTACCAGTTGTGGTGGACGAACGTCCGGGCGCATGCGCAGGCGGACAAGGAGACGAGCAGCCTCCAGGACGACTGGGCGAGCGGCAAGCGGAACCCGGGGACGTTCGAGCCGGGGCAGGGTTTCGCCATCCTGCACATCCCGAAGCTGGATGTCGTCGTGCCGATAGCGGAGGGCGTCAGCAACAAGAAGGTGCTCGACCGGGGCATGGTCGGTCACTACGGCGAGGGCAAGCTGAAGACGGCGATGCCGGATGCCAAGACCGGCAACTTCGGGCTGGCGGGGCATCGCAATACGCATGGCGAACCGTTCCGGTACATCAACCGGCTCACGCCTGGTGATGAGATCGTCGTGGAGACGCAGGACAAGTATTTCGTCTACAAGATGGCGTCGATCCTGCCGGTGACGTCGCCGAGCAATGTGAGCGTGCTGGATCCGGTTCCGCCGGGGTCGGGTTTCACCAAGGCGGGCCGTTACATCACGCTCACCACGTGCACGCCGGAGTTCACCAGCAGGTACCGGTTGATCGTCTGGGGCAAGATGGTCGAGGAACGGCCGCGCAGCAAGGGCAAGCCGGATGCGCTCGTCAGTTAAGGGCAGTTGGCTTCCTTCCCCTCCTTGAGGAGGGGAATTCCTGCGGCTCGCGCCGTAGGGCTTCCTGCTTCGTCGCCGACTGCCCGCCCGGAGTGCTCCGTTGAGGTCTTACACCGGCTCCACAGGCCGACACCGCCAGCCCGGCGGCCAAGAGGTTCTTCGCTGCGTTCACGTCCCGGTCGTGGGTCGTGCCACAGCTGTCGCATGTCCAGGTGCGGACGCTGAGCGGCATCTTGTCCTGCAAGCTTCCGCAGGTGGAGCAGAGCTTGGACGAAGGGAACCAGCGGTCGACCGCGATCACTTCGCGGCCGTACCAGTGGGCTTTGTACTCCAGCAGGCTCCTGAACTCGCTCCACGCCGCATCGGAGATGGCGCGCGCGAGGTGGCCGTTCTTCAGCAGGTTCCGAACCGTGAGGTCCTCGATCACGATCGTTTGGTTTTCACGAACGAGCCGAGTGGTGATCTGATGCAAGTGGTCACGCCTGCGATCGGCGATCCGGGCGTGGACCTTGGCGACTTTCCGGCGTGCCTTCTCCCGGTTGTTGCTGCCCTTGGTCTTGCGGGCATGCTGCCGCTGAGCCTTGGCCAGGCGGTCGCGGTCCCGCCGTTCGTGCCGGGGATTTGTGATCTTCTCTCCGGTCGACAGGGTCAGCAGGTGGTCGAGCCCAGCGTCCACGCCGATTGCCGTGCCGGTTGCCGGGAGCGGCTTGACGGACGGATCCTCGCACAGCAGGGACACGTACCAGCGGCCCGCGGCGTCCTGGGACACGGTCACCATGGACGGCGACACGCCTTCCGGGAGGGGACGGGACCACACGATGTCCAGCGGTTCCGTCATCTTGGCCAGGGTCAGCTTTCCGTTCCGAAACCGGAACGCGCTGGAGGTGTACTCCGCGGATTTGCGGGACCTCTTCTTCGACTTGAACCGCGGGTACTTGGCCCGCTTGGAGAAGAAGTGGGTGAACGCGGCCTGCAAGTGCCTCAGGCACTGCTGGAGCGGGACGGAGGAGACATCGTTGAGGAATGCGAGTTCCTCAGTCTGCTTCCACGCCGTCAGCATCGCCGACGTTGCGTTGTAGTTGACCCGTTCCTGCCGCAGCGCCCACGCCTCAGTACGTGCCGAGAGCGCCAGGTTGTAGACCTTCCGCACGCATCCGAACGTACGCGACAGCTCAGCTGCCTGCGCATCGGTCGGATAGAAGCGGTACTTGAACGCCCGCTTCACATGAGTGGCCATGGCTCACAAACTATCATGTCAACTTGTGAGTACCTGATGAATTATCAGTGGTGGACACCGAATCGTCCTGGCGGCGACTCGGCTCTCCCCGCCCTGTTCTGCAGGAGTACGTTTCCTTCCCGGCCTGAAGGCCAGGGCATCCACGGAGGACCCCGATGAACGTGGCAGCGACTACCGAAGGCGCACCAGAGGAAACCAACGCGCCCCCGCCACGCCGCCGGGGTATGGGTCGGATCGCGATGGCGGTCAGTGTGTTCGGCGAACTCCTCATCACAGCGGGCCTGGTGCTCGGCCTGTTCGTTGTCTACTCCCTGTGGTGGACGAACGTCGTCGCCGACCGCGCGGCGGCGAAGCAGGCCGACAAGGTCCGTGACACCTGGGCCCACCAGGACGAGGGTTCCGGCCGCCCCGCCGAGTTCGACTCGAAGAACGGCATCGGCTTCCTGCACGTGCCCACGATGAGCGGGGACGACATCCTGGTCGAGAAGGGCACGTCGACGAAGATCCTCAACGACGGCGTCGCCGGCTACTACACCGACCCGGTCAAGGCGACCCTGCCGACCTCGGGCAAGAAGGGCAACTTCTCCGTCGCCGCTCACCGCGACGGCCACGGCGCGGAGTTCCACAACATCCACAAGATCGAGAAGGGCGACCCGATCGTCTTCGAGACGAAGGACAAGTGGTACGTCTACAAGGTCTACGCCGTGCTTCCCGAGACCTCGAAGTACAACGTCAAGGTCCTGTCCGCCGTCCCGAAGGAGTCGGGCAAGACGAAGGCGGGCCGCTACATCACGTTGACGACCTGCACGCCGGTGTACACGAGCCGGTATCGGTATGTGGTGTGGGGGGAGCTGGTGCGGGTGGAGAAGGTGGATGGGGAGCGGACGTTGCCGGAGGAGTTGCGCTGACAGACCTCCTTGCAGGGAGTCTGTCACTTAGCATGACGGAGGCCCGAAAGTCGCACCTACTCTTGCGGCTTTCGGGCCTCCGTGGATCGTGCCCTGCCTACTCCAAGATCCTCAGCGGTTTTCCGGCGCTCCACTCCTCAAGCACCTTACGGCGTACGGCGGCGATGCTCGGGGACCTCAGTAGTGAGGGGGACAACTCGCCACGTAGAGCGCGCCGTCCGCGCCGTACAGAATCTTTGCCGACCCGATGAACAAAGCCCGTACTTCCATCCGGCCCAGAAAGAACCACCTATCGCTTCCGATCAAAAAGAAGGAACTTTACCCAACATTCAACTTTAGGTCACCGCGGCCAGATTCGAGTCCAGTTACCGCACCCAACATCCAGGACGCATTCGGCCACATCCACGGAAGCCACTTCCGAAACGAAGACACTAAAGCTCATGGAGCCGTATTGCGAGTCGTTGGCACCCGTCCTGTCCTCACCGGTGTGATGCTGATAGTTCCCACTAATCTTGAACTTCTGCCTTATCGTTGCGGTCGCCGCGTGGTTATCCGCCTTTGTGTCCTTCACCTGCCCCTGAACGTGTAGCTTGCCGTCGGCTCCAGACGTAACCGTGATCGATCCCCAGGTGTGCGCGCCCACGACATCCGCGGGAGTGCCTTGCGTATTCCAGTCATAAGTAGCGGCACTAGCCGGCGAGGTTCCGATGGCTATACCGACGACGGAAGCGCCAGCGATTGCCGCGAATCGGGAAAGCGGCCTTGCCATATCTCCTCCAGAGTAAAGGAAGTAAATGTCCTCTCATCGTATATCAAGCGGACCTGCCGTCCAGTAGTAGGACATGCAATTCGAGCCATATGGCGATTCGCGCCTGGCGAATATTAGCCCGCGTGGCCTCTACTCAAAGAGGCGATATGATGCATTTAGTGAATTGCGGTTGATTCTCTTCAGGGTAATCTGTCGGGTCGTGGCGCTGCTGGAATGAAGCACGCTTCCTGACATCAATGTCGGCAGATGGCATCAACTCGATGCGGCTCACGCAGAAGGCGCAGGGCTCGCTGGCGTTGCGAGGCTCAGCAGCCCTGATTGCCGTGGGTGCATTCTTCACCTTCGGTACGAGGTGCCTCATACTCGGCGCGCTGGAGTGCTCGGCCGCTGGCCGCCGGGGCCGCGGGAAATCCCATCCGCCAGCCTCGGTGAGTGTCTACAGTAAGTGAGCCCGGGCGCCGAGTTCGGGCGCCTGGGCTTCACTCATTCGTGTCGGGTCAGTCCTCTGTGCGGGCGGACGTTCCCGTTGCACCACCGAAGATCTGGCCGTCGTTGTCGCCGCCGCCGTTGTTTCCGCCGTTGTTGCCGAAACTCAGGGTGGTCAGCGTGACCTGGGTGCCTGCCGGGTCGTCGACCTGTTGGTTGGCCTTCGGGTCCTGGTCGGTGACGAAGGCGGTGTCGCTCTGGTCGTTGCCGTTGGCGAACTGGATGTTGGTGAAGCCAGCTGCCTGCAGCGTCTGCTTGGCCTGGCCCACCGTCTGGCCCACGACATTCGGCACCTGCGTCTTCTGCTGGGCCTGCTTGCCGATCTGGATGGTCACCGTGGAGTTCTTGTCGGCCTGGCTGTTCGCCTCCGGCGACGTCGCGATGACCTTGCCGATCTGGTTCGGGTCCTGGGTCTCCGCCTCGACGCAGTTGCCGACCAGGTCGTTGGCCGTCATCTGGGCCTTCGCCTCGTCGCAGGACTTGCCGAGGACGTCCGGCACGGTGGCCTTCTCCTCCTCCTTGGCGACGGTGAGGGTGATCGTCGAGCCCTTCTCGACTTCCTCACCGCGCGGCGGGTCCTGGTCGAGGACGGTGCCCGGGTCGTCGGAGGAGACCTCACGTGTCTCCGTCTTGATCTCGAACTGGTAGTCGTCGGCTCCGAGCTTGGTCCTGGCCTCTTCCAGGCTCAAGCCGATCACGCTCGGCACAGTCACCTTCGGCGCACCGGTCGACACCACGACGTTGACCGTGGAGTTCTTCTCGACCGGGGTCTTGGAGTCAGGGTCCTGGTCGCAGATCTTGCCCACGGGCTGGTCCGCGCACTCCTTCTTGGTGACCTGCCCCAGCTTGAGGTCGACGTTGGCGAGAAGTTCCTTGGCGCTGTTCTGGGTCTCGCCGACGAGGCTCGGAACAGGCACCTGGTTGTTGCTCGCGCTCTTCCCGTCGAACACCCACTTGCCGATCAGAACCGCACCCACGAGAACCAGTACGGCCGCGACGACCAGCAGGATCGTCGAGGTGTTGGACTTCTTCTGGCGGCGCCGGTCGACGCGGTCGTCGTAGCCGTAGCCACCGTCGTCGGGGTTCATGGGCGGCAGCATCGACGTGGCGCCGGCGTCCGTGGCGCGCAGGGCCGTGGTCGGCTGGTCGTCGGGGTAGCCGCCGTAGCCGACGGAGCCCATGGCCGCGGTCGCCGCGACCGGCTGGCCGTCGAGGCAGGCCTCGATGTCGGCGCGCATCTCGTCGGCCGACTGGTAGCGGTAGTTGGGGTCCTTGGTCAGCGCCTTCAGGACGATCGCGTCCATCTCGGGCGTGATCTCGGGGTCGAAGACAGAGGGGGCCTGGGGCTCCTCGCGGACGTGCTGGTAGGCGACCGCGACCGGGGAGTCGCCCACGAAGGGCGGGCGGACCGTCAGGAGCTCGTAGAGCAGACAGCCCGTCGAGTACAGGTCCGAGCGGGCATCCACCTGCTCGCCCTTGGCCTGCTCCGGCGAGAGGTACTGGGCGGTGCCGATGACGGCCGCGGTCTGGGTCATCGTCATGCCGGAGTCGCCCATGGCGCGGGCGATGCCGAAGTCCATCACCTTGACCTGGCCGTTGCGCGTCAGCATGACGTTCGCGGGCTTGATGTCGCGGTGGACGATGCCGCTGCGGTGGGCGTACTCGAGACCCTGGAGGATGCCGATGGTCATCTCCATGGCGCGCTCCGGCAGCAGCTTGCGGCCGGAGTGAAGCAGTTCCCGCAGTGTGGAGCCGTCCACGTACTCCATGACGATGTACGGGATCGACACGTTGTCGATGTAGTCCTCGCCCGTGTCGTAGACCGCGACGATCGCGGGATGGTTGAGCGAGGCGGCCGACTGGGCCTCCCGGCGGAACCGGGCCTGGAAGGACGGGTCGCGCGCGAGGTCTGCTCGCAGCGTCTTCACCGCCACGGTGCGGCCGAGGCGGGTGTCATGCGCGAGGTAGACCTCCGCCATGCCACCACGACCGAGCACCTGGCCCAGTTCGTACCGGCCGCCGAGGCGACGCGGCTCTTCCATAGCTACCTACCAGCCCTCTCCGTCGGTCCCGCCCTCACCCTTGTGGGTGTGACGGTGGTCCGTCCGGGCATACCGTACCCGGCTCATCTTGTGTGACCTGGCCAAGCTCGTAACCCGATACAGGACCGGTATCGCAACGTGCACCGATGTGAAGGGGGCGTGAGCGGGGTCACTTCTTGTTGCCGATGACCGCCTCCATGACGCTCTTGGCGATCGGGGCCGCGAGGCCGCCGCCGGAGATGTCGTCGCGGACCGCCGCGTCGTCCTCGATCACCACGGCCACGGCCACCGGCGAGCTGCCGTCGGAGAGCTTGGCGTAGGAGATGAACCACGCGTACGGGTTCTCGCTGTTCTCGACACCGTGCTGAGCCGTACCGGTCTTGCCACCCACCTTGACGCCCGAGATCCGGGCGTTCCTGCCGGTGCCGTCCTCGACGACCGTCTCCATCATCGACTGCAGGATCTGGGCGTTCTCCGCCGACAGCGGCTTGCTCATCTCCTCGGGGCCGGTCTTCTCGAGGGGGTCGAGGTTGTGCGTCTGGATCTCGTCGACCATGTACGGCTTCATCAGCGTGCCGTCGTTGGCGACGGCCGAGGCGACCATGGCCATCTGCAGGGGGGTGGCGGCGGTGTTGAACTGGCCGATGGAGGACAGCGCGGTCTCCGAGGGGTTCATGTTGTCGGAGAACACGGACGCGCTGGTGCGGGTCGGCGTGAACTGCTCCTCGGTGAAGCCGAACTTCTTGGCCTCCTCCAGCATCGCGTCGTTGCCGAGGTCGGAGCCGACCTTGCCGAAGACGGTGTTGCAGGAGTACTGGAGGGCGACCCGCAGCGTCGCGTTCTCGCAGGGGATGTTGCCCTCGTTGGGCAGCTTGGTGGTGGTGCCCTCCATGACCCACGGGTCCGGCGACTTCGTCTTCTCGTCCGCGGTCTTGTACAGCCCGTTCTCCAGCGCCGCGGCCGCGGTGACGACCTTGAAGGTCGATCCGGGCGGGTAGACCTCGCGCAGCGCCCGGTTGAGCATCGGGTCGTCGGGGTTGTTCTTCTTGTCGAGCTTCTTCCAGGCCTCCGCGTCGGACTCACCGCCGCCGGCGATCGTGGAGGGGTCGTACGACGGGAAGGAGGCCAGCGCCAGGATCTTGCCGGTGGACGGCTCGATGGCGGCGACGGCGCCCTTGCCGCCCTGCTTCTTCAGGCCGGCGTACGCGGCCTTCTGCGCGGCGGCGTTGAGGGTCGTGACGACGTTGCCGCCCTCCTTCTCCTTACCCGTGATCATGTCGAGGGTGTTGCGGAAGAAGAGCCGGTCGTCGGTGCCGCTGAGGATGCCGTCCTCGATGGACTCCAGCTGGTTGGCGCCGTAGGCCTGCGAGACGAAGCCGGTGACGGGCGCCCACATGGCGCCGTTCTTGTACGTGCGCTTGAACTTGAAGTCGCCCGACGTGGTCTCCGTGTGCCCGGTGATCGGGTTGCCGCCGACGATTATGTCGCCGCGGGGCGTGGCGTAGCGGGCGATGAGGACCCGGCGGTTGTCGGGGTCCTCCCGCAGGGAGTCGGCCTTGACGTACTGGAGCCAGTTGTCGCGGATGAGCAGGGCCAGGACGAGGAGGCCGCAGAAGATCGCGATCCGGCGCAGGGGCTTGTTCATGACGGGCGGACCACCTGGGTCATCTCAGCGTCGGGGTTGGGGGCGGGGGCGGGGGCGGGACGGCGGGCGGTGTCGCTGATGCGGATGAGTACGCCGATGAGCGCCCAGTTGGCGATGACCGACGAACCGCCGTACGCCAGGAACGGCATCGTCATACCGGTCAGCGGGATCAAGCCCATCACACCGCCGGCCACGACGAAGACCTGGAGCGCGAAGGCGCCGGAGAGGCCGACGGCGAGCAGCTTGCCGAAGGGGTCGCGGGCGGCGAGGGCGGTGCGCACGCCGCGCTCCACGATCAGGCCGTAGATCAGCAGGATCGCCATGATGCCGGCGAGGCCCAGCTCCTCGCCGAAGGTGGCGAGGATGAAGTCGGAGTTGGCGGCGAAGCGGATGAGCTCGGAGTGGCCCTGGCCCCAGCCGGTGCCGAGGGTGCCGCCGGAGCCGAACGCCCACAGGGCCTGCATGGCCTGCTCGGAGTGGACGAGGCCGTCGGTGCTGCCGTTGCGGCTGAGCGTGTACTCGCGCATCGGGTCGAGCCAGGCCTGGACACGGGTCTGGACGTGGGGTTCGAAGCTGGCCACGCCGACGGCGCCGGCCGCGGACATCAGCAGACCGAAGACGATCCAGCTGGTCCGCTCGGTGGCGACGTACAGCATGATGACGAACATTCCGAAGAACAGCAGCGACGTACCGAGGTCGGTCTCGAAGACCAGGATGAGGATCGAGATCATCCAGACGACGATGATCGGTCCGAGGTCGCGGCCGCGCGGCAGGTACAGACCCATGAAGCGGCGGCTGGCGAGGGCCAGCGCGTCGCGCTTGACCATCAGGTAGCCGGCGAAGAAGACCGCCAGCACGATCTTGGCGAACTCACCGGGCTGGATGGTGAAGCTGCCGACCTGGATCCAGATCTTGGCGCCGTAGGTGATGTCGGCGCCGAGGCCCGGGACGAGCGGGAGCAGCAGCAGGAACAGCGCGCCGGCCATGGAGATGTAGGTGTAGCGCTGCAGGGTGCGGTGGTCCTTGAGGAAGACCAGCACGGCGATGAAGAGGGCGATCCCCATGGCCGTGTAGATCAGCTGGTTGGTCGCCTTGCCGCCGGCCTGCCCGATCTGCTGCAGCAGCTTCGACTGGTCCAGCCGCCAGATGGCCACCAGCCCCAGGCCGTTCAGCAGCGTCGCCAGCGGCAGCAGCAGCGGGTCCGCGTAGGGCGCGAACTTCCGCACCGCGAGATGGCCCACGCCGGCCAGCAGGCCGAGGCCCATGCCGTAGCCGAGCAGCCCGGTGGGCACCTCGTCGTTGATCGCCAACCCCACGTTGGCGTAGGCGAACACCGGGATGACGACCGCGAACACCAGCAGCGCGAGCTCGGTGTTGCGCCGGCTCGGCGCGCCGATCGCGCCGATCGTGGATGTGTGGTGCGTCGGCGAGTTCGTAGTACTGCTCATGGTGTGACGGGGCCTCTCACGGCTTGCCTACTGCGTACCGCAGTTCGAGACGACCTTCTGCTCTTCCTCCGAGAGAGTGGGGCCGGGGCTTGGCGTCGCAGTCGGTGTCGGGGAGGTGGACGGGTTCGGGGAGTTGGTGGCCGACGGATTCGGCGTCGGTGTCGCCTTGGACGTAAGAGAGGTACGGGTGGTTCCCGTGGTGCCTCCGGCCTCGCCTTCGCCCGTCCTGGAGTTCTTCTCGCTCTCGGCGGCCTGCTGCTCGGAGCGCTTCTGGCACGCGGAGGCCTGCAGGGCGAGCTCGTCGATCTTCGCCTGGGCGTCCTTCAGACCGCCCTCGGCGATGGTCGCCTCGACCAGCTTCTTCTGGTACGGCGGCAGGTACTTGAGTTCGATCTCGGGGTGGTCCTTCTCCACCTTCGAGAGCGAGACCCAGGCCAGGTCCTGGCTGATCCCGCGGTACAGGGCGACGTGTTCCTCGTTGGCGCCGACGTAGTACTGCGTCTGCGTCCAGCGCCAGCCGCCGTACAGGCCGCCGCCGATCACGCCGAGCGCGAGGGCGATGTAGAAGGATCTCTTCAGCCACTTGCGGCCCGTGCGGGGCTTGACGAAGTCGTCGTCGGTGTAGTCGCCGAAGCTGCCCGCCGGGATGTAGCCGGTGGTGTCACCGGAGCCGGGCGGGCCGAACTCGCCGCCCCCGCCGCCCTGTCCGGGAACCTGGCGGCCGAGCCCGGAGGCGCGGCCGGCCGGGGTCTGCATGATGCCGTTGTCGTGCAGGTGGTTCTGGTTCTCGGCGACGGCGCCGACCACGACCGGGGTGTCGGACAGCTGCCCGGCGAGGGTGTCGCCGGTGTCCAGGTCGAGGACGTCCGCGATGATCACGGTGATGTTGTCGGGGCCGCCGCCGCGCAGCGCGAGCTCGATCAGCTGCTGCACGGTCTCCTGGGGGCCCTGGTAGCTGGCGAGGGTGTCCTCCAGGGTCTGGTGGGACACCACCCCGGACAGGCCGTCGGAGCAGATCAGGTACCGGTCGCCGGCGCGGACTTCGCGGATGGACAGGTCGGGCTCGACGTGGTCGCCGCTGCCCAGCGCGCGCATCAGCAGGGAGCGCTGCGGGTGGGTGGTGGCTTCCTCTTCGGTGATGCGTCCCTCGTCGACGAGGCGCTGCACCCAGGTGTGGTCCTGCGTGATCTGGGTGAGGACGCCGTCGCGCAGCAGGTAGGCGCGCGAGTCGCCGACGTGGACGAGGCCGAGTCGCTGCCCGGTCCACAGCAGGGCCGTCAGGGTCGTCCCCATGCCCTCGAGCTGGGGGTCCTCCTCGACCATCGAGCGCAGCTGGTCGTTGGCGCGCTGTACGGCGGTGCCGAGCGAGGTGAGGATGTCCGAGCCGGGGATGTCGTCGTCGAGGGCGACGATCGTCGAGATGGCCTCCGACGAGGCGACCTCGCCGGCGGCCGCGCCGCCCATGCCGTCGGCGATGGCGAGCAGGCGGGGTCCGGCGTATCCGGAGTCCTCGTTGCCCTCCCGGATCATGCCTTTGTGCGATCCGGCGGCGAAGCGCAGTGACAGACTCATGCGCACCTCGCCCGTCGGCTCCGGGTACATCCGCACGGTGCCCACCCTCCGGTCGGGAGCGCGCCGGGGCCCGTCGTGTGGGCCGCCGCTGCGTGCTCGCTCCGCTCGCTCATTGTCGTACTACTTCCGCAGCTCGATGACGGTCTTGCCGATGCGGATCGGCGCGCCCAGCGGAATCGGTGTGGGGGTCGTGAGCCGCGTTCGGTCGAGGTACGTGCCGTTGGTGGAGCCCAGGTCCTCGACGATCCACTGGCCGTCGCGGTCCGGGTAGATCCTGGCATGCCGGCTGGAGGCGTAGTCGTCGTCCAGCACGATGGTGCTGTCGTGCGCCCGGCCCAGGGTGATGGTCTGGGCCTGGAGCGCGACGGTGGTGCCGGTCAGAGTGCCCTCGGACACGACCAGCTTGGTGGGGGCGTTACGGCGCTGGCGGCCGCCGCCCTGCTGGCCGCGCTGTTGCGGAGGCGCCGCCGCCTGCCGGGCGGCCTGCTGCGGTCGGCCGGCCTCGCGCCTGGAGCCGCGCTGGGTGACGCGCGTACCGAACAGGTCGCTGCGGATGACCTGCACGGCCACGATCACGAACAGCCACAGTACGGCCAGGAAACCCAGCCGCATGACCGTGAGGGTCAGCTCTGACATTGCCCCCGCTTCACCCTTCGGCTTGCCGGTAAATGATGGTGGTGCTGCCCACGACGATCCGCGAGCCGTCGCGGAGCGTAGCGCGGGTGGTGTGCTGCCCGTCCACCACGATGCCGTTGGTGGACCCGAGATCCTGGATCGTCGAGGGCGTTCCGGTCCGGATCTCACAGTGCCGGCGGGAGACGCCGGGGTCGTCGATCCGCACGTCGGCTTCGGTGCTGCGGCCCAGCACCAGCGTCGGGCGGGAGATCTGATGGCGGGTGCCGTTGATCTCGATCCAGTAGCGGGTGCGTCCGCCGGCCGCGGGGGCCGCGGGGCGCTGGCCGCCCGCGGGCTGCGGGTAGCCGTAACCGCCGGGGCGGCCGCCCGGGGGCGGCGCGGCCGGCATCGGCGGGGCGCCCGCGGGTGCGGCGGCCGGCGGGTAGCCGTAGCCACCCGGGGCGCCGCCGGGCCGCCCGGCCGGGGCGGCGGGCGCGGGAGCCTGCTGGCCGCCGCCCTGCTGGTTGGTGGAGCCGGCGAGCGTACGGCTGCGCACGCGGTACAGGCCGGTGTCGAGGTCGTCGGCCTTCTCCAGGTTGACCTTGATCGGGCCCATGAAGGTGTAGCGCTGCTGCTTGGCGTAGTCGCGGACCATGCCGGCGAGCTCGTCGCCGAGCTGGCCGGAGTAGGGGCTCAGGCGCTCGTGGTCCGGCGCGCTCAGCTCCACGATGAAGTCGTTGGGGACGACCGTACGGTCGCGGTTCCAGATGGTCGCGTTGTTGTCGCACTCGCGCTGGAGCGCTCCCGCGATCTCCACGGGCTGGACCTCTGACTTGAACACCTTGGCGAAGGTGCCGTTGACCAGACCTTCGAGACGCTGCTCGAACTTCTTCAGGACTCCCATGGGGCACCTCCTCCGTCGCCTGCTTCGTCCTGCATCCCGCCGGGCGGGTACTGCTTCACCTGGTACTGCTTACTGATCGTATCCACGCGCCGGTGAATCGGCTGGTTCCCCCTGTCGGCCCGGTCGACGGGTGTCGACGCCCTCGAAGTTCCCTGTGGAGCTCTGCTTCGAACTCCTCAGGGCCATAGTCCTGCCATGGATCGTAGAGGTGGCCGCAAACCAGTGTCCCGCACCTGACTGTGGACCCCGACCGGCTCCTGGACAGATGTGAGGTACCGGTACGAGGTTGATACGTGAACAGGTACTCGTTGATACGGAACGGATGGCGTCGCGGGTTGGTTCGGTGCTGTCGGTGGGAGATGCCGACGGTGCTGGTGGGCGGCTGCAGGGCTGCTGCCCGGGGGTAAGGGATGTGAACTCACCCTGGCCGACGTGCTAATGTTCTGCGTGTCGGAAGGCGCCGGACCACAAGGGAAGAAGCCCGAGGACACACCCAATGCGCGGGTGGCGGAATAGGCAGACGCGCTGGATTCAGGTTCCAGTGCCCGCAAGGGCGTGGGGGTTCAACTCCCCCCTCGCGCACGCTGAGAAACCGATGAAACGGGTCTCTGCAGGTGACGGAAGTCACCGCAGGGGCCCGTTTCTCGTTTCCATGATCGCTGTGAGGCATCACACAGCCTGGTCAGGTCACACAGCAGGCCCCGACCCGTGAGCTATCTCACGGGTGGGGCCTGTCATTGTGGTGCTGCCGCGCCGAGGTCGGATCGATCTGTGCCGCCGGCGCGAGGTGGCCGGTCGGGGTCCAGCTCCTCGGTTCTCGGATCGGGCGGCGGTGGGTGCGTCGGGGTCCCTGTGGTCGCGCCGAATGTCCGGTCGAAGGCTTCCTCCAGGAGCGGCCTGTCGTCGGCGAGGACTCCGTACGCGGTGATCTCCACGTCGTTTCCTTCCGCTGCACGATGGCATGTCCCACCAGTCCCAGCAGTCCCACCAGCGACCCCAGGTGGCGGCCCGTGCCGCCACGGCTGGGGCTCACGGCCTCTGGCGTTCGCCCGTCCCGGGCTGCTCCATGTGCGAGGCGAGGACCGCGGCCTGGACGCGGCGCTGGACACCGAGTTTGGCCAGGAGCCGGGAGATGTGGTTCTTGACGGTCTTCTCCGACAGGTACAGCTTCTTGCCGATCTCGCGGTTGGTCAGGCCGTCGCCGATCAGGGCGAGGATGTCCCTCTCGCGGGGCGACAGGCTTGCCAGCTCGGGTGCGATGGACGGCGTCTCGGCTGGGTCGGCGCGCAGGGAGCGCATCAGGCGGGCCGTGGTTGCGGGGTCCAGCATGGACTGGCCCGAGGCGACCGTGCGGACGGCCGAGATCAGGTCGGAACCTCTGATCTGCTTGAGGACGTAGCCCGCGGCGCCGGCCATGATGGCGTCGAGCAAGGCGTCCTCGTCGTCGAACGACGTCAGCATGAGGCAGGCCAGCTCCGGCATCTGGCTGCGCAGCTCGCGGCAGACCGTGATGCCGTCGCCGTCCGGGAGGCGTACGTCGAGCACGGCGACGTGTGGGCGTAGCGCCGGGCCTCGGACGAGGGCGTGCTCGACGGTGTCCGCGTCGCCGACCACGAAGATGTCCGGTTCGGCGTCGAGGAGATCGGTCAGGCCTCGTCGTACGACCTCGTGGTCGTCCAGCAGGAACACGCGGATCGGGTTCTGCTCCGTGAAGGTGCCTGTCTCGGTCATGACGACCCCTTGTTCCCGGTGGCTCACGGCCTGCGGACCACGGACTGCTCGTGTGCCGATCCTTGCTCGCCGGGGCAGGATGCACTAGGGCCGTCCGGCCCCATCGGCTGCGAGATGTGCCCCTACTGGCCCAACGGCCACGGTTCAGCAGCCCCCGGTGGTGTTCTGATCGCATCGAAGATCACGAGAGTGGCCTGCCCCTCGACCCGGCGACGCTCGTGCGGCCCTCCAGCTCGAAGTCCACATCCACCACGCCTTCGACGGCACGCACGAGACGGGCGGCCACGGGGATCAGCGCCGTGTCCCGGACGTGCCCGGTGAGCTGCACCACCCCATCGTGCACCTGGACCCGGAGCGCCGAGCCCGGCGCCGGGAAGAGGTAGGCCACGACCTCACGCCGAACCTCCTCGGCGATCTCGTCGTCGCCGCGCAGGAACACCTTGAGCAGGTCGGCCCTGCTGACTATGCCCTCCAGCATGCCCAGCTCATTGACCACCGGCAGCCGCTTGACCTTGGCGTGCGCCATGGTCCGGGCGGCCTGGGCGAGCGTCGCGTCGGGGCGGGTGGTGAGCGCAGGGGAGGTCATCAGCTCCTCCGCGGTGATCGCGCCGGCCTTCGCCAGGTCGGACAGGCGGCGGAGCTGGGTGTACCGGTCCGGGTCACTGTCGCGGAACTCCTCCTTGGGCAGTAGATCGGCCTCGGAGACCACGCCGACGACGCGGCCCTCGCCTTCGAGGACGGGCAGGGCACTGACCTTCCAGTCCTGCATCAGCTGCACGATCTCCTTGAACGTGGCCCTGCGGCCGACGGCGGTGACCGTGTGGGTCATGACGTCGCTGACGATGTGCGGGGTGCCGTGCATGGTGGCTCCTTCCTCGCTTCGGCTCGTGGGCCTCTCAGACGTGGCTGCCGGCGCCGTAGGGGGCGTACAGGTCCAGGAGCCGGGTGCGGGCGGAGCGGAGGCGGTGGGCGAGCACGTCGCCGACCCACTGGGTGACGGCGTGGCCCATGGCCGGGTCCTCCCGGCACATCGTGCGGACGGCCGTGGCGTCGAACTCGTACGCCCGCACCGGCGTCGTCGCCGCGGCGCCCAGGTGCCAGACGTGCGGTGTGAACAGCCAGGACCAGCCGACGAGTTCGTTGTGCTGGAGGGTCTCGATGACGGCCGCGCGGCGGCCCGGCACGTGCATGTCCAGCTCGACCGTGCCCGTCCGGATGATCCAGAACCGGTCGGCCCGGCCGCCCTCCTCGAACAGGCGCGTCCCCTGCGGGAAGGACACCTCGCGGGCGAGGCGCATGAGCCGCTGCCGGTGCTCGGCGGGCAGGGCGCGCAGCATGCTGGGCGTGGGCGTGGGGATCATGGCGTGCCTCCCGACTGGGGTGCAGGGACTTCCAGGGCCAGCGTGTGCCCGCAGTCGGCGGCGGGCCATGGGCCGCCCGGTCCATGGAGGGGGGCCACCCGGCTCCGACCAGGAGACCTTCGACACCCAGCCGCGATGTCGACGCGGCGGTTCCATGAAGGCGTGAGACGACCCGCCGACGGAGGGGGTGAGCGATGTGGGTACGTCACTGACGCCCGACTTCGGGGCGCATGGCCTGTCGGCCTAGTGATCGCGTGCCCATCTCCGATAGACGGCCACGGCGGTCGGCAGGGTCGGAAAGATCAGGTCCGCTCCCACGGAGTCCGCGAGGCCGTACGCCTGGAGGTCGTCCAGGAGGTCCTGCTTGACGCGGGCGAGAGCGAAGACGATGCCGCGGTCTGTGAGTTCGCGGCGTAGTTCGTCGACGGCGTCCAACGCGGTGATGTCGACCTCCACGTTGGCCTCGGTGTTGAGGACGAACCAGCGGACGGGGCCGGTCTGTTCGTCGATGGCTGCCAGGGCACGGCGGCGGAAGTCCTCGGCGTTGGCGAAGAACAGCGGTGAGTCGTAGCGGTAGACCAGCAGTCCGGGGATCGTGTGGGCCTGCGGGCAGTCGTCGATGTCGCATCTACCTGCGCGCGGCACTCGACCGCGCCGAAGCGGGCACCCAGGACGTCGAGGTGGTCGCGATCAACGACATCACCTCACGCGCCGCCCTGGCCCATCTGCTGGAGTACGACTCGACGTTCGGGCACATCGGACGCGCGGTCAGACACGACGACAGCTCGATCACCGTCGACGGGCGACGCATCGCCATCAGCGCCGAGCGCAATCCGGCGGAGCTCCACTGGTCTGACTAGGCGCCGACATCGTCGAGAGCGTGGACGCCACCATCGTCATGGGCGTCAACGACGACACCTACGACCGGCACCGCGACCGGATCGTCTCGGCCGCCTCCTGCACCACCAACTGCGTCGCCCCCATGGTGAAGGTGCTGCACTAGGCCTTCGGCATCGACCGCGGCGTGATGACCACCATCCACGGCCACACCAATGACCAGTCGCTCCTCGACAGCCCGCACAAGGACGTGCGCCGGGCCCGCTCGGCCGCGCTGAACGTCATCCCGACCAGCACCGGCGCCGCCCGCGCCGTGGGCCTCGTCGTGCCGGAGTTGGCGGGCGCGCTGGACGGGATCGCCGTCCGCTACCCGTCGAGGACGGCTCGCTCACCGACCTCGCCGTCGTCCTGAACCGCGAGGCGAGCGTGGAGGAGATCAACGAGGCGTTCACCGTGGCCGCCGAGGGACCGCTCAACGGGATCCTTCGCGTTTCCAAGGCGCCGATCGTCTCCCGCGATGTCATCGGCGACCCCGCCTCCTGCGTCTTCGACCCGGCGCTCACGCAGGCCAACGGGACCCTGGGCAAGGTCTTCGGCTGGTACGACAACGAGTGGGGCTACACCAACCGGCTCCTCGACCTCACGACCCTCGTCGCTGACGCCTGAAACGGACTCGGAGGGGACCGGTGCCGCCGATCACCGGTCCCCTCCGCGCACCTGGGACGACCAGCAGGGACGACCAGCGGACAACGTTGGGCCGACCGGCCCCCGGAACACCCCGGACAGCCCATGGGACCCCTCGCCGATCCGCTGGATGCTCGAAGTGCCGAGAGAGGCCGGGAGGAGACCCACGATGACGGACGACGTGCTACACCCGCGCTCCCCGGTCCACGCCCTGCTCGCGGACGGCACCACCGTGTGCATCCGCCGCGTGGCACCGGGCGACCACGCTCGGCTGGAGCGGTTCTACGAGGAGTTGTCGCCGGAGAACCTGCGGCTCAGGTTCTCCGCCGCGAGCCGGCGTTCCGCCGCCCTGGCCGCCGACCGTGCCTGTGGTCCGGCCCGCCCCGGATACCGGGCGCTGCTGGCCGAGACCCAGGGCCGGGTGATCGGTCTCGCCGAGTACGACACGGGGGAGGACGCCAAGGACTCCGCCGAGATCTTCATCGCCGTGGCCGACGGACTCCACCACCGCGGGGTCGGCACCCTGCTCGTCGAACACCTCGTCTTCGCGGCCCGTACCGAGGGCATCACCACGTTCACCGCCGACGCGCTCAGCGAGAACCACGAGGTGGTCCGCCTCTTCGCCGACCTCGGGCTGCGCGTCACCCGCCGTTTCGACGGCCCGGAGGTGCGCTGCACCGTCGAACTCGACGAGGACGATGCTTATCTGTCGGCCGTGGAGGCACGCGGGCGCTCCGCCGACGTGGCCAGTCTCCGGCCCCTGCTGCGGCCGAAGATCGTCGCGGTCGTGGGTGCCGGACGCAAGCCCGGCTCGGTCGGCCGGGCGATCCTCCACCATCTGCACGCGGCTGGGTACGCCGGGCGCCTGACCGCGGTGAACCCGGCCGCGCACTCGATCCTGGGAGTGCCGTGCCATCCGTCGGTCAGCTCTCTTCCCAGGACCCCCGACCTCGCGGTGCTCGCCGTCCCCGCCGCCGTGATCCCGAAGACCGCCGAGGAGTGCGGCAGAGCGGGCGTACGGGCGCTGCTCGTGGTGACGGCCGGTCTCGACAGCCACCAGGCACAGGCACTGCTGTCCACCTGCCGCACCCACGGCATGCGCCTCGTCGGACCGAACTGCCTGGGCATCTCCAACACCGAGCCGGAACTGCGCCTCGACGCCACGTTCGCCGCCGGCCACCCGCGCCCCGGCACGGCGGGCGTCGCCGTCCAGTCCGGCGGGGTGGGCATCGCCTTGCTCGACGGGCTGTCCCGCCTGGGTATCGGCGTCTCCTCCTTCGTCTCCCTCGGCGACAAGTACGACGTCAGCGGCAACGACATGCTCCAGTGGTGGGAGAGCGACGGCCGCACCGACCTCGCCCTGCTGCACCTGGAGTCCTTCGGCAACCCGCGCGCGTTCTCCCGTACGGCCCGTCGGGTGACCCGCCGCATGCCCGTGCTCACCGTCGACGCCGGGCGTACCGACGCGGGCCGCCGCGCGGCAGCCTCGCACACGGCGGCCGCCGCCACCCGCACCATGACCCGCCAGGCGCTGTTCACCCAGGCCGGCGTCACTGCGACCCGCTCGGTCGGCGAACTCCTCGAAGCTGCCGCCCTGTTGCACTCCCAGCCACTGCCGGAGGGCTCCCGGGTCGCGATCGTCACCAACGCGGGCGGCGCGGGCGTCCTGGCCGCCGACGCCTGCGCGGAGGCCGGGCTCGTCCTGCCGCCGCTCAGCCCCACGACGGTCGACGACCTGCTCGCCGTACTCCCGGCCGGTGCCGCGATCGGCAACCCTGTCGACGCCACCGCCGCGGTGACCGAGGAACAGCTCGGCGCGTGCGTGGACCGGCTCATGCGGTGCACGGGAACCGACGCCGTACTGGTGGCCCTCGTCCCGACCGCGCTCGCCGAGGCGACCGGAGACGACCTGGTACGGGCACTCACCCGGTCCCCCGGACGCCGGGCCCGGCCCGTCGCCGTCGTACGCCTGGAACAGGCCCTGCCGGTCGAACTGCTGCCTGCCGCCGACCGAGGCACGATCCCCTCCTACGCCGAACCGCACGCGGCGGCACGGGCCTTGGCGCACGCCGCCGCCCGCGCGGCCTGGCTCGGGCGTCCCGCCGGTACCGTCACGGAGCTCACGGACGTGGACGCCCGACGCGCGCACGCGGTCGTCGACGACCACCTCCGCGCGCATCCGGACGGTGGCTGGCTCGAACCACGCACCTGCGCCGACCTGCTGTCCTGCTACGGCATCCCCCAGATCGGCTGGGCCTGGGCAGAGACCGAGGACGCCGCCGTCCTCGCCGCCGACCGGCTGCGCGGCTTCGACGGACGGGTGGTCATGAAGGCTTACTGGCCGGGGCTGGTGCACAAGACGCAGCAGCACGCGGTTCACCTCGACCTGCGGGGCGACACCCAGGTGCGTGCCGCGTTCCGGGACTTGGAGACGCGGTTCGCGGGCCTGATGACCGGAGTGGTCCTGCAGCCGCTCGCCGCCCGCGGCACCGAGCTGTTCGCGGGCGTCGTCCAGGACGATGTCTTCGGGCCGCTCGTGCTGTTCGGCCTCGGCGGTACGGCCACCGAGGTGCTGGCCGACCACGCCGCCCGGCTCGCCCCGCTCACCGACCACGACGTGCACGACCTGATCACGTCCCCGCGCTGCGCCTCGCTCCTGTTCGGCGCGAGCGGCAGTGCGCCCGTCGCCCTCGAGGGCCTGGAACAACTGCTGCTGCGCCTGTCCCGCATGGCCACGGACCTGCCGCAACTCGCCGAGGCCGACTTCAACCCGGTCCTCGCGACACCGGGCCGGGTCACCGTGCTCGACGCACGCGTCCGCCTGCTGCCGCGGCGGCCCCACGACCCCTATCTGCGCCGCCTGCGCTGAGGCGGACCAGCCATGAAGCACAACAAGGTCGGCTCCGTGATGACCAAGGACGTCGTCCGGGCCGAGTACGGCACCCCGTTCAAGGAGGTCGCGCTGCTGCTCGCCGACCACCGGATCAGCGGACTGCCCGTCGTCGACGAGGACGACAAGGTGATCGGCGTCATCTCCGAAACGGACCTGATGGCGCGCCAGGCGGCAGGCAACGAAGGCCAAGGCCTGCACCGCCGGTCGGCTGATGACCGAACCTCCCATCACGGTGCACGCCGACGACACCATCGTCGAGGCCGCCCGGACCATGGCCGAGCGGCGCGTGGAACGGCTGCCCGTCCTCGACGAGGCGGACCGCCTGGTCGGCATCGTCACCCGGCGCGACCTGCTCCAGGTCTTCCTGCGACCCGACGGGGGAGATCCGCGACGAGATCGTCCAGGAGGTGCTGATACGCGCTCTGCGGCTGCTGCCGCCCAGCATCGACGTCTCCGTCACGGAAGGGGTCGTCACCCTCACCGGCCAGACGGAACGCAAGAGCGAGAGGGACATCGCCGTTTCGATGACCCGCCGGATCGACGGTGTCGTCGCCGTGGTCGACCAGCTCACCTGGAGCGTGGACGACACGCGGCTGCGGCCCGATGAGCCGACACTGCAGGGCGTGGCCGACTGGCTGCGCCGGCTCTGAGAGGAGGCGGACCACCATGACCGGCAACGTGTTGGTGGCCTACGGAACGACAAACGGATCGACCGCGCAGATCGCCGAAGCCATCGCCGACGTCCTGCGCAAGGACGGGCTCACGGCGGATGCCCTGCCCGCCCGGACCGTGGCGAGCGTGTCCTCGTACGACGCCGTCGTGGTCGGCGGCGGTCTGTACGCCGGACGCTGGCACAAGGACGCCCGCCGCTTCGTCCGGCGGCACGGCCGGGCCCTCGCCGAACGCCCGCTCTGGCTCTTCAGCAGCGGCCCCCTCGACCCCTCGGCCTCCGAGCGGGACATCCCGCCCGTGCCCGGAGTGAAGAAGGCCATGACGCGGCTGGACGCCAGGGAGCACGTCACCTTCGGGGGCTGCCTGGAGGAGGGTGCGAAGGGGTGGGTGGCCGGGATGATCCTGCGCTCCGGGAAGGGCGGGGACTTCCGGGACTTCACGGCGATCGAGGAGTGGGCGGGGCGTGTGGCCGCTGAGCTGACGGGTGGTGATTAGCCGACGATCAGCCGACGAAGCGGACGACCCTGGTGCCGGGCAGCGGCACATGGCCTCACGCAGCAGCGCCCGCGCACAGCTGGATGAGGGCCCGGGCCGGAGTGAACAGCCGGACGTCCTCCAGCACGCGCACCTCGGGGTACTTCTCCCGCCACGACTTCAGCGCGTGGGCCAGCAGCTGCACCTCGTGGTCCTCCCAGGCGGCGCGGTCCTGTCGTTCATGGTCGTGCCTTTCGCAGGGGATCGCGTTCCTTCAGCTGGTCCGGTGTCCCCAGCTCGGACCCACCAGGTCCCACTCCCGGCCCCACCCGTCGATGCGCCGCCGGTCGAGCCGCCACCGTGCGAGGGCTCCCGTGGCGTGGACGGACCGTCAGTCCGGTTCCGGCCTTCAGCCCTGTGTCGACCAGCGTGCGGCCGGTTCGGGGGGAGCCGTCGGGCGCCGTCCAGCCGACCTTGGCCAGCGCCTTGTCGCCCGACGACCTGACTGCCGATGCGCGTATCGGCACGTCGGCGAGGAGCACCGCGCGGACGGGATTGCGCTCGGCACGCTGCCGTGCATGGGCCTCGTCGGTGGCGTGAGCCGTCACCAGACCGGCGACGGTGCCTCCCACCGCGACGACCATCCACACGGCCAGCACGATCCAAGCCTTGACGACATCGTCCCGACGCCGCAGGGCCGCCCGGTACTGATTCACGGCTGGGGATGGGCCGTTCAGCCCAGGGCGACGGGAGAGGCGTCGACGGTCGGCGCACGGCCCAGTGCCCTGGACAGGTCGGGATGCACCTCGAACACTCCGCTCAAGCCCGCGGCGCGGAGAATCCGCAGGACGCGTCTGCTGCCGATGACCAGCCGGAGGCGGCCGTGACGTGCCAGGACCCGGTTACGCGTCCGGCACAGGACACCCAGTCCCGAGCAGTCGATGAAGGACACGGGACGCAGGTCGACCACCAGATCGGGGCGCGGACCCGAGGCCAGCGCGTCCAGGCATGCTGCCAGCGGCATCGCTGTCACGAGGTCGATCTCGCCGTGCAGCGCGACGATCGTCGTCCCGTCGACGGTGTGTACCGCCTGGGACGGTGCGAGCCGCGTGTGGTTGTCGGACATGGTCTGATCAAAGCCCCGCCGAAGACCGGGCGGAAGGGCCGAACGGTCCCTGCCGCGAGGGTCCGGTGAGCCCACAGGAGGCCGCATGCGGCAGCCGTACGAACCAGCCCCTGTACGGCCCTTCGAGGGGTCCGACCGGCTCATGCGATCCGCACGCGCGGGTCAATCTGGACTTGCGGGGCAAAACCGCCGCAGGGCGGCGCCAGACTCGCACTGACGCCGGCGCCCTCCTGCACCGCTCGCACTGCCCCGTGGTCGTCGTTCCCGGCGGCTGACCGGCACTTCTTGTCTGTGCTGCCCGGGCGTGGTTCAGGCCTCGTCCGAGCTGCCGTCTGCGGTGAGCAGGATGCCTGTGACCAGGTCGGGGCGGATGCGGATCGCCTGGTCCATGGCCTGCTCCACCCACGGCCGCACCAGCGCCCGGCAGCGGGCCAGGTCGTCGGGATCGGTCACCAGCCGGGCGTACCCGATCACGACCACACTCCAGCCGAGATGTGTCTGCGGGTCGATGGCGTCCGCTTCGTAGGCGACGACGACACCCGGGTCGTCGGCCCGCTGGGCGTGTGAGGTCAGGGCGGCGCCCTCATGGGTGCGGATGACGATGTCTCCGCCGTCCAGGGCGTGGTTGACCGGGCGGACGGTCGGCAGCGCGTGCCGGGTGAAGACGATCCTCCCCAGGGACACGCTGCCCAGCAGCCGCAGCGCCTCGGCACCGTTGAACTCGATGCGGCGGCGCGGCCCTGCGAGGGCCGGCCGGCTGTCGTCGTGGACCATGACTGGCTTCCGTTGGGGTGCGTTGCTCACTGCTTGGTCTGCGCTGGGGGCGGAGCGACACCGCGGGGGATCGGTGCCGCTCCTGCTTCCACTGTCTCCCGGACCATGAACCGCTCCAAGGGCCGATGGGCCCCGATGAGGGCCCGGACGGCCCCGTACGCCGCGTCCTCACCGACTGTCGCTGCCCTCGGTCCCGGCCAGCGCCGCCCGGCCCGCCTCCAGACGCGCCACCGGCACCCGGAACGGCGAGCAGGACACGTAGTCCAGTCCCGTGGCGTGGAAGAAGTGGACGGACTCGGGATCGCCGCCGTGTTCGCCGCAGACGCCGATCGTCAGGCCGGGGCGCGCGGCGCGGCCCTCGTCGACCGCGATGCGGACCAGCCGTCCCACGCCGTCGCGGTCGATCGTCTCGAACGGTGAGGCGGGGAAGATGCCCTTGTCGAGATAGGCGGAGAAGAACTCGGCCTCGACGTCGTCCCGGGAGAAGCCCCAGGTGGTCTGTGTGAGGTCGTTCGTGCCGAACGAGAAGAACTCGGCCTCCTCGGCGATGCGGCCGGCGGTGAGCGCGGCGCGCGGCAGTTCGATCATCGTGCCGACCGGGCACCGCATGGGGACGCCGGACTCCTCGGACACCTCGGCGAGCACGCGTTCCACTTCCGCACGCTCGATCCGCAGTTCCTCGACCGCGCCGACCAGCGGCACCATGATCTCGGCGTGCGGTGAGCCCCCGGCCCGCGTGCGGGCCACGACGGCCTCGGCGACGGCCCGTACCTGCATGGCGACCAGGCCCGGGACCACCAGGCCGAGGCGCACGCCGCGCAGGCCGAGCATCGGGTTCTCCTCGTGCATACGGCCCACGGCTTCGAGCAACGCCCGCTCGTGCGGATCGGGTTGCCCGCCGCGCGCCTCGGCAGCGGCGATGCGTACGGCGAGATCGGTGCGGTCGGGCAAGAACTCGTGCAGCGGCGGATCCAGCAGGCGGATGGTGACCGGCAGGCCGTCCATCGCCTCCAGGATGTCGGTGAAGTCCTGTCGCTGCAGCGGCAGGAGCGCATTCAGCGCCCGTTCGCGCTCGGCGTCGTCGCGGGCCAGGATCATCTCCTCGACCAGCTTGCGGCGCTCGCCGAGGAACATGTGCTCGGTGCGGCACAGCCCGATGCCCTGCGCTCCGAAGCGGCGGGCGCGCCGCGCGTCCTCAGGGGTGTCGGCGTTCGCCCGCACCTCCAATCGCCGTACAGCGTCCGCGTGTTCAAGAACGCGAGCCACGGCGCCGACCACGCCCGCCGACCGCTCGCCGGTCTCCAGGAACCGTATGACCGCGGAGTCGGCCAGTGGGGCTGCGCCGAGATACACGGCACCGTCGGAGCCGTCCACGGATACGACGGTGCCCTCTTCGACGACGGTGCCGGCGCGGGTGGTGAACCGCCGGGCCTCGGTGTCCACGGCGAGTTCCTCGGCGCCGCACACACAGACCTTTCCCATGCCCCGGGCCACCACAGCCGCGTGACTCGTCTTGCCGCCACGGCTGGTCAGCACGGCCTGTGCGGCGATCATGCCCGGCAGATCGTCGGGGGTGGTCTCCTGGCGGACGAGGACCACCTTCTCGTCGGCCGCCGCACGCCGTACCGCCTCGGCGGAGTCGAAGACTGCCGCGCCGACTGCGGCACCCGGCGACGCGGGGATGCCGTGGGCGAGAGCCTCGCCGGTCGCGGAGGTGTCGAAACGCGGGAACATCAGCCGGGCCAGCCCGTCGCCACTGACCCGCGCCAACGCCTCGTCCCGGGTGACGAGCCCCTCGTCGGTCAGCTCGGCGGCGATGGCGAACGCGGCCTCGGCGGTGCGCTTGCCGACCCGGGTCTGCAGCATCCACAGCGTGCCGCGTTCGATGGTGAACTCGATGTCGCACAGGTCCCGGTAGTGCCGCTCCAGGGTTCGCATGTGGGCACGCAGTTGGTCATAGGACCGGGGATCCAGTCGCTCCAGCTCGGTCAGCGGCACGGTGTTGCGGATGCCGGCGACGACGTCCTCGCCCTGCGCGTTGGGCAGGTAGTCGCCGTAGAGCCCGCTGCGCCCGGTGGCCGGGTCGCGGGTGAAGGCGACGCCGCTGCCGGAGTCCGGGCCGAGGTTGCCGAAGACCATGCGCTGAACCGTCACGGCGGTGCCCAGGTCGTCGGGGATGTGTTCGCGGCGCCGGTAGAGGCGGGCGCGTTCGCCGTTCCAGGAGCGGAAGACCGCCAGGACCGCCCGGCGCAGCTGCTCGGCGGGAGACTGCGGGAAGTCCTCCCCGGTCTCGTCACGGATCAGCTCCTTGTACGCCTCCACCAGCTCGGCGAGGTCGCGTGCGTCCAGGTGCAGATCGTCGGGAGCGTTGCGCAGGCTCTTGAGCCTCGTCATGATTCGCTCGAACAAGGCCGCGTCGACGCCCAGGACCGTACTGCCGAACATCTGGACCAGCCTGCGGTACGAGTCCCAGGCGAACCGCTCACTGCCCGAGACCTTGGCCAGCCCCAGGACGCAGTCGTCGTTCAGCCCGATGTCGAGCACGGTCTCCATCATCCCGGGCATCGAAAACCGCGCCCCGGACCGGACGGACAGCAGCAGCGGGTCGTCCCGCTCCCCCAGCCGCCGGCCCGCGGCGGCCTCGACGGCAGACAGGTGCCGGGAGACCTCCGCCACCATGCCGTCCGGTTCCGAGCCGGTGGCGAGGAAGGCCCGGCACGCATCGGTGGTGACGGTGAAGCCCGGCGGGACCGGCAGTCCCAGCCGGGTCATCTCGGCCAGGTTCGCGCCCTTGCCGCCCAGCAGATCCGCCATCTCCCGGCGGCCCTCATGGAAGTCGTACACGTAACGGACCATGACGCTGCGCTCCTCGGCTCGGCGGGCTCGTCCGGCTCCTGGGTTCGGTTCTTGATCTCGACGCAGCTCCAGCGTCGAACGGTCCGGCCGGGCCTGGCAGATGCTGTCCGTCCCCGGGGCAGGGCCGAACGGCCCAAGTGGTCTGTCGCCCGGCTGCCGAGCCGGGTGCTCGAACCTGGCGGGAGCGGTCACGGACCACGTACCACCGGATCCGATTCCGTACCGTCACGCGCCGTGGGCCGGTACCGTGACCCATGTCCGGAGCGGCCGGTGCCCGCCCGCCCAGGTGACCGGAGGAGACGCAGGTGGGAAGCTCCGAGGAGCCTTGGGAAGCCCGCGTACGGCTGCCGCAGCTGAGGCTGGACGAGCTGCTGGAGGAGCTCCAGGCACGGCTAGACGCGGCCCGCGGTACCCGTGACCGGGTACGCAGCCTGCTGGAGGCGGTGCTCGCCGTCGGCCGGGAGCTCGACCTGGAGCAGGCCCTGCGCAGCATCGTCGAGGCCGCCGCGATGCTGGTCGACGCCGAGTACGCCGCCCTCGGCGTGATCGGACCGGATGGCAAGCGGCTGTCCGCCTTCCACACGGTCGGGGTCACTGAGGAGCAGATCGGCCGGATCGGCCACTTCCCGGAGGGACATGGCATCCTCGGTGAGCTGATCCGCCATCCCGAGCCGCTGCGCCTGGGCAAGATCTCCGAGCACTCGGCCTCGTACGGCTTCCCGCCCAACCACCCGCCGATGAACACCTTCCTCGGCGTTCCCATCCGGGTGCGCGACCAGGTCTTCGGCAACCTGTACCTCACCGAGAAGCGGGGTGGGGCGCAGTTCGACGAGGAGGACGAGTCGGTCCTGTCCACCCTGGCCGTGGCAGCCGGCGTCGCGATCGACAACGCCCGCCTGTACGAGGACTCCCGGCTGCGGGAACGCTGGCTGAGGGCGAACGCGGAGATCACCCACACCCTGATGTCCGGCGGCGAGCGCGGCACGGTCCTCGGACTGATCGCCGATCGTGCCCGGGAGATCACCGGAGCGGCCCTGGCCATGGTCGCGATGCCGGTGCAGGACACCGACTCGCTCGCCGTGGAACTCGCCGTCGGGACGGATGCGGACATGCACCGGGGCCTGGTGATCCCCAGGGAGGGCAGCCTGATCGGTGAGGCGTTCGTCTCCGGCACCCCCGTCACCAGCACGGACGTCTCCCGCGACGAACGAGTGTCGTCGGCGCCCGCCCGCTTCGCCGGGCTCGGCCCGGCTGTCGCCGTCCCGATCGGAACGGATTCCGGTGGTTTCCGGGGCGTCGTCCTGCTGGTCCGTGAGACCGGCCGGACGGTGTTCTCCGACAAGGAGATCGAACCGCTGAAAGGCTTCGCGGCACAGGCGGCGATTGCGATGGAGCTGGCCGAGCGACGCGCGGACGCCGAGGAGGTCGCCGTCCTCAAGGACCGTGACCGCATCGCCCGCGACCTGCACGACCTCGCGATCCAGCGGCTGTTCGCCACAGGCATGACCCTGCAGAGCGCCGGCCGCTTCATCGAGCATCCCGAGGCGTCGGAACGCGTCGTGCGAGCGGTGGACGACCTCGACGAAACCATCAAGATCATCAGGTCGACGATCTTCGGGCTGCGCTCGCGTGAAGGCGCCGGCGAGGGCGGGCTGCGGGCGCGTGTGGTGCGGATCGTGGGCGAGGCGGCACCGGTGCTGGGCTTCGCGCCCAGCGTGCGGATGGAGGGGCTGGTGGAGACCCAGGTGCCGCGCGAGATCGCCGACCACCTGGTGGCCGTCCTGTCCGAGGCCCTCACCAACATCGCCCGGCACGCCCGCGCCGACCGGGCCGACATCCTTCTGACGGCCGAATCCCACGAGGTCCGCCTCACGGTCACCGACAACGGCGTCGGGATCCCGGCCGATGGTCGCCGCAGCGGGCTGCGCAACATGGCGGAGCGGGCTCGGCAGTTGGGCGGGGAAGTGGAGCTGAGCAGTCCACCCGACGGCGGCACCACATTGGTGTGGCGGGTCCCGGTACCGACGGAGTAGCCGGGCGCGAGCCCTCCGCCTCCTGACCACGGCTACCCAGCACGCTGACCCGCGCGACGAAGGCCTCCGCTCGGGCCCAACGGCCCCTCCTCCTGCCTCCGCGGCGGCATGACGCTGGTATCGGAAGCCGAACGAGCTTCTGGAGGTGCGGGTCATGGCCCAGCCCGTAGTCGTCGGAGTCGACGGATCCGCCGAGAGCCCGACCGCCGCCGAGTGGGCGGCCCGTGAGGCCGTACGCCGCGACCGGCCGCTCCGACTGCTGCACGCCTGGAACTGGCTGTCGGACGAGCAGGCCGAAGGCCCTGCGCCCGAGGCCCTGATCAAGGCGGCCGAGCAAGCACGACTGACGGCTCAAGGACGCACAGTGGGAAACGATCAATCTCTTCCCGGGAAACGATCATTTTGTGTTGTTGCGTTCGACACGTTGCGCTTCGGTACGGCGTCCTCGGCTGCCGTGACCTGTGATGAAGCTCTCAGGCCACGGCACGGGACTCAGCCGGCCGCGATGACCGTGGCAAGGGTTACGGCGGCGGGCAGGGCCTGGGCGAAGAGGATGCGGCGGTTGGCGGTGGCCGCGCCGTAGACGCCCGCGACGATGATGCAGGACAGGAAGAAGATCTGGACGCGGTAGCCGGTCGGGTCGTCGGCGATGAGGCCCCAGACCAGGCCTGCGGCCAGGAAGCCGTTGTAGAGGCCCTGGTTGGCCGCCAGTGCCGCGGTGGAACGGGCCAGCTCGGCGTCGAAGCCGTGGAACCGGCGGCCCGGGGGGCGCTGCCACAGGAACATTTCCAGGACCAGGATGTAGGCGTGCAGCAGCGCCATGAGGGCGACGAGGACGACAGAGATCAGATGCATGCGGTGATTGTGCCGGTGCGGTGTCCGTGGTCGATCGATCGGTCGGTCGTTCCGTCCTTCGGTCGTTCCGTCCTGGGGTCGCCCGGGCGGCTTTCGGGCGCCGGGTCGGTCGTTCGGCTGAGCTGCCCGCCGTGAGGGTGGTGAACGGTGGCCGTTCGGCCGAGGTGGCCGCCGGGGCCTCGGCGCGAGATTGGAGCTCCCCTTCCCCAGGAGCCCACCGATGCCACCCGAGTCACTCTCCTTCGTCGCCGGAGTCAGGCCCGGCGGCACCCTCCGTGCCCCCGCCCCGGCCCCCGCACGGCAGAAGCCCCTCCAAGGCAGCCGTAAGCCGTCCGGCAGGGCTCCCCGTGGGCGCCGGGACGTGCTGTTCTGGCTCGGATGCGCGGGCTTCGCGTTGTCGCTGGCCGTGGTCACGACCCTCACGCCGCACCGGATCTGGGGTGTCTGCGCCGCCGTCGGGTACGTCGTCGCGGCGGAGCTCGCCCGCCGGGCGCCGCGTGCCTGGAGCGGGCGCAGTGCGGTTGCCGCGCTGCTCGGGTCCGTCGTGGTTCCGCTGGCGTTCATGATCGTCGCGGGCGCCGCGCAGTCGGAGGTGCGGGTCGTCGAGCAGTCGGGCGCTCTGCTGCTGCACTCCGGCAGCCCGTACCTGGCGCATCCGGTCGGCGTCGACGACTACAACCCCTACCTGCCCGGCATGGCGCTGTTCGGGATACCCCACGCGCTGTTCGGCGGTACACCGCTCGCGGACGCCCGGGTGTGGTTCTGCGCGGCGTTCCTGGCGAGCATGCTTGTCGCCGCTCGGCCCTCAGGGCGCGACTCCCTCGGTTTCGGCGGCGACGCGAGCGCGCGCGCCGCCGTGCTCCTCCTCGCGGCCTTCCCTGCCGTAGCGCTGCCGCTGGCCGTCGGCGGGGTCGACCTTCCGGTGATCGGACTGATGTGCCTGGGGCTGGCGCTCGCCGGCCGGGGCGGGAACGGTACGGCGGCCGGGCTGGCTATGGGGGCCGCGGCCGCGCTGAAGTGGACGGCCTGGCCGCTGCTGCCGGTGGGACTGGTGCTGCTCGCGGTGACGGCGGGGCGGCGGGCGGCGGTACGGGCCGGTGCGGTCGCCGTGCTGGTGGCCGCGGTCGCGGTGGTGCCGGTGGCCCTGGCCGACCCGCACGCCTTCGTCGAGCATGTGGTGCTCTTCCCGCTCGGCGAGGGCGGGGTGCGCTCGCCGGCGGCCAGCCCGCTGCCGGGGTACCTGCTGGCCACGTACGTCCCCGGCGGGTCCGTCCTCGCCATGGCAGCCCTCGCGGCCGCCGCCGTCGCCGTGGCGGTGTCGTTGGCGGTACGTCCGCCCCGGACCGTCGTCGCCGCGGCGGACCGGTTGGCGCTCGGGTTGGGGCTGGCGATGTGCCTGATCCCGGCGACACGGTTCGGGTACCTGGTCTATCCGCTGGTCCTGGCCACCTGGTTCCGGCGTACGGAGCTGGTGGCGGCTGCTCGCCGGGTCGGGCGGTTGGTGGGGGCGGGTGTCGGGCGTGGGTGAAGGGCGGGGTGCCCATTTCTGGGGAGCGGCGGAGCGTAGGGGCGGGCGTCTCCGGGAAGCGGCGGAGCGCAGGGGCGGCCGTTCCTGGGGAGTGGCGGAGCGCCGAGATGCGTATGTGGCGCGGGTCACCGTGCTCGCGGTGGTCGGGCTGGTCGTGGCGCTGTGCTTGCCGTCGGTGGGGCAGTACGCGGAAGGAGACCAGCCGGGGAACCCGCCGCCGGGGTATTCGACCGGTGTGGCGGTGCGGGGAGCCGGCCACGACGCCCGGTGAGGCGTCGTGGCCGGCTCCGACTGCAACTTCCCGGCACGCGCGCGTAGGGACGCCTGGGCACCCGCACCGCTGGAGCGGGGCCCTACGCGCGCGTGCGGCCACCGACCGCGTCGCGCTGCGAAGCCGAGCCATGCCGGCCGCGGGCGCTGGTTACGCCGCGAGGCGCTGTGCCAGCTGCTTCGCCTTCGTGGCGGCCTCCTCGAGAGCGCGCTCGCGGGAGGCCTCGAAGAGCGGGACCAGGTCGGCCATCTCCGGGTTGGCCGGGGCCATCGTGAGCTCCGGGACGATGAAGTCCAGGTCGGCGCCGAGGAAGTCGGCCAGGATCGCCGACAGGTAGTTCTGCACGTACTCGTAGCCCTCACGCGGCGTGCCCGGCCCGTAGGCGCCGCCGCGGCTCGCGATGACGGTGACCGGGGTGCCCTTGACCGACTGGGCGTCGCCCGCCGTACGGCCGAACAGGACCACGTTGTCCAGCCAGGCCTTCAGCGTCGACGGGATCGTCAGGTTGTACATCGGGGCGCCGATCAGCACCGCGTCCGCCCGCTCCAGCTCCTCGATCAGCCGCACGCGCTCGGCGAACGCCGCAGCCTGCTCCGGGGTGTGCGTGGCCGGATCGGAGAAGCCGGCGGTGTGGGCGTGGGCGGAGATGTGCGGCACGGGGTCGGTGGCGAGGTCGCGGTGGATCACCGTGCCCTCGGGGTGCTGTTCCTGCCAGGTGCGGCGGAAGGCGTCGGTGACGGCGCGGGAGGCGGAGGCGTCGGTGGGGAAGACCGAGGAGTCGATGTGCAGAAGCGTTGCCATGGGGGTCTCCAGGAGGGGACGGCAGCGGGCGGGGCATCTGCCCGCAGGGACTGAAAGTTCGTACTCGACTATGGATAACACAGTTACTTACTTTTTTTCATCCCCGTACGGCAGGGCAGTACCCTGAAGGGCATGGCGGCTGAGCAGAGTCACGACGTAGCGGCGTGCAAGCGGGTCGACGACGGCATCACCCGCGTCTTCCAACTGCTCGGCAAGCGCTGGACCGGCCCGATCGTGTCGGTCCTGACCACAGGGCCCGCGTACTTCGTCACCCTGCGCCGGGCGATTCCCGGTATCAGCGAGCGCATGCTCTCCGACCGGCTCACCGAACTGACCGCCGCGGGACTCGTCGTGCGCGAGGTGTACGAGGGGCCTCCGCTGCGGGTCGTCTACCGGTTGACGGAGGCGGGCGCCGCGCTGGAGCCCGCGCTGACCGAGCTGGGTGGGTGGGCGAAGAAGTATCTGGCGGACGGGGAGCGGCCCGAGGGCTGCTGACGCGGAGGCCGATGGGCTGTTCAGGCCGAGGCCTATGAGCTGTTCAGGCCTATGGGCTGCTGAGGCGATGGGCCGCTGAGCCTGGTTTTCCACATCCGCGGAGTTGTCCACAGGGTGTGACGCGTTTCGGCCACCGGCTGTACCGTCGGCACGAGTTGATGTTCGTGCGTGAGCGGGGGAGGCGGTCGGGATGACCGAGGTCGGTGGCGAGGCTACGGCGGAGGCGGCTGCGGGTCCGGCTGCGGGTCAGGCTTCGGCTGTGGTGGCGTCGGAATCCGTGGCGCGTCGGCTGCCCCGGGTGCGCGGCTTCGCGCAGTGGCCGGGCGGCGGGTCGCCCAAGGAGGAGGGCAAGGCGCTGCGCAGGCAGGTGCCGCGCGGTGAGCACGCGCTCTTCGACCTCGACGCCGCCCGCCCCGACGCCGTGGCGGCCGTCGAGGAGTCCAACCTCGGCCGGCTCTCCGAGCTCACCCCGATAAGGGTCGGCCGGATGGCGGCGACGCCCTTCGCGTTTCTGCGCGGCTCGGCAGGGCTCATGGCGTACGACCTCGCCCGCACTCCCATGACCCGGATCCGCGCCCAGATCTGCGGCGACGCGCACGCGGCGAACTTCGGTCTGTACGGCGACCCGCGCGGCGGCCTGGTCATCGATCTGAACGACTTCGACGAGACGCTGTACGGCCCCTGGGAGTGGGACCTCAAGCGACTCGCCGCCTCGCTCGTGCTCGCGGGCCGGGAGGCGGGCGCGGACGAGGCCGCGTGCCGCAAGGCGGCGCACGACACGGTCGGTGCCTACCGGCGCACCATGCGGCTGCTGGCCAAGCTCCCGGTGCTGGACGCGTGGAACGCGATCGCGGACGAGGAGCTCGTCTCCCACACCGACGCCCATGACCTGCTCGGCACGCTGGAGCGGGTCGCGGAGAAGGCGCGGGCCAACACCAGCGGGCGCTTCGCGGCGAAGTCGACGGAGCCGACCGAGGACGGCGGCCGCCGCTTCGTCGACGCCCCGCCGGTTCTGCGCCGGGTCCCGGACGCGGAGGCCGCGGCGGTGGCGGCGTCGCTCGAGAGCTGGGTCGCCACGCTCTCCGAGGACCGCCATCCCCTCGTGTCCCGCCACTCGGTGCACGATGTGGCGTTCCGCGTGGTGGGCACGGGCAGCGTCGGCACGCGCTCGTACGTCGTCCTCCTTCTGGACCACCGTGGCGAACCCCTGGTCCTCCAGGTGAAGGAGGCCCGCCCCTCGGCCCTCGTCCCGCACCTGGTGACGGCCGGCTTCGAGGCGCCGGAGGCGGAGCACGAAGGGCGGCGCGTGGTTCTCGGCCAGAAGCGCATGCAGGTGGTCAGCGACATCCTGCTGGGCTGGACGACGGTCGACGGACTCCCCTTCCAGGTCCGCCAGTTCCGCAACCGCAAGGGCAGCGTCGACCCGGCCGCGCTGGCCGCCGACCAGATAGACGACTACGCCCGCATGACCGGCGCCCTCCTGGCCCGCGCCCACTCGCACAGCGCCGACCCGCGCCTGATCTCCGGCTACTGCGGAAAGAACGAGGAACTGGACGAGGCGATCGCCACGTTCGCCGTCACCTACGCCGACCGCACGGAGGCGGACCACGCGGCACTGGTGACGGCGGTGCGGGCGGGGCGGATCGCGGCGGAGGTGGGGGTGTGACGGGCACGAAGCCCTCGGTGAGGGGCGCTGGGTGACGTACGTCGACCTCGGCGGGCGGGCCGGGGAGGCGACGGGCGTCATCGATGCTAGGCCCTGTCCGGAGCGGCTGCCTGCGCCGGCGTAGCGGCTGCCCCCGGGAGCTCGGGTGATTTGCCACGGGCCCTGGGCACTGCGACACCTCCGGACGACTTCTCCGGTTCTCCGGGCGTGCTTCGGGCGCGCTTCGGGCAGGCACGACTGCTTCAAGCACGACGAGGACCCGCTCGTCCGGTACACCGGCGTCCCGCCGTCCCGCTGTCCCGCGGACTTCCTGGACGTCTGCGACGTCGCGGCCCTCGGGGGACGTGATCACGGACGGACTGCGAGGGGCGGTCCCGGGTGGAGGGTGGCCTACGCTGGTCGGGTGACGACGCCGGAAGCTGAGCAGTCCCAGGCCGAGCCCGCTGGTGCGGGGACGCAGGGCGGTGCCGAGGTGCCCGCCGGTGGAGCTGAGCAGGGTGGTGAGGCGCAGGTGACGGCCGAAGACGGGGCGGAGCGGCCCGAGGCGCGGCTGGAGCGGGCCGTGCGGGCCGCCGAGCAGGCGTTGATCGAGTACGAGATCGCGGTGGAGACCTTCCGCGTCGAGGTGGAGAACTTCTCCCGGCTGCACCACCAGAAGCTCGGGCCGATGTACGCCCGCCTCGACGAGCTGGACGCCCGGATCGCCGAGGCCACGGCTGCCCGCACCGGCGATCCCGAGGACATCCGCAAGGCCGACGAGGCCCGCGCCCGGGTGCTGCCGATGCCCGGCGTCGAGGAACTGTTCCACGGCTGGATGGACGGCGAGGGGCTGTTCCCGGAGGCCGCGGCGATGCTCACGGAGCAGCCGGTGCAGCCGCCGCAGCGGGTGCGCCCCAGTGACGAGGCCCGCAAGCTCTACCGCGAGCTGGCCCGCAAGGCCCACCCGGACCTGGCTCAGGAAGAGGCCGAGCGGTCCCGGCGCGAGGAGTTCATCACCCGGGTCAACGCCGCCTACGCCCGTGGCGACGAGGCGTTGCTGCGGGAGCTGGCCGAGGAGTGGGCCGCGGGCCCCGCGCCCAAGGAGCAGGGCCCGACCCCCGCGGAGGAGCTCTACGCCCGCCTCGAATGGCTCGCCCAGCGCAAGGAGATGCTCGCCCTCGTCGCGAAGGAGCTGGAGGAGAGCGCGATCGGCGCGATGCTCCGCCTCGCCCCGGACGACCCGGACCGCCTCCTGGAGGAGATCGCGGATCAGCTCCTGGCCCAGGTCGCGCAGCGGGAGGCGGAGCTCGTGGCGCTGCTCGGCTAGGGGCCGGGAATCGCCCCAAGGGGGCGCACCCTAGGACTGCCGTACCACCCGCCCCCCGTAGGCGCTCCCAACGCAGCCGCACCCGTCAGGTAGCGTCGGAGCCATGCACTTCGGATCTGGCGTACCCACGGTCGAGGTCACCGACCTCAAGGACGACGACTTCCTCCTGGGACGTCCGCGAGGACGACGAATGGCAGGCGGGTCACGCCGAGAGGGCGCTGCACATCCCCATCAGCGAGTTCGTCGCCCGCTACGGCGAGCTGACCGAGGCCGCCCCGCAGGACGGCCGCGTCCATGTGATCTGCCGCTCCGGTGGCCGCTCGGCGCAGGTCGCGATGTACCTCGTCCAGCAGGGCATCGACGCCGTGAACGTCGACGGCGGCATGCAGGTGTGGGCGGCGGCCGGACGCCCCGTGGTGAACGACGAGGGCCAGCCGGGCTACGTCCTCTGAGCTGTTCCTTGAGTAGCCCGCTGAGCTGCCCCTCTGAGCTGCTCCTCTGAGTTGTTCAGCTGAGTAGTTCAGCTGAGCTGCTTCCGCCGAGCCGTCGGAGACACCCGTCAGGCCAGCGGATGCGCCGCCAGCAGATCGCCCAGCGCCTCCTCGTGCGCCGCCGCCGGGCCGAGCGCCAGCTCCAGGTGCTTGGCCCAGGCGTGGTACCGGTGCAGCGGATAGTCGACGTCCGCGCCGAAGCCGCCGTGCAGATGCTGGGCCGTCTGCACGACCCGCCGTACGCCCTCCGAGGCCCAGATCTTGGCCACGGCCACGTCTCCGGAGGCGGGCAGCGCCCCCGACGTCCCCGAGGCGATCCGCCACGCGGCCTGCCACAGCACGGCCTCCATCGCGCGCAGGTCGATGTAGCGGTCTGCGGACTGCACGGCGACCGCCTGGAACGTGGCGATCGGATGCCCGAACTGCTTCCGCTTGCTCGCGTACTGCGACGTCATCCCCAGCACCCGCTCACCCAGCCCGAGCGCCAGCGCACACGTGCCCGTGGCCAGCAGTTCCCGCAGCCACTCCCACGCCCCCTCGCGGTCGAGGACGTCCCGCGCCGCGAGCCGCACCGACTCCAGCCGCAGCTCCCCCAGCCGCTCCCCGCTGGTCGAGACCTGCTCGGCGAGCGAAACCCCCTCCGCGTCGCGCGGCACCAGCGCGAGGACGGTCCGGTCGTCGGCCGTACGGGCCGGCACGACCACGAGATCGGCGTCGTACGCCCAGGGCACCGCGGTCTGCACCCCGTCCAGGACCCACCCCGAACCCTCCTGTCGAGCGGTCACCGCGAGCTCGGCCGGGTCGTGCCCGGTGCGGCCGTGCGCGGCGACCGTCAGCACCACCTCGCCGCGCCCCGCGCGGGCGAGCAGGTCGGCCTTCACCTCCGGGCCGCCGTACGCCTGGACGGCCGCCATCGCCGCGCTGCTCTCCAGCAGCGGCACCCGGGCCAGTACCTTCGCCGACTCGCGCAGCACCAGGCACAGCGCGATGGCGTCGAGGCCCGCGCCGCCGTACTCCTCGGCGAGCAGCAGGCTCAGCAGGTCCGCGTCCGCGAGGCGGCCCCACAGCGGGCGGTCGAAGTCGTCGGCGACGGCGCCCGGCGTGAGCGCTGGGGAGGGCACTGCGTCCGGTGCGACCCCGGCGAACACTCCGCGCGCCGCCTCGGCCGCCGCCTGCTGTTCCTCGGTGAAGGTGAAGTCCACGGTCCCTGCCCTTCCACACGCACGGCGATCTGACGGAGCGTCAAGATAGAACAGGTTCTAGAAGAAGGGAATGCTCCTCGTGGGGTCCCTCGTGGGGTCCCTCGTGAGGGTCTCGTGGGACCGCAGTCGTGAGGGTCTCGTAGACCCCGGTGAGATCGCGTAGGACCCCCGTAAGGTGTGGACGGCGGCGGCCCGACTGGGGCTGTTCCCGGCGGGTGGGCCTGAGTACCGTTCCCGTGCGAGCGCTGAGGGAAGACGGACCGGAACCGGAATCGGGGAACGAAACGGCATGGCAGACGCGTACGACGCAGGCTCGGCCGCCCGGCATGGGCCGCAGGAGGAGCCGCCCGTCGTCGTGCCCTCGTCCGCTCCTGCTGCCTCTGCCGCCTCGCCCATCTCTGCCGCCTCGCCTATCCCTGACACCTCTCCAGCCCCTGCCGCCTCTCCTGCCTCGCCGCTCCCCGAACCCCGCATCGGCGTGGCCGCTCTCTCCCTGCGGTACCAGATCGGCGCCGCGCTCGCCCTCGCCGTCGTGGCGATCGCCGTCTGCGTCCACATAGGCATGGTCTTCCTGCATGTCGCGCCGCCGAACACGGTCACCAAGCAGCACGGCAAGGCGATCGACGACTGGATATACCCGGAGTTCGAACAGAACTGGAAGCTGTTCGCCCCCAACCCGTTGCAGCAGAACATCGCGGTGCAGGTCCGTGCCCAGGTCGGCACGGCCGACGGCGGCACCCGTACCACCGGCTGGTACGACCTGTCCGCCCAGGACGGCCGGGCCATCGACGGCAATCTGCTGCCCAGCCACACCCAGCAGAACGAGCTGCGCCGGGCCTGGGACTTCTTCGTCGCCACGCACGACGCCCAGAACCGTCCCGTCGGTCTGCGCGGCGCCCTGTCCGAGACGTATCTGCGGCACATAGTGCAGCTGCGCCTCGACCGCGCGAACGCGGCCGGCGACGCCGGCGTCGTCGAACGCGTCCAGGTCCGCTCCCGCACCACCAATGTGCGCCCGCCGAAGTGGAGCGAGGAGCAGGTCTCGGACAAGCCGACCTACCGCGTGCTGCCCTGGTGGTGGGTCCCGAAGGACGGGGCCGGCAGTGCGGGCGGGAGCGAAGCCGCGGGCAGGACCAGTGCCGTCGGCACGACCGATGCCGCGGCCGAGGCCGAGGGAGGTGCCCGGTGAACCGCTTCACCCTCGCGATCTCCTTGGGCATCGCCCGTGTCACCGAGTCCGCCCTCGGCCCGTACCAGACGGCCGTGATCCGCATCGGCTTCACCGCGACCTGGCTGCTGTTCCTGCTGCGTGAGTTCCCCCACCGCCAGGAGTTGTACGGCCCCGACGGCCCCTGGGACTTCGACCTCGCCCAGCAGCTGATCGGGACGAACGGCTCCTTCACCGCGCTGATGTGGTCGAGCAGCCACTTCTGGTTCGAGGCCGTCTACGCGCTCGCCGTCCTGACCAGCGTGCTGCTGCTGCTCGGCTGGCGCAGCCGCACGATGTCCGTGCTGTTCATGGTCGGTGTGCTCTCGCTGCAGAACCGCTCCATCTTCATGGGCGACGGCGGCGACAACGTCCTGCACCTGATGTGCCTCTACCTCGTGTTCACACGCTGCGGCCAGGTCTGGTCCCTGGACGAGCGCCGGGCACGCCTCGCGCGCGAGGCACACGCGCGTGGCGAGGGAATCGGGCCCGACCGGGTCGGCCCGGCCCTGTGGAGCGTGCTCGGGTTCGCGCTGGTCGCGGTGACGGCGGCGGGTCGTCTCGGCGGCGACCTGACCGTGCCGGTGATCCTGTGGGGCGTCTGGCTGGGGCAGGCCGTGTGGTGGATCGTGGACCGCCGCGCCCGGACCGCCCAGCCCCGCATCCTGCTCGACGTCGTCGGCAACATCGTGCACAACGGCGCCCTGCTGGTGATCATGGCCGAGGCGTGCCTGATCTACGCGACCGCCGGCTGGTACAAGATCCAGGGCTCCCGCTGGCAGGACGGCACCGCCGTCTACTACCCGCTGCACCTCGACTACTTCTCGCCCTGGCCGGCCCTCGCCGACGTGCTGTCGTCCAGCGGCACGATGGTGATGCTCATCACCTACGGCACGGTCGTCGTGCAGGTCGCCTTCCCCTTCACGCTGTTCAACCGGCGGGTCAAGAACGTCCTCCTCGCCGCGATGATCACCGAGCACGCCGTGATCGCGGTCGTCCTCGGCCTGCCGTTCTTCTCGCTGGCGATGATCGCGGCGGACGCGGTCTTCCTGCCGACGTCGTTCCTGCGCCGCCTCGGCGGGTGGGCGGCACGCGCGCGTGGACGTCTGTGGAGTCTGGTCCGGCGCGGCGACGACCGTACGCCGCTCCCCGAGCCGCGCACCCGGGAGAACCCCGAGCACGCGCCCGTAGGCTTCACGGCATGACCGTGACCTCCTGGAACCGGCTCGCCGAGAGCTCCGTGCTGCTCGACGGCTTCCACGCCCTCAAGCACGCCGTGCGCTTCGGAGCCGAGGTCCCGGTGGCGGTCGCCGTCGACCGGGCGGCCGCGCTGGCCCTCGCCGACGAGCTGGCGCCGGATGTACGGGAGACGCTGGACGCGCTCCTGACCGAGGTCCCGGAGTCGACGTACACGTCCCTGGTGCCGCGCCCGCACCCCACCGCGGTGGCCGCCTTGGCCGTACGACCGGCCCGCGCTGCCAACCTCGCGAAGCTGGCGCACACGCCCCGCACCGCCCCGGTCGTGGTCCTCGACAACCCGCGCAACCTCGGCAACGCGGGCGCCGTGATCCGCCTGGCCGCCGGTTTCGGCGCGACCGGCGTGGTCACCACGGGCACCCTCGACCCCTGGCACCCGACGGTCGTGCGCGGCGGGGCGGGCCTGCACTTCGCGACGGCGGTGGAGCGGCTGGGCGTGGACGAGCTGCCGCCCGGGCCGGTCTTCGCGCTGGACCCGGAGGGCGACGACATCCGGGGCATCAAGCTCCCGGACGACGCCGTCCTCGCCTTCGGCTCCGAGCGCAGTGGGCTGTCCGCCGAACTACGCGCGCGTGCCGACCATTTGGTGTCCCTGCCGATGCGCCCCCAGGTCTCCAGCTACAACTTGGCGACGAGCGTGGCGATGACGCTGTACCACTGGAGTCTCACCGGGGGCGCTTTGCGGGCTTAGGCCTCCCGACGCACCTCGACCACCCGGAACCGGTTCGCCACGAACGCCCCGTCGCACAGCGCGGAGTTGGCGGCCGGGTTGCCGCCCGACCCGTGGAAGTCGGAGAACGCGGCCGTCTGATTGACGTACACCCCGCCCGTGAGGTTCAGCGACAGCTGGGCCGCCTCCTCCAGGCAGGCCTCCTGCACGGCCTGCTCGACCTCCTCGTCGGTGGTGTACGCGCCGACGGTCATCGCACCCTTGTCCCGCACGGTCCGCCGCAGCAACTCCACCGCGTCCGACGCCGAGTCGACCGCGACGGCGAAGGAGACCGGCCCGAAGCACTCGCTCATGTAGGCGGCCTCGTCGTCCGCCCCCTCCCAATACTTCCGCGCCCCGTCCAGCTTCACGATCACCGGCGTACGGACCACCGCGTCCGGGAACTCCGGGTTGGCGATCTCCCGGGAGGCGAGGGCGACTTCGCCCAGCCCCGCAGCGGCCTCCAGGCGGGCCTTGACGTCGGGGTTGACGATCGCGCCGAGCAGCGCGTTCGCGCGGGCGTCGTCGCCGAGGAGGCCGTCGACCGAGCGGGCGAGGTCGGCGACGACCTCGTCGAAGGTCTTGGGGCCCTCGTCGGTGCGGATGCCGTCGCGGGGGACGAGCAGGTTCTGCGGGGTGGTGCACATCTGGCCGCTGTACAGGGACAGGGAGAAGGCCAGGTTGGACAGCATCCCCTTGTAGTTGTCCGTCGAGTCGACGATCACCGTGTTGACGCCGGCCTTCTCCGTGTAGACCTGCGCCTGGCGGGCGTTGGCCTCCAGCCAGTCGCCGAACACGGTCGAACCGGTGTAGTCGATGACCCGGATCTCGGGGCGGGTGGCCAGGGTCTTGGCGATGCCCTCGCCGGGCCGCTCGGCGGCCAGCGCGACCAGGTTCGCGTCGAAGCCCGCCTCGGTGAGCACCTGACGGGCGACCTGCACGGTGAGCGCGAGTGGCAGTACCGCGCGCGGGTGGGGCTTCACGAGGACCGCGTTGCCGGTGGCGAGGGAGGCGAACAGGCCCGGGTAGCCGTTCCAGGTCGGGAAGGTGTTGCAGCCGATGACCAGGGCGATCCCGCGCGGGACCGGCGTGAACTGCTTGTTCAGCGCGAGCGGGTCACGCTTGCCCTGCGGCTTGGTCCACTCCGCCGTGTCGGGGGTGCGCACCTGCTCGACGTACGCGTACGCCACCGCCTCCAGGCCACGGTCCTGCGCGTGCGGGCCGCCCGCCTGGAAGGCCATCATGAAGGCCTGACCGGAGGTGTGCATGACCGCGTGCGCGAACTCGTGCGTCCGGTCGCTGATCCGCTTGAGGATCTCGACGCAGACCACCGCGCGCATCTCCGCGCCGGCGTCCCGCCACGCGCGCATGCCGGACCTCATGGCCGGCAGCAACTCGTCGATGTTCGCGTGCGGGTACTCGACGCCCAGCTCGATGCCGTACGGGGAGACCTCGCCGCCCACCCAGTCGTCCGTGCCGGCCTGGCCGAGGTCGAGGCGGTTGCCCAGCAGTGCGTCGAAGGCGGCCTTGCCCGCCGCCGCGTCCAGGCTGCCGTTCTCACCGTAGGCCTTGGGGTGCTCGGGGTGCGGGGACCAGTACGCGCGGGTGCGGATCGCCTCCAGCGCCTGGTCGAGGGTGGGCCGGTGCTTGGCGATCAGCTCGTGGGCGGTCAGTTCGGCGGCCATGCGGGACCAACTCCTCGTTTCCAGAGCTCTCCGTTGAGCTCATGACCTGGGCAGAAACATGGGCAGGAACAGGCAGTCAGAGTTAGAGTAACCGAACGATCGGTCGGTTCAAGGGGGTCCGCCGCATCTGTGGAAAACCCCGTGCGGGAGGATCGCGCACATGACAGCACTCGACCTCAGCAGCCCCGTGGCCGTTGTCGGCACCGGCACCATGGGCCAGGGCATCGCCCAGGTCGCGTTGGTCGCGGGCCATCCCGTACGGCTGTACGACGCCGCTCCCGGGCGCGCCCAGGCCGCGGCGGACGCGATCGGTGCCCGCCTCGACCGGCTCGTCGCGAAGGACCGCCTCACCGGCGCCGACCGCGACGCGGCCCGCGCCCGGCTGCTGCCCGCCGACTCGCTCGCCGACCTCGCGGACTGCGCCCTGGTCATCGAGGCCGTCCTGGAGCGCCTCGACGTCAAACAGGAGCTGTTCCGCGAGCTGGAGGGCATCGTCGACGAGGACTGCCTGCTCGCCACCAACACCTCGTCCCTGTCCGTCACGGCCATCGGCGGCGCCCTCGCCAACCCGGGCCGCTTCGTCGGCCTGCACTTCTTCAACCCCGCGCCGCTGCTGCCGCTCGTCGAGGTCGTCTCCGGGTTCGCCAGCGACGTCACGTCGGCCACGCGCGCGTACGAGACGGCACGGGCCTGGGGCAAGACGCCGGTCGCCTGCGCCGACACCCCCGGCTTCATCGTCAACCGCATCGCCCGGCCCTTCTACGCCGAGGCCTTCGCCGTCTACGAGGCGCAAGGCGCGGATCCGGCCACCATCGACGCCGTTCTGCGCGAGTGCGGCGGCTTCAAGATGGGCGCGTTCGAGCTGACCGACCTCATCGGTCAGGACGTCAACGAGTCCGTCACGCACTCCGTGTGGCAGTCCTTCTTCCAGGACGTGCGCTTCACGCCCTCGCTCGCCCAGCGGCGCCTGGTCGAGTCCGGCCGGCTCGGCCGCAAGAGCGGGCACGGCTGGTACGACTACTCCGATGGGAACGGGGCTGCCGAGCGCGACGAGCCGCACACCGCGGAGAAGGGCCGGCCGCCCGCCTACGTCGTCGCCGAGGGCGACCTGGGACCGGCATCCGAGCTGCTCGCGCTGATCCGCGAGGCGGGCATCCCGGTGCGCGAGGAGGACGAGGACCACGGCACCCGCCTGGTGCTGCCGAGCGGCGGCCAGCTCGCGCTCGCCGACGGCCAGACGTCGGTGGAGTTCCGGGACGTCGTCTACTTCGATCTCGCCCTCGACTACCGCAGGGCCACCCGGATCGCCCTGTCCGCCTCCCAGGACACCTCGCCCCAGACCCTCGCCGAGGCCACCGGCCTCTTCCAGGCGCTCGGCAAGGACGTCAGCGTCATCGGCGACGTCCCCGGCATGATCGTCGCCCGCACGGTCGCCCGGATCGTCGACCTGGCGCATGACGCCGTCGCCAAGGGCGTGGCCACCGAGGAGGACATCGACACCGCGATGCGCCTCGGCGTGAACTACCCGCTCGGCCCCTTCGAGTGGAGCCGCAGGCTCGGCCGTAACTGGGCGTACGCCCTCCTCGACGACCTGCACCTGCGCGACCCCTCCGGGCGCTACGCGCCGTCCCTCGCGCTGTACCGCCACGCGTACGCCTCCGACAAGCGGGAGGGCAACACCTCATGACCACCGCCAAGCGCGACACGTACACGCCGGAGACGCTGCTCTCCGTCGCCGTGCAGGTCTTCAACGAGCGTGGCTACGACGGCACCTCCATGGAGCACCTCTCCAAGGCGGCCGGAATCTCCAAGTCGTCGATCTACCACCACGTCAGCGGCAAGGAGGAGCTGCTGCGCCGCGCCGTCAGCCGGGCGCTCGACGGGCTCTTCGGGATCCTCGACGAGGAGCACGCGCGCGTGGGGCACGCCGCCGACCGGCTGGAATACGTCGTACGGCGCATGGTCGAGGTGCTCATAGGCGACCTGCCGTACGTGACGCTGCTGCTGCGCGTGCGCGGCAACACCGACACCGAGCGGTGGGCCCTGGAACGGCGCCGCGACTTCGACCACCAGGTCGCCGCACTGCTGAAGGCGGCCGCCGCCGACGGGGAGGTGCGCGCCGACGTGGAGGTGCGGCTGGCGACGCGGCTCGTCTTCGGGATGATCAACTCGATCGTGGAGTGGTACCGGCCGGACGGCCGCGGCATGAACGAGCGCGAGGTCGCCGACACCGTGGTGCGGCTGGTCTTCGGGGGGCTGCGGCAGGCGGGCTGACTGCCGCTTGCCGCGACGGCGGCCTGAGTACGCGCGCGTGGCCGGGTGAGTACGCCACCCGATGCTCCGGGGCCCCTCGGGTGGTGGGCTGTGACGCATGATCCAGAACGACATGCCGTCGTCTGCCGACGACTCGACGTGGTGGCGGGCGCCTCTCGTGGCCACGCTGCTCGGGTTGCCGCTCCTCGGGTGGGAGTACGCCCTGTGGGGCGGGAACACCTTCCGCGTCCTCGGGGGCGCGGTCTGCTGGGCGTTCGTCCTGCTCGCGGTCGCCTGGGCGCTGCCGCATCGCCGGTCGGCGCGGATGCTGCGGATCACGGCGGCCTGTGCCGCTCTCGTGTGCGCGTTCCTTCCGTTGCTGCTCGTGGTGCTGTTGGCCATGGTGATGACCACGGGCTGACGGCCTGGACGAACGCTCAGCCCTGCGGCTCCAGGTCCTCCTCCTCGAACACCAGCAGCGTGCGCGAGCTGAGCACCTCGGGGATCGCCTGGAGCCGGGTGAGCACCAGCTCGCGCAGCGCCCTGTTGTCGGAGGTGTGGACCAGCAGCAGCACATCGAAATCGCCCCCGACGAGGGCGATGTGAGAGGCACCGGGCAGTTGTCTGAGCTGCTCGCGCACCGTGCGCCAGGAGTTCTGGACGATCTTCAGGGTGATGTACGCCGAGGTGCCCTGGCCTGCGCGTTCGTGGTTGACGCGGGCGCCGAAACCGCGGATGACGCCGTCCTCGATGAGGCGGTTGATGCGGGCGTAGGCGTTGGCGCGCGAGACATGGACCCGCTCGGCGACCGACCGTATCGACGCGCGGCCGTCCGCCTGGAGCATCTGGAGGATGTCCTGATCAATGACGTCGAGCGGGCGTGGGGGCGGCAGGGGAGTGCCGCTGTCCGGGCTCTCGGCCATTTGTTCAGGCGCCATGTCCCCCCACCTTCCTGCCGTGGACGTACTGCGTTCATTGGAGGCTGTGGAGAACCGTTTGTCCACAGCCTGAGGGCGCCTGTAGCCAAAATGTGCCGACGACCGAACAATCGGTAGGTGAGGCGCATCACAAGAGCTGCGCCTCTCGTAGCCGCTCCCACGAGGAGGTGCCGTCATGACGGTCATGGAGCAGCGAGGCGCGTACCGGCCATCGCCGCCGCCCGCCTGGCAGCCCCGCATGGACCCCGCGCCGCTGCTGCCCGACGCGGAGCCGTATCGCGTCCTCGGCACCGAGGCCGCCGCGAAGGCCGACCCCGGCCTGCTGCGCCGGCTCTACGCCGAGCTGGTGCGGGGCCGTCGGTACAACGCGCAGGCGACCGCGCTCACGAAGCAGGGTCGCCTCGCCGTGTACCCGTCCACCACCGGCCAGGAGGCCTGCGAGGTCGCCGCCGCGCTGGCTCTGGAGGACCGCGACTGGCTGTTCCCCAGCTATCGCGACACCCTCGCCGCCGTGGCCCGCGGCCTGGACCCCGTTCAGGCGCTGACCCTGCTGCGCGGCGACTGGCACACCGGCTACGACCCGCGCGAGCACCGCGTCGCGCCCCTGTGCACCCCGCTCGCCACCCAGCTCCCGCACGCCGTCGGCCTCGCGCACGCTGCCCGCCTCAAGGGCGACGACGTGGTCGCGCTCGCCATGGTCGGCGACGGCGGCTCCAGCGAGGGCGACTTCCACGAGGCGCTGAACTTCGCCGCCGTATGGCAGGCGCCGGTCGTCTTCCTGGTCCAGAACAACGGCTTCGCGATCTCCGTCCCGCTCGCCAAGCAGACCGCGGCCCCGTCGCTGGCCCACAAGGCCGTCGGCTACGGCATGCCCGGCCGCCTGGTCGACGGCAACGACGCGGCCGCCGTGCACGAGGTGCTGAGCGACGCCGTACGGCACGCGCGCGCCGGCGGCGGACCGACCCTGATCGAGGCGATCACCTACCGCATCGACGCCCACACCAACGCCGACGACGCGACCCGCTACCGCGGCGACTCCGAGGTGGAGACCTGGCGCGGCCACGACCCGATCGCGCTCCTGGAGCACGAGCTGACCGAGCGGGGCCTGATCGACGAGGCCGGCAAGCAGGCCGCGCGCGACGCCGCCGAGGCGATGGCCGCCGACCTGCGCGAGCGCATGAACCAGGACCCGGTGCTCGACCCGATGGACCTGTTCGCCCACGTCTACGCCGAGCCCACCCCGCAACTGCGCGAACAGCAGGCCCAGTTGCGCGCCGAGCTCGACGCCGAGTCGGAAGGGTCGCACCGATGACCACCGTCGCCGTCAAGCCGGCCACCATGGCGCAGGCCCTCACGCGCGCGATGCGCGACGCCATGGCGGAAGACCCCGCCGTGCATGTCATGGGCGAGGACGTCGGCACCCTCGGCGGTGTCTTCCGGGTCACCGACGGGCTCGCCAAGGAGTTCGGCGAGGACCGCTGCACGGACACGCCGCTGGCCGAGGCGGGGATTCTGGGCACGGCGGTGGGCATGGCCATGTACGGCCTGCGCCCGGTCGTGGAGATGCAGTTCGACGCGTTCGCCTACCCGGCGTTCGAGCAGCTGATCAGCCACGTCTCCCGGATGCGCAACCGCACGCGCGGCGCGATGCCGCTCCCGATCACCATCCGCGTCCCCTACGGCGGCGGCATCGGCGGCGTCGAGCACCACAGCGACTCGTCCGAGGCGTACTACATGGCGACTCCGGGGCTCCATGTCGTCACGCCCGCGACCGTCGCCGACGCCTACGGGCTGTTGCGCGCCTCCATCGCCTCCGACGACCCCGTCGTCTTCCTGGAGCCCAAGCGGCTGTACTGGTCGAAAGGCTCCTGGAACCCGGACCGTCCGACGGACGTTGAACCGATTGGCCGCGCGGTGGTGCGGCGCTCGGGCCGGAGCGCCACGCTCATCACGTACGGACCGTCCGTGCCCGTCTGCCTCGAAGCCGCCGAGGCGGCGCGGGAAGAGGGGTGGGACCTGGAAGTCGTCGACCTGCGCTCGCTGGTGCCGTTCGACGACGAGACGGTCGCCGCTTCGGTACGGCGGACCGGGCGAGCGGTCGTCGTACACGAGTCGGGCGGGTTCGGTGGCCCGGGAGGGGAGATCGCGGCCCGGATCACGGAGCGCTGCTTCCATCACCTGGAGGCGCCGGTGCTGCGTGTGGCCGGGTTCGACATCCCCTACCCGCCGCCGATGCTGGAGCGTCACCACCTGCCCGGCGTGGACCGGATCCTGGACGCCGTGGGGCGTCTGCAGTGGGAGGCCGAGAGCTGATGGCACAGGTGCTCGAGTTCAAGCTCCCCGACCTCGGGGAGGGGCTCACCGAGGCGGAGATCGTCCGCTGGCTGGTGGAGGTCGGTGAGGTCGTCGCCGTCGACCAGCCGGTCGTCGAGGTCGAGACGGCCAAGGCGATGGTCGACATCCCCTGCCCCTACGCCGGCGTGGTCACCGCCCGCTTCGGCGAGGAGGGCACGGAGCTGCCCGTCGGGGCGCCGCTGCTGACCGTGGCGGTGGGGGCGCCCGCCTCCGGCGACGAGACCGAGGGCTCCGGGAACGTGCTGGTGGGGTACGGCACCTCCGAGGCCCCGGCGCGGCGCAGGCGGGTACGGCCGACCGCGCCGACGACACCGGCGGGGCAGCCGGCGGGCGTGGCGGCGAACGGTGCCGCCGCGCGCGAGGGCACGGCGACCGCCGAGCACGCCCCCGCCCCGGGCGTCGCGCGCCCCGTCGGCACAGCGGCGGGGCACGGCCCTGTCGGCCACGGCCCTGACGTGGCACCGGCCGACGAGGAGTCCCGCAGCGAGGGCCCCGTACCCGTGATCTCCCCGCTCGTCCGCCGCCTCGCCCGCGAGCACGGCCTGGACCTGAGGGAGCTGCACGGCTCCGGACCGGACGGGCTGATTCTGCGGGCCGACGTGGAGTACGCGCTGCGGGCCGCCGAGGCACACGGACGGACGGCCCAGCCGTCGGCCGAGCCGCACCCGCGCGTGACGCCGACGACCCCGGCCCCCTCCGCTGCCGTCCCGCCCGCGCAGGCCCCCGTCCGCTCCTCCGCCCCCCTCGGCGGCATCCGCACCCCCCTCAAGGGCATCCGCGGCGCCGTGGCCGACAAGCTCTCCCGCAGCCGGCGGGAGATCCCGGACGCGACCTGCTGGGTGGACGCCGACGCCACGGAGCTCATGCGGGCGCGGACGGCGATGAACGCCACAGGTGGGCCGAAGATCTCCCTCCTCGCCCTGCTGGCCCGCATCTGCACCGCCGCCCTCGCCCGGTTCCCCGAGCTCAACTCCACGGTCGACATGGAGGCCAGGGAGATCGTCCAGCTCGACCATGTGCACCTCGGATTCGCCGCGCAGACCGAGCGGGGCCTCGTCGTCCCGGTCGTACGGGACGCACACGCGCGGGACGCGGAGTCGCTGACCGCGGAGTTCGCCCGGCTGACCGAGGCGGCCCGCACGGGCACCCTCACGCCCGCGGAACTCACCGGCGGCACCTTCACGTTGAACAACTACGGCGTGTTCGGCGTCGACGGCTCCACGCCGATCATCAACCACCCCGAGGCCGCGATGCTCGGCGTGGGCCGCATCATCCCCAAGCCCTGGGTGCACGAGGGTGAGCTGGCGGTGCGGCAGGTCGTCGAGCTCGCGCTCACCTTCGACCACCGGGTCTGCGACGGCGGCACGGCAGGCGGTTTCCTGCGGTACGTGGCGGACTGCGTGGAACACCCGGCGGTGCTGCTGCGCACGCTGTGACGGATCCCCCGAGGCCCGCTGCTTCCCCTGCGTTCCCTGTGATCGCGGAGGCACGCATACTCGGGGGGTGACCGCGTACGAACCGCCGGGCGCGCAAGGCGCCGCCGACGCCCAGCAGGAGACCGGGCACGACGTCGCGTTCGACGCCGTCGTGCTCGCCGGGGGCGGCGCGCGGCGGCTCGGCGGTGTGGACAAACCAGGGGTGCGCGTCGGCGGGCGGGCGCTGCTCGACCGGGTGCTCGCCGCCTGCGCCGACGCGCGGTCCACCGTCGTCGTCGCCGACCCCCGCCCGACCGCGCGCCCCGTCACCTGGGCGCGCGAGGACCCGCCCGGCGGTGGCCCGCTGGCCGCACTCGACGCCGGGCTGCGGCGCACCACCTCGGAGCGGGTCGTCGTCCTCTCCGCCGACCTGCCGTTCCTCGACGACGGCACGGTGCGGCGGCTGCTGGCCGCCCTGCACACCACCGGCGCCGACGGCGCGCTGCTCACCGACGCCGACGGCCGCGACCAGCCGCTCGTCGCCGCGTACCGCGCGTCCGCGCTGCGCCGCGAACTGGACGCGCTCGCCCAGGGGCACGACGGCCTCACCGGCCTCCCCCTGCGCCGGCTGACCGGCGCGCTCGGCCTCACCCGCGTCCCCGACCCCGTCGCGTCCTTCGACTGCGACACCTGGGACGACATCGCCACCGCCAGGGCACGCATCAGGGAGCATGGGCACGTGTTGGATGAATGGATTTCCGCAGTCAAGGACGAGCTCGGCATCGAGCTCGACGTCGACACCAAGGTCCTGCTCGATCTCGCCCGCGACGCCGCCCACGGTGTGGCGCGGCCCGCGGCCCCGCTGACCACCTTCCTCGTCGGGTACGCGGCAGCGCAGGCAAGGGGAGGCCAGGGAGGCCCCGAAGCCGTCGCCGAGGCCTCCCGCAAGGCCGCCGCACTCGCCCTGCGCTGGGCGGAGGAGGCCGCCGCCAAGTCCGACGCGGCCCCCGACGCCACGCCCGACACCCGCCCGGACGCCGGATGACCGCCCGCGGTATCCAGGCGGACGAGGACGCCGAGGACCTCGACGTCGAGGAGGTACTCGCCCTCGTGAAGGAACACAACGGCCCCCACACCCCCGGCGACCACGTGCCCGCACCCGGCCAGCACGCCCCGGGCTCCCACAATCCCGACCGCCACCACAAGGCCACCCCCTGGCGCGAAGCCCGCGACACCGCCGCCCGCGCCGCGCGTGCCACCGCCCGGTCCGCCGGCCGCGCTCCCGTCTCCGTCCCCCTCGGCGCCGCGCTCGGCCTCACCCTGGCCGCTCCCCTCACCGCCCTCACCGACCTGCCCTCCTTCGACACCTCGGCGATGGACGGCTGGGCGGTCGCGGGCCCCGGCCCCTGGGACGTAAGGGACGAGGGGGTCCTGGCCGGGCACGCCGAACCCGAGCCGCTCACCGACGGCGAGGCCGTCCGCATCGCGACCGGCGCCCGGATCCCGCCGGACACCACCGCCGTCCTGCGCAGCGAGCACGGCCGCACGGACGCCAAGGACCGTCTGCACGCCACCCGGGAGATCCAGCCCGGCCAGGACATCCGCCCACGCGGCCAGGAATGCCGTAACGGCGATCAACTGCTCGCCGTCGGCACCCTCGTGACCCCGGCCGTACTCGGCCTGGCATCCGCCGCCGGATACGACACCCTCACCGCTGTCCCCCGCCCCCGCGTCGAAGTCCTCGTCCTCGGCGACGAGTTGCTCACCCAAGGGCTCCCGCATGACGGGCTGATCCGCGACGCCCTCGGCCCGATGCTGCCGCCCTGGCTGCGCGCACTCGGCGCCGAGGTCACCTCCGTGCGCCGGCTCGGCGACGACGCCAAGGCCCTGCACAAGGCCCTCACCCGCTCCGACGCCGACCTCATCGTCACCACCGGCGGCACCGCGGCCGGCCCGGTCGACCACGTCCACCCCACGCTGCAGCGCATCGGTGCCGAACTCCTGGTGGACGGCGTCAAGGTGCGGCCCGGCCACCCCATGCTGCTGGCCCGCACCAAGGAGAACCAGCACCTCGTCGGCCTGCCCGGCAACCCGCTCGCCGCCGTCTCCGGGCTGCTCACCCTTGCCGAACCCCTACTGCGCACGCTCGCCGCCCACCCGGCCCCGGAGCCGTACACGCTGCCCCTGAAGGAGGCGGCGCACGGGCATCCGTACGACACCCGGCTCATCCCCGTCGTGCTGCGCGGCGACCATGCCGTGCCGCTGCACTACCACGGGCCGGCCATGCTGCGGGGCATGGCGGCGGCCGACGCCGTCGCCGTCGTACCACCGGGCGGTGTCCGCGCGGGTCAGGAGACCGAACTGCTCGACCTGCCCTGGGCGAGTGCCGGCATCGAGGTGTGTTTCACGTGAAACTTCCGGGCCAGGACGCGATCGCCCGTCGGGCGGACGAGAGGGTCGCGACCTATCGGGTGAAGCTCCCGAAGAAGATCGTGGAGCATCCGTTCCGGCAGGTCGCGAAGCGGGTCGCCCTGGCCCTGGCGCTGCTCGTGGCGACGGCCTTGATCGTCTACGCCGACCACGACGGCTACAACGACAACTCCGACGGTTCCGTCGACCTCCTCGACGCCTTCTACTACGCGACCGTCAGCCTCTCCACCACCGGATACGGCGACATCACCCCCGTCAGTGACGGTGCCCGGCTCACCAACATCTTCGTCATCACGCCCCTGCGGGTGCTGTTCCTGATCATCCTGGTCGGCACCACGCTCGAGGTCCTCACCGAACGGACCCGGGAGGAATGGCGTCTGACCCGCTGGAGGTCCACCTTGCGCGACCACACCGTCGTCGTCGGCTTCGGAACGAAGGGGCGTTCGGCGATCCAGACCGTCTGCGCGACGGGACTGAGGAAGGACCAGGTCATCGTGGTCGACCCGAGCTCCAAGGTGATCGAGGCGGCGGTCGCGGACGGCTACGCCGGGGTCACCGGGGACGCCACACGCAGCGAGGTCCTGAAGCGGGCCGAGGTGCACAAGGCGCGGAAGATCATCATCGCGACCCAGCGCGACGACACCGCCGTCCTCGTGACGCTGACGGCCCGGCAGCTCAACCGCGGCGCGAAGATCGTGGCCGCGGTGCGCGAGGAGGAGAACGCACCGCTGCTGAAGCAGTCCGGCGCCGACGCGGTCATCACCAGCGCCAGCGCGGCCGGACGGCTGCTCGGCCTTTCCGTGCTCAGCCCCGCCGCCGGCATGGTCCTGGAGGACCTGATCCAGCAGGGCAGCGGGCTCGACATCGTCGAACGGCCGGTCATAAAGGCCGAGGTGGGCAGGAGCCCGCGGCAGACGGACGACCTGGTGGTGAGCGTCGTACGCGGGCACCGGGTGCTCGGATACGACGATCCGGCCGTCGGGACACTGCAGTTGACGGACCGGCTCATCACCATCGTGCGGGCGACGCCGGGCAGTCAGGTCGCACCCGATGAACGGCGTCTGCCCCAGGGCTGAAGCCCCGCCCGACTGGTTGGCCGGGCTGCGCGCCCGACTACTTGGGCCCCACTACTTGGGCCCCACTACTTGGGCCCGACTACTTGGGCCCGACTACTTGGGCCTGACTACTTGCGGTTGTACAGCCGCATCGTGATCGGTCCGAAGACCAGCACGAACAGGCCCGCCCAGCCCAGCGACCAGGCGACCTCGTCGGCCGGCCAGTCACCCGCCATCAACCCGCGGACGGCTGAGGACAGATGGGTGATCGGGCTGTTGTTGACGAAGGCCTGCAGCCAGCCCGGCATGGTCTTCGGGTCGACGAAGACGTTGGACAGGAAGGTGAGCGGGAAGATCACCATCATGCTGACGCCCATCACCGACTTCTCGGAGCGCAGCATCAGCCCGAACATCGTCCAGATCCACGAGAACGCGAACGAAAAGGCGACCAGCAGCGCGATCCCGGCGAGCACTCCGCCGACCCCGCCGTCCGGGCGGTAGCCCAGGATGATACCGACGGTGAGCATCACGAGGGAGGCGATGGTGTAGCGCAGGGCATCGCCCAGCAGATAGCCGACCATGGTCGACGGCCGCCAGATGGGCAGCGAACGGAACCGGTCGAAGACGCCCTTCTCGATGTCGGTGTTCACCGAGACGCCGGTGTACATCGTGATCATCACGACCGACATCACCAGGATGCCCGGCAGCAGGAACTGGATGTACTCCTTCGGGGACCCGGCCAGGGCGCCCCCGAACAGGTACGTGTACATCAGCACCATCATGATCGGGAACGCCGTGACGTCGAAGAGCTGCTCCGGCACGTGCTTGATCTTCAGGATCGCCCGCCAGCCGAACGTCATCGAGGCCGACCAGGCGCTGGGCCGCGGTGGCCGCTCCCCGGAGACGAGCAGCGCGGCGAGCGACTCGGCGCTGACGGGGGCGAGTTCCCTGCTCTCGGTCTGCGTCGCGGTACTCATGCCGCCACCTCGTCCTTGTCGTCCTTGCCGGCGTCGTCGCGGGCATCGCGGGCATCGCGGGCATCGCGGGCGTCGTGGGTGTCGTGTCCGGTGAGGGCGAGGAACACCTCGTCCAGGCTGGGCTGGCCCAGCGAGAAGTTGTCGACGGTGATGCCGGTGCGGGCCAGTTCGGCGAGCGCGCGGGCGGCCTGTTCCGCCGCGCCCTGCCCGTTGGCCGCCCCGGAGCCGACGCGCGCGGTGAGGGCCACGGGGTCGGGCTCCAGCTGCACGTCCGCGTCCAGGGTCGTCCGCAGTACGCGCTCGGCCTGCGGCCGCTGTGCGGCCTCCCGCAACCGCAGATGGACGGAACCGGCGCCCACGGATGCCTTCAACTCGCCCTTCGTCCCCTCGGCGATCACCTTGCCGCGGTCGATGACGGCGATCCGGGACGCCAACTGGTCGGCCTCGTCCAGGTACTGAGTGGTCAACAGCACGGTGGTGCCCTGGGCGACGACTGCGCGCACGATGTCCCACACCTGGTTGCGGCTGCGCGGATCGAGGCCGGTCGTCGGCTCGTCGAGGAAGAGCAGGTCGGGGGTGTTGAGGATGGAGGCGGCGATGTCGATACGGCGCCGCATGCCGCCGGAGTAGTTCTTGACCTGCTTTCCGGCCGCGTCCGTCAGCCCGAAGGCCTCCAGGAGCTGCGCGGCACGCTCCCGCGCGGCGGGCTTGCCGTGGCCGAGGAGCCGGCCCAGCAGGACCAGGTTCTCGGTGCCGGTGAGGTCCTCGTCCACGGAGGCGTACTGGCCGGTGAGGCTCACCCGGCCGCGCACCTCGTCGGCCTCACGCACGACGTCGTGGCCGAAGACATGGGCCTCGCCGCCGTCGGGTCGTAGGAGGGTGGCGAGCATCTTCACCGTGGTCGTCTTGCCGGCGCCGTTCGGGCCGAGGACGCCGTAGACCATGCCGGCCGGAACCGCGAGGTCCACGCCGTCGACGGCCCGCGTCTCACCGAACGTCTTCACCAGGCCTGCCGTCTCGATCGCGAGACCGGACGTCGTCTGCGTGCTCATGCTTCGGGTCCTTCCGAGTGGTCCTTCCGCGTTCTTGGACTGCGTATGGGGAGACTTTTACGGTCGCGCAAACTCATCGGTGAGGCACAGGGTTTTTCGACCGCACCCGCCCAAGGACCGAGGGACAGGGGGCCGAAGGCCGAGGAGTAGCGTCCGTGCCATGCATGCGATCACGATTCCCGAACCTGGTGGGCCCGAGGCGCTGGTGTGGGACGAGGTCCCCGATCCCGTGCCCGGCGAGGGCGAGGTGCTGGTCGAGGTGGTGGCCGGGGCCGTCAACCGAGCCGACATCCTGCAGCGCCAGGGCTTCTACAACCCCCCGCCCGGAGCCTCCCCCTACCCCGGCCTGGAGTGCTCCGGCCGGATCGCCGCGCTCGGCTCCGGCGTCTCCGGCTGGTCCGTCGGCGACGAGGTGTGCGCGCTGCTCTCGGGCGGCGGCTACGCCGAGAAGGTCGCCGTCCCGGCCGGCCAACTGCTGCCCGTACCCAAGGGCCTGAGCCTGACGCAGGCCGCCGCCCTGCCCGAGGTGGTGTGCACGGTCTGGTCCAACGTCTTCATGATCGCCCACCTCCGCCCCGGCGAGACCCTGCTCGTGCACGGCGGCTCCAGCGGCATCGGCACCATGGCCATCCAGCTCGCCAAGGCCGTCGGCGCCAAGGTCGCCGTCACGGCGGGCACCCAGGAGAAGCTGGACCGGTGCGCCGAGCTGGGCGCCGACATCCTGGTCAACTACCGGGAGCAGGACTTCGTCGCCGAGCTCAAGAAGGCCACTGACGGCGCCGGAGCCGACGTCATCCTCGACAACATGGGCGCCAAGTACCTCGACCGCAACGTCCAGGCCCTCGCCGTCAACGGCCGCCTCGCCATCATCGGCATGCAGGGCGGCGTCAAGGGCGAGCTCAACATCGGTGCGCTGCTGGGCAAGCGCGGCGCCATCAGCGCGACCTCGCTGCGCGCCCGTCCGCTCGGCGAGAAGGCGGCGATCGTCGCGGCCGCGCGCGAGCACGTGTGGCCCCTGCTGGACGCCGGCCATGTCCGCCCGGTCGTCGATCGCGAGATCCCGATGAACGACGCCGCCGAGGCTCACCGGGTGGTGGAGGACAGCGGGCACGTAGGGAAGGTGCTGCTCGTCGCGCCGTAGGGCCCTCGTCCGACGCGCCGAGGGCACGCCCTAGCCGCGCCGCAGCCGGAGACCGACGAAGGCGAGGCCCAGCCCGAGCCCGATGAGCACCAGCCCGCTGCCGAGGGGCAGGACCTGCAGCATGGGCTCGGCGGGGCCCTCGGCACGCGGGCCAGGCTGCCGTACGGGACGGGCCGACGGGGCGGAGGGCACCGTGGCGGCGTCCCGGGCGGAGTCACCGGCGCCGTCCGGGCTCTCGGCGACGCCTCCACCGTCGTCCTCACCCTCGCCCTCGCCTTCGTCCTCCGGCAACGCCGAGCCCTCGCCCTCCTCGTCGCCCACGCCACCGTCCGGCTCCTCGTCCGCGGCTTCCTGGTCCGCGGCTTCCTGGTCCGCGGCTTCCTCGTCCTCCAACGGCCCCTTCTCCCGCCCCGGCCGCTCCCGCCCCTCACCAGCCCGGCTCCCGGCGCGGGACGGCTTGTCGGAGGGGTCGGGACGGGAGGCGGCCGGGGCGTGTGCGGGAGAGCTGGACGCCGCCCGGGATTCCCTGGCCTCTCCGGGCTTCCTGGCCTCTCCGGGCTTCCTGGCCTCTCCGGACTCCCCGGACGGGGTGGAGAGGCCGGAGGAGGCGGAGGGTGCCCCGGACGGAGCCTCAGCGGCGGAGGAAGGCCGGGACTCGGCGGAGGAGCTGGAGGAGGCCCCGGAGTCAGCCACGGGTGCGGAGGGAGACGCGGCCGCACGGGGGGAGACGGGTCCCCCCGAACCCGTAGATCCGGAGGAAGGCCGGCGCTTGGCCGTGGGGCTGGAGGGAGGCCGGCGCTTGGCCGTGGAGCCGGAGGAGGCCCGGCCGGTGGCGGTGGGCCCGGAGGAATCCCCGGATGCGGCGGCACCATGCGGGCCCTCAAGGCCGTACGACACCCCACTCCCGCACAACCCCACGAACAGCCCCGCCACCAGCACGACCAGCGTCCCCGCAGACCGCAGCGCCTGAAGAGCCCGCACCGCCCGCACGCCCCACCGCACCCCCGGCCGCCCCCCGAGCCGACGCGCAGTACCCGGGACACATTCGGCGGCAGCCGTCGGTGCCGGCCAGGACAAGGTGCGTGGGCCGCCGAAAGCAGCACGCGTCCGCCCCCGCCGCCCCCACGTCATCCTCAGCCATGAAGTCACGGAACCAGCCTCACAGCACCCCACGCACCCGGCATTTCAGACTCCGCCACCCGACCGAATCAGGCGCACAATCCGGTTATGTCGATACGACACGGACTGCTGGCGCTCCTGGAACCCGGCCCCCGCTACGGCTCGCGGCTGCGCACCGAGTTCGAGGGGCGTACGGGCGGGACCTGGCCGCTGAACATCGGCCAGGTCTATACGACCCTCGGCCGGCTGGAGCGGGACGGCATGGTCGTCCAGGACGGCGTGGACGAGTCGGGGCGGGTGCTGTACGCGCTGACGGAGGCGGGCCGCGCCGAGCTGCGGGCCTGGTTCGAGCGGCCCGTGGAGCGGGCGAGCCCGCCGCGCGACGAGCTGGCGATCAAGCTGGTGATGGCGGTCGGGGCGCCCGGCGTCGACGTACGGGAGGTCGTGCAGGCGCAGCGCCGGCATGTGGCCCAGGCCCTGCACGGCCATGTACGGCGGCGGGCCGAGGCGCTGGCGCGGGCGCACGAGCACCCCGACGAGATGGCTCGGCTGCTCGTCCTGGAGCAGCTCGTGTTCCACGCCGAGGCGGAGAGCCGCTGGCTCGACATCTGCGAGGCCCGCCTGCTCCGGCTCACCCAGGCAGGACAGGCAGGACAGGCAGGACAGGCTGGACAGGCAGGAGGGGCCGGAGAGGCCCGAGGGGTCGGAACCGTCGAGGACTGACGGAAAGTCCCGCAACGTAAACGGTGGATCTCTCCCCACGGGGGGCACCACGATGATGAGCTGTACGGGTGCGAGAGAATGGCGGCATGGAGATGCCGAGGAACGAAAGGCCGTCCGAGAACCCCCAGATCCTGGTCGTGGGCCAGGACGGGATGGCGCTCACTGGCGGCAACGGAGACGAGGACTCCCGCGAGATCCCGGTGACGGAGCAGGTCGAGCAGCCGGCGAAGGTCATGCGGATCGGCAGCATGATCAAGCAGCTGCTCGAAGAGGTGCGCGTGGCTCCCCTGGACGAGGCGAGCCGGGTCAGGCTGAAGGAGATCCATGCCAGTTCCGTGAAGGAGCTGGAGGACGGCCTGGCGCCGGAGCTCGTCGAGGAGCTGGAGCGGCTCTCCCTGCCGTTCACGGACGAGGCGACCCCGAGCGACGCGGAGCTGCGCATCGCGCAGGCCCAGCTGGTCGGCTGGCTGGAGGGCCTCTTCCACGGCATCCAGACCACGCTCTTCGCCCAGCAGATGGCCGCCCGGGCCCAGCTGGAGCAGATGCGCCGCGCCCTCCCGCCGGGAGTCGGCGGCCTCGAGGACGGTGAGCAGCGCCAGGCGGGCCGCACGGGCGGGCCTTACCTGTAAGACCCGGTACGTAGGCGCATAGGCCAGATATCTACATATCCACGCAAAGGGCCCGGCAGCGAGTGCTGCCGGGCCCTTTCAGATCAGATCGCGGGTGCGGAGGTCACTCCGGATTGCCCGTCGAGACCGTGAACTTCATCGTCGGCGGGTTCTCCGGGTCGATGTCCGTGCCCGCCTCGGGGGACTGGACCAGCACCGTGCCTTCGCCGTACGTGTTCTCGTTCTTGGAGGTCGTTTCGTACTTCCAGTCGGCGGCCTTGAGGCACTCGACGACCGAAGGCCAGTACTGGTACGAGAAGTCCGGCATCCGCACCTGCTCGGGGTCGAGGTACGACTCCCGCGGCTCGGTGCACGTGGTCGTCTCGACCGTCCGCGAGCTGTCCCCGGCCCGGTATCCGGCCGCCTTCGTGGCCGGCGCCGACGTACTCGTGCCGTCCGCGCCCGGGTCGTCCTCGGTGCCGCCGCCGGTCAGCGTCAGGGCCGCGATCAGGCCGCCCACCGCGACGAGGGAGACGACGATCGAGCCGATGATCACCGCGCGGTTGTTCTTGCCGCCGCCCGAAGTGGTCCGCGGCTGGGGCGAGATGGTGTACGGCGGCGGGGTCGGGTGGCCCGGCTGCGGGGAGTACGCCGCCGGCGGCGGTGTCTGGTAGCCGGGCTGCTGCTGCGGGTAGCCGTACGACGGCGCGGGCGTCCCGGGCGGCGGGGTGCCGTACGGGTTCGGCGCGGGGGTCGGCGCCGAGGCCGGCTGGTACGGCGTCTGGACCGGGCCCCCGGGCGGCGGCGCCTGGCCGACCGGCGGGAACACCGAGGCGCCGACGCCCTGGCCGCTCTGCGTCTGAGAGCCCGGCACGATGCTCGGCGGGGCCGCCTGGAAGGACGCCGCCACGCGCAGGCATTCGTCGCGCATGGACTCGGCGCTCGGGAAGCGCTCGTTCGGGTTCTTCTTCAGGGCGCGGGCGACCAGCGCGTCCACGGCAGGCGGCAGGGCGCGGTTGATCGAGGACGGAGCGACCGGCTCCTCCTGCACATGTGCGTACGCGATCGCCAGCGGCGAGTCCGCCTCGAACGGCAGCCGCCCGGTGACGAGTTGGAACAGCATGATGCCGACCGAGTAGAGGTCGGAGCGGGCGTCCACCCCGCGGCCCAGCGCCTGCTCGGGCGAGAGGTACTGCGGCGTGCCCACCACCATGCCGGTCTGTGTCATCGACGTCACACCGGACTGCATGGCGCGCGCGATGCCGAAGTCCATGACCTTGACCACGCCGCGCTTGTTCATCATCACGTTGCCCGGCTTGATGTCCCGGTGGACCAGGCCCATCTCGTGGCTGATCTCCAGCGCCGCGAGCACATCCGCGGTGATCTTCAGCGCCTTGTCGGCGGGCACCGCGCCGAACTGCCGTACGTCCTCGTCGAAGACCGAGCTGAGCGGCCGGCCCTCGATGTACTCCATGACGATGTACGGCGTCGTCATGCCGTCGACATCGTCCTCGCCGGTGTCGAAGACGGAGACGATATTGGTGTGCGTGAGCTTGGCCACGGCCTGGGCCTCGCGGCGGAAGCGCTCGCGGAACGCCTGCTCGCGGCCGAGTTCGGTGTGCAGGGTCTTGACCGCCACCTGCCGGTCGAGCACGGCGTCGTACGCGAGATGCACCGAGGCCATGCCGCCCTCGCCGAGCAAGTCGCGCAGCTGATAGCGGCCGCCGGCGAGCGCCCGCCCCGCGTACCGGCCCTGTGCGCCGTCCTGGCTCATGTGCTGCGTCCCCCGTAGCCTCTTAGGCGCCTGCGACTGCCGTGGATCGGGTGTTCCCGAGTGATCCACGTGCTATTCCCGGCCAAGTCTGCCCCACGGCACTGACAGGTCAAGCGCGGTGCCCGTTCCGTGACCGTACGCGAAAGAAGCGTCGCGGAAGAGTTACCGGGGCAGTACGGGCGGTACACAGAATTTGCACGAGCGGACGGGGTACCGGTTTGATGGCCGGTCCCTCTCCTTCCGGTTGGGGGCGGCCTTCTCGGACCGACGGCTTGCGCGGAGGCTGTAGCGTGGCCGACGGAGACCGTAACAACACCGCGCGCACCGCGGGCAGAAACGACGGCGAGGACCGATGGCACAGCAGCAGCGCGCTCAGGGCCCGTCCGACCCCGAGGCGGCTGGCGGCGGTATGTCAGACGCGCCGGAGATGTGGGGTAATGGCGGACTTGTCGGGGACGGCCGTTATCGGCTGACCCGCAGACTCGGCCGGGGTGGCATGGCCGAGGTGTTCGCGGCCGAGGACGTGCGCCTCGGACGCACCGTGGCGGTCAAGCTGCTGCGCTCCGACCTCGCCGAGGACCCGGTGTCCAAGGCCCGCTTCACGCGCGAGGCCCAGTCGGTGGCCGGCCTCAACCACCACGCGATCGTCGCCGTGTACGACTCTGGCGAGGACTTCGTGGGCGGCCACAGCGTGCCGTACATCGTGATGGAGATCGTCGAGGGGCGGACCATCCGCGACCTGCTCCTCAACGCCGAAGCGCCCGGCCCCGAGCAGGCGTTGATCATCGTCTCCGGTGTCCTGGAGGCGCTCGCCTACTCGCACCAGCACGGCATCGTGCACCGCGACATCAAGCCCGCCAACGTCATCATCACGGACAACGGCGCCGTGAAGGTGATGGACTTCGGCATCGCCCGCGCCCTGCACGGCGCGCAGTCGACGATGACGCAGACCGGCATGGTCATGGGCACCCCGCAGTACCTGTCGCCCGAGCAGGCGCTCGGCAAGGCGGTCGACCACCGCTCCGACCTGTACGCGACGGGCTGCCTGCTCTACGAACTCCTCGCGCTGCGGCCGCCGTTCACCGGTGAGACCCCGCTGTCGGTGGTCTACCAGCACGTCCAGGACATCCCGACGCCCCCGTCCGAGTTCTCCGACGGCTGCCCGCCGGAGCTCGACGGCCTTGTCATGCGCTCGCTCGCCAAGGAGCCGGACGACCGGTTCCAGACGGCCGAGGAGATGCGCGGCCTCGTCCAGTACGGCCTGCAGATGCTGTACGACCACGGCGGCCACACCGGCACCTGGAACACCGGCCCGGTGGCGATGCACGACGGCCGGCACACCCCGGCGGCGGGCTTCGCGAACACGACCGTCATGGGGCACCCCTCGGACTCCGGCTCCGGGACGACGCAGATCCCGAAGCCGATCCTGCCCTCCGGGTACGGCGGCGGGGACGAGGGCGGCTTCGAGGGGCACGGGAACAAGGGCAGCGGTCGCGGCAAGCTGTGGATCCTCGCCGTCCTCGCGGTGATCGCGATCGCGGCGGGCGTCGCGCTGGCGCTCAAGGGCACCGGTTCGGACAACCCCGGCAACGACACCACGCAGACGCCCACCACCTCGCAGACCACCGACGAGGACAAGGCCAGCGAGACGCCGAGCGACGATCCGACCGAGGAGCCCACCGACACGGCCACGGACGACGGCACCGGCGCGGGCACCGACCCGGACTACACGCAGTCGTACGAGCCCTCGTACACGCCCACCGAGGAGCCGACCGAGGAGCCGACCACGGCCGAGCCGACCGAGGAGCCGACCACGGCCGAGCCGACCGAGGAGCCGACGGAGGACCCCACGGAGGAGCCGTCGGATCCGCCGACGCTGCCGACACCGACCGACGACGGCGTCTGACCGGCCTCACGGCACCGTCTCACTGAAGAAGCCACCACGCGCGCGTGCGGCCCGGAAACGGGCTTCACGCGCGCGTGCCATTTACCGGGACTGCCGAGTGGCCGGAATGCGCAGCCTCGAGTCGGTCGTAGCAGCGGACACGCTTCGTGATCGGCGGGCGGAATTTCCGGATTCTTCCGCCTTCGCGTACGTGCTCAGCGTCACACGGGATGAGTGATCTCGCCCTCGGTTGCTCTTCCCGTGACCTGGGTCACCGATATAACGTGCCGTTGTTCCGGCCCCCTGCAAGGCTGTGACCAGGACTTGTTCCGGACTTTCGCGATTTACTTGGAAATCCAAGCAAAATCGCAGGTCAGGAGGGGTTTCACAGAAATGTGGAGCACTGGGTAACGTGCCTTTTGCAGGGCGCTCGCCGGGGCACCTGTCACGCCTGTTCCCGTACGAGCCGCACCCACCCTGTGCGTCCGTAGGGCTGCAGGTGAGCCGCACTGGCACCCGGCGAACCCGGGAGCCGGACCGACGGAGGAGCACACGTGACCGTGGAGAGCACTGCCGCGCCAAAGCCGCGACGCAGCGCCGGTACCAAGAGCACGGCCGGCAAGCGCACGACCGCAAGGAAATCGCCAGGCACCGACCCCGAACTGGTGCAGTTGCTGACGCCCGAGGGCAAGCGCGTCAAGAACGCCGAGTTCGACAAGTACGTCGCCGGCATCACCCCCGAAGAGCTCCGCGGCCTCTACCGCGACATGGTGCTCACCCGCCGCTTCGACGCCGAGGCCACCTCCCTGCAGCGCCAGGGCGAGCTGGGCCTGTGGGCGTCGCTGCTCGGCCAGGAGGCCGCCCAGATCGGCTCCGGCCGGGCCACCCGTGAGGACGACTACGTCTTCCCGACCTACCGCGAACACGGCGTCGCCTGGTGCCGCGGGGTCGACCCGACCAACCTGCTCGGCATGTTCCGCGGTGTGAACAACGGCGGCTGGGACCCGAACAGCAACAACTTCCAGCTCTACACGATCGTCATCGGCTCCCAGACGCTGCACGCGACCGGGTACGCCATGGGCATCGCCAAGGACGGCGCCGACAGCGCGGTGATCGCGTACTTCGGCGACGGCGCCTCCAGCCAGGGCGACGTGGCCGAATCGTTCACCTTCTCCGCGGTCTACAACGCCCCGGTCGTGTTCTTCTGCCAGAACAACCAGTGGGCGATCTCCGAGCCGACCGAGAAGCAGACCCGCGTCCCGCTCTACCAGCGCGCGCAGGGCTTCGGCTTCCCGGGCGTGCGCGTCGACGGCAACGACGTCCTGGCCTGCCTGGCCGTGACGAAGTGGGCGCTGGAGCGCGCCCGCAGCGGCGAGGGGCCGACGCTGGTCGAGGCGTACACCTACCGCATGGGCGCCCACACCACCTCCGACGACCCGAGCAAGTACCGGGCCGACGAGGAGCGCGAGGCGTGGGAGGCGAAGGACCCGATCCTGCGTCTTCGCCGGTACCTGGAGGCCTCAAACCACGCGGACGAGGGATTCTTCACGGAACTGGAGACGGAGTCCGAGGCGTTGGGCAAACGAGTGCGCGAAGCGGTCCGCGCCATGCCGGACCCGGACCACTTCGCCATCTTCGAGAACGTGTACGCGGACGGGCATGCGCTCGTCGACGAAGAGCGCGCCCAGTTCGCCGCCTACCAGGCGTCGTTCGCTGACGTAGAGGGGGCCTGACATGGCAGCGGAAAAGATGGCTCTGGCCAAGGCGATCAACGAGTCGCTGCGCCGCGCCCTGGACTCCGACCCCAAGGTCCTCATCATGGGCGAGGACGTCGGCAAGCTCGGCGGCGTCTTCCGGGTCACGGACGGCCTGCAGAAGGACTTCGGCGAGAGCCGCGTCATCGACACCCCGCTCGCCGAGTCGGGCATCGTCGGCACCGCGATCGGTCTCGCCCTGCGCGGCTACCGCCCCGTGGTGGAGATCCAGTTCGACGGCTTCGTCTTCCCGGCGTACGACCAGATCGTCACGCAGCTGGCCAAGATGCACGCGCGCTCGCTGGGCAAGGTCAAGCTCCCGGTCGTCGTCCGCATCCCCTACGGCGGCGGCATCGGCGCGGTGGAGCACCACTCGGAGTCCCCGGAGGCGCTGTTCGCGCACGTGGCGGGTCTGAAGATCGTCAGCCCCTCCAACCCGTCGGACGCGTACTGGATGATGCAGCAGGCCATCCAGAGCGACGACCCGGTGATCTTCTTCGAGCCGAAGCGGCGCTACTGGGACAAGGCCGAGGTCAACACGGAGGCGATCCCGGGCCCGCTGCACAAGGCGCGGGTCGTCCGCGAGGGCACGGACCTCACCCTGGCCGCCTACGGCCCGATGGTGAAGCTGTGCCAGGAGGTCGCCGACGCGGCCGCCGAGGAAGGCCGGAACCTGGAGGTCCTGGACCTGCGTTCGGTCTCCCCGCTCGACTTCGACTCCATCCAGGCCTCCGTCGAGAAGACCCGCCGCCTGGTCGTGGTCCACGAGGCCCCGGTGTTCTTCGGCTCGGGCGCGGAGATCGCCGCCCGGATCACGGAGCGCTGCTTCTACCACCTGGAGGCCCCGGTGCTGCGGGTGGGCGGTTACCACGCCCCGTATCCGCCGGCGCGTCTGGAGGAGGAGTACCTGCCGGGCCTGGACCGGGTGCTCGACGCCGTCGACCGTGCCCTGGCGTACTGAGGAGAGGGTCGTGACGACGATGACTGAAGCGTCCGTGCGCGAGTTCAAGATGCCCGACGTGGGCGAGGGACTCACCGAGGCCGAGATCCTCAAGTGGTACGTCCAGCCGGGCGACACGGTCACCGACGGTCAGGTGGTGTGCGAGGTCGAGACGGCCAAGGCGGCCGTCGAACTGCCCATCCCGTACGACGGGGTGGTCCGCGAGCTGCACTTCCCCGAGGGCACGACGGTGGACGTCGGTATGGCGATCATCGCGGTGGACGTGTCGGGCGGGACGGCCGCGGCCGGTGCCGAGGCGCCGGCCCAGGCTCCGGCTCCCGCCGAGAAGGCGCCGGAGGAGGCCAAGCCGCAGGGCCGCCAGCCGGTGCTGGTCGGCTACGGCGTGGCCGCGTCCTCGACCAAGCGCCGCCCGCGCAAGGGGGCCGACGTTCCGCGCCAGGAGCCCTCGACGGCGACGCAGGCCCTGCAGTCCGAGCTGAACGGCCACGGCCCCGCGGTAGCGGTGACGCCTCCCCGGCCGCTGGCGAAGCCGCCGGTGCGCAAGCTGGCGAAGGACCTGGGCGTCGACCTGGCCACGGTGACTCCCACCGGCCCCGACGGCATCATCACGCGCGAGGACGTCCACGCGGCGGTGGCCCCGCCGGCCCCGGCTCCCGAGCCGGTGTCCCAGCCCGCCCCGGTGGCCGCCCCGGCGGCTGCGTCGGCGCCGGTGGCCACGTACGACACGGCCCGCGAGACCCGTATCCCGGTGAAGGGCGTCCGCAAGGCGACGGCGGCGGCGATGGTCGGCTCGGCGTTCACGGCGCCGCATGTCACGGAGTTCGTGACGGTGGACGTGACGCGCACGATGAAGCTGGTCGAGGAGCTCAAGCAGGACAAGGAGTTCGCGGGCCTGCGCGTGAACCCCCTGCTGCTGATCTCCAAGGCCCTGCTGGTCGCGATCAAGCGGAACCCTGACGTGAACGCGTCCTGGGACGAGGCGGCCCAGGAGATCGTGCAGAAGCACTACGTGAACCTGGGCATCGCGGCGGCGACCCCGCGCGGCCTGATCGTGCCGAACATCAAGGACGCCCACACCAAGACTCTCCCGCAACTGGCCGGGGCGCTGGGCGAGTTGGTATCCACGGCGAAGGAAGGCAAGACGTCCCCCGCCGCGATGCAGGGCGGCACCGTCACCATCACCAACGTCGGCGTCTTCGGCGTCGACACCGGCACGCCGATCCTCAACCCCGGCGAGTCCGCGATCCTCGCGGTCGGCGCGATCAAGCTCCAGCCGTGGGTCCACAAGGGCAAGGTGAAGCCGCGTCAGGTCACCACGCTGGCGCTCAGCTTCGACCACCGTTTGGTGGACGGGGAGTTGGGTTCCAAGGTGCTGGCCGACGTGGCGGCGATCCTGGAGCAGCCCAAGCGGCTGATCACCTGGGCGTGAGCCACCGGCGGTGACACGAAAAGGGGCGGCCACTGTCGAGTGGCCGCCCCCTTTCATTCACCGCGGGTGCAAGCGGGTGTCAGCCTGCGTCAGCTGATCCGGGCGTAGCCGTAGTTGATCAGCTTCTTCACGTCCGCGGTGCGGTTGTCCGCCGAGGAGGCGGTCAGGACGGCGCCCATCACCGACTCGCCGTTGAGCGTGGCGGCGAAGACGAGGCAGTACTTGGCCTCGGTGCCGGAGCCGGTCTTGATGCCGAGCGTGCCGTTCCAGCCGAGCAGCGTGTTGGTGTTGGTCCACGCCCCCATCGTGCGGGTGGAGCCGGAGCTCGTGATCGTCTTCGCCGTGTATGACTTGGTCTTCACGACGGCCTTGAAGGTGGTGCTCTTCATCGCGCTGCGGGCGAGGAGCGTCAGGTCCTTCGCCGACGAGTAGTTCGAGCCGTTGCTTATGCCGTCGAACGAGTCGAAGTGTGTGTTCGTCATGCCGAGGTTCTTGGCCATCGTGTTCATCTTGGCGATGAAGTTCTTGGTGCGAGCCGAGACCGTCGTGCCGGTACCGAACTTGTCGGCGAGGGCCATCGCGGCATCACAGCCGGACGGCAGCATCATCCCGTACAGCAGCTGACGAACGGTGACCTTGTCGCCGACGATCAGGTGGGCCGACGAGGGGTAGCCCTTGGCGACCATGTAGTCGCTGACGGCCTTCTTGATCGTGACCTTGGTGTCCAGGTTCAGGTTCGACTGCGAGAGCACGACCTTCGCGGTCATGATCTTCGTCGTGGAGGCGGTGAGCCGGTGGGTGTTCTCGTACTTCTTGAAGAGCGTGGCGCCGTTGGCGCTGTTCATCAGGAATCCGCTCTTGGCGGTGATGGTGGGCGTCGTCACGGCCTGCGCGGGAGCCGCGGTGAGAGCTCCGGTGGCGAGCACTGCGCCGGTCGTGACGGCGACGGCTGCGGCTCTGCGGAAGCGGAAGCCCTTAGTGGCGGTTATCAACTGAAATACCCCGATTACGTCGAATGCCCCAGTGTGCGGCCGAGTTGGAAGGGGAAGACAAGTGGGCCGCACATGTGTGACACGTAACTAGCACAGAAGGTTGTGCGACGGGTGTGGCGGGGCCCCGTGTCTGAGTCATGGTCAGGTTTCCCGTCCGGATGCTGGACGGACGCCCTCATGCGTACGTGTTGTATCTATGCTGTGGGCATGCCCTCCGCCCCGCCCGCACCCGTGAAGCAGCAGTCCATGAAGCAGCCCCCCGCCGCCGACCGTGTCTACACCCACGTCAAGCAGGGTGTCCTGGAGCGCCGCTACGAGGGCGGGACCCTCCTCACCGAGGGCGAGCTCGCGGAGGCCGTAGGGGTCTCGCGCACGCCGGTGCGGGAGGCGCTGCTGCGGCTGGAGGTCGAGGGACTGATCAAGCTCTATCCGAAGAAGGGCGCACTCGTCCTGCCGGTCTCCGCACAGGAGATCAAGGACGTGGTCGAGACGCGGATGCTCGTCGAGGAGCACGCGGCGCGCAAGGCCGTGCCCGCGCCGCCCGGGCTCATCGCGCGCCTGGAGGAACTGCTCGCCCAGCAGAAGGCCCAGGCCGCCGCCGGTGATCTCGCCGGGGCCGCCGTCACCGACCGGTGCTTCCACGCGGAGATCGTGCGCAGCGGCGGCAACGAGATCCTGTCGCGGCTGTACGACCAGCTCCGCGACCGGCAACTGCGCATGGGTGTCGCCGTCCTGCACTCGCACCCCGACCGGATCGCCAAGACCCTCGTCGAGCACGAGGAGATCCTTCAGGCCCTGCGCTCCGGGGACGCCGAGGCCGCCGTCGGGACGGTCCACCGGCACATCGGCTGGTTCTCGCATCTGGCGCGGGGGGAAGAGCGATGAGGGCCGTGCTGCCGGGGGATCCTCCGGGCGGCCGCCGCGCCGTCGCCGTCTGGGGCATAGGCGTCTCGGTCTACTTCGTCGCCGTCATCTTCCGTACGTCCCTCGGGGTCGCCGGCCTCGACGCCGCCGACCGCTTCGACGTGAACGCCTCGGCCCTGTCGACGTTCTCGATCCTGCAGCTGCTCGTCTACGCGGGCATGCAGATACCCGTCGGCCTGCTGGTCGACCGGCTCGGCACCAAGAAGGTGCTGACCATCGGCGTGGTGCTGTTCACGGTGGGGCAGCTGGGCTTCGCCTTCTCGCCGTCGTACGGCATGGCCCTCGCCTCGCGCGCGCTGCTGGGCTGCGGCGACGCGATGACGTTCATCAGCGTGCTGCGGCTCGGCACCCGGTGGTTCCCGGCCCGGCGCGGCCCGCTGATCGCGCAGCTCGCGGGGCTCGCGGGCATGGCGGGCAACCTCGTCTCCACGCTGGTGCTGGCCCGGCTGCTGCACGGCGTGGGCTGGACGGCGGCGTTCGCGGGCAGCGCGGCCGCGGGTGTCGTCGTACTGGTCCTGCTCCTCCTGTTCCTGAAGGACCACCCCGAGGGACACGAGCCGGAGCCGCTGCCGCACCTGGGTGCGGCGTACGTACGCCGTCAGATCGCCGCGTCCTGGCGGGAACCCGGCACGCGGCTGGGGCTGTGGGTGCACTTCACGACGCAGTTCCCGGCGATGGTGTTCCTGCTGTTGTGGGGGATGCCGTTCCTGGTCCAGGCGCAGGGGCTGTCCCGGGCGACGGCCGGTGAACTGCTCACCCTGGTCGTCCTGGCTAACATGGTCGTGGGCCTGGTCTACGGCCAGATCGTCGCCCGGCACCACGAGGCGCGGCTGCCGCTGACGCTCGGGACCGTCGGGGCGACGGCGGTGCTGTGGGCGACGACGCTGGCCTGGCCCGGTGAGACGGCGCCGATGTGGCTGCTGATCGTGCTGTGCGCGGTGCTCGGGGCGTGCGGCCCGGCCTCGATGCTCGGCTTCGACTTCGCCCGGCCGGCGAATCCGCCGGAGCGGCAGGGGACGGCGTCCGGCATCACCAACATGGGCGGTTTCGTCGCCTCGATGACGACGCTGTTCGCGATCGGCGTGCTGCTGGACGCCACGGGGGACGACTACGCCATCGCCTTCTCGGCGGTGTTCGTCCTCCAGGCACTGGGGGTCAGCCAGATCCTGCGGCTGCGCAAGCGGGCGGCGCGCAGGGAGCGGGAACGGCTGGTCGCCAGCAGGGTGGAGATCGTGCACGTTCCCGCCTGAGCCGACGCCGTGGGTCAGTGGGGTGTCAGCGGGCCGGGACGAGGGTGAGGTAGGCGAGTCCCAGTACCCCGCGGTAGCTCATCCACTGGGCGCGATGGCGGTCGAGGCGCTCGCGTGTCTCGGCCGCGAGCGAGTGCTCGGGGTGCTCGGCCAGCCATGTCTCGACGTCCGCCTGGTACGCCGACTCGAACTCCTCCCACTCGTCGAGGTTCGCCGTCTCGGTCCACTCCGGGCGGAAACCGGCGGCGACCGCGAGATCGAGCAGGGTCGCGAGGTCGTAGTGGTCCGTCGCCGCGGCTCCCGGCCACATGCCGGAGAGCTCGGCGGGGGTCGGGGTGCGCTCCCAGAAGCCCTCTCCGAGCAGCACCCGGCCGCCGTCGGCGACCAGGCGGCGCAGTGCGCGCAGAGCCTCGGTGGTGTGCTCCGGCGGCTCGGCCGCGCTCAGGGCCTGGCTCGCTCCGACGCACAGGACCAGGTCGGCGGGGCCGCGCGAGGTCCCGGCGGCGGACTCCTCGACGAACGCGGCCCTGTGCGCCAGCCCTCGGGTCTCGGCCTCGCGGCGGCCGCGAGCGAGGTCTTCGGCGTTCACGTCGATGCCTGTGCCCTGTGCTTGCGGCGCGGCGGCCAGGACGCGCAGCATCAACTCGCCCCAGCCGCAGCCGATGTCGAGGACGGTGGTGGGGTTTGTCCGGGTGAGTCGCTGCACGAGGTTGTTCGCGCGCGTCTCCGACAGCGGGCCGTGGAAGGTCAGGCGGGTCAGGCGCGGCGGATGGCTGGTGGCGGTGTCGATCTCGGTTTCGGTCACGGCGGGACGTTAGCCGCGGGTGCGGAGTGGGCGACAGTGGATTTCGCGCCCGCCGCCCCTACCGACACCCCCAGAGGGGCACCCCTGGACGGGCTGAGATCGCTACGGCGTCACCGTGAAGTTGCGCAGGATCGCGGCCGTCAGGTCCGGGTCCCCCTCCGCCTTCACCCGGTCCGCCACGGCATCCGGCGTGACACGGCCGCAGGCGAGGCGGACGTAGGTCTCCCAGTCGAGGGTGAGGGTGGCGGCCGGGCCCAGGGCGGGGGCCGTTTCGAGGGAGCCGCGGCCCTGGATGTCGACGCGGATCGTGCGGAGGAACTCGATCGGGCCGTGGACGTCGAAGACGATCGCCGAGCTGCGCGGGGCGTCGGCCCGGACGGCGACGATGTCGGGCAGCCGGCCGAGCAGGACGTCGCGTGCGACGTGCGCGCCGGGGGAGTCGAGGTTGCCGGGGCGGCCGAGGGCGGTGCGCAGGTCCTGCTCGTGCACCCATACGTCGAAGGCGTGGCCCCGCATGGACTCTTCGAGGGTGAGCTCCGCCCCGAGCGGGCCGCGCACCTTCGTGCCGGGGTCACGGGACTCGTTGCGCAGCTGGCGGTTGCGGCGGATGACCGTGTACTCCAGCTCGGACGTCATCTCCGGCGCCGTGTGGTGGCGGCGGACGTCGACCTGCATCTCCATGTAGCGCTGGTGGTCGTTCGTGACGTGGAAGAGGTCGCGCGGGAGCGTGTGGATGGGGCGCGGGTCGCCGAGCATCTCGCAGTCCAGGCCGATGACATGGGACACCACGTCGCGCACCGACCACCCGGGGCAGGGTGTACGCCGGTTCCACTCTCCCTCCACCAGCGGCGTCACCAGCTCGGATATCGCTTCGATGGAGTGGGTCCAGGCGTCGGCGTAGGGCTGGAGGGTGGGATGCAGACTCACGGAACGGGACCCCTCGGCGGTTGGAACGTCGGTACGCGGGCAGGTGCTGGCGGCGGTGCCAGTGGGCGGCGGCTTCTGTCGGCGGGTGTCTTGAAACGCTAAGTTACGCTGCTGTGAGGCACCCCGGCAGTGCTTTCGTGTGACGATCGTAGGCCTGTGTGGAAGCCTGTGTGGACCGCTCGAATGCCAGGACGGTGGTAGTGTGCGCGCCTCTTTGCTCCAGATCGACGTCAATGAGGGCGAATCGGTCGAATCGCGTCGGGTGAGGGTTGCCTCGCTGGTACGGGAACAGGCCGGGGCGGATCTGGTGGTGCTGCCCGAGCTGTGGACGACCGGGGCGTTCGCCTACGAGGAGTTCGGCAGCGAGGCCGAGCCGCTCGAAGGGCCGACGTACGAGGCGATGGCGAAGGCCGCGAGCGACGCGGGCGTGTGGCTGCACGCGGGCTCGATCCCGGAGCGAGACCCTGACGGGCCGCTCTACAACACCTCTCTCGTCTTCTCCCCCTCCGGCGATCTGGCCGCCGCGTACCGAAAGATCCATCGGTTCGGCTTCGACAAGGGCGAGGCCGTGCTGATGGGTGCGGGCGAGGAACTGGTGACGGTTCGTCTGCCCGAGACGACTCTTGGCGTGGCCACCTGCTACGACCTCCGTTTCCCCGAACTCTTCCGCGGCCTCGTCGACGCCGGCGCCGAGACCCTGGTCATTCCGGCGGGCTGGCCGGAGCGCCGCCGGGCGCACTGGACGCTGCTGGCTCAGGCGCGGGCGGTGGAGAACCAGGCGTTCGTGCTCGCCTGTGGAACGGCCGGGACGCACGCGGGAGTTCCGCAGGCCGGTCACTCGATCGTGGTGGATCCGTGGGGCGAGGTGCTGGCGGAGGCCGGTGCCGGGGAGCAGGTCCTCACCGTGGAGTTCGACCCGGGGAAGGTCGCGGTGACACGGGATCAGTTCCCGGCGCTGAAGGACCGGGTGCTGGGGCTGGCGGCGCCGCGTCGCTGAGGGCTCGCCCCTCGGTCACAGTCGTCCGTCTCAGTCGTCGTCCCGCCGCTCCTTCTCCGCCAGGTGGATCACGCACACCGCCACCGCGATCAGCAGCGCCGGATCCGCGTCGTCCCGTACGACGTCCACGCCGTACGTCTCGCGCACATGCAGCCAGCGGCGGGAGACGACGGCCAGCAGTTCGCCGTCGTACTCGATGGCGAACTCCCGGTCGTGGATCTTGCCGCTGACGTCGAGTTCCGTGCTGCCGTCCGCCAGGGACACGCGGTAGTGGTTGCGCAGCAGGGACAGCCGCTTGCGGCGGATCGTCGCGAGGGGGCCGCCGTCCCGCTCGATCACCATCGTGTCGCGCAGGGCGAACATCTTCTGGTGGATGTCGATGAGGACGCGCCCCTGCGTGTCCTTCAGCTCGAAGGTGTCCCGCAGCCGCATCGCCTTGCCGTCGACGAGGTACACCTTGTTGCCCCGGTCGTCCTCGATCCAGTAGTCGTCACCGAAGCCGAGGAGCCGGTCGCGTACGAGGAATCTCATGAGACGAGGGGTTCCCCGCCGCCCGGTCCGAAACGCCGCCTGTAGGCCGACGGGCTGAGCCCTGTCTCGCGCCGCACGCGCGCGCGGAGGTTCGCCGCAGTGCCGAGGCCGCTCCTCGCCGCGACCACGTCCAGCCGTTCCTCCCCGCGCTCGATCAGCCGGCACGCCAGCGCCACCCGCTCCCCCGTCAGCCACGCCAGCGGCGTCGTCCCCAGCTGCGCCCGGAACCGGCGGTGCAGGGTGGCCGGCGACACCGCCGCCCGTGCCGCCAGGTCCGCCACCGTCAGCGGCTCGCCCAGCCGTTCCTGCGCCCACACCAGCAGGGGACCCAGCGACTCGTCCGGCACGTCCGGTACGGGCCGCTCCACGAACTGCCGCTGGCCGCCGTCGCGGTGGGCGGCGAAGACCAGCCGACGGGAGACGTGGTTGGCGATCTCGGCGCCGTGGTCCCGTCGCACGACATGCAGGCCCAGGTCGAGCGCCGACGCGCTGCCGGAGGCGGTGAGGATGTCCCCGTCGTCGACGAACAGCACGTCCGGCTCCAGACGGACCTTCGGGAACCGCACCCGGAACGACTCCGCCCACATCCAGTGGCAGGCCGCGCGCCGCCCGTCCAGGAGCCCGGCCTGCGCGATCGTGAACGCTCCGGAGCAGAAGCCGATCAACCGGGCGCCACGCGCGTGTGCCCGGCGCACCACCTCCAGCACCTGAGGTGAGCGGGGCGTGCCGGTGTCCGGCCGGTTCGGGACGATCAGCGTGTCCGCCTCCTCGGCGGCCTCCAGCCCCGCGACCCCGGTGAGCGTGAAGAACCCGTCCCGCATACGCGTCAGGGGCTGGGCGGCGCACAGCCCGAAGTCGTACAGCTCCCGGCCCAGTTCCGGCCTGCGCAGCCCGAAGACCTCGATCGCGCAGCTCATCTCGAACGGGTTGGAGTTCTCGTCGACCACGAGAACCACGCGATGCGGTTGAGAGGATCCTTGCGGCATGTGCGATTTCTAGCACTCGTGCCCGTGCCGGGCCACCGCCGAGCATGGCGTGCATGACCAGCGAACCCATCTCCCTCACCGAGGCCCTCGCGTCCTTCACCGACCGGTGGAGCCCCCGCATCGTCACCGCCGTCAACGACTACGACGTACGCGTCGCGAAGGTCGAGGGCGAGCACGTGTGGCACGTGCACGACCACACCGACGAGTTCTTCCTGGTCCTGGAGGGCGAGCTGCACATCTCCCTGCGGGAGGCTGCCGGGGAACGCACGGTGGTCCTCCCCAAGGGCAGCGTCTTCACCGTCCCGCGCGGCACCGAGCACAAGCCGTACGCCCCGACGCCCTCCGCGATCCTGGTCCTGGAACCCACCGGCACCCTCACCGTCGGCGACCGCCACGACGACGTACCGGACCACGTGGACGCCACCAGGGGACACGCGCTGACGTGACTGTCAGTGGCGGGTGGCACGCTTGAACCATGACCGACTCATCCCCGGCCCCGACCCCCCGTCGCGTCCGCGTCCGCGCCCCCGAGCTGATCGGCAAGGGCGGCTGGCTGAACACGGGCGGCCGCCCGTACGGCCTCGCCGACCTGCGCGGACGCATCGTGATCCTGGACTTCTGGAAGTTCATTACGGAGCACTGAACTTCTGGAGATACTCAATTGGTGCATCAAGACACGATCTGTGATCTGTACCTGCGCCTGTCTCTCGACCGGGACGGCAAGACCGCAATCGAACGGCAGGAAGCCGACTGCCGTGCATGGGCTGAACGGAACGGTCTCACCGTCCGCAAGGTCCACATAGACAGGGGGCGCTCCGGCTACAAGGCCGTTGAGCGCAAGGGGTTCGACGCCGCACTTGCGGCAGTCACCGCCGGAGTGGTCGGCACGCTGATCGTCTGGAAGCTCGACCGACTGTCGCGGAAGGGCATCGGGCAGGTCGGCCAGGTGTTGGACGACATCGAGAAGGCGGGTGGCCGTCTCGTCTCCGTCGTGGACGGGTTGGACACCTCGAACGACTCCGCCCGGATGATCGTCGCCATGCTCGCCGAGCTGGCGCGCACGGAGTCCAAGAACATCGGCACTCGCGTGGGGAACGCGAAGCGCTACCTGCGCAGCAAGGGACAGTGGATCGGCGGTCAGCCGCCTTACGGGCTCATGGTGGACCCGGAGACCAAGAAGCTGGTCCACGACTCCGAGGATGCCGTCTACGCCCGTCTGATCGCTGATGAGGCGCTTGCGGGGACCTCGCTGGTGAAGATCGCTCGCTTGCTCAACGAGTACGAGATTCTCTCGCCCCGTGGTGGGCAGTGGAACGCGGCGAGCATCATGTAGCTTCTACGGTCGCCAGCCTTCGCGGGCCTCATGCCGGAGACAGAGACCGTCGAGACGGAGGACGGCGGGAGGAAGTACACGAGCCGTGTCTTCCCGTATCGGGACCCGCAAACGCTGGACACGGTGGAGATAGGCGAAGGGATCATCACGGTTGGCGAGCGGGAGCGGATCATGCGCCAACTGGAAGCCCGTACCTTCGTGTATGCAGGGAAGCGCCGCCCCAAGCCGGAGGGAACGGCGCTCCTCACGGGCTTGATCTTCTGTGGTGTGCCCGGCTGTGGGCGGCGGATGCACCGCGTCGGCAACAGCTACCAGTGCATGGCGCGGCGCGCCGGGAACCAGTGCGTCGGAGCTTCTGCGCTGGCTGACCGGGTGGATGAGCACGTAGTCGCAAGCTTCCTCGCGAAGATCCCGGCCCTCGAACTGGACGACCCGTTGCTCATCGCGATGGCCGATCGCTGGGTGAAGCGCTCGGACCCGGAGACGTTCGCCAAGCGTGACGCGATCACGCGCGAAATACAGGATGAAGAGGCGCGGCTGGCGGACCTCGAAGACGCTCGGTACGTGCGCGGTGAGTTCAAGGGCGCCGCTGCGGTGGAGCGTTACAACAGGCTGACCGAACGGCTGCGGGATCGCATTGAGGGGCTGCGCGCCGATCTGGCGAAGCTGCCCATGCCATCTGTGAATGTTGGCCCGATGCTCGACGGCGTGCTCCTCCACGAAGCGTGGGTGTCCTCTACGGACGAAAATCGCAGGGACCGCCTGTCGCTCGCCATCGACCGTGTTGAGGTCACAAAGGGCAAGCGTGGTCAGCGGTTCGTTCCGGAGCAGCGCGTCAGGATCGAGTGGGCGCAGCTCACCAAAGAAGACTCCTTGTAGATCTCTCTGACGCCGTTCACGGCCCGTTGCCGGGGATTCCCTCGGTGGCGGGCCGTTCGCGCTTCCTGGGGGCGCTCCGCGACGCCTGAGGGTTCAGTGCGCCCGGCGAGCGGGGGCCGTCGCTGCTCCACGGCGGGGTGAGCGATGACGGAGTGACGGTTTACACCACTTTTTTGGATCACATAGAAAAACTTAAGAAGAAACAGAGTTTGTGCATGGGGGGACCCCCACCGGCCCATGAGTTGTCGCCTCCCTGTCCGGTGGTTCCGGTCGGAGGCGAGTACCCCGGTCACGCGCGACTACCCCTCCAGGAACGCCACCAACGAGTTCGCCAGCAGATGCGGGTCGTCCGCGCCGCACAACTCCCGCGCGCTGTGCATCGACAGGATCGCCACGCCGATGTCGACCGTCTTGATGCCGTGCCGGGCCGCGGTGATCGGGCCGATCGTCGTGCCGCAGGGCATGGAGTTGTTGGAGACGAAGGACTGGAAGGGGACGTCGGCCTTCTCGCAGGCGGCGGCCCACACCGCGCGGCCCGAACCGTCGGTCGCGTAGCGGTTGTTGACGTTGACCTTCAGGATCGGCCCGCCGTTGACGCGCGGGTGGTGCGTCGGGTCGTGCCGCTCCGCGTAGTTGGGGTGGACCGCGTGGCCCGTGTCGGAGGACAGACAGACGGTGCCCGCGAAGGCACGTGCCTTGTCCTCGTACGACCCTCCGCGCGCGAACACCGAACGCTCCAGGACGCCGCCCAGCAGCGGCCCGTCGGCACCGGTGTCGCTCTGCGAGCCGTTCTCCTCGTGGTCGAAGGCGGCCAGCACCGGGATGGACGGCAGTCCGGCGCCCGAGGCGGCCACCGCGGTCAGCGCCGCCGCGCCCGCGTGCACGGACAGCAGGTTGTCCATGCGCGGGCCCGCGACCAGCTCCTTGTCCCGGCCCAGGTACGCCGGCGGCTCCACGGAGTGGACCATCAGGTCCCAGCCGGTGACCTCGCCCGCCGCCAGCCCGGCCGTCTCCTCCAGGAAGGCGATCAGGTCGCCGTCGCGCACGTCGTCGCCGAGGCCCCAGATGGGCTGCAGATGCCGCTGCTTGTCGAGCTTGAGCCCCTCCGCCGACACGGAACGGTCCAGGTGGATGGCGAGTTGGGGGACCCGCAGCAGCGGACGGTCCACGTTCACCAGCCGCGTCGTGCCGTCCCGCAGCGTCAGCCGGCCCGCCAGGCCCAGGTCGCGGTCGAGCCAGGAGTTGAGCAGGGGGCCGCCGTAGATCTCCACGGCCACCTGCCGCCAGCCGTGCGCCCCGGTGTCCGGCAGCGGCTTCACACGGAGGTTGGGGGAGTCCGTGTGCGCGCCGACGATCCGGAACGGCGTGTGGGGCACCGCGCCCTCGGGGACGTACCAGGCCACGATCGCGCCACCGCGCAGCACGTACTTGCCACCGCTCGTCCCGTCCCAGGCGTCCGTCTCCGCGACCTGTCGGAAGCCGGCCTTTTCCAGCCGTTCTGCGGTGTTCGCCACGGCGTGGTACGGCGACGGGCTGGCCGCGAGGAAGGACATGAGGTCGTCGGTGTGGCCGCGGTCGAAGCGGGGGGGTTCGCTCATGGGGTTCACCTTAACGACGTACGAGGGCCCGCTCCCGGTGATGGGGAGCGGGCCCTCGTAAGGGCGATGTGGATTGTCCGTGAGTGAGTGGAACGAGTGGCTGGAACGAGCCGTTGGAGCGCCGTCTCGTCGGGTTAGAACGCCGCCTCGTCCAGCTCCATCAGGTCCAGGTCGACGCCCTCGGCGAGCTTGCGCGCGCCGGTGACGCCCGGCAGGACGTTGGCCGCGAAGAACTTCGCCGCCGCGATCTTGCCGGTGTAGAAGGCCTTGTCCTTCGCGGAGGCCGTCTGAAGCTTCTCGGCGGCGACGGCGGCACCCTTGAGGAGCAGGTAGCCGACGACGACGTCACCGGAGGCCATCAGCAGGCGCGTGGTGTTCAGGCCCACCTTGTAGATGTTCTTGACGTCCTGCTCGGTGGCCGCGAGGTCGGTCAGCATCAGGCCGACGATCGCCTCCAGCTCGACGGCCGCCTTCGCGAGGTGCTCGCGGGCGCCGGCCAGCTCCTCGCCGCCCTCGCCGAGCGCCAGGAACTTCTTGATGTCCTCGGCGAGCGAGTTCAGCGCGGCGCCCTGGTTGCGGACGATCTTCCGGAAGAAGAAGTCCTGGCCCTGGATCGCGGTCGTGCCCTCGTACAGGGTGTCGATCTTGGCGTCGCGGATGTACTGCTCGATCGGGTACTCCTGCAGGAAGCCGGAGCCGCCGAAGGTCTGCAGCGACTGGGCGAGCTGCTCGTAGCCCTTCTCGGAGCCGTAGCCCTTCACGATCGGCAGGAGCAGGTCGTTGAGGGCCTCCAGCGCGGAGATGTCCTCGCCCGCCGCCTCCTTGACCTGGATCTCGTCCTGGATGGAGGCGGTGTAGAGCACCAGCGCGCGCATGCCCTCCGCGTACGCCTTCTGCGTGATCAGCGAGCGGCGCACGTCGGGGTGGTGGGTGATGGTGACCTTGGGCGCGGTCTTGTCCATGAAGTTCGCCAGGTCCGGACCCTGGACGCGCTCCTTGGCGTACTCAAGGGCGTTCAGGTAACCGGTCGACAGCGTGGAGATCGCCTTCGTGCCGACCATCATGCGGGCGAACTCGATGATGCGGAACATCTGGCGGATGCCGTCGTGCTTGTCGCCGATCAGCCAGCCCTTGGCGGGGTGCTGGTCGCCGAAGGTCATCTCGCACGTGTTGGAGGCCTTGAGGCCCATCTTGTGCTCGACGTTCGTCGCGTACACGCCGTTGCGCTCGCCCAGCTCGCCGGTCTCGAAGTCGAAGAGGTACTTCGGGACGAGGAAGAGGGACAGGCCCTTGGTGCCGGGGCCGTGGCCCTCGGGGCGGGCGAGGACGTAGTGGAGGATGTTCTCCTCCATGTCGTGCTCACCGGACGTGATGAAGCGCTTCACGCCCTCGATGTGCCAGGAGCCGTCCTCCTGCTGGACCGCCTTGGTGCGGCCGGCGCCCACGTCCGAGCCGGCGTCCGGCTCGGTGAGGACCATGGTGGAGCCCCAGGTCTTCTCGACCGCGATCTGCGCGATCTTCTTCTGGACCTCGTTGCCCTCCTCGTAGAGGATGCCGGCGAACGCCGGGCCGGAGGAGTACATCCACACGGCCGGGTTGGAGCCGAGCAGCAGCTCCGCGTACGCCCAGATCAGGGAGCGCGGGGAGGTGGTGCCGCCGATCTCCTCGGGCAGGCCGAGGCGCCAGTACTCGGAGTCCATGAAGGCCTTGTAGCTCTTCTTGAAGGACGCCGGGACCGGCGCGGTGTTCGTCTCGGGGTCGAAGACCGGCGGGTTGCGGTCGGCGTCGGCGAAGGACTCCGCCAGCTCGTTCTCGGCGAGGCGGGTGAGCTCCTCGAGGATGCTCTTCGCGGTCTCGGTGTCCATCTCCTCGAACGGGCCGGTGCCGTACAGCTTGTCGCGGCCGAGTACCTCGAAGAGGTTGAACTCGATGTCGCGGAGATTCGACTTGTAGTGCCCCATGGCGACGGCTCCGTTAGAGAGATCGGCGAGGCACTGGGTGTGCATCCTCGCGCTAGTTCACGTACCAACAAGTAGCTACGATGATGCTACCCGCCAGTAATAAGACGCAACCCCGATCGCGCATCTGTGACAGGTCACACCGGCCAGGCCACACCGGACAGGTCACACAGGAACCGTCAGCGTCGCCGTGTACCCCTCCGCGGTGCTCCCCTTCATGGTGGCCATCTGCTGGTCGTAGCCGTCGCTGAAAATGCCGTCCGTCTCCAGGGACAGCTCGCTCAGGTTCGTCACACTCCGGCTGTAGCCGTCCGTGCCGTACACCGTGTCGCAGACGTCCTTGGGGAACGCGAGCTGCGAGGTGTTGGTGAGGGAGGTGGCGGCCGTGGCGTCGGCCAGGCTGCCGTAGACCTCGAAGTGGATGTGCGGCCAGCGGCCCGGGTAGCAGCCCGGGAAGATGCTCTCGAAGGTGACCTGGCCCTTGTCGTCGGTCTCCTGGACGCCGCGCAGGTAGTTCTCGTCGGTGACGCCCTCGGAGTACAGGGAGTAGTTGCCCTCCCGGTCGCAGTGCCAGAGGTAGACGGCGGCGCCCTTCTTCGGAGTCCCGCAGCCGGAGGCGGCGTCGACGACGGTGAGTGTGACGGTCAGGGGCACGCCGTCGGCGGTGCCGCCCGCGGAGTCGCCGAAGCTCCGGGTGATGTCGCTGCGGACGACACCGCTCTCCTTGAGCACGTTCACGCCGTTCGAGCCGTCGCCGGGGTAGGGGCCGGCGGTCTCGTCGGGGATGGTGGCGCACTCCTCGGACGAGGAGGAAGAGGAAGAGGAGGAAGAGGAGGAAGGAGGGGAAGAAGAGGCGGAGGAAGCCGAGGTGTCCTCCTCGGAGGTGCAGCCCACCAGTGGAATCAGGCTCGCGCCCGCCATCAGCCGGATCATCCGGCGGCGGGCGAGCACGGGAAGGTCGTACGAGAGTCCTCTGTCGTGCTCGTGGACCTCGTCGTCGTGGTGTGGGCGCATGCTTGGACGCTAGTGAACGGCAGCTGTCGGAAGCCAGGCCGACGGCTGTCGAGTCGCTGTCGGTTTGCGAGGGCGCCCGTACCGGCCCGCCGCCCCGCCGCTCTCGGTACTCTTGCGCCCATGTACGGCTACGACCAGAACGTCGGTGCACAGCAGGGGTACGCCCCGCCGCAGCAGCCCATGGCCGGCGGCGTCGGCGGGTACGGCCAGCAGCCACCGCTCTACCCCGAGCCGTCCCCGCCCTCGCTCGCGGACGCGGTGCGGGCCTTCACCACCGGGCAGATGTCCGCCGAGGACTTCCAGCAGGTCTTCGCGACGTCGAAGGTCTACTGCCCGCGCGGTGACAACCCCGGCTTCCTCGCCCTGCACAACACCCAGCAGCCGGTGATCCCGATGTTCACCTCGCTCAAGGAGCTGCGGCGGTACGCGGGCAAGGAGTCCAAGTACTTCGTCATCACCGGCGCCGAGGTGATCGACCTGCTGCCGACCGGCTACGGCTTCGTCCTGGACATGGAGGGCGAGCACCGGATGGTGTTCGACGCGAAGGCCGTGGAGCAGATGGTCGAGTTCGCGATGCGCCGGATGTACGGCTAGTCGGACCCCACAGGGCCGGGCCCGAATATCCCTCCCCGGTTGTCACAGCCATGCCATAGAGTGCCCCCTGGCAGCCGCGCCCCGCACGTCACCGCCTTCACGCGGTCCGCGTCCGGGTGCCGCGCGGCGCTCTCATCTCCCGGCAACCCCGGGATTCCTTGTGGGGGTTCATCACTGTGCGCATGCGCAGCACCTCGGCCGCGACGGCGCTCGCGGTCCTGTTCAGCTCGGCGGCGCTGACCGCCGTATCGGCCGGGACGGCCTCGGCCGTGACCGCCACGGTCGGCTCGCCCGGGGGCATCGTCGTGAGCGACACGCTCAAGCGGGTCTTCGTCGGCGACGACGCGAACGACAGGATCGTCGCCGCCGACTACAACGGCAACCGCGTCGACTCGGTGGACGGCATCGACGGGATCTTCGACCTGGCGCTCTCCGACGACGGCGGCACCCTGTACGCCGCGGCGCGGGTCAGCCACGAGATCGTGGCCCTCGACGCGGCCACCCTCGACGTGAAGGCCCGCTACCCGGTCGCCACCAACACGGGCCCCGTGTACGTCGAGTTCGCCGGCGGCAAGGTCTGGTTCAGCTACGGCGACCAGTGGGACGGCGACCTCGGCTCCGTCGACCCGGCGGTAGACCCGGCGAGCGGTGCCGATCCGGTGGCGCTGGCCCAGCTCCCGACCGAGGGAACGGGGAGCGGACTGTGGGGGCAGGCCCTGCTGGACACCGAGCCGCTGCGGCCGGGCCTTCTGGCCGTCGGCGAGACCGGGGACTCCTCGGGCACCGAGGCCGTCCTCGACGTGTCGAGCGGCACGCCCGAGGTGACCGCCTGGCACGACACCTCGTACGCCCTGAACGACGGCGTCGGGGACATCGACCTCGTCGCGGGCAGCGACCAGGTGCTCGTCAACGGCACCGACCGGCACGCCTACGCGAACGGCACCTTCGCCAAGGCCGGCGCCTACCCGGCGGGCCAGCGGGCCGACATCGGCCGCAGCGGTCTGGTCGCCCAGATCTCCGGCACCAAGGTCGCCGTCTACCGGCCGAACGCCACCCAGCCCGTGCGCACCTACAGCACCGGCACGCAGTCTGCGGCCGCCCTGGCCTGGGCTCCGGACTCCTCCCGGATCTTCGCCCTGGTGAACTCGGCCTCCGGCTACACCCTCAAGGCGCTCACCGACCCGACGCTCAACGTCCCCACCCTCACGGTCAACGCCCCGGCCTCGGCCACCCGCGCCAAGCAGCTGACCGTCACCGGCAAGATCTCGGCGACGCTGCCGCTGCCGAGCGGGGTCCAGCTGACGGTGACCCGCACCGACCTGGAGAGCCCGAACGGCAAGGCACTGGCCCCGGTGACGGTCAAGGCCGACGGCACGTACTCCTTCACGGACACCCCGCCGGCCGGCGGCAAGGTGAAGTACGCGGTGAAGTACGCGGGCGACGCGGTGCACACCGCGGCAACCGCCTCCGACACCGTCGAGGTCTCCCGCAACTCGACCTCGCTCAGCCTGAACAACAACGGCAAGCTGTACAACTACGGCGCCGACGTCAAGTTCACCGCGCACCTGGGGACGACGTACAAGAACCGCTCGGTCGAGATCTGGGCCGACCCCTTCGGCGGCGACAAGCCCAACAAGCTGATCAAGACCGGCACGGTCAACTCCGACGGCAACATCTCCGCCTTGGTCGACATGACCCGGGACACCGCCGTCACCGCGGTCTTCAAGGGCGACGCCCGCTACAAGCCCAAGACGGCGAAGGTCACGGCGTACGCCCGGGTCAAGGTCTCGACCGCCGTCTCCAGGCACTACAAGACGGCGAAGATCGGTACGAAGACCTACTACTGGTTCCACAAGAGCACCGACCCGTTGCTGACCACGACGATGACCTACTACCCGGGCCGCCAGCAGCGCTTCGACCTGCAGGTCTACTACCAGGGCACGTGGTACTCGGCGGACTCGGAGTACTTCCCGCTCGGCGCGAACGGGAAGTCGGCCGTGACCCTCGAGGCGCCCGGTGAGTCGGGCATCAAGGCGCGGATGCGGTCCGTGTACGTCAACGGCTCGTCCGGCGACACGGTGAACTCGACGACGTACGGGGCCTGGAAGTACCTGTACTTCAGTAACTGACACCAGTCCGGCTCGGACGGGAGCCCGGAGGGAATGCCCTCCGGGCTTTCCTCGTTAGGGGTGGCAGGAAGTTCAATGCTCAACTAAACTGGACGCACAAGGAGGTACCGACATGCCTGCAGTGACCGTCGAGAACCCGCTGACGCTGCCGCGCGTCGCCGCGCCCGCGGAGGCAGTGGCCCGTCCCGTGCTCGCCGTCACGACCGCGCCGAGCGGTTTCGAGGGCGAGGGCTTCCCGGTGCGCCGTGCGTTCGCCGGGATCAACTACCGCCACCTGGACCCGTTCATCATGATGGACCAGATGGGCGAGGTGGACTACGCGCCGGGCGAGCCCAAGGGCACCCCCTGGCACCCGCACCGCGGCTTCGAGACCGTCACGTACATCATCGACGGGATCTTCGACCACCAGGACAGCAACGGCGGCGGTGGCACCATCACCAACGGCGACACGCAGTGGATGACCGCGGGCAGCGGTCTCCTCCACATCGAGGCTCCGCCGGAGTCCCTCGTCATGTCCGGCGGTCTCTTCCACGGCCTGCAGCTGTGGGTGAACCTCCCGGCCAGGGACAAGATGATGGCGCCTCGCTACCAGGACATCCGCGGCGGCCACGTCCAGCTGCTCACCACCCCCGACGGCGGCGCGCTGCTGCGCGTCATCGCGGGCGAGCTGGACGGCCACCAGGGCCCCGGTGTCACCCACACCCCGATCACGATGATCCACGCGACCCTCGCCCCGGGCGCGGAGATCACCCTGCCGTGGCGCGAGGACTTCAACGGCCTCGCGTACGTGCTCGCGGGCCGCGGCTCGGTGGGTGCGGAGCGCCGTCCCGTCCAGCTGGGCCAGACGGCGGTCTTCGGCAGCGGTGGCTCCCTGACCGTGCGCGCGGACGAGAAGCAGGACTCCCACACGCCGGACCTGGAGGTCGTCCTCCTGGGCGGACAGCCGATCCGTGAGCCGATGGCCCACTACGGCCCGTTCGTGATGAACACGCGGGAAGAGCTCCAGCAGGCCTTCGAGGACTTCCAGAAGGGCAGGCTGGGGACGATCCCAGCCGTGCACGGGATGTCGGAGAGCGGCCCCGACCAGCTCTAGAGCGGCAACCGGTCATCTGTCTGCCCCTTCTGCCCCTCCTGCCCCTCCTGCGGGACAGGAGGGGCAGAATAGGAAAAGAGTCCTGTTTCGGGACCCTCACGTGACTCCATCGCGTGGGAGGGCGACATGACCACGACCCCGACGAGACCGGCGCCACCGAGGGCGCACACCCCGGGCGTGAGGCCGCGAGGAATCTTCTGGCCGGGTGTCGCCGGGATCGCCTCCGGCGCCCTGATGCTCGTCGCCCTGGTGGTGACATACGGCAACAGCCCGGACTACGACGGCAGGAACGGCCTGCGCGAGACGGTCGAGTTCTACCGCGACGCCGGCAACCGCGACCTGACCGAGGCCATGGCCCTGGTGATGCTGGCCGCGGGCCTGCTCTTCCTGTTCTTCCTGGCCGCCCTGGCCCGCGTCACCGCGAGCCGGTCGTCCCTGGTGCTCGTGGGCGGCATCCTGTTCGTCGCACTGACGATGATCGCGACGATCGCCGGTGCCATCTACGCCATCACGGCCAGCCACACGGAGGCGTTCGTGGTGACCCCGGGTACCGCAACGGTGGCCCTCCTGCTCCTGGACGTGTCCTACGCCGGCACCATCGCCGCCATGATCGGCGCGGCGGTGCTGCTGTTCGCCGTGTGGCGGGCGTCCCGCACGACCGGTGCCGTACCGCAGTGGCTGGCCTGGTTCGGGTTCGTCATCGCGGTGCTGTGCCTGGCGGGGCCGTTCAGCGCGTGGCTGACGGTGCTGCTCATGGGGGTGTGGACGGTGCTCGCGGGAGTGGTGCTGGTGCTGCGGCCGCCGACGGAGGCGTAGTTCCGCGGCGATCAGTGTGCGTCGTTCGGTAGTGATGGATGACGAGGCGTCATCCGAGTGGCCGCCCGCGCACGACAGCCCCGCCCGCGCATGATCCGCTGGAAGCGTGCAGGCCCCCACCCCGCTGCTCCCCGACCCCGTCCGGCGGCTCGCCGCCTGGTGTGTCGTCGTGCTGTTGGTCGCCGGGGTCGTCTACGTCGGGATCCGGCTGGCCGTGGAGTTCCGTACGGCCGTCGTGCCCGTGTTGCTCGCGCTGCTCGGGACGGCGTTGCTCGGGCCCCTGCACCGGCGGCTGGTGAAGGCCAAGGTGAACCGGTCCGTCGCCGCCGGGCTCACCTGCGTGGCCGTCGTGGCCGTCGTCGGCGGGGCCGTGTACATCGTCGTCGCCGCGATCGTCGACACCGGCGACCAGATCCTCGCCGCGCTCAAGCAGGCGGCCCAGGATCTCGCCGAGCACTTCGGGGCCGCCGGGACCTCGCTGGACGACGTCGCCTCCAACGCCAAGGAGTTGCTCACCGACTTCGGGGGGACCGCCGCCTCCGGGGTCATCAGCGGGGTGAGTGTCGTCGCGGAGACCATCGCCATGGCGGTGCTCGCCCTGCTGCTCGTCTTCTTCTTCCTGCGGGACTCCGACCGGGCCGCCGGCGCCTTGCGGTCCGTCGTCCCGGGCGGGGCCGGGGAGGTCATGGAGGCCATGGCCCGGCGGGCGTTCCAGGGCGTGGAAGGGTTCATGAGGGGGACCACCTTCATCGCCCTCATCGACGCCCTCTGCATCACCGTCGGGCTGCTCGTCCTCGACGTCCCGGGCGCGGTCGGGCTCGGGGCGCTCGTCTTCGTCGGGGCCTACATCCCCTACCTGGGCGCGTTCCTCTCGGGGGCGGTCGCGGTGCTGGTCGCGCTCGCCGACCGGGGTTTCGTCATCGCGCTGTGGGTGCTGGCCGTCGTGCTCGCCGTGCAGGTCCTGGAAGGGCATGTGCTGACGCCCATGATCCAGAGCCGGACCGTGCAGATGCACCCGGCCGCCGTCATGGTGGCGATCACCGCAGGGGCGTCCGTGGCCGGAGTCCTCGGCATGCTGCTCGCCGTACCGCTGACCGCCGCCGCCTTCGGCGTCGTACACGAACTGCAGGACCGTTACGCGAGCCCGGAGCCCCCCGAGCCGTCGGAGCCCCCGGAACCGTCCGCGCCCCCCGACCCGTCGGCGCCTTCGGACTCGTAGAGCTCGAACCAGATGCTCTTGCCCTCGCCCCGAGGGTCCACTCCCCACGACTGAGCCAGCAGCTCGATCAGCATCAGGCCCCGCCCGGACGACGCCAGTTCCCCGGGGCGGCGCTTGTGCGGCAGGTCGTCGCTGGTGTCCGTCACCTCGACGCGGATGCGGCGGTCGCCCGGGCCGCCCCGCACCTCGGCGAGGAGCAGGGCGTCGGCGTCGGTGTGGACGAGGACGTTCGTGAGCATCTCGGAGAGGAGCAGCACCGCCGAGTCCACCTGGTCCTCGGACGCCCAGTCGTGCAGCAGCTCCCGCAGCTGCTGCCGGGCCACCGCCACCCGCTCCGGCTCCGCCTGGGCCACGGACATCATGGTGCGGCGGATCGTCGGCCGGACGGTCACCGGGGCGCCGCAGCCGCAGCCCTCCCCCTCCCGGCACAGCAGCAGCACCGCTATGTCGTCCTCGCGCCGGTCGGCGAGCGGGCCGGTGGTGTGGTGGGAGGACGGGCCGTGCACGGCCTGGACGAGGGCGTCGGCGAGCGCCTCCAGGTCGCCGTCGTGCTCCTCCAGGATCGCGCGGATGCGCTTCCAGCCGGTCTCCAGGTCGTGGCCGCCGGTCTCGATCAGGCCGTCCGTGCAGATCAGCATCGTCTCGCCGGGTTCCAGGGTGATCCTGGTCGTCGGATAGTCGGCGTCCGGATCGATGCCGAGCGGGAGGCCGCCGGCCGTCGGGCGGGCGAGCACTGTGCCGTCGGTCATCCGGATCGCCGGGTCCGGGTGCCCGGCGCGGGCGATGTCCAGCAGGCCGTTCGTGGGGTCGACCTCGACGTACAGGCAGGTCGCGAAGCGCAGCTCGGACGGGTCCTCGTCGAGGGAGCCGAACGTCATGCCGTGCAGGAAGCGGGAGGCGCGGGAGAGAACGGCGTCGGGGCGGTGGCCCTCGGAGGCGTAGGCGCGCAGGGCGATGCGGAGCTGGCCCATCAGGCCCGCCGCCCGCACGTCATGGCCCTGGACGTCGCCGATGACCAGGGCGAAGCGGCCGTTGGGCAGCGGGATCATGTCGTACCAGTCGCCGCCGACCTGGAGCCCGCCGCCGGTCGGGACGTAGCGGGCGGCCACGCTCATGCCCGGTATCTCGGGGCCCAGCTTGGGCAGCATCGAGCGCTGGAGGCCGTCCGTCAGTTCCCGCGCGGACTCGGCGGCCTCGGCGCGGGAGAGGGCCTGGGCGAGCATCCGGGCCACCGTCGTCAGCACGGACCGCTCGTCGGGAGTGAACGCGACCGGATAGGTGAAGGCCGCCATCCAGGCGCCCATCGTGCGGCCGGCCACGGTCAGCGGCAGGAACGCCCAGGACTGGCGGTTGAAGTGCGCGGCGAGCGGCCAGGTGACCGGGTAGCGGTCCTTGTACTTCTCGGGCGAGGAGAGGTACACGGCACGACCGGTGCGGACGACCTCGGCGGCCGGGTAGTCCGTGTCCAGGGCCATGTGTGTGAAGGGGCCCTCGTCGCCGGGCTGGTGGCCGTGGTGGCCGATGATCGTCAGGCGGTCGCCCGTCACCCCGAACACCGCGAGGCCGTCCGGTGAGAAGCCCGGCATCGACAGGCCGGCCGCGACCCGCAGCACCTCCGCCGTGGACCGGGCCTCGGCCAGCGCCCGGCCCGCGTCCAGCAGGAACGCCTCCCGCGAGCGCCGCCAGTCGCCGGTGACCGCCGTACGCCCGGCGTGGGCGCCCGGCGTCGGCTCGGTGACCTCCTGGAGGGAGCCGGTCACCTCGTACGACCGTTTCTCGCGGTCGAAGGAGGCGTGGAAGCGGCTGCGGCCGACGCGGACGACCCGGCCCCGCTCGTCCATGATCCGCACCCGCACCTCGCCGAGCGTGCCTTCGGCGACGGCGAGCTGGATCACCCCGCTGATCTCGTTCCAGTCCACCGGGTGCAGGCGGGAGCGCACCTGGGCCTGGCTGAGGGTGGACTGTTCGGCGGGCAGCCCGAGCAGCCGTGCCGCCTCCGCGTCGACCGAGACCAGTCCCGTGGCGGTGTTCCAGTGCCACAGCCCGGTCGCGAGGGCGGCGAGAACCTCCCCCACGGCGGGCAGGGGCTCACCAGTGCGCATTGCCCCACTCTAAGAAGAGGTGATCGCACACTGCCACCGAAGCTGTACGGGGCATCCGGTCGGCAGGAGTGCCGGAGCGCTGCCAAATGGTGGGGAGCCGATCTTTGGGTCCCCGGTAGGCTTGGGGAAAGTTTCACGTGAAACACGCCCCCCGATCCGCGAAGACTGGATGAACGACGATGCATCGGTACAGGTCCCACACCTGCGGCGAGCTCCGCTCCTCTGACGTCGGCACCGACGTCCGGCTGAGTGGCTGGCTGCACAATCGGCGCGACCTGGGCGGCATCCTCTTCATCGATCTGCGCGACCACTACGGCATCACGCAGCTCGTCGCCCGTCCCGGCACGCCCGCGTACGAGGCCCTCGACAAGCTGTCCAAGGAATCGACCGTCCGCGTCGACGGCAAGGTCGTCTCCCGCGGCGCCGAGAACATCAACCCCGACCTGCCGACCGGCGAGATCGAGGTCGAGGTCGGTGAGGTCGAGCTGCTCGGCGCGGCCGCCCCGCTGCCGTTCACGATCAACACCGAGGACGGGGTCAACGAGGAGCGGCGCCTGGAGTACCGCTTCCTGGACCTGCGCCGCGAGCGCATGCACCGCAACATCCTGCTGCGTACGTCGGTCATCTCGGCGATCCGGCACAAGATGACGGCGCTGGGCTTCAACGAGATGGCCACGCCGATCCTGTCGGCGACCTCCCCCGAGGGCGCCCGCGACTTCGTCGTCCCCTCCCGCCTGAACCCGGGCAAGTTCTACGCCCTGCCGCAGGCGCCGCAGCAGTTCAAGCAGCTGCTGATGATCTCCGGCTTCGACCGCTACTTCCAGATCGCGCCCTGCTTCCGTGACGAGGACGCGCGTGCGGACCGCTCGCCGGGCGAGTTCTACCAGCTCGACGTCGAGATGAGCTTCGTCGAGCAGGAGGACGTCTTCCAGCCGATCGAGCAGCTCATGACGGAGCTGTTCGAGGAGTTCGGGGGCGGCCGCCACGTCACCTCGCCCTTCCCGCGGATCCCGTTCCGCGAGGCGATGCTGAAGTACGGCTCCGACAAGCCGGACCTGCGCGCCCAGCTGGAGCTCGTCGACATCACCGACATCTTCGAGGGCTCGGAGTTCAAGGCCTTCGCCGGCAAGCACGTGCGCGCGCTGGCGGTGCCGGACGTCTCCGCGCAGCCCCGGAAGTTCTTCGACCAGCTCGGTGACTTCGCGGTCTCGCAGGGCGCGAAGGGCCTGGCCTGGGTCCGCGTGGCCGAGGACGGCTCGCTCTCCGGCCCGATCGCGAAGTTCCTCACCGAGGAGAACGTCGCCGAGCTGACCAAGCGCCTCTCGCTGGCCGCCGGTCACGCCGTGTTCTTCGGCGCGGGCGAGTTCGACGAGGTCTCGAAGATCATGGGCGCGGTCCGCGTCGAGGCCGCCAAGCGTGCCGGGCACTTCGAGGAGGGCGTCTTCCGGTTCTGCTGGATCGTCGACTTCCCGATGTACGAGAAGGACGAGGAGACCGGCGCGATCGACTTCTCGCACAACCCCTTCTCGATGCCGCAGGGCGGCCTGGAGGCCCTGCAGACCCAGGACCCGCTGGACATCCTGGGCTGGCAGTACGACATCGTCTGCAACGGCGTCGAGCTGTCCTCGGGCGCGATCCGGAACCACGAGCCCGAGATCATGCTCAAGGCCTTCGAGATCGCGGGCTACGACCGCGAGACCGTCGAGGAGAAGTTCGCGGGCATGCTGCGCGCCTTCCGCTTCGGCGCCCCGCCGCACGGCGGCATCGCGCCCGGCGTGGACCGCATCGTCATGCTCCTCGCCGACGAGCCGAACATCCGCGAGACCATCGCCTTCCCGCTCAACGGCAACGCCCAGGACCTGATGATGGGCGCGCCGACGGAGCTGGAGGAGGCGCGGCTGAAGGAGCTGCACCTGTCGGTGCGCAAGCCGCAGCCGAAGTAGGTCTTTGAAGCAGCCGTAGGTGGCTCGGAACCGACGTCGGTTCCGAGCCACTTTCGTTGCCACGTTCGTTTACGGCGGTCATGCAGGGCTCTCACCCAGCCCTTACCTAACCTCCTGACAGGCGCGGTCCCTAACTTCCCTGCACATGACGGGAAACCACACAGGAAACCAGACGGCCGAAGGGCCGAAGCACAAGCGGGACCTCACGCGTCGCAAGGTCGTCGTCGCCGGGGCCGGAGCGGCCGCCGCGGTGGGCGTGGGCGGCACGCTGGCGGCGGGCGCCTTCGCGGGTGAGTCCGGAGCGAAGGGCGGGTCCGCGACCGCGAGTGCCGGCGCGTCGAGCTCGGAGGTCTGCTACAAGCTGACCTCCGAAACGACCGAGGGCCCCTACTACATCGACGCGGACAAGCTCCGCAAGGATGTGACCGAGGACGAGGAGGGCATCCCGCTCACCCTCCGCCTCAAGGTGATCGACTCCGAGACGTGCAAGCCCATCAGGAACGCAGCGGTCGACATCTGGCACTGCAACGCGCTCGGCGTCTACTCGGGATACGAGGCCATGGGCAGCGGCGGTGGCGGCGGGGGCGGCACCCCGCCGTCCGGTGAGCCGACGGGCGAGCCCCCGTCCGGGGAGCCCTCGGGCGAGCCGGGTGGCGGAGGTGGCGGCCACGAGGAGCCGACGGACGACGAGCGCTACCTGCGCGGCACCTGGAAGACGGACCGCAACGGCGTGGTGGAGTTCAGGACGATCTTCCCCGGCTGGTACCAGGGCCGCTGCGTCCACATCCACACCAAGGTGCATGTGAGCGGCACCTGGACGGACGCGGGGTACGAGGGCGGCAACACCTGTCACACCGGTCAGTTCTTCTTCGACGAGGAGTCCGTGCTGGCGTCCGCGGAGGTGGAGCCGTACTCCACCAACACCACCACCCGCACCACGCTCGACGAGGACACCATCTACCCGGACAACGGGACCGAGGGCGGCCTGCTGAAGCTGAAGTACAAGAAGAACGACATCGCCAAGGGCGTCGTCGCGACGATCACGATGGGCGTCGACCCCGAGGCCACCAACACCGGAACCTGACCGGCGGACGTACGACGTGCGGGGCGGATGTGCGCAAACACGTCCGCCCCGCATTCACATGTATGGACATCCGGTACAGCCGTTGACCCTGAAGAGATGCCTCCGTAACGTTCCCCGAGCCCGCGTACGTGATCCAGGTTCATGTATGTGTACGACCTAGGGGAGACAACGATGTCGGAAGCCGCCCAGGTGTCGGTGATACCCGACGCCGAACGCCGCGCCGTCGGCAAGTTCCTGCGCCGGATGCTGCCGATCCTCGTCCTGATGCTGCTGGTCAACCAGATGGACCGGACGAACGTCGGCTTCGTCCAGGACGAACTCCGGGCCGACGTCGGCGTGAGCGCCACCGCGTACGGCCTCGGCGCGGGGCTGTTCTTCATCGGGTACGCCCTGTTCGAGGTGCCCAGCAACATGCTCCTCGAGCGGTTCGGCGCCCGCGTCTGGCTGACCCGCATCATGATCACCTGGGGCGCGGTGATCGTGGCGATGTGCTTCATCCACAACGTGTGGATGTTCTACGTCCTGCGCTTCCTGCTCGGCGTCGCGGAGGCCGGGTTCTTCCCCGGTGTGCTGCTCTACTTCACCCAGTGGCTGCCCGACTCCAGCCGGGGCCGGGCGAGCGCGATCTTCCTGGGCGGCTCGGCGACGGCGTATATCGTGACCGGGCCCATCACGGGCGCGCTGCTGGAACTGCACGGCTCGGGCGGGATCGCCGGCTGGCGCTGGATGTTCGCGCTGGAGGGGGCCTTCTCGATCCTGGTCGGATTCATCGCCGGCTTCTTCCTCGTCTCCCGCATCCAGGACGCGCGTTGGCTCACCCAGGAGGAGAAGGACGCGCTCAGCGGGGCGGTCGCCCGGGACAAGGAGGCGCGCGACCGTGCCCCCAGGACGTCCCGGCTGAAGCTGATCCTGCACCCCCAGGTCGCCCTGCTGACCGCGGTGTTCTTCGCGATGGCCCTCACCGGGTACGCGATCACCTTCTGGCTGCCGAGCCTGGTCGACGACATCGGCGGGCTGTCGCCCTTCCAGGTGGGCCTGCTCACGGCCGTGCCATGGATCTGCGCGGTGATCGCGATGTACACGATGGCCCACTTCACCGACCGCGCCCCCGACCGCCGCCCGTACCTGGCGATCGCCCTCGTCCTGTCCGCGGTCGGCACCTTCCTGGCCACCCTCGGCTCCCCCTGGTTCGGCCTCGCCGCGCTCACGCTGGCCGCGGTCGGGGGGAAGTGCGCGGCCACGCTGTTCTGGCCGATGGCCCAGTCGGGGCTCGACCTGAGGATCGCGGCGCCGGGGCTCGCCCTGGTCAACTCCATAGGGAACCTCGGCGGTTTCGTCTCGCCGACCCTCTTCGGCTATCTCCAGGACACCACCGGCAGCACCAACGGGGGCCTGTACACCCTCTCCGCGGCCTCCTTCCTCGCGGTGTGCGGCGTGGCGTTCATCCACCGGACGCGGACGGCCGCACCGTCGGTCCCGGAGACGGCCGCGACACGAGCGTGAACGCGGAGGGGGCCCCCGAAGGACCGCCCCCCTCCATCAAACGCCCTGTCAGGTCAGGGACTTGTAGCCGCTCCATCCGCTCGCGATCTGCGTTCGCGAGCCGAACGACCCCTTCCCGTCACCGCTGTTGCGCCACACGTTGCCGCTGGTGTCGCGGGAGACGAGGTCCGGGTGGCCGTCGTCGGTGATGTCGCCGACGCCGACGACGACGTTGTAGTTGCCGCCCCAGTTCGCGAACAGCTTCACCCGGGCGGCGAAGGTGCCGTCGCCCTTGCCGTTGTAGCGCCACAGGGTGTTCGCGGTGTCCTGGGCGAGGAGGTCGGGCTTGCCGTCGCCGGTGATGTCCCCGACGCCGACGATCTTCTTGTAGCCCTTCCAGTTGTCGTAGAGCTTCACACGAGCGGACAGCTTGCCGTCGCTCGTGCCCTTGTAGAGGTAGACCGCTCCGGTGGACGAGTTCCGCGCGATCAGGTCCGGCCGTCCGTCACCGCTGACGTCGCCCGGCGAGGTCAGCACGTTGTACTGCGTCCAGCCGCTGGTCGCGAGGGTCGTGTACGACGTCGACGGCTTGACCGCGGCACCGCAGCCCGGCTTGTACAGGCGCAGCGCGCCGCTGGTGTACCGCACGAGGACGTCGTTGCAGCGGTCGCCGCTCAGGTCGCCGAAGGGGACGGCCGTGACGGTGGTGGCCCAGCCGGTGCCGGTGTACTTGTCGCCGAACTTGCCGGTGCCGGTGCCGCTCTGGAAGGTCAGGCCGCCGGAGGAGTTCAGGGTGAGCAGGTCACCGCGGCCGTCCGGGCCGTCGGGGCTGACGAAGTCGCGGCGGACCGGCGCTCCGCGCTGGAGGAAGGCCTCACCGGTGGTGACCGTGTTCTCCGTGACGGCGGCGAGGCCGGTCGCCTTCAGGGTCCACTTGAACCAGCCGGTGGGGAAGTAACTCCCGTCGGCCTTCTTGCCGTTCCAGGACACCGACACCCGGTCCGGGGTTGCGCCGCCGGTGAGCGTGCGGGTGGCCTTGCCGGTCGCGCCGCTCTGCACGGAGGTGAGGGTGAGCGACCAGGAGGTGACCGGGCGGGACAGCACCCAGTCGGCCTCGAAGGGCACGTTCGGGGCCGCATAGCTGCCGGCCGACGTCTCGAAGGCCGTCACGGCCGATGGGGCGATGCCGGTGGTCGTGACGTGGGTGCGCTCGTAGTCGTCGAACCAGGCGACCAGGCCGGTGTACTCGTCGACCGTCCAGCGATAACGGCGGTCCGCCGTCAGGCCGTTGGCAGCCAGGTCGGAGGCGATCACTCGGGTGCTCCCGGTGGCCGACTCGGTGAGGACCAGGGTGTGGGTGGCGTGGTCGTGGCGGACGGTGAAGCCGTCACCGAGCAGCACGTCACCGGGGGCGACCGCCTTCGACGTACCGGCCTTGGTGTCGTACACGCCGGCCGAGTCCGTCCCGCAGGCCCAGTACACCCAGCGGCCCGCCGCCTGCAGTTCGCTCGGCACACAGGCCAGGCCCGGCACGGTCACCGTGGAGAGCGTCTTCGCCAGCGGGATGCTGTACGAGGTGAGCTTGCCGGCGGTGGTGGTGGCGCTCCAGAGGGTCGAGCCGTTCAGGGCGGCGGCGCGGACGGTCCGCTTCAGCTTCTCGCCCTGGCCGAACTCGCCCACGTACTGCGCCGGCGTGGTGCCGCCGGAGTTGTAGACGGCGTAGTCGTCGGAGACGTCCACGATCGCGCCGCCCTGGCCGCCGAAGTCCAGGTAGTGGCCGCCGATAGCCTTGAGCCGGTCGTCGCCGAGACTCTCGCCCTCGTCGGTGCCGCCGTTCAGGTCCAGGTAGACGTCCTCGGCGGAGAGGTTCCCCCACAGCGCCGCGCAGGTGGCGCCCGCGTACGGGCAGACCGGCCCGTACATCGAGCCGCTCTCCGTGGCGGCGGACGCCGTCAGCGCGGTGGAGCCGTCGGTGGTGAGGGTGTGTACCGAGGTGGTGTCCGTGGTGGTACTGGCCGGGTCGTCCTCGGCGACGCGCAGGCTGCCGCGGCTGAGCGCGATGCCCGTCTTGGCGTTCTCCACCGCCGGGGCCTGCCGGACCTTCTCCAGCTTCAGCGTGCCGTCCTCGGCCTGGCTGACCCGCTGCACCCACCAGTCGGTGGCGTCGGTGCCGCCCGTGACGAGGGCGCCGCCGTCGGCGGTCTCCAGCGCGTACTCGCCGGCGCTCGTCAGCAGGGTCTGCTGCACCGAGGGGTCGGTGACGCTGACCGCGAGCAGCTTGGAACCGAGCTCACGGGAGGACAGCGGCAGCAGCAGCCAGTCGCCGACCAGGACCGGGTCACCGTCGAGCGCGCCGGGGTGCGCGGGCAGCTTGACGAGCTGCTCCGGGGCGGTGAGGTCGGCGCGGGACTTCAGGTGCAGCTCGGCGGTGCCCTCCTGGTACCAGCCGATGCGGTCCTCGCTCATCACGTAGTGCGAGGCGTAGGTGGCGTCGGCGAACACATTGGTGTTCACGGCCGAGGCGACGTCGATGTAGCCGATCCTGCCGGTGTCGACCGACCAGAGCACGCCCGAGGAGTCCGCGGCGAGGACGTCGTCGCTCCCCACGGCCGTCGGATCACCGGTCACCTTGCGGGCTTGCCACTCGCCGTCGACCTTGTCGATCAGGGAGTAGGTGGTGACGACCGTGTCCCCGGCCAGGGCCCGGTAGTAGCCGTGCGTGGTGGAGCCGGGCCAGCTCAGGTTCCTGGCCGTGGCCGTGGCCGGGTCCCAGAGGGTGACGGTCGAGGACGTCACCGACGACGACGGTAGGGCGACCAGGTCGCCGTCCGACCCGTACCAGGCCGGACGGCACTCGGAGTCGATGTAGTAGCAGGTCGAGGACGGGGCGTAGACGCTGCCGTCGGCCTTCTCGACGGTGACGGTCCGACCCGTCGCGTAGTCGGTCCATTGCATTCCGGCCCTGCCGGTCTGCCGGTGCAGGAAGCCGGTGCCGCCAGCGACGTACGGGCGGTCGGTGCGCGGCGTGGTGGTGCTGGGGTCGACCAGCGTGATCGCGGTGGTGTCGGCTTCGGCCGCTTCCGCGGAGCCGCCGCCCTCCGACAGGACGACGACGGACGCGGCCGCGACGGCGACCGCGAGTGAGGAGACGGCGGCGGCCAGCCCGCCCCGTCTCAGGGCGTGTCTGCCCACGTGAGGTTCCCTCCCCTACGAGGGCCCGTGCCCTCGCACAAGTGGCCGGATCTTATCAGGGGGTTAGGAGTGCGCAGGGTCGGTGTTCACGCAGGTGAAGGTGCTCAGGACGGCAGGCTGCGAGGGGCCGGAACCGGGGCGTCACTCGTCCGTCGGCGGACTGAGCGCCTCCTCCTCCAGCAGCCGCTCCGCGATGTCGTCCGCCCACGCACGAACCCACCGGCGGAATACCGGCACCGACTCCTCGTCGAGTCCCCGGGCGGTGAACTCCCGGTCGTCCAACAGCTCCGTCGCCTCCAGCCGGGACTGGAGGTCCGCCAGGCCCAGCTCGTCCCAGGCGTGGCGGCGGCCCCGCTCCTCCAGGTCGGGGTAGCTCCAGTGGCCCGCGGCCACATAGACGTCGACGACGTCGCGCGCGGCGCCGCGGTCGGTCAGGGCGCGGACCTTCGTGCCGATCAGGTCCTCCAGGGAGAGGGCCGGGCCGAGGTCGGTCATCACCGCAGGGCGCCAGAGGGTTTCCTTGAGCAGGTCGACCGTACGTTCCTCACCCGCGTCGGGGTCCGTGACGAGCAGGCGGGAGGCGAGCGGGTCGGTCTCCAGGGGGCGTACCTGCCAGCCCCGCTCCGTCAGGCCGTGACGGACCATCGCCGCGATCTGGTCCATGGGCTCGGGGTTCTCGGTCGCCACCTCCACCGATGCCGTACGCCGCGCGGTCAGGCCGTGTGCCTGGACAGCACTGTCGCCGGCCAGGACGAGCGGGTAGCGGGCGCCGACGGTGAGGACGTCGGTCACCAGGTCGTGGTGCGGGAGCGGCGGCATGGTGGCCCCGATTATCGCGTCCGTACCCGGATCAGCGCGGTGCCAACATGCCGCCGTACAGGTGTGGCTACTTGGCCACGAACTGCGTGAGGATCGCCTGAACCTCGTAGATGTCGACGCCCTTGGTGAACGTCTTCTCGATCGGCGTCGGCGTCCCCGAGACCCAGATCTTCAGCTCGGCGTCCAGATCGAAGGTGCCGGCGGTCTCGACCGCGAAGTGCGTGATGCTGCGGTAAGGGATGGAGTGGTACTCCACCTTCTTGCCGGTGATGCCCTGCTTGTCGACCAGGATCAGACGGCGGTCGGTGAACAGGATGGTGTCGCGTATCAGCAGGTACGCGGCGTGCACCTGCTCCCCGTGGCCCAGCAGGCGTGCGAAGTCCTGCTGCGCCTGCCCCTGGTCGATGGTGTGCGCGTTCCCGAAGAGTGCCATGAATGGATCCCCCCACTTGATGGCCTTGCGTGATCTTCGCAATGTATAGCGCCTTGGGGGTGTCCAGGCATAGAGGCGTAAACGATCAGGTGTCGTACGAACCGTCCCAGGGCGCGCCGAAGCCCAGGTTGTCCGGATGGAGCTCGGCCCATGCCTCGTCCTCGTCCTCCCCCGTCACCAGGCCGAACAGCACGCCGTCGACGGTGAGTTGGAAGGGACGGATCGCGATGTCCGTGTACGTACGGCGCGGGAGGCTGCGCAGCCGGGTCGCGAGGTGGGCCCGGGCGCGGGCGAGCACCGAGTCGGGGCCGTGCGGGGCGCGCTGCTGCTCGGCCCAGGTGCCCGCGCACCAGATCTCCGAGTCGCGGTACCTGCCCTCGGCGTCGAAGGTGTGCAGGACCGAATAGAGGCGTTTGTGCTCTTCCCAGCCGGTGTCGAGGTCGAACCCCTTGGGGAAGGCGTAGATGACCGACCCCATGAACTGCCCGTCTGCGTAACAGCCGATCGCCTCGGTCCGGCCGTGCGGCTCGTAGGCGATCGGGATGACCTCAGGGACTGCCATGGCGGAAACCATACGGTCGTGAAGGGGGACATGGTGGCGGTGGGGGGCGATCGATGCCAACCCAATGGGCAACATCCGCGTGATGTCCGCGACTTGACCACCATTCAGCCAAAAAATCCACGGCAACCTTTCCGATCTCCGCGACCACGAAGGAATCGGAAGCCCGCTCACGCGGGCCCGCTCGCCGGTGCGCGAGCCTCACCGAAGCACGTAAGGACTCAATTCGTGGCAGCCCCTTCCCACCGCCCCACTCACCGCCGTTCCCTCCGCAAGCGCCGCACCCTCGTCGTCACCGCCGCCGTCGCGGCGGCCGGCGTCGGTGCCGGTGTGCTCGTGCTGAACGCGAACGCGGGCGCGGTCGACCTGTACCACCAGTCCCTGCCCGCGAAGGATGGATGGGCGGCCTCGGGATCCGGTACGACGGGCGGTGCGAAGGCCGACTCCGCGCACACCTTCACCGTCAGCACCCGCGCGCAGCTCGTGAAGGCGCTGGGCTCGGTCTCCGACACCACACCCCGGATCATCAAGATCAAGGGCACCATCGACGCCAACACCAGCGACGTCGGCAAGAAGCTGACCTGCGCCGACTACGCCTCCGGCACCGGCTACTCACTGTCCGCCTACCTCAAGGCCTACGACCCGGCGACCTACGGCAAGAAGGCGCCGTCCGGCACGCAGGAGAACGCCCGCAAGGCCGCCGCGGACAAGCAGAAGAAGAACATCGTCTTCCGGGTGCCCGCCAACACCACCATCGTGGGCATCCCCGGCACGAACGCCGGCATCAGGGGCGGCAGCCTGCAGGTGCAGAACGTCAAGAACGTCATCGTCCGCAACCTCACCTTCGCCGACACCCAGGACTGCTTCCCGCAGTGGGACCCGACCGACGGCTCGTCCGGCGAGTGGAACTCCAACTACGACGCCGTCACCCTGCGCGGGGTGACCAACGTGTGGGCGGACCACAACACCTTCACCGACGCGCCGACCTTAGACAGCTCCGAGAAGACCTACTTCGGCCGCAAGTACCAGGTCCACGACGGAGCCCTCGACATCACCAACGGCTCCGACCTGGTGACCGTCGAGCGCAACGTGTTCAGCAACCACGACAAGACGATGCTGATCGGCAGCAGCGACACCGACAGCACCGGCAAGCTCCGCGTCACGATCCACCACAACGTGTGGAAGGGGATCGTGCAGCGGGCGCCCCTGGCCCGCATCGGCCAGATCCACCTCTACAACAACGTCTACGGCACGACCACGCTCAACGGCTATGCGCCGAAGTACAGCATCGACTCCCGCGCCAAGGCCCAGGTCGTCGCCGAGCACAACGCCTGGAAGCTGCCGTCCGGCGCCAAGGTCGCCAAGCTGCTGAGCGGCGACGGCACCGGCTCGATCGCCGGCGGCGGCAACCTCGTCAACGGCACGACGACCGACATCGTGGCCGCCTACAACGCCGCGAGCTCGAAGAAGATCAAGACGACGGTCAACTGGAAGCCGGCGCTCACGGCGGGGCTGCAGACGTCCGCGAAGAACTTGGTCACGGAGCTGGCTACGACGACCGGGGCCGGGGTGCTGTCCTAGGACAGGGGTTGGTCAGGCCTGTTCGGGGGCGCTCACAGGAGTCTCAGGGGCCTCGGTGAACAGCTCCTCCGCATGCGTGACCGTACCGGCGCGGTCGAGCCACTCGTTGAGGAGGCCGAGGTCCGTGCACGTGGTGATGCGCTGGCGGACTTCGTCGGAGACGGGGAGGCCGCGCACCTCCAGGACCCGCAGGATTCCCATGGCCTCGCCCTTGGCCTGGCCTTCGAGATAGGTCCTCTCCATCAGGTGCCCCCTGCCGGGGAAATAGTTGACGAAACCCATGATGTTCCTCCACTTGTCTCCGGCAGGGGTCTTCCCCAGGGTGACGTCCAGGAATTGGTAGAAGTATTCGGCGGCCTTCTCATCCATGCCCAGAAGCGCGCGTCCCATCGCGTCCAGTATGGCGCTGATGCCAGGGCTGTTGGCGTGCGTCAGGGCGGAGAACGCCGCCAGTGCGGGCTTCTCGCCCGCGGTTCTCTCGTCGGTGATGACGGGCAGGTTGTCGGGACCGACGACCAGAGGGCACGTCCGCTGCGCGATCCAGCCGCGCGTACCGCAGTCGAAGGGGCCGGTTGCCCACTTCGCCGTGGCCCGGTCCCGACAGACCACGAGTAGGAGCACCGGCAGGTTGTACTTCGCCCGTAGATATGCGACGTAGTAAGGCCAGCTCGACGCCTTCTTCGGGTCCCGCCGCTCCTGCGCCTCGACGGCGAGCAGGAAGGGGTCACCGTCGGACGGGTCGATGCGCAGCGCGGTGTCGATGTGGCGGGCCATTGGTTTGGTTTCCGTCGCGTCGGTGGTGATCGCGTATGCGGCCGCCTTCTCCGGTAACTCGATGCCCAGCACCTTGAAGACGGGCGTGAGGATCTCGGGCCGCTCCTGGAAGATGCGGTGCATGCCCTCGTGTGCCGATGTGACCATGCGCGCAACCTAGGTGGATCAAGGGCCGTGGCGTCCGGCCGATTAGGGGTCGTTCACTCTTTCGGGGTTCGGGGGAACGTTCAGGCCGCGTCGCCGGTGAGTTCGCACCAGACGTACTTGCCGGCGCTGACGATGCGCTTGGTGTCCCGTTGCTGTACCCAGCCCCAGGTGTCCGCGCAGGTTTGTACGAGGGCGAGGCCGCGGCCCGTCTCCGCGTCCCCCGGGGTGGTGTGCCGGGAGTGGAGGGGTGGTGTGGGGTCGGCGTCCCAGACGCCGATGCGAAGGGTGGTGCCTTCGGCGCGGAGCTTTATGGCGGCGGGGCCCTTTGTGTGCTGGATGGCGTTGGTGACCAGTTCGGTGGTGAGCAGTTCGGCGGCTTCGATGAGGTGAGGGAGGCCGTGGCCGGTGAGGACGAGGCGGAGGGTGCGGCGGCAGATGGGGACGGCCAGGGGGGTGTTGGGGATGTAGAGGACGTACTCCCAGGGTTCGGTTTCGCGCATGCGTGAACTCCGCTCGAAGGGTGGGGAGTTGGGATGTGCTGCGGTGGCGTGGGCGGTGGCTCCGTCGCGGCCGCCGTGGCAGGGCGGGGCGATGCGCTTCCGGGGTCCCGGGGTGCCGCAGCGTGTGCGTCGCGTCACTGACGGTATGGCATTAATTTATTCCATGGCAAGCTCGTTGCGTACTCTGGCACCCACAAGTGGGATGCCGGTAAGGCTTGTTGAGGGAAGAGGGCCGCATGCCGCCGAGAAGTCAGCCGACTGCGCGTCAGGTGCGGTTCGGCGCGGAGCTGCGCAGGCTAAGGGAAGCCGCGGGCATGACCGCGCGGGAGGTGGCGGGGTTCCTCGGGTCGACATCGACGCAGATGAGCCAGATGGAGGCGGGCATCGCGGGAGTCAGTGAGGAGCGGGTGCGCAGGTTGGCGGCCCACTATCGCTGTGTGGACGCCGCGTTGGTCGACGCGCTGGTGGCGATGGCGACGGATCGTACGCGGGGGTGGTGGGAGGAGTACCGGGACAGGTTGCCTCCCGTGTTCCTCGACCTGGCGGAGCTGCAGCACCATGCGACGTTCCTCCAGGAGGTCGCCACCGCACATGTGCCGGGGCTGCTGCAGATCGAGGAGTACGCGCGTGCTGTGTTCGCCTACTGGCGCCCCGAACTTCCGCAGGATGAGCTTGAGGTGAGGGTCGAGCACCGGTTGCGGCGGCAGGCGGACCTCGGGACGACCCCGTATACGGCGGTACTCCACGAACCGGTGCTGCGTACCCGGGTCGCCGACCGGCGCGTGGCGCGGGCTCAGCTCGACGCGGTACTGGCGCATTCCGAGGCGCCCGGCGTCACGGTACGAGTGATCCCGTTTGACGTGGACGGCTTCGCGGGGGCGAGTGCGGAACTGATGTACGCGGGCGGTCGTGTACCCGTACTGGACACGGCCCAGCGGGATACCCCTCAGGGGACGGCCTTCGTGGATGCGCCGGTTCAGCTCCTGTCCATGCGAACGCTCTTTCGTAAGGTGGAGGCGGTGTCCCTCGAACCGGCCCGGTCCCGGGACTACATCCACCGTCTGGCGAAGGAGCTGTAGACGTGATCAAGTGGCAGAAGTCGACCTTCTCCAGCGGGAGCGACGGAGCCAACTGCGTGGAACTGGCCGCCGCCGAAGGCAAGCTACTCCTCCGCGAAAGCGACGACCCCGCCCGAATACTCCCCGTCACCCCCAACGGACTCGCCGCGCTCGTGCGCCTTCTGAGGACGAGCCGTACGTGACGCCGACACTTTGTCAGCTGTTCTTGTCGGCCGCGCTCGAAGGACGCTGCAGGAGGTAGCCCGAAACGGGACCGAGGCTCTCGTCGTCCAAGTGGAGGGTGTCGGACCAGTTGCGTTGGGCGACCGGTGCGAGCAGGGACTCGATGGTGCAGGACCAGACTTGGCACAGCTCCCGCAGGAAGAGCCCGTGCAGGCCACCGGACAGGCGCCACCACTGCTTCTGCCAGGTCAGCGTGGGGTGGTCGCGGGCTGAGTCATACGCGGTGTCGCGGTTCGCCGGGAAGACCTGCCCCAGGGGTGAGGTGGAGACTATCTGGACGATGAAGATCCAGTTGTCGGGGAGCGGCACCGGCTGTCCGGAGAGGTAGTGGTAGACCTCCGGCGGTCGGGTACGCCAGGTGATGGGCCATCCGAAGGTAAGGAAGACCTCGTTGCGCTGCGCGGCCCACTCGGCCACGTCGGCCGGGCGCAGCACGCCCTGTGCCGTCAGAGCGAAGGCGACGTTGTCAGGCAGGAGGTCGAAGGCGCAGTGCAGGGTGTGGGCCAGCTCCAGCTGAAGTGGGTCCTCGAAGTGCCCCGTGCTGCGGAGACGTTGTTCCTGGGCACGCATCCAGTGCCGTACCTGCTCCTGTGTGGCGACCAGGTCGGCCCTGTCCCGTGAGGCCCGGCTGGGCTGTCCGGCGAGGTAGCCCGCGAAGGACACGGACGTGTCGGCGAGGAAGCCATTGACCGTGACGGTGCCCAGGAAGTTGCGCCGTCCCTGGAAGTGCATGCTGTTCCAGAGTGTGGCCAGCCCGATGCGCCGTCCCTTCTCGTCCAGCACTTCGGTCGCTCGTTCGGCGAAGTCGTCGCGCATCCGCAGGCGCAGTTTCTCCTCCGCACTGCGCCAACTGTCGGTCTGGGGCGGGTAGAGGCGGTCGAAGACCTCGTCCGGTGATCCCATGGCCAGCGAGAACGGTGGGATGACCTCGGGTCCGGTCGCGCCAGGCTCCCACGCGTGAACCGGTACGGCGTTCTCCAGGACCAGCCGTTGGACCAGCTGGGTGAGTCGTTCGTCGTCGGATCGCTGGAAGAGGCCCTGGGCGTCGTAGGGGCTCGTCTTGAGCATGACGCGTACGGTCGTGCCCTCCGGGACCCAGTCCTGTGTGGACAGTGGAGTGAGGAGAGGGCGGCTGGCGGGCCCGTCGAAGGCGATGCGACGTGCGTCCGCGAGCGAGCCGTCGTAGCGGCGCGTGATCAGCTCCACGCGGTCGCCGAGCAGGAAGACGGAGAAGAAGCCGATACCGAACCGGCCGCTGGGCTGAAAGCCTCCGCTGGCCAGTCCCGGCAGCCGGTTGCGCACCCGGGCCGAGCTCCACCCGCTGCTGCCGAAGTCGAGCAGGCCGTGGAGGAGGATCTCCTCGTCCATGCCGACGCCGTTGTCGCTGACCTCCAGGCACCAGGAACCGTCGGTCTCGGCCAGCCGGACCTCCACGCGCCCGTCCGGGAAACCGGGCTGTAGTGCTCGGCGGGCCAGGACGGCGTCCTGGGCGTTCTGGATCAGCTCGCGTACGGCGACCTCGGGTGCGTCACCGTACAGTTGCTCCCCGCCGAGGTTTCTGACCAGGGCCGGGACGTCGGACACCTTGACGGTCGCGTCGATGGGCCGCCAGTCCTGCACACGGAAGAGTTCCGCGAAACGCTCGGGGGAGTCGACGCCGGCGACCGCCCGGGCCGCGAGTCGAGTCCGTCCGAGATCGTGCAGTAGGGCGTCGACCGCTTTCAGCTCCTGGTCGATACCGCGCAGATAGTCGAGGGCCAGCCACCAGGCGGTGGCGTCCTGCGGGGGAAAGGGACGCAGCGAGTTGTAGGTGACCCGGTCGCCCTTCAGGTACGGGCGGCTGATGTGTTCCTGGAACCGCCAGTGCTCACGGGAGACGCCGCGCGGCTTGCGCAGAGAGGACAGGAACGTGGGGGCGCGGCGGCTGTCGATCTGGGTCGCGTCGGCGAGCCGCAGGACGCAGGCCAGCTTCAGCGGCTCGATGGTCCAGTTGCTGGGCTGCCAGGGCAGCGAGCCGCTCTGGTGGCGGAACTCGTCCGCGAGCCGGTCCACGGGCCACCAGTGGCTGGCCGCCAGCTCGCCGATCAGCGGACCGTACACCTCCCGCAACTGCACCTCCTCGATGAGGAAGATGTCGTTGCCCGTGTTGGACCGCCACGGCTGGTCCACCAGCCGCCTGGCCTGATCCGCGTGCGTCGCCCTGATCGCGGCCGCCTGGCAGGCCTTCGCTATCTCGGGAGGCGGTGCGTCCAGTTCCTCCCGGTCGGGCCAGCATCCCTCCCGGTCGTAGTAGGTCATCGCCACGAGATCCCGCCACCGCTTCTCGCCCAGCGCCTCGGGCACGCTCGTTCCGTACGCGGCCGACCCCATCGCGGCATCGTGCAGCACGAAGGCGCACCCCAGCACGTACGCCTCGGCGGGATTCAGGGTCACCTCGGTCCCGCAGACGAGATCGGCCGTCTCCCACAGCGCGTCCACATGGCTGATGTCGTGCACCGTGAAATCGGGCATACTGCGCGCGTTCTCCTCAAGGAGCGTGGCCGCCTTCTTCCGCAGTTCCACGTACGACGCGCGCAGTCGTTCCCGCTGTTGGGCGTGGGGATCGGGGCCCGGCCGCGCGACTAGGGTGTGCCGCCACAGGGATGTGTTGGTGTAGTCGTGCTCGGGCACCGGGGAGGATCACCTCATCGCGGGCAGGAGGAAGAACGCGGCGAGCACCCACATGGTGATCACCGATACGAGGATGAAGAGCAGCACGTACGTTTCGTACCAGCGCAGGAAATTGCCGGGACGTGGGCGTGTGCGGAACCCCGCTCCGACGACCTCGTCGGTGATGTCGCACTCCTCGTTGCGGTAGTCCAGCCAGGCAAGGGCTCCCACCACGATCAGTGTGGCGGTGAACGCGGCGACCATTGTGACGAGGATCAACAACCCGATCACCCCGCTGCGCGCGGTGGCCGGCGCCAGATCCCACTTGCGGTACCCGACGAAGAGGGCGAGGGCCGCACCGACGAGTGTGGTGGCGAGCGTCTGGTAGAGGGCGAGGAAGCGGTGAGCGTTCTCGTTCACCGCATGTATCTGCTGGAGGAGATACCGATACCGCTCCAGTGCGAACTCGTTGCGTACGGATGCCGCTTCCGGCCTCGTCTCCCCTGGTGTTGCCATCGCCCCCGCCCGCCTGACCCGTCATCAGCATAGGTGACCAAGTTCCGCTTGGCATCACAGTGTTGCCGACAGTCGCAGGAAGTGACCAGAGTGCTGTGAACTCAGCGCAAAGCCCCGGGAACCTTGCGGAACCGGGGCCTTGCAGGTTTCTGCGTTACTCCGCACCAGGTTTCTCCTCCAGGCGTGGGAACAGGACCGCACCCTTCGTGACCGTCGTGCCGGCCGGGGTGCTGACGCGGGAAGCGGACTTCGGCGCCGAGGGGGCAATCTTCTGAGTAGTGCCGTCACACTTTCGCGGCGGGCGGCGTCAGGGAGGCAGTGGACCCGCCGCGTGGCACCGGCCGCGCGGCTCCGACTGCACCTGACCAGGAGTTTCCATGCAGACCGCGTATGTCGTCGTGACCCTCGTCGCCGCCCTGATGGCTGGCTTCTCCGGCACCGTCCTGCTCATGCGGGCCCAGTGGATCGTGCAGGCGCTCACCGACTACTCCGTGCCCCGGTCGTGGTGGACCTGGCTCGGGCTGGCGAAGGTTGCCGGGGCCGTCGGGCTGGTGGTCGGGCTGTTCGTGCCGGTTATCGGGGTGCTGGCGGGGGTGGGGCTGGTGCTGTACTTCCTCGGGGCCGCCGTGACCGTGGCGCGTGCCCGGTGGTATGCCCACATCCCGTTCCCGCTGGTCTACGCCGCCCCCGTGGTCGGGGCCCTGGCGCTTGCGTACGGAGGCTGAACGGCAGAAGCGAACGGGCCCGGAAACCAGCCGGTGAGGCAGGTTCCGGGCCCGTTCGCGCTGTCTCGTTCCGTTCCGTTCCTACTCGCCGCCGAAGCGCTCCTTGTACGTCTCCAGGTCCTCGTCCGTGAGCTTCGCGAAGAGGACCGGCGGGACGGTGAAGGGGGTGCCGGCGGGGACGGAGGTCAGGGACTTCGCCTCGTCGGCGCCGACCCAGGTGGCGGTGTCGTCGCTCAGGGCGAAAGCCTCGCGCATTGTCTTCGCCGTCGCCGGGATGAACGGTTCCGAGACCACCGCGTAGAGGTGGATCAGGTTCATCGCGGTGCGGAGGGTGAGGGCGGCGCCGTCCTTGTCGGTCTTGATCTCCAGCCAGGGTGCCTTCTCCTCGAGGTAGGAGTTGCCGGCCGACCACAGGGCGCGCAGGGCTGCCGCTGCCTTGCGGAACTGGATGGCCTCCATGTGCTCCTCGTACTCGGCGAGCAGACGGGCGATCTCCTCGCCCAGCCTCGCCTCCGCCTCGCCGGGCTCGGCGCCCGCCGGTACCTCGTCGCCGAAGCGCTTGCGGGAGAAGGACAGGACGCGGTTGACGAAGTTGCCGAGGGTGTCCGCCAGGTCCTTGTTCACCGTGGCCGTGAAGTGCTCCCACGTGAAGGACGAGTCGTCCGACTCGGGGGCGTTGGCCATCATGAAGTAACGCCAGTAGTCGGCGGGCAGGATTTCCAGCGCGTCGTGCGTGAAGACGCCGCGCTTCTGCGAGGTGGAGAACTTGCCGCCGTAGTAGTTGAGCCAGTTGAAGGCCTTGATGACGTCGACCTTTTTCCACGGCGCGCGGGTGCCCAGCAGGGTTGCCGGGAACATCACGCTGTGGAACGGGACGTTGTCCTTGCCCATGAACTGTGTGTAGTGGACGTCCGCGTCCGACTCCCACCACCACGAACGCCAGTCGCGGTTCTCCGGGTCCTGGTCCGCCCACTCCTTCGTGGAGCCGATGTACTCGATCGGGGCGTCGAACCAGACGTAGAAGACCTTGCCCTCGGCGGCCAGGTCCGGCCAGGTGTCGGCCGGGACCGGAACGCCCCAGTCCAGGTCACGGGTGATCGCGCGGTCGTGCAGGCCCTCGGTGAGCCACTTGCGGGCGATGGAGGAGGCGAGCACCGGCCAGTTGTCGGCGCGCTCGTCGACCCACGCCTCGACCTCGTCGGCCAGCACCGACTGGAGGAGGAAGAGGTGCTTGGTCTCGCGGACCTCCAGATCGCTGCTGCCGCTGATCGCCGAGCGGGCATCGATCAGGTCCGTCGGGTCCAGGACGCGCGTGCAGTTCTCGCACTGGTCGCCGCGGGCCTTGTCGTAGCCGCAGTGCGGGCAGGTGCCGATGATGTAGCGGTCGGGGAGGAAGCGGCCGTCCGTGATCGAGTACACCTGGCGGATCGCGCGCTCCTCGATGAAGCCGTTCGCCTTCAGTTCCCGCGCGATCTCCTGCGTGATCTCGTGGTTCTGCGGGGACGAGCTGCGGCCGAAGTAGTCGAAGGCCAGGTTGAAGCCGTCGTAGATCGCCTTCTGCTGGTCGTGCGCCTGCGCGCAGAACTCGTCGACCGGGACGCCCTGTTCCTTGGCGGCCAGCTCGGCGGGGGTGCCGTGCTCGTCCGTGGCGCAGATGTACAGGACGTCGTGTCCGCGCTGGCGCAGGTACCGGGAGTACACGTCCGCCGGGAGCATGGACCCCACCATGTTGCCCAGGTGCTTGATCCCGTTGATGTACGGAAGGGCGCTGGTGATGAGGTGTCGAGCCATCGGGGGCTGCTCCCATGTCGGTCGTTTTGTGAACCTTGAAATCGTAGCCGACATGGGTGGGCCGCCCGCTTCCCGTTTTAAGGGGTGGGAAGGGGCGGCCGTGGGCGGGGGCGGTGGTTGGGCTGCTCCCGTCCGCTACGGGCGCCAGTTCGCCAGGATGCCTTCGTAGACCTGCTTGTCGGTCAGCTCCAGCGGGGTCTCGCCGGCCAGGAAGTGGGCGGTGTTGGCCGTCTTGAGCTTGCGGAGGTAGTCGAAGGCCTTGTTCTCGGGGTCGCCGAAGGCGACGAAGGAGAAGAACACGGAGGGGTGGTTCTTCGCGGCGTCCGTGAGGGCCTGGGTGGCGGGGGTCTTGGCGTCGGGGGCGCCGTCCGTCTGGAAGATCACCAGGGCGGGGGTGTCGGGGGCGGTCTTCTGGTGGTGGGAGACGACCTCGTCGACGGCCACGTGGTAGCTCGTACGACCCATGCGGCCGAGGCTCGCGTGCAGCTCGTCGATCTTGTTCTCGTGGTCGGTGAGGGTGAGGTCGGCGGTGCCGTCGAGTTCCGTGGAGAAGAAGACGACGTGGACCGTGGCCTCGGGGTCGAGGTGGGCGGCGAGGGCGAGGGTCTGGTCGCCGAGGGCCTGGGCGGAGCCGTCCTTGTAGTACGGGCGCATGGAGGCGGAGCGGTCGAGGACGAGGTAGACCTTGGCCCGGGTGCCGGTGAGGTTGAGCTCGTCGAGCGTGGCGCCGGCGGACTTGTAGGCGGTGAGGAGGCCCGGGGGGAGGTCGGCGGCGGTGGCCGTGGCGTTTTCGTCGTCGGCTGCGAGTGGCTCCTGCGGGGCTTCTTCGCCGTCGGCGGCCGCGGGCTCGTCGGACGCCTCAGCGGGCGCCGGCTCCGCGACGGGTTCAGGGTCAGCCTCGGCGGCGACCGGCTCCGCGACCGGTTCAGGCGTGGCCTCGGCGGCTACCGGCTCGGGGTCGGGTGTGACCTCGGCGGGCACCTCGGCCTCGGGGGCCGGCTCCGGGGTGACCTCGGCGATCGCCTCCGGCTCGGGTGCCGGCGCCTCGTCCGCCGCCACCGGCGCGGGCTCCTCGGCCACCGGCTCGTCCGCCACAGGCGCCTCGGCCGCCGTCTCAGCGACGGCTTCCTCGGCGGTGGGCGTCTCGGCGACGGGCTCTTCCGTGACGGTTTCCTCGACGACCGGCGTCTCGGCAGCGGGCTCTTCGGTCACCGGTTCGGCGGCGGGCTCCGCGTCGACGGGTTCCTCGGCGACGGGCGCTTCCGCGACGGCCTCGTCGGCCGCGGGCGTCTCGGCTGCGGGCTCTGCTTCGGCGGCTTCCTCGGCGACGGGCGTCTCTGCGACGGCTTCTTCGTCCGCGGGCGTCTCGACGACCGGCGTTTCCGCCACCGGCTCCTCGGCGACCGGCGTTTCCGCCACCGGCTCCTCGGCGACCGGCGTTTCCGCCACCGGCTCCTCGGCGACCGGCGTTTCCGCCACCGGCTCCTCGGCGACCGGCGTTTCCGCCACCGGCTCCTCGGCGACCGGCGTTTCCGCCACCGGCTCCTCGGCGACCGGCGTTTCCGCCGCCCGCTCCTCGGCCCCCGTCGGCTCCGCCGCCGCCGACTCCGCCCGCGTCTCCACCGGCGTCGTCGGCTTCGGCACCGCGACGTTGTCGAAGGCGGCCGAGACCAGCTCGTGCGCTCCGTCGTCCGTCTGCTCGACGGGGTCCGCCTTGGCAGGCTTGTCTGTCTTGTCGGACTTGCCGGTTCCCTCCGACTTCGTCGACCCTTCCGACGCGCGCGGTTCCGGTACCTGCGCGGTAGCCGCCGGCTGCGGTTCCGGGGACGGGGACGGGACCGTCGGCTGTGGCTCCGGCGAAGGAGTCGCACCCTCTGCTTCGGCGGTACGCCCCTTGCGTGACCGGCCGAATGCGTTCCGCAGGAGAGTGAGAATGCCCATGTGCGCAACCCTTCGCGTGAGTTGATGCCCGTAGATCCCTGGCCAGGACGGACACGTAAGGTTAGCGGCCCCAGATGGTGATCTTGGGGAGGGGCTGACACAGGGGCCCTCGGTACGTCAAGGGCGGCATCGAGCCGAGTCCGGCCCCGACCCCAACTGCCGTACGTCTACCTCTGATTCACCTCTAGTTCATACGGTCGCCCCGCTCCCGCACAAACGTGCCCCTACCGTCCCCCACGCTGCACTCAAGGGGAAGCAAGGGGAGTACAAAAAGCCATGCGTATTCAGTTGCCGATCATCCGGACCAACAGTGACTCGCATCCTGGTGGCCGGGCCGCCCTGACCTGCCGGTTCCGGTGTGGTGACGCCTGTTTCCATGAGGTGCCCAACACCACCACGAACCCGTACGTCGGTGACGTCATCGCCGAGGCCGTCAGCCGCCGTACCACGCTGCGTGCCGCCGCCGTCGTCACCGCGGCCGCCGCCGTGGGCGCCACCGCCACCGTCTCCGCGCCGAAGGCGGCCGCCGCCGAGGCCGCCGCCGAGGCCGAGCGGGCCGGCGGTACCTTCTCCCGGGGTGCCCGCGGTCTCCGGTTCGACCCCGTCGCGCCGAACACCGCCGATACCGTGACGATTCCGGACGGCTACGCGCAGAACATCGTCATCCGCTGGGGCGAGCCCATCCTGCGCGGCGCGCCCGCGTTCGACCCGGAGAACCAGACCGGCGAGGCGCAGTCCCAGCAGTTCGGCTACAACAACGACTTCCTCGCCCTGCTCCCGCTGCCCGGCGAGCGGGGCCGGCAGATACTCGTCGCCAACCACGAGTACACCGACGAAGTGCTCATGTTCCGCGGGTACGACGCCGCCAACCCGACCAAGCAGCAGGTCGAGGTCGCCTGGGCCGCGCACGGCCTGTCCGCCGTCGTCGTCGAGGGGGATCGCGGGAGCGGCAAGCTCACCGCCGTGCCCCGGCACCCGCTCAACCGGCGCGTCACCGCCACCAGCGAGTTCAAGGTCACCGGCCCCGCCGCCGGCTCGGACCTGCTGAAGACCTCCGCCGACCCGACCGGTACCAAGGTCCTCGGCACGCTGAACAACTGCTCAGGTGGCGTCACCCCGTGGGGCACCACGCTGCACGGCGAGGAGAACTTCAACCAGTACTTCGCCAACGCCACCCGCGCGACGGACAAGCGCTACGGCCTCGGGACGGGGGCGAGCGAGCGCAAGTGGGAGCGGTTCGACAAGCGGTTCGACGTGGCGCAGGAGCCGAACGAGCCGCACCGGTTCGGGTACGTCGTCGAGCTCGACCCGTACGACCCGTCCTCCAAGCCGCGCAAGCACACCGCGGTCGGCCGCTTCAAGCACGAGGGCGCGACCGTGCGGCTGACCGAGGACGGGCGTCCGGTCGTCTACTCCGGTGACGACGAGCGCTTCGACTACTTCTACAAGTTCGTCAGCAGCAAGCGGATGAAGAAGGGGACGAGCCGGGCGGTGCGGGAGCACAATCTCTCGCTGCTCGACGAGGGGACCTTGTACGTCGCCAAGCTCACCGGTGACTCGCCCGCCATCGAGATCGACGGCACCGGCAAGCTTCCGTCCGACGGTGAGTTCGACGGCAGCGGTGAGTGGATCCCGCTGGCCACCGCCACCGCCGACGGTGCCGTCTCGCACGTCGAGGGGATGAGCGCGGAGGAGGTGTTCGTCTTCACCCGTCTCGCCGGTGACAAGGTGGGCGCCACGAAGATGGACCGGCCCGAGGACATCGAGCCGAACCCGTACTCCGGCAAGGTGTACGTCGCCCTCACCAACAACTCCAACCGGGGCAAGGCCGGCTTCGCCGCCGTCGACGAGGCCAACCCGCGCAACAGCAACAAGCACGGCCAGGTCCTGGAGCTGACCGAGCGCTGGAACCGCGCCGACAGCAAGAAGTTCGCCTGGAAGCTGTTCCTGGTGGCCGGTGACCCGAACGATCCGGCCACCTACTTCGCCGGGTTCCCGAAGGAGGACGTCTCCCCGATCTCCTGCCCGGACAACGTCGCCTTCGACTCGTACGGCAACCTGTGGATCTCCACCGACGGCAACCAGCTCGGCTCGCACGACGGCCTCTTCGGTGTCGCCACGCGCGGTGACCGGCGCGGTGAGCTCAAGCAGTTCCTGACGATGCCGAAGGGCGCGGAGACCTGCGGCCCGGTCATCCAGGACCGCCGCGTGCTCGTCTCCGTGCAGCACCCGGGCGAGATCGACGGCGCGACCGCCGAGAAGCCGCTGAGCGACTGGCCCGAGGGCCCGGGCAAGATCAACCGTCCGGCCGTCGTGGCGGTCTGGCGCGAGGACGGCTGCGACATCGGCGTCTGACCCCCACAGACACCGGTTACGGGAGTGCTGGGACCGGCGGCTGCCGCTCGCCGTCGCGTTCCAGCCACTCCCGGTACGCCGGTGCCTGCCGCGCCGCCTCCCAGTACGCCTCCTCCAGCGCGGGATAGACGCCGTCCAGGTCCGTCTCCGTACGGGCCGCGAGGAGCAGGCGTACGCCGAGCGGGTCGCCGTGCAGGCGCCGTACCGCCATGGTGGGGCTGTCGGCGTGGGTCGGCTGGCAGACGGCGACCACCTCGCCGGTGGCGACCAGGGCGTCCGCCGTGTAGTAGTCGCCGTGCAGGACATGGGGGTTGACGCCGGCCGCGCGGAACATCCGCTGCACGGCGTCCCACTCGCCGTCGACCGTCGGGTCGACCATCCAGCGGTCGTCGGCCAGGTCAGGGAGGGTGACCTCCGACTTCGCCGCGGCCGGGTGGTCGGTCGGCAGCGACACGAACTGCGGCTCGCGTTCCATCAGCACGCGCAGGCGGAGTTCGGGTGGGACGCGCAGGGGGCTGCCCTCCACCTCGTGCACGAAGGCGACGTCCAGCTGGCCGTCGGCGACCATGCGCAGGAGGGCGTTCGGGGAGACGTTCATGTGGAGGGTCGGGTCCTGGCCGTGGCCGCGCAGCCGGCGCAGCCAGCCCGCGAGGGCCTTGCTGGCCGTCGAGCCGACCCGCAGCTCCGGGCCGCCCACGGCGGCCGCCCTCGCCTCGGCGACCAGGGCACGCATATCGGCCACCAGCGGGCGGGCACGGCTGAGGACCAGCCGGCCGAGCGGGGTGGGGCGGCAGCCGGATCTCGCGCGCAGGAACAGTGCGCCGCCCAGTTCCTGCTCGATCCGCCGCAGTTGTGTGCTGAGCGACGGCTGGGCGACGCCCAGCTGGCGGGCTGCCCGGTGCAGGCTGCCGGTGTCGGCTATGGCGCACAGTGCGCGGAGGTGTCTCACCTCGAGGTCCATGCCCTCGGAGACTAAAGCGGAATCAAAGCTTTCACCAGCCGCACAAATCCGCCCTGAAGCTTGCTAATCGGGGCCGTGATAGGTCCGTGCTATCACCGGTTGCCATCATCACAGCCGCCGCACAGGCACCGACACTCGCCTTGACGACTCACCCCCCACCTAGGAGTCATCGATGCGTATGTCCTTTTCCCTGTCCGCCCGTTCAGCGGTGGCAGTCGGTCTCGGTGTCGCGGCCCTCGGCTTCGGCACGATCGCTCCGGCGACGGCGGCCCCGGCCCCCGCACAGGCCGGTTACGTCGCCAAGTCGGCCGATTCCGACGCCAGTCGGGCCTTCTTCCAGGCTGTCCTGAAGTCGGTCGCCGAGAAGCGCGCCGCGAACCCGAAGGCCGCGGCCGTCACGGTCACCTACGACGCGTCCGCCGCACCCAAGTTCAGCGCCCAGATAGCCCGCAGCACCGAGATATGGAACAGCTCGGTGTCCAACGTGAAGCTCCAGGAGGGCTCCAGCGCCGACTTCACCTACCGCGAGGGCAACGACTCGCGTGGCTCCTACGCCTCGACCGACGGTCACGGCAACGGCTACATCTTCCTCGACTACGCGCAGAACGAGGAGTACGACTCGACTCGCGTCACCGCGCACGAGACGGGCCACGTCCTCGGTCTGCCGGACCACTACGAGGGGCCGTGCAGCGAGCTGATGTCGGGCGGCGGTCCCGGCACGTCCTGCACGAACTCCATCCCGGACGCGAACGAGCGGGCCAAGGTGGAGCAGCTGTGGGCCAACGGGTTCGCCGCGGCGATGGACAAGGCCCTGCACAAGGCCCGCTAGCGCGGGCACGGTCAAGAACCCACCCCCCACATGGCGCGGTCGCCCTCCTGCACGGGGCGGCCGCGCCTTCTTGTTCAGTGCGGGGAGGCGATCGCCCGCGCCGCCGCCACCTCTTGCCGTAGCGGCTCCAGGACGCTGTCCGCCGGGCCGGTGAGGTCCGTACGGACCGCGTACAGCGTCTCGGCCTCCCGCACTCCCTGCGCCAACTCCCACAGCTGACGCGCGACTTGGGCCACCTCGCCCGCGGACGGCGGATCCGCCCCGTGTTTCACCCGCACCCGTGCCGCCGTCGTCGCGTCGACGATGCGTTCCACGGCGACGACCAGGGGCCACCAAGCGGCCGCCCGGCGTCCGGTCGGCGGGGGTTCGGTCAGGGCGCGCTGGAACTCCGTGCGGATGGCGGAGAGGTTGCGGTAGAGGCGGCGGCGCATCCGGGCGCGGGCCGGTGGGTCGACGGCGTCCGGCCCGAAGGCGCCCTCCACATAGCGCGCCGTGTCCTCCACGGCGTCCGCGAGCCGGTCGCCGACCCGCGTGTGCCAGCTCTCCGGCCACAGCAGATACCCGGCGACGAGGGCGATCGCGCAGCCCATCAGGGAGTCGACCAGGCGGGGCAGCAGCAGCGCGGTGCCCTGGCGGTTCAGGACGTCCGACAGGAGCAGGATCACCGGGGTGATGGCGGCCGTCTGGTAGCCGTACCCGCGCGGGGTGAGCGCCGGGATCAGCGGCGCGAGCAGGAACAGCACCGGTACGTCCCACCAGCCGCGCGGCACCTCCGCGAGCACCGCCGCCGCGATCACCAGCCCGCCGACCGTGCCGAGGGCGCGCAGCAGGGCGCGGGAGAAGACCGAGCCGAAGTCGGGCTTGAGGACGAAGGTGATGGTGAGGGCGACCCAGTAGGAGCGGGGGACCGGGATGAGGGACACCAGCGCCTGGGCGATCCCGATGCACAGGGCGAGGCGCAGGCCGTAGCGCCAGGAGGCGGCGGACAGGGCGACGTCGCGGGCGGCGCGCGCGGCGCGGATGCTCAGGGCCGCAGGTCGGCCGAGGCGGTCGTCGATGCCATGGGGGTCAACGTCCGGGCTGGTCACGACCTCGGCGGCGTGGCGCAGGGCGTGGTCGACGGCGCGGGCGGTCTCGGTGGTCGGGGTGGGCAGCCGCAGCCCTATCGGTCCGGTGTAGCCGGTCTCGACGGCGGAGGCGAGGTGCCGTACGGCCGCCGGGACCTCGGGCGGGAGCGGGGTGCCGCTGAGGCGGGCGGCGGGGGCGGCCTCCACGACCGGGGTGATGGCGTTCAGCTGGGCCAGCAGCCGGGTCAGTTCGGGACTGCGGCCGTGATGGCGGGCGCGGTGGGCAAGGACGATGTCGTACGACTGGTTCAGGGACTGGGTGACGGCGTGCCGGGCGTCGTCGTACGCCGGTGTGCTGCCGCTGCCCCCGGCCGCCAGTAGCTCGGCGACCGCCCGGTAGGTGTCCGCGACCGCGGCCCGCTCCGGCACCCCCGACCTGAGCGGCCAGGCGAGCAGCGCGAGGGCCAGCACGAGCAGCCCGCCGCCGGACATCAGCAGCGGCGCCAGCCACCACTCGCCCGGCATCGGCAGGCCCGCGCCGACCACGCAGGTCAGCAGCAGCACCAGCCCCGCCGCGGAGGCGACCGCGCCGATCGTCGAGATCATCCCGGAGACCAGCGCGACGCCGGTGACCGCGGCGACGGCGACCCAGCCGTGGCCGTACACCAGGGCACCGACGGTGACGCCGACGGCGCCGAAGAGCTGCGGGATCGCGATGGTGGGGATGCGGACGCGGTACGCGGCGGCGGTGTCGCTGATGACGCCGTTGAGGGCGCCCATGGAGGCGAGGGCGCCGTAGAAGGGGCGATCGACGGCCAGCCCGATGGCCAGGGGGAGGGCCATCGCGATCGCGGCGCGGGCCACGGCCGGCCAGTTGACGGGGGCCGGCTGGGCCCGGAGGTTCCGCACCAGCCAGTCGGGGGGTGTGCGGCCGATGGGGAACTCGCGGGACATGCGGCCCATTATGAGCACCCTTGGTCAGCTCGTCGTCGGCCTCATCGGCGCTGGTGAAGGGTGATGTCGACGAGCAGCGTGCGGTGGTCGGTGCCGGGCAGGTCGAGGAACCGGGCGGTACGGGCGGAGAAGCCGGCGGACAGGAGCACGTGGTCGATCTGCACGCCGAACGCCGGTGTCGTGCGGGCCGGCCAGCTCGGTGTGCGGTCGTGGCCGGCGAGCCGGGCGGCGTCGCGCAGGCCGGTGTAGAGGATGCGGCGGAAGGCGGCGTGGTCCTGGGAGGCGTTGAAGTCGCCGGCGAGGACGAGGGGGGTCCTGCCGTCCCCGGTGTTCTCGGCGGCGAAGTCGCGCAGGTCGCCCAGCTCCCGGCGCCACAGGTCGGTCCGGCCGGGCAGCGGGGGCGTGGGGTGTGCGAGCTGGAGCCGTACGGCATGCCCGCGTACGTCGGCGACGGCGCCCGGCATGGCCATGGCGCCGTCGACGCCGTCGGCGGAGCCGAGCGGGAAGCGGCTGAGGACGACCGAGCCCGCCGAGCCGCCCGCCACCTGTGCCGCCCGGTGCGGATAGCCGGCGCTCAGGGCCTCCTTGAGCCTGGCGTCGCAGGTGTACTCGCACTCCTGCACGAAGACGATGTCGGGTTTCTCGCGGCGGACGGCGGCGACCAGGGCGTCGGTCGCGTGCCCGAACTCGACGTTCGAGGTCAGCACCCGGAAGGAGACGAGCGCGGGCCCGCCCGGCTCACCGGTCTTCCCGTACGGCTCGATGAACCAGGCCAGCAGCCCGAAGAGGGCGACGGCCCACACGACGCCGGACCACCAGCGCGAGAACAGCGCGAGCAGCAGCCCGAGTCCGGTGGGCACGAGCAGCCACGGCAGGAAGGCGAGGAACTGCGGGACGGGGGTGATTCCGTCGGTGTCGGCGACCCGGCAGCCGACGACCACGCTGACGCCCAGGAACAGCAGGCCGGCCGACCAGGCGCCGAACCGCCGCCCGGCCCGTCGTCCGGGGATGCCGTCCGGGGACGCCGTCCACTCGGCAGCCGCAGTCTCCAAGTGTCGGCCTTCCGCTCGTGGGTGGGATGCCCGAATCCTCCCTCAAAGACGGGGGCCATGGGGTGAAGGTTGCGTGGGCGGGAGGGGTCCCGGTGGTGCGCGCCGATGATGAGGCGCCGGTCACCGAGCGGAACAGTACGAGCAAGGAGATCCGAGATGACGCCCGTGCAGATCAACTGGCTGACCCTGGTACTCGCCCCCCTCGCCGTCATCGGGCTGCTGGTCGCCTTCACCGCCGCGCGGTCGGTGGCCAAGAGGGGCGAGCCGATGCCTGGCTGGGGGAAGGCCGTCCAGGGGGTGGCGATCGCGTTCGTGCTGCTCGTGGCCGTCTTGAACATGGCTTCGAGTGGTGCGTAGGGGCATGGGTGGCGCCCGGCTCACGCGTCGACGCGGGACAGGAACGCCCCCAGCGCCTCGTTGAACTCCCCCGGCCGCTCCAGGTTCGGCATGTGTGCGGCCCCCTCGATCACCCGCAGGGTCGAGTCCGGGAGCGCCGCGTGCATCGCCTCCGCGTCCGACACCGGGGTGTAGGCGTCGTCCGCGCCCACGACGACCAGGACGGGGACCCCGACCCGGGTCAGCAGGTCGCGGTAGTCGGGGCGTTCGGCCCGGCCGCGCAGGGCCGCCGCGGCGCCCTCGGGCGGCGTCGCCGTCATCATGCGGTGCACATGGGCCTTGACCTCGGCGTCCGCGTACGGCGCGACCATCTTCTCCAGCACCTCGTCGGCGTATCCGCGCATGCCCTCGCGCAGCAGCCGGTCCGCCATGGCGCCCCGGGTCCGTTTGCCCTGTGCCGTCTCCGCCGCCGGGAAGGTGTCCGCGAGGACCAGGCCCCGGATGCGGCCGGGGAACTGGGCGTAGCACTCCATGGCGATCTGGCCGCCCATCGACAGGCCCGCCAGCACGAAGGTCTCCACCTTCAGGTCGTCCAGCAGGGCCTCGATGTCCCGGGCGAAGTCGGAGAGAAGGGTGACGCCGGGGAGGACCGGGGAGGCGCCGTAGCCGCGCAGGTCGGGGGCGATCACGCGGCGGGCGGCGGAGAACGCCTCGATCTGCGGGGTCCACATCGTGCGGTCGAAGGGGTGGCCGTGGACGAGGACGAGGGGAGTCGATGACGGATCGGCGCCGCCTTTGTCCTCGTATGCGAGGGATACGAGGGATGCTAGGGATGCGAGGGAAGGGGTCATGTGATCGACCCTAGATCGGCCCAACTGCTCGGTGCAATAAGATCTTTGCTCTCGGTGCAATGTCAGGGGGAGAGCACGTGAACGACTATCGGCGCCTTGCCGAGCACATAGCCGACGACATCACCGCCGGTCGGCTCAAGCCCGGCGAACGGCTGCCTCCGCAGCGGGTGTTCGCGCGGCGGCGCGGGATCGCCGGGTCGACGGCGGGGCGGGTGTACGCCGAACTCGTACGGCGGGGACTGGTCGTCGGCGAGGTCGGCCGCGGCACCTTCGTGCGGGCCGCTCCGGCGGCGACCGGGCGGGCGCTCGTCGAAGCCGCGACCGCGGCGCCGGTCAACCTGGAGCTCAACTACCCGTCCGCACCGGGCCAGTCGGAGCTCCTCGCCCCGGCCCTCGCACCGCTCCTGCGCCCCGACGTCCTGACCGAGGCCCTGCGCCCGGCCGCGGCCAACGGCACACCCGCGGCCAGGGAAGCGGCGGCCGCCCTGCTCGCCACCCCGGGCTGGCGCCCCGCCCCCGACCGGCTCCTGTTCACCGGCAACGCCCGCCAGGCCATCGCCGCCACCCTCGCCTCCCTCGTCCGGCCCGGCGGGCGCCTCGGCGTCGAGCCGCTGACGTATCCCCTGGTCAAGGAGATCGCCGCCCGGCTCGGCATCATCTTGGTCCCGCTGGCGGCGGACGAGGGCGGGGTGCAGCCGGAGTCGGTCGCCGCCGTGCACCGCAGAGCCCCGCTGTCCGCGCTCTACCTCCAGCCGACCCTGCACAATCCGACGTCCCTGACGGCGAGCGGTGAGCGGCTCCGCCAACTCGCCGCCGCCGTCCGCGCCCTGGACATCCCCGTCGTCGAGGACCGCATCTGGTCCTTCCTCACGGACGACGACCCCCTCGCCGCCCACGCGCCCGACCTCACCCACGTCGTCGACGGGCTCTCCAAGCGCGTCGCCCCCGGGCTCACCGTCGGCTTCGTCCTCGTGCCCGAGGCGCGCCTCGGGGCGGTGGCGGCGGCCGTACGGTCCGGTGGGTGGAGTGCGGGGCGGTTCGCGGTGGACGCGGCCGCGCGGTGGATCGGGGACGGGACGGTGCAGCGGCTGGTCGCGGCGAAGCGGGCGGACGCGGCGCGCCGACAGCGGATCGTCGGCGAGGAGCTGCGCGGGTTCGCCGTACGGTCCGATCCGCGCGCCTATTTCGCCTGGTGGGAGCTGCCCGCCCCGTGGCGTGCGGACACCTTCACGGCCGCCGCGGCCGCGCACGGCATCGCGGTGACGCCCGGACCCGCCTTCGTCGTCGACCCGAACCGCACCCCGGACGCCGTCAGGCTCGGGCTCGCGTCGGCGCCGGAGCCTGATCTGCGGCGGGCGCTGCGGACGCTCGCCGGCGTCGTACGAGGAACTCCGCGAGCCGGCAGAGCAGGGCCACCGTCAGGCCGAGGGTGACCAGCAGCCAGGACACCGTGCGCAGGGTCTGCGTCAGGGCGTCGTAGACCGCGCCCGCGGCCGGGCGGTGGGCCGGCTCGGACAGGTCGGCCAGCGTGAGCCGGCGGCCGATCGCCACCGCCAAGGCCAGGAACGCGCCACCGAGGGCCGTGCCCAGCGCGGTCGCCGTGACCGCGCGGCGGCGGCAGACGGAGACCGCGATGCCGGTCGCGGCGAGCACGGCGGCCGAGACGGGCAGCCAGAAACCGGCGACTTCGAGCACGTCGTACCCCTTCCGGAGCCGGTCCAGTCGGTGGGCCGGGAGCACGGGGACCTCGGTGTGCTCGACCGGGATGCGGTGCGCCAACGAGACGTGGTCATCGATGAGCTGGTGTTTGACCTGGGCGGTGATGGGGGCGACGTCGACCGTGACCGGGCGGTCGCGGCCGTCCTGGAGGGCGCTCAGGAGGGCGTCGTGGAGCGCCCTGTTGCCCGCGTCCCACGCCGTACGGAAGGCCTCGGTGCGGGTGAACGAGCGCACCGCGTCGTGCACGAAGGGGCGCATGGTGCGCAGCTCGGGCGACGCGGGGGTTTCGGCCAGCCTGCGGTCGACCTCCTGCGTGATCCCGGCCCCGACGGTGTCCGCGACCGCGCCCTGCACGGCCGGATCCGCGGCGAGCGGCGCCATCGCGGTGACGTACCGGCCGGTGTCGGCCAGCCCGTACGTCACCCAGGCCGCCAGCACGCCGAACGGCACCAGGAGGCACGACAGGGCGATCAGCGCTGCCGACAGGGCGTTCCGCAGACGGGGGAGCACGCCTTCAGGCAAGGGTCATCGGGGCGGGCGGGCCAGTGGTGTGCCTGCATACGGCGGCACTATTGCGCTCTCCGGTGGAGCGTTCACCCGAACGGGTGTCTCATGGATCAGAGGAGCAAGGAGCGGAACGACGCTCCTGGTTCCGTGGGTGGATGAAGGGGAACGGGTCGGCCCCGGCTCCAGTGGCGGCCGGGGCCGATCTGTGCGTGTGTCGTCCGCGTGCGTCGTCCGCGTCCGTCATCCGATACGGCGGCCCTGTGCGTCCTCGTGCGTGTAGTAGCGGTAGAACAGCACGGCGAAGAAGACCGCGCCGATCACCAGCCCCATGAGCGCGGACCTGAGGACACTCTTGCCGGTCTGGTCGTACAGGAACCCGAACGCGCTGCCCGCGAAGGCGGCCCACAGGATCGCGTGCACCTCGCGGATCGAGCGTTCGGCGATCCAGCGCACGGCGACGTACAGCACCATGAACGCGGCCGCGGTGACGAAGCCGAAGAGCAGGTTCCAGCCGGTGATCTCACCGCCGGAGCGCCGGTTCGCCGCGGCCCAGTAGCCGTAGACGAGGCCGAGGACGATCGGTACGGCCACGCTCGCGACGCGGTGCGTCCGCGCGCTGAACACGTCGGGCAGGCCGCTCGTGCCGCTGGTGCCCGTCCTTGCAGTCCGCCCGCCGGGCGCGGGTGCCGCATGAGCCATGAGAGCACTCCTCTCTCTCCTCGCCCCCGCCATCCAGGGCACACCTGATGGCGGCCGTTCGGCAAGTCGACGGTGCGAATTCGGTGGCGATTTCGGTGGCGAATTCGATGGCGAATTCAGAGACCCCGGGTACCCGGATGCGGCTCACCGAACGCCGTGCTTCGCTGAAGCCCATGAGGGCCGTAAGCGACGTTGGAGCCGGCCCGCAGGGCGAGGCGCGTCGGGCGCAGCTGCTGCGCGTGCGCGGCCGTAGCGTCGCCTGGGTGCCGCCTCTGCTGTTGCTCGTCGGCATCGTGCTGGTCGACTTCAAGACCAGCAGCGACTTCAGGATCCTGTCCTGGATCGTGCTGGTGCCCGGTATCGCCGCCGCGATCTGCGGGGTGTGGGGGACGGCCGTGTTCGCGGTGCTCGCGCCCGCCACGTACGTCGCCGCAGACGCCGTCCTGCCGCACGAGTACCAGGCCGGCCTGCCCGACCTCGTGCTCGCCGGCATCGGCGGCGTCCTCGCCACGCTGGCCTGCGTGGTCCGGGTCCGCAGCGAGCAGCGCATGCTGCACATGCAGGACGTCACCGAGACCGTCCGGCGTACCGTGCTGCGCCCGTTGCCTGCGGGGTGGGGCGGCCTCGACCACGCGGCGGTGTATCTCGCGGCCGACACCGAGGCCAGGGTCGGCGGCGACTTCTACGACATCCAGACCGGCCTGCACGGCACCCGCGTCATCCTCGGCGACGTGCAGGGCAAGGGGCTCGGCGCGGTGGAGGCGGCGGCCGCGCTGCTCGGCACGTTTCGCGAGGCCGCCTACCACGAGGTGGACCTGACGACGGTCGCCGTACGGCTGGAGGTGCGCATGCAGCGGCACATCCGGATGGGTATGGCGCTCGGCAAGGAGGAGGGCGACCGGTTCGCCACCGCCGTGCTGCTCGGCTTCCCCAAGGAGCAGCGGGACGCCATGGACGCCGTCGTCCTCGGCCATGAGACCCCGCTCGTCGTCTGCCCCGACGGCGTACGGTCCCTGCCGCCCGGCCACGGTCTGCCCCTCGGCTACGGCGGACTCGTCCCCGCCGACGGCCCGCCGCCGGTGCTGCGGGTGCCGCTCGCTCCCGGCGAGACGCTGCTGCTGACCACGGACGGCGTGACCGAGGCCCGGGACGGCGACGGCGCCTTCTATCCGCTCGCCGACGAGGTCGCCGCCGCCATCGCGGCCGACCCGGGGCTCGCGCAGCCCCGGCGTCTGGTCGCCTTCGTGCGGGAGCGCACGCTGCGGCACTGCGGCGGGCATCTGGACGACGACACAACTGTGTTCGCGGTACGGCGGGAGAACGGGATGCAGGGGAAGGGGATGCGGGGGAATGGGGACGGAAATGGACGTTTGCGGTCCTGAGATCCCCCCTTTGCAGCCGCAGCGGTTACGGTGCTGCCGTACGTGATCGACGGGGGATGGGGAGGGACCGATGCCCGGAACCGTGCTGCTGCTGGCCGCCGCACCGGCGGCCAAGGGCTGTCTGGTGGACGCCGCCTCCGTGCTCCCCGTCCTCGCCGCGGTCCCGCCCACGGTGCTGTCCGGCACGGACACGGCGAACGTCGTGGAACTCGCCGACCCCCTGGAACCGCAGGCCGTCCTCACCCGCCTGCGCGCCGCCGCGGCCGCCCCCGCCCCGCTCACCGTCTTCGTCACCGGCCAGCTGCAACTGGACCGCCGCCAGCACCTGCCCCACCTCGCGCTGGCCCGGACCACCCCGGCGACGGTCCGTTACACCGGCTTCCCCTGGCACTGGTTCCGCGAGGAACTGCGCCTGCGCGCACCGGGCTCGACCACCCTGCTCCTCGACCTGCACGCCGACGCCGAGGCCTGGGAGTGGCTCCTCGCCAACCCCCTCGACTCGGGCCGCAACAGTACGGTGTACGGCCGCATCGCGCCCCCGCCGAACCGCCGCACGGTGGCGACGCCGGCCTACATGAAGGCCGTAGCCACCCTCCTGCGCAGCGGCCACCGCCCACCCCTCGACCAACTGCACCACCAGGCTCTGTCCCGAATCGCCCCCGAGGGCGGCCCGGGCACCGACATCATCCTGACGGCCCAGGGCCCGACCCAACTCCCTGCCCCGAGCCCGGCACCGGCACCGGCCCCGGGGCCGGGGGCTTCGCGGGGTGCTGTGCCGCTTCCGGTGGCGGGTGATGCGCGGGGTGCTGTGCCGGTTGCGGTGGGGGGTGGCGGGCAGGGTGCTGTGCCGCTTCCGGTGGCGGGTGATGCGCGGGGTGCTGTGCCGGTTGCGGTGGGGGGTGGCGGGCAGGGTGCTGTGCCGCTTCCGGTGGCGGGTGATGCGCGGAGTTCCGTGCCGGTACCTGTGCCGGGTGGCGGGCAGAATCCTCCGCCGGCCCCTGTGCAGAGTCCCGTACTGGGCCCTGCGTCGAGTGCCGCGCAGAATCTGCCGCCGGGTCCAGGGCAGAGTGCCCCGCAGGTCCCTGCTCATGGCTCCGCGTCGGCTTCTGTGCCGGGTTCCGTGGCGACTTCCGGGCTGAGCTCTGTGTCGACGTCCGTGCCGAGTTCCGCATCGGCCTCTATGCCGAGTTCCGGGTCGGCTTCCGAGTCGAGTGCTGCGCAGAACTTCCCGCCGGGGCCGGTGCAAAGTGCCCCGCAGGTCCCTGCTCACGGTCCCGCGTCGGCTTCCATGCCGAGCTCCGCCTCAGCTTCCGCGTCGAGTGCCGCGCAGAACCTCCCGCCGATCCCTGCCCACAGCCCCGCATCGGCTCCCGCGCCGAACCTCGCACCGGCTTCCGCGCCGACTCCCGTCCCGATTTCCGCGCCGCCGAGCCCTGCACCGGCTTCCGCGCCGACTCCCGTCCCGATTTCCGCGCCGTCGAGCCCCGCATCGGCTCCCGCGCCGGACCTCGCACCGGCTTCCGCGTCGACCCCCGTCCCGATTTCCGCGCCGCCGAGCCCCGCATCGACTCCCGCGCCGGACCTCGCACCGGCTTCCACGCCGACCCCCGTCCCCATTTCCGCGCCGCCGACCCCCGTGCCGGCTGCCGCGTCCACCCCCATGCCCGCTGCCGCCCCCACCCCCACCCTGGCCTTCGCGCTGAGCCCCTCGCACAGCCCCTTGCCGAGTGACCCGCACGCCGATATCGCTGCCGCCATCGAGGGCGGGCGGGCCGGGGAGGCTGATGGGTTGGCTGCGCATCATGAGCAGGTTGCCGTGCGCAGTCATGGGCCCTACTCCGAGGAGGCCCTGCACTGGATCGAGGTCCGGGCGGATCTGGCGATGCTGGCGGGGGACTCGGTGCGCAGTTGCCGTACCTGGCTGACGGTCGCCTCGGCGAGGCTCTCCGCAGGGCAGGCCCCGGACACGCCCGCGGTGGAGGCCGCGGTGGACCGGGCCCACCATCAGTGGGGGCAGATCCACGACACGGCACACGCGCGTGAACTGGGGTCTGCGCTCGCGGAGTTGAGGGGCCGGGTGCCGGGCCGCCGACGGGGCGCTCTGGAGAACGTCCATCAGCGGCTGCGGCAGCTGCAGGTCAGCGGGTGACGGTTCAGCGGGTGAAGGTGAAGTACTTCCAGCTGCCGTACGTCGTCGTGTTGACGTTGTCGCCCGACGTCGTGTCGATGTAGGACGAGCGGATCCGGAAGCGGACGCCCGTGGGCGGGGTGTCGTCCAGGAGGACGGAGTCCTTGCCGTAGCGGTCCAGGCCGAAGTACTGGGTGGTGTTGGTGTGCCAGGCCCCGCTGTAGAACTGCTGGATCTGGAACTGGTACTTGCGGCCCGGGTACATCGTCATCGTCGTGTTGAAGACCGGGTCCTTGGACTGGTGGAAGTAGTAGTACTTCGCGTTCCAGGCGGTGGCCGTCTTGTAGGCGCCGGTCAGCGACGTGGAGATCGCCACCTTGGAGTAGACCGTGTTGGTCGTCGTCTTCGCCGCGTACCGCGTGTCACCCGTGAACTTGGCGCTGACCTTGGTGTCCCGGGTGAGACGGACGGTCGCCGTGAGGTTGCCGGACGAGTCGACCGTGCCCTTCTTGACCAGCGCGTTGGGCTTGTCGGAGCCGTAGGGGTCGGCCCAGATCTCCACGGTGCGGTTCTTGTACGTGGTGCCGAGGTGCGCGGTGAAGGTGACGTCGCTGCCGTAGCCGTACACTTTGAGGTTGTTGTTCAGCGTCACCGTCGTCGCCGTCTTGGCGACGGTCACCGAACCGGAGGCCGTGGCACCCGCGTGGTCCGCGTCGCCCGCGTAGGTCACCGTGTAGGTCACCTTGCCGCCGGCCGGCGGGGTGTCCGTGAAGGAGTACGAGCCGTCCGCGGCGACGGTCGCCGTGCCGAGGGACTTGCCGCTCGGGGACTCGTCGTCGGTGCGGGTGACGGCGACCGTGGTGCCCGCCGGGAACGCGGCCGACGAGGTCAGCGTGCCGGTCACCGTCAGCGGCTGGGCGCGGGTCGCGGTGGCCGGTGCGGACGCGGTGAGGGTGGACGACACCTTGGTGGGGTCGTCGTAGACGTACAGCGTGTTGCTGCTGGAGACCGCGAACAGCTTGCTGCCGTCCGGCGCCCAGGCGAGCCCGCGCGCGGCGAGCTGGTCGGAGCCGAACGTGTACTCCTTCAGCGGCAGCGAGGTGCCCGGCTTGAACAGATGGACGTCCGCCTCGTCCGTCGAGCTGGTGCCCGCCGCGACATCGCCGTTGGGAGCGATGTCGACCGCGTTCGGGTACGGGTTGGTGACGTACTTGCCGTCCTTGGACAGGTCCGTGAGCTTGTAGACCGCCTGGTAGTACGGGGCGCCGCTGGCCGTGACGACATCCTTGCCGTCGGGCGTGACGGCCATGTCCATGAGGTTGCCGCCGCCCGTGGAACCCGGGTCGAAGGCATACGCGGTCTGGCTGGGCGTGCCCGAGGAGACGTCGTACACCGCGAGGACGACCGGGCTCTGGCCCAGGGCGCCCGCGACCAGCGTGCCGGGCGCGCCGGCGGAGGCGTCCAGGAT